>JAZSRT010000023.1:0-73420 GCA_045538645.1 Acutalibacteraceae bacterium | reverse complement strand
ATATGGTGTATTATATATTTTGTTGATATGGTTTTTCATTTGCAAGTAAATTATATCACAAAAAGGACTACATTCCTACCCATTAAGGTAAGTTTGTAGTCCATTTTCTTTTAGGGCTGTTTTTTTACAGCCCCTTTTTTTATCCATTTCGTTAATGAATAATATAAAATTTAGGGGCATTTCGATGCAAAGCATTGTTTTATATGGTAACTTGTGATATATTTAATTTAGGGCGGTGATTATATGACTTATAAAGACCTAATGGTAAAATCTTTAACGGATTTATTGGTAAGTGGCGAAACACTAATACATCCCATTTATGGAGTTTTAAATCAGGGTAATAAACAGTATTACGGATTCTTCGGTTTTACGAAAAAATATTTATTAATAGCTTTAATGTCCGGAAAACAAATTACATATATCACTCGTATTCCTTTAGATATAAAGTCGATCAGAATTAAGCAGACTGCAGTTTTTAAACAGTTTGTAATTGATATAGCGTTTAACGACGGAGCACCTTGCAGTATTACTGCATCACCAAAAGTTTTGATGATTGACTCGCAAAAGGATAATTTACCGCAATTTTTAAATTATCTCAAAAGCAAATCTCCCGTAAATCGAGAAACTGAATTAAAAGATTCTGATGGCAAAAAAATTCGTTGGCAATACTTTAATACTTTCATTTATGTAATGCTTGCTTTTTTTCCTATGTCGCTTGTAGTGATTATCGTTATGGGATTAAAAGAAAACAATCTTGACCTTGTCGAAATGTTAGAAGCTATACCGACAGCTTTAATAATCTGGGGTGTGTTTCTTGTTCCTTTAATTATTCTGTCGCTACTTAACAGGTTTTTGTTCGGCAAAATCGTAGGTGTAGTTCGTGATGACGGTCTTCTTTTAGAAAATAATTTTATAACATGGAAACAAATTCAAAAAATAACATTTAACCCTAGTATCTCTTCAAGATTTAAGGTAAGTTATACATACGCCTCTTTTTTTATCAAATCGGATTCAGAAACAGAATACACTTTTGATATAATGCATTTTCCAATGTATGGATTAAGAAAAATAAAAAAATATAACCCCGAAATAAAAATTAAATTGGGTAAAGATGGATTCTTCACAATTTTATTCATTGCATTACTACCAACCCTCATTTCGATTATAATACCATTGTTTATGTAGGAATTTGAATACATAGGTCAAAATTTCAAAAGGTTCGGATTCGCGTTGCTCTTTCAGAAGAGAGATGATTTTTCGTCTCTCTTTTTTTTGTTTTAAATATCGCTTTTACCTCGGTTTTCCTGTGAGATAAAAAAGCTTTGGTATATACAAAAAACCTCCGTAATATATCAGTAAATGGTTTGACGACTGCATTACTGAAAATAAAAGGAGGCTTTTTTTGCAATTGCAGAAAATAGAATTTATTGAAGTAATTAATTTCCCTTTAATATAGAGATTGCTACAGTTAAAAAATTCGTATTAATATTTCTCAAGCACCTGCTTTACTCAGTTTTTCAAGAAGCAATTTTACGAGAGTTTTTGCAATGGTAGTAAGTTCACTCTTGCTTTCTCCGATTGAAGCGATAATAACAGCTGCTTCTTCTGTTCCTTTAAGTTCCGTGAGATTTATTATACTTTCAATGATTTTTTCATTTACAACATATTCAATAAGGAAATCAACGGTTTTCTGAGAATCAGCGGTATAGTAAGTGTTTCCGTTTGGAAGTGAAGTTGCGGTAGCGCAGGCAAAAAGAGCAGCCATATCCATATCAGGCATATCTGCATAATCGGATTTAGAAATGAGCTTCAGAAGACCGTCAAGAAGATTGTTGAAAGAACCTGAAATATCAATTCCCATTTCGCCGATTATTTCAATAAGTGAATTTCCGAGATTATGTAATTCACCGTTTTCAAAGCCCATTACGGTTGATGCGAGCTCGTGGAATGTTGCATCCATTCTCAGCGAACGCATACTTTCGCAAAGTTTACCGCTTTCAATTGCCGATGCAAAATTAATAAGCATACTTGTGAGATTGTTTACGGGATCCTGAGCCGCTTTTTCAACTGCATAAAGCACAGGTTCAAGTATAGCTTTCCATATATCTCCAAGGTCAGTATATGCGCATACATCGGCAGAAGAGGGGTATTCGCCGTCTACAAGTCCTAAGGTATTGAATAGGGTAATAAGACAGGTTTCATAACCGCTTTTGGGAGATGAGTTATAAATTGTTGCAGCATCAAGATTAATAGGAATTGCATCGGTGCTAAGTAAAAATTCAACAACGTTGATATTTACAACTCTTGTTTTACTCTGTATACAAATTTCGAGAACACCTCTGAGACCTTCAGACATATCAGCCATTGCCTTATAAAAGGTGTCTTTATCGTTTACGCCCCATTGAATTGAATTCCATAATGTTGTGTTTTTTGTGCTGCCGTCAGAATCTGTCCATGAAACAAGCGAATCCATATATTTCCAGTCAGTCCCCACATTTTTAAGAACGTCAGTAAGTGGTTTTCTTGTACCGTCTTTATCACAGCAGGTATATGTTGCTGTTCCGAGTTTTTCTGCAAATAAAGTTCCTGTCGGATACAGATCAATATTAGTGGCAAAATCCATCATTTCCAGTTGTGTTAATACATCAAAAAGCAGGGGATAAGCCATTGACATAATTGTGTTTACTATTGCATCAGAATAGATTACATTTTTTACAAGACCTGTTATGCTGTCGGGTGAAATGCCGTTCTCTGTGAAAATTCCTACAGCGCTTGAAACGGCTGTTCCGATTTCACTGCCTATTTCGCTGAGATCAAGTGTAAGCTCTATCGGCGGAGGGGCAATAGATTCAGTTTTTTTTGTAAGTCCTACTGCGGCAAAAGCAATTGACTCAATAACAATTACAGTAGAAAGAATGATTATAATTATGTTTCTGATTTTTGTTTGTTTCAATGACTGCATATTTTCCATAAAAATTTCTCCGAATGTTTATTATACAGTCCATTGTATCACTAATTTTTATTTAGTCAATATTTGCAGAAATATTACAACAATATTAATAAATTTGTCGGAATAATATCATTTAAGGTTAAATGTTGATAAAATATTGATAATTATTAAATTTATTGTTTTGGCAATACAGAAAAAGGACTTCAGGCAAACACAGAATGTTTATCTGAAGTCCTTAATTAATTTATTCGGTTTTTGTAGCCTGTTGCTTTTCTTTTATAACTTCACAAAGCTTTTCGGATCTGTTTGCAAGATAAAATTTTGAAAGCATATGGGCACATTGTTCACTTGTAAGTCCCATTGAATCCATAAACCAGTGGATAAGAATGTTTCTGAATCCGCCGAGGGTATAATACATATGGCATATATACTCGGCTGCTTCATCTGTTGGCATAAGACTTTCAATCTCATGTGAGAATTTTTCTTCGGCTAAAGAAATAATTCTTTTGATAAGCGTTTCACCGTGCGAAGATGTAAGGAAAAGTTTATAATAATTTTTGTTTTTTTCAAGGAACTGAATGCTTGTTACAATAACTTCCGTAGGGTCAAGAATAATATTGTCCATTCCTACCTTATCAATTGTTTCATCGATTGCTTCAACAATGTTTGACTGAATAGCGGCATACAGATCATATACATCAAGATAGTGCGCATAGAAAGTTCCTCTTGATATGTTAGCTCTTTCAACAATATCCGTAACAGTTATTTTTGACATATCCTTCTCGTTTAGAAGTTCAGCAAAAGCCTGTTTAATAAGATGTCTTGAACGAGCAGCGTTTTTATGGGTAGATTTTTTACCTACAGCCATTTATAATTCTCCTTATTTCTTCTTGGAATACTTTGTTTTATATATAATTCGCATTAAGGTGCATTCCAAGGGATTAATATATTCATCTGCTTTGCCGTAAGCAGAAGCTGCAATAAAAGCTTTGCATCCTTTTTCGGTCACTAATTTTACTGCATCGGCTTCTTCCATTGATGAACCTACGCACATAGCCCCATTATGCTTAATCATAACGGCATCGCGGTGTTTCATTTTTTTGACCGCTTTTTTTGCGGAACGAAGACGGTTATTTGTGTTATATTCCGCATTTTTCAGTGTGATACCGACTATCTGAGCAAAGTCATCAAGGAACGGCCTTACTGTAATGCCGGTTTTTGAAAGCTCAAGAGTTGCCTTTTCTTTTGAATGGGTGATTGCATTGATATCTTTTCTCTTTTTATATATCATTGCGTGCAATTCAGCTGTGTCGGGATAATCAGCTGACGAGTCAAGAGGTTTACCTGTTTCAAGATCGATCATTATGGTATCTCCGCCATCAACAGGTGACATTTCAAGCACACCGTAGAAACGTTCAGAATTGAATGCGTGAAGCTCATCTGCAACGGCATCATTAGCCAATGTGCCTGCAATGTATTCGCAAAGCGAATCAAAGGTTTCAATTGTTCTTCCGGTAAGCTCTCTGTATCTTTCAAAAAACAGCTTTTTGCAGACTTTTTCAAGTTCATTTGCAACGAGAAAAGCGTTGTCAAGATCAGAACCCATACAAACTGCACCGTGATGCTTCATAAGTATGGCCTTTGAGGATGAACGCTTGATAGCGGCCGTAACACCTTCGCGAAGAGTTTTTGTTCCGGGCAGACCGTAAGCAGCGAGAGGAACGTGTTTGCCGATAATCTCTGCGCTTTCACCTTCAAGATGATTAATGTCATATCCCTTAAGACCTGCAACGGAAGCCATTGTCTGATGTGTGTGTATTACGAAATTGCAGTCTTCTCTGAGCTTGTAGCAAGCGGCGTGAACACCTTTTTCAGATGAAGGCTTTATGTTGCCTTCATATGAAAGATCGGAAATATTGACAATAACAATATCATCGGGAGTAAGGCTTAAATAATCTCTTCCGCTTGGTGTTATTGCAAAAGAATTTTTATCAATACGACAGCTTACATTGCCCCATGTTCTCTGAATGAGTCCTTTTTCGCAAAGAAGTATACCTGCTTTTACAACATCAAGTTTGGCTTGCATAATATCCATGGTATTTCACCTCATTAAAAAATTGGGATGTATCAGTCGTTTTCTTTTATAGCAATATTTGCGAAAACGCGGTCAAAGCGTGCAAGTGCATCGTCAATGTCAGCCTCTGTGTAAGCTGCACTTGTATAAAGACGGCTGCCTGCAAGGGTTACAAGACCTTCTGCCATATAAGCAGCACCCATGTGAGTCATTTCTTTCTTTCTGATATCTGTCTGCTTAAGAACGCCGGGAATTGTCCAGGGCTTTGACCAGTTGATCGAGAACTGCAGTGTTCCGACAGTTTCAAGATGGCAGATTGAGCCCTGATTGAATGCTACGAAGGGAAGGTGACGTCTTTCGATGATCTCCTGAAGACCCTTTGTGATTCTGTCGCCCATAAGACCTGCCTTCTGACAAGCATTCTGTCTGTCCATTTCTTCGAGTGTGAAGTAACCGGCAGCACAGGAAAGGGGATTAGCGGAAAGTGTACCGCCGCAGAAAGCTTTTTTAACTTTAACTGCACCGTCAAGGCCTGCACCGAGATATTTCATATATTCTCTCTTGCCGCCGACGCCACCGGCACCGGGATATCCGCCTGCGATAACTTTACCGAAAACGGTAAGGTCGGGTGAAACTCCGAAGTAGCCCTGTGCACCGGACATTCCTACACGGAAGCCTGTAACAACTTCATCGAATACAAGAAGAGCACCGTATTTGCGGCAAAGTCTTTCTACTCCTTTGCAGAAATCCTTGTCAACGGGACGGGAGCCGCTTTCGGGACCGAGGGGTTCAAGATAAACAGCAGCAGTGCCGCCTCTGAGCATATTCTTTCTGAGAACTCTTTCAAGTGAATCAAGATCACCGGGGAAGAATTCCTGTGTATCTCTCATAAGTCTTGCGGGAACACCGTTTGCCTGTGTGGATTTTGTTCCGGGAATACGGATGCCGTAACCCAGCTGATCTGACCAACCGTGGTAAGCACCGCCCATTTTTACAATATTCTTATTTTTTGTTGCAAGTCTTGCGATTCTTGCTGCAAGCATACAAGCTTCGGTACCAGACTGAAGCATACGGAACATATCAACTGTTTCGATGCAGTCGGTAATTTTCTTAGCAAGCTTATATTCAAATTCGTGGAAAAGACCGGTTGAAGGACCGCAGGTGTTAAGAAGGTCAATAACCTGTTCACGCACTTCGGGAGGATTTGAGCCGAGAACGGTAGGACCGCCTGCCTGTAAAAAGTCATAGTACTCATTTCCGTCAGCATCGTATAATTTGCATCCGGATGCTTTGGTGAAAACAAGGGGGAAAGGATAGTTAAAAGCAAGATTATGCTGAACACCGCCGGGGATGATCTTTTTTGCTTCTTCAATCATTTCCTTGGATTTTGCACATTTTTTATCAAAATATTCAGATTCATATTCTGCAAGTGCATCGGGAGTGATAGTGTAAATGGGTTTTTTGATGAGCTCATCTAACTGTGCGTTAATTTCAGCTGCATCAGGGTAGTTTGATATTGCGAAACGAGTATCCATAATAAAAACCATATCCTTTCTGATATAATTTAATCTTTTAACAATAATGTTATCACAAAAATTTTCCAAAAACAAGTACAATAAACCAATAATATGTATTTTTATTTACACATATTAATCTATCGTGCAGTTTTTTAACGAAAAACTGTTACCGCTGACTTTAAGTATACCGTATCTTCCGTTCATTACACTGCCGGGATTGAACAGAATCACATCTTCAAGTTCTTCATAGCGGGGAATATGTGTATGACCGTAAAATGCAAATCTGCACTCATATTCTTTTGCAGCGTAAAACAGAGCGCACAGATCAGCTTTAACATTGTAAGTATGTCCGTGGCAGGCAATAAATTTGAAATTGTCAATGTAAGAAATAAATCTGGGCGAAAAGTTATATGAAGCCATATCGCAGTTGCCTTTAATCTGATATACGGGTTTTCCTGCCGTAATATCGCTCATTTTAAACATATCGGTTCCGCCGTCACCGAGATGGATTATCATATCGCAGTTGCGTTCTTTTATAAGAATACTGCGCAGCATAGATGTAAAACCGTGGGTATCTGAAATAATAAGAACCTTCATTAATAAACCTGCTTTCTACAGCATATTTTGTATTGTAAACTTTTACGTTTACCGAATTACAAGGGGTGAAATAAATGAAACAGAACGATATTGATGCATTATTTAATGCCGCAAAAAGCGGAGATGAAAAAACTATGGAAAAACTCGGAAGCTTTGCTGCTGCAAATCTTTCACAGACTCACAGAGAAACCATCGAAAAAGCAATGAATGATCCTGAATATCTTAAAACTATTCTTGCATCCGAAAAAGCTCAGCAGATTCTGAAAAAATTACAGGGAGGCGAAGATTAATGGATATTTCATCATTGATATCATCGCTTTCGCCTGATGATATTGAAAAACTGAAAAAAACGGCACAACAGTTTTTCGGCAATAAAGAGGAAATTGTTGATAAGAAAGACAAACTTGCAGAAAAGCCGGATTTTCCTTTTGATCCTAAAATGTTGACCGGTGTTGCCAAGTTTTCAAAAATGATGAATGAAAATGATGAAAGGTGTGCATTTCTGCTGTCTCTTAAACCTTTGCTGAGTGAAAAGAGAAGAAAAAAAGCAGATGATGCTGTAATGCTGCTCAGATTTATGAGAATTATGAATGCTTTACAGGAGAATGGCTGATGAGTGATTATACATACAAAGATATGATGCGTATGCAAAGTGAAGCAAAGCAGAGAGTTATTGAAATGCAAAAGCGTTCAAAACTTGTAGCAGACAGCTTTAATGACAAAAACAGAGCCCCCAAAAATGAAAATATTGAAATTGAGAATACAAACGAAAATGAGGATTTACCGAGAATAGCAAAAGCAATCAGTTATCCTACAGAGATAACAACAGTTCATCCAAGGCAAACTCATGAAAACAGCCGAAATAAACACATTATTTCCGATTTAAGAGAATCATTGAAAAAAGTTTTCGGAAATATAACGGGAGGGGACAGTGAAAAGCTTTTTATAATGGCTTTGTGTCTTTTGCTCGCCGAAGAAAGCACCGATGACTCGCTTATTATGGCACTTATGTATCTGCTGACATAACGCCTCACAGCCCTTTTTTACAGTGTTCGCTAAATTATTATACTAAAACATAATGTTCCGTTTAAGTATACATTTTACGGAAAATTTCTGCAACAGCAAAATATGAAATTTACTTTGTCAATATTGTATAAATAGTTATATAAATTTTTGTTGAATGAAAAAATGTGTAAATTTATATTTTTGCTGCAGTTGTTAATGTTTTGTTCATAATTGTGTGGTATTATCAACAAAGTATAATATTTATTTGAAAATATGAAAGAGAGTGTTACTGATGTTTGAAGTTGCCATTAGTTTTATAATGCAGATTATTACATTGATTAAGAATTTAATTAATTCATTTTCTGCAACAGATATATAAGCATAGGTGTTATTTTAAGTAAAATTTAATACAATTATCATAGTAACCGTTCGATTTTCTGTCGGACGGTTGTTTTTTTCGGTAAAGTAAATAAATTTTGGTTGACTTTATGTTTGTGTTTTGTTAAAATGTATTGTGTATACTAACGGGTAACTGTATTCAGCACCCGAAAAATTGGAGGAATGAGTTTTGACAGATGCAAGAACATTGGCATACATCAATATGTATGGCATTCTCGGAACACTTGAGAATCTGTGTGAACTTGATGAAAATGCAAGAGCACTTCTCACAAATAAGAAACCTATTTCTATAGGTTTTGAAGTTAAGAACGGCCCCAGTGCTACCATTACATTTAAAAATGGTTACTGCCGTATGGAAGACGGTTGCCGTGCAGACTGTACCATAAAGCTTCCTTTTTCATCCTGTGAAAAGTTTAACGGAATGATAGACGGTACAGTTACACCTATCCCCAGCAAGGGATTTTTACATATCGGCTTCCTTCTTAAGTCCTTTATCGGACTTACGGATCTTCTTACAAAGTATATGCGTCCCGATCCCGAAGACCTTAAAGACGAAAAATTCTTTGAAATCAGCACTTATCTTATGTTCTATACCATTACTGTTGCGCTTGCACAGATAGGCAATCAGGATGCAATAGGAAAGTTCAGTGCCGATCATATCGTTGACGGTGATATTCTTATGAGTATTGCAGGCGGTCCCAAGGCTACTCTCAGAGTTAAGGATCATCATATCCTTACTATTAAAAAGGATATGGGTAATCCCCGTGCTCTTATGGAATTCCAGGGTGTTAAGCTTGCACGTGACCTTTTCGACGGTAATGTAAACTCTATTGCCTGCATTGGTGAAGGCAAGATAATTATGGGCGGTATGATCTCTATGATTGATAACGTCAACAGAATTCTTGACAGAGTTGCACTCTATCTTGCATAAAGGAGAAAATAAATAATGGCTATTAAAACTAATACATACACTAAAAGCCGTGAGTGGTTCGACAGAGCTACTAAGGTAGTACCTTCAGGTGTTTACGGTCATCTCGGCCCTGCAGAAGGTAACTTTATGCCTGTAACATCCTTCCCCCTTATGGGCGACAGAGCACAGGGCTCATATTTCTGGGATGTTGACGGTAACAGATTTATCGACTATATGTGTGCATACGGCCCCAATGTTCTCGGTTATAATGACCCTGATGTTGATGCTGCTGCTGTAGAACAGCTCAAAAAAGGTAACTGTATGACTTCTCCTTCTTATAAGATGGTAGAGTTTGCAGAACTTCTTGTTGATACTGTTGCCTGCGCAGACTGGGCTTTCTTTGCTAAAAACGGTAACGACGTAACAACAGCAGCTATTATGACTGCAAGAGCTGCCACACACCGTAAAAAGATAGTTTTTATTAACGGTTACTATCACGGTGTTTCTCCCTGGACACAGAAGATTGACTATCCCGGCATTATCCCCGAAGATGTTGCTAATAATCTTTATATCGACTGGAATGATTTTGATCAGCTTCAGAAGGTATTTGATGATAACAAGGGTGAAATTGCTGCATTTATTTCAACACCTTATATGCACGGTAATTACCTTGATAATGCTCTTCCTGCAGACGGTTACTGGAAGAAGGTACGTGAACTGTGCACCGAAAACGGAACTGTTCTTATAGTTGATGACGTTCGTTGCGGATTCAGACTTGATCTTGCAGGCTCCGACCATTTCTACGGATTCGAAGCTGACCTTATCTGCTTCTGTAAGGCACTTGCAAACGGATATAACGTTTCAGCTCTTTGCGGTAAGGATTCTCTCAAAAATGCAGTAAGCTCACTTTCATATACAGGCTCATATTGGCTCAGTGCTATGCCTTTTGCTGCAGGTATTGCCTGTATCAATAAGATGAAAGAGCTTGACACTCCCAAGATGTTCCGTGAGCTCGGTCTTAAGCTTACAGACGGTCTTAAGGAAGTTGCAACAGCAAACGGCTTCAATATGGTAGTTTCGGGTGAACCTTCACTCTTCTACTTAAGACTTGCTGATGATGATTCTCTGTTTATACATCAGGACTGGATTCAGGAATGTGTAAAGAGAGGTATCTTCTTCGCAGGACACCACAATCACTTTATCAATGCTTCTCTTACAGAAGAGGATATCAAATATACTCTTGATGTTGCAGACGATGCATTCAAAGCAATCAGATCAAAATATTAATTAAGGGATCAATAAGGGAGCGTGTCTCCCTTTGAAACCATATATAAGGAGGAAAAACTTATGCCTTTAACAAAGCAAGAGTGGCTTAATCTTGAAAAAAAAGCCAATGAGCTCCGTAACCTTACACTCGATACTACTTATTGGGCAGGTTCGGCACATATCGGCGGCGGTCTCAGTGTTCTTGATATTATGACTGTTCTTTATCACAAGTATATGAATATCAAGGTTGATGACCCCAACTGGGAAGACAGAGACAGATTTATTCTTTCTAAGGGACATGCAGGTGTTTCATACGCTGCAACTCTTTGTGATCTCGGCTTCAATGATGTTGAGATGCTTAAGACCTTTAACCTTTCAGGCTCAAAGATGGGTATGCATCTCGACTCAAATAAAGTTGTGGGTGTTGATGCATCTACAGGCTCTCTCGGTCACGGTATGTCTATTGCTGTAGGTACTGCACTTGCTGCCCGTCTTCAGGGTAAGGATTATAAAACATTCGTTGTTCTCGGTGACGGTGAATGTGATGAAGGCTCAAACTGGGAAGCAGCTATGAGTGCTGTTCATTATAAAACAACTAATATGATAAGCTTTGTTGACCGTAACAAGTGTATGATCGACGGCAGAACAGAAGATGTTATGAACCTTGAACCCTTCTGTGCAAAGTGGGAAGCTTTCGGCTTTATCGTTAAGGAAATTGACGGTAATAACATAAAAGAACTTTGCGAAGCTATTGATTTTGCTTATGAAAATAAGACTGATAAACCCGTTATGATCGTAGCAAACACTCTTAAGGGCTGCGGTATCGATTTTATTGAAGATGATTATCTCTGGCACTACGGTGCATTTGATGATGAAAAGTATGAAAGAGGCAAGAAGGCTCTTGAAGAATCATACAAGAAGAGAATCGCAAGAGTAGAAAAGGAGGCTAAATAAGTATGGCAGGCGGAATGACTTATACAGCTGTTGACTCCACATCACTTTCAACTGCTGAAATTTACGGTAAGGCCCTCGTTGAACTGGGCCGTGCTCATCCTGAAGTTGTTGCACTTACTGCGGACCTTGCAAAGTCCACAAAAATCGGTGATTTCCAGAAAGAATTCCCCGACAGATTCTTTAATGTAGGTATTGCCGAGCAGAACCTTTTCGGTGTTGCTGCCGGTATGGCAAAGGCAGGTCTTGTACCTTTCCTTTCTACATTCTCTCAGTTTGCATCCCTCCGTGCTGCAGACCAGCTTTCCACAGACCTTTGTTATCAGAATATCAATGCTAAGGTTATTGCTACTCATTCAGGTACTTCTTTCGGTCAGGCAGGTTCAACTCACCACGCAATTACTGACCTTGCAGTTACCCGTGCAATGCCCAATCTCACTGTTATCTGCCCTGCAGACGGTGTTGAAACATATAATGCTGTAATGGCTGCTTATGAAACTCCCGGTCCTTTCTATATCAGAATTAACCGTGGTTTTGACCGTGTTCTTTATAAAGATTCCGATTACGGTTTTGAAATCGGTAAGGCTGTAACCGTAACAGAAGGCACTGACCTTACAATTATTGCTTGCGGTTCCTGTGTATTCCAGGCTGTTCAGGCTGCTGATTTCCTTGAAAAGGCAGACGGTCTCAAGATAAGAGTTCTTGATATGCATACAATCAAGCCCATTGATAAAGAAGCTATTCTTAAGGCTGTTATGGATACTCGCCGTATTATTACTGTTGAAGACCATAACGTTCTCGGCGGACTTGGAAGTGCAGTTGCTGAAGTTGTTGTTGAATCCGGTAAAGGCTGTGCATTCAAGAAGCTCGGTATTCAGGATAAGTTTGCTCCCATTGGTCTTCACGAAGATATTATGGCTGACCTCGGCATTGATGCTAACGGTATCATTTCTGCAGTCCGTGAAGTTATGAAGGCTGATTTCGAACTCGATGATGACTGGGACGATGAGGTTTAATCTAAGAAAGGGTTGAAAATAATGGCATCAGAAGCTATTTATACAAATAAAATATTCCTTTGCGGTGCTCTTCCTCTTCTTAAAACCATCGTAGCAGATGTTCCGTCACTTAAGTCCAAGTTCAAGAAGGTTCACTGTGTATATCAGGTGAGCTGTCTTGACCCTGAAGCCCCCGACGGAAAATGGGCAACACATTTTGTTGTTAACGGTGACGAGTGGCTCGTTCACGCCAATAAGGTTGCTCACAGAGTAGGAAAGCAGAAATATGTTGAGCTTGAGTTCAAGAGTGTTGATGCAATGAACGCATTCTTTAAAGGACAGATCGGTCCTGCAACACTTCCCAAAATGAAGGGTGTAAACTTCATTTATGAATTCGGCGTATTTATGATGGCTCTTCTCAAAATGGCTGGCCTTTTAGGACTTGAAACTCCTCCCGAGGATGAAGAAACAAAGAGACTTCTTGTTAAGTGTTATTTCTATCTTCTTTCCGTAGGTATTTCAACTCTTAATAAACTCGGACACGAAAAGATTCACGATTGGACTCTTAAAAGTCCCGACCGTGTTTATGCGTGGAAGGTTAACGGAGAAGACAGTGTATCTGCATTTATCCGTATTAAAGCAGGTAAGTCAAAAGCAGGTAAGGGCGAATACAAGAGAGCAATGCCTTTCTTTACAATGCGTTTCGATTCTCTTGATTCCGCACTCGGAATTCTTATGTCTATAGATGATATGCTTGAGTCTGTTCGCAGCGGTAAGCTTATTATGGACGGTGCGCCCGAGTTCGGTGCTCAGATAGGTGAATATATGTTGCTTGTCGGAGCTCTTGCTAAGTAATGTTATATTAATTTATTGCCGCCGATTGGCTTGATTCCGATCGGCGGTATTGTGACGTTTTATGAAAAATAAAAAGAATGATTCGAAAGGCTTCTGGTTGAAGCTTGACAATGCCGCGAAAATTTTTCCCGGTCAGAATTCCAAAACCTGGTCAAATTCTTTCAGAGTATGTTATGAACTGAAAGAAAAAGTTGATCCTGATATTCTTCAGAGGGCATTGTGTGACATAATGCCCAGATTTTCCTGCTATGATGTACGGATACGTCATGGTTTTTTTTGGCATTATCTTGAAAAAAATGATAATTCACCACAAATTTTACCCGATATAAAAAATCCTTGCCACAGAATAAAATTTAATGAGAACGGAAAGTTTCTTTTTAAGGTATACTACCACAGTAACAGAATTGCCGTTGATGTCTATCATGTATTGACAGACGGTCACGGCGGGGCGGTGTTTCTTTCCACGCTTGTAGCTCAGTATCTGCGTCTTAAGGGGGCAGACATTCCTGCGGGCGGTTTTGTATTGCCTGTTGATATGAAAAATACACCCGCTGAACTTGAAGATTCTTTTGTAAAAAATGCAACATCGAAAGCTAAATATAAACGTGCAGACAAGTTTGTTTATCACGCAAAGGGAACAAAAATGCCTTCACACACAGTAAATATAACCTCCGGAATTATTCCGTTTGATAAGCTGCACGAAATTTCAAAGGCTAAGGGTGTTACCGTTACGGAATTTCTTTCTGCTGTAATGCTTGATGTGTTGTGTAAAAAACAGCTTAAAGAAAAAAAGAAACAAAAAGAAGTTAGTATACAGATACCTATAGATTTAAGGCGAATATATAATTCCGATACCCTTCGGAATTTTACAATATGTCTCAGGGTAAAAGTTGACCCTAATAAAGGCGAATATACTTTTGATGAACTTCTCGAACAGGTGAAGTATCAGCTTCGTCTGCAGAAAAACGAAAAAGAATTGAATATGATGATTACTGCAAATATGGGAATTGAACGCAATATTCTTGTGCGTGCATTACCGTTGTTTGTTAAAAACCTCGGTGTAGGAATTTCGTTTGCGATCACTGCCGAGCAGACAACGTCTTCTCTTATTACAAATCTCGGTTCAGTGACGATTCCCGAAGAAATGTGCAGTTTTATAGATAAGTTTATTTTTATGCCCGCACCGGGTAAATTAAATGCATCAAGATGCGGAGTTTCTACTGTGAATAATAATCTTTGCATAACATTCGCCAATATTTATAAAGAGAGCGATGTTGAAAGAGAGTTTTTTACAGCTTTTGTAAAAATGGGACTCCATGTTAAAATTGAAAGCAACAGGGAATAGCAGGAGGTGTTTTAATATGTCATATTGTGTTAATTGCGGAGTGGAACTTGATAATACTGCAAAAAAATGTGCATTATGCAGCACTCCTGTGATAAATCCGAACATGCAACGTGAACCGGAAGAAGAAAAGCCTTTTTCAGATACACTGTCAATTCCTAAGGCAGTAAAAAAGAGATTTCTGGCTTTTGCTGTTTCCGTAACAATACTGATTCCGAATATAGTAATGTTTTTTCTCAATGTGTTTTTTATTCACGGAAGCTTCTGGTCTGTATATGTGTTTGCTGTAAGCCTTTTAATGTGGGAATTGTTTGTGCTTCCTTTTTTTATGAAAAAGAGCCGGCCGTATTTGCTGTGGGCTTTTGATACTTTTGCGGTTTTAGCTTTCTGTTATATAATATTTATGCTTCACGGAGATAAGATTTATATTCTGAACTGCTTCCTGACAACAATATTACTTGTGTCTTTATCGGTACTTTTGTTGCTGGTATGGCTCAGAAAGAAAAAAAGGCATTGGACAGCTGTAACGTTTTTCTTGTTGCTTGAAAGCACTGTTGTATCCTTATTGTCAGGGTCTGTAGTTTCATTGTTTACTGAAAGTTTTACATTTTTTGTTGTCGGAATAGTCATTGCGGTATGCACCTTTGTGCTTATGTGCTTTTTTATTTACTGCAACAGAAGTAAACTTGTCAGAGCCTGGCTCAATAAAGCATTCTATATATGATGTTTTTTTGTGCAAATCGCAGAAAATTGTTAAAATTGCGTGATTATTTCAATTTACCCTATTGATTGTTTTTCCCGTGTCGGTTATTATATAATATGGTTTATCTTTAGGAGGATTATGTATGATTAGTGTAAAAAAGGTTTTGGCGCTTGTACTTGCTGTAATTTCCGTTTTTTCTTTCAGCGGATGTGTTGCAAATTTCGGTTTCCTTAAATATACCGATAATATTTTTGAATTAACAACTGCAAATACGCAGGGGCTTAATAATCCCCAGTATGATGTTCAGACAACAAATTCATATGTGAATAATAATCAGCAGACATTGGTGCCTTCTCAGAATCCTGACGTTGTAACAACTCAGCCTCAGCAGAACATTCAGCAGACTGAAACAACAACAGTTCCTGCTGCGCCGCAGGAAACAACTACTGCTGCCGCTAATACAGATCCTTCATCATGGACTACAGCAGAAATACTTAAGTATGTAACGGATGCTGTTACTAAAACCAAGGCATACACAAATACGGTGACTGTTGATCATGAAGAAGCATTTGATGTTCGTGTTACAGAGGCTCCCGGCGGATCATTTGTTATGAACACTGCAGACAGAATTATCGCAAGTGTAGCAAAGCCTTCCAAGGAAACTCTTACCTTCACCGGCGGTAGAACGACAAATGCAGAAGGTGAAAATGTTCCTCTTCTTCTTCCCAAGCGCGGAGCTTTTACTCTTACCGAAGACGGTATTGCAGCTGCTTCTGCAAAGAAGAGCGGTAATGACACTGTTGTTCATATCCAGCTTGTAAAGGAAGTCGGAACACTTACCGATCATCCGAAGTATCATGCTGCAAGTGTAGGTTATCTTGATGCATCAGATGTTGATCTTGGCGGTATAACACTCAATTATCTTGATATTACATATTCCGGATCTACAATTGATCTTGTTATTAATTCAGACGGCTATGTAACTTCTGCCGAATACAAGATTCCTATTCATATAGCTGTTGAAGCCAAGATTGGTCTTACTGTAAGCGGTAAATGTGAAGGTTCACAGAGTGAAACCTGGAAAATCAACTGGTAAATTTTTAACCCGACAAATAATTGTCGGGTTAGTATTTTAAACTTTAGTAAAACATAAGCTGTTATTCTTGAATTGTATAATTACATCTGTTAAAATTATTATAGGTGATAAAAATGCTTAGAATAGAAAATCTGACAAAAACATACGGTGAAAAAAAAGCTGTTGATAATCTCAGCCTTCATATTTCAGCAGGCGAAATATACGGATTTATCGGACATAACGGGGCCGGAAAAACAACCACGCTTAAATCCTGTTGCGGTATTCTGAATTTTGACAACGGAGAAATTTTTATTGACGGTAAGTCAGTTAAGGATAATCCGTTGGAATGTAAGTCTGTTCTTGCCTACATTCCCGATAATCCGGACCTTTATGAATTTATGACAGGTATTCAGTATCTCAATTTTATTTCTGATATATTTAAGGTTGATGCTGATAAAAGAAGTGAAAATATAAAAAAGTATTCTGATATGTTTGAAATAACACAGGAACTTGCTCAGCCCGTAAAATCCTATTCCCACGGAATGAAACAGAAGCTTGCCATAATTTCAGCACTTATACACGAGCCGAAGCTTATAATTATGGACGAGCCGTTTGTTGGACTTGACCCCAGAGCTTCGCATCTGCTCAAAGGTATAATGCGAGGCATCTGTGATAACGGGGGAGCGATATTCTTTTCTACCCACGTGCTTGAAGTTGCAGAAAAGCTGTGTGACAAAATTGCGATTATAAAAGGCGGTAAGCTTCTTGTATCGGGAACAATGGAAGAAGTCAGAGGTAATGCTTCCCTTGAAGAAGTTTTTCTTGAGTTAGGTGATAATGATGCTTAAGGCTCTATTAAAAAAACAGTTGCAGGAATTTTTTTCAGGATTTTTTCTCAATTCTAAAACAGGAAAATCTCACACAAAAGGCTCTAAAGTCGGTTTCGGTGTTCTGTTTTGTATTCTGATTTTTTCCTTTTTATCAATGTTTTTTTCTATGGCATTTTTGTTCTCACCTGTTTTAGGTGAAGCAAATTCCTGGATATACTTTGCCGTTTTTGCTGTCCTTGCTACGTTATTCGGTATTTTCGGCAGTGTTTTTCTTACATATAACACTTTGTATGAGGCAAAAGACAATGACCTGTTGTTATCAATGCCGATACCGCCTGCGAGAATTCTGTTTTCAAGAATGGCGGGTCTGTATGTAACTACATTTTCTTTTGAAGCACTTGTAATGTTGCCTGCCGTAATTGTCTATTTATTAACGGTGTCTTCCGGAATTATATCGGTTGTCTGTATTTTTTTGAATCTGTTTATTCTTCCGCTGTTCGCACTCAGCATCGCCTGCGCATTAGGCTGGGTGATAGCTTTATT
Source organism: Acutalibacteraceae bacterium (assembly GCA_045538645.1). GTDB lineage: Bacteria > Bacillota > Clostridia > Oscillospirales > Acutalibacteraceae > RUG806. Next base: position 55,408 of record JAZSRT010000023.1, on the reverse strand, counting down.
TGCATCAAAGCTGAGAAATAAAGGTATTGTTACTGTAATTATTTCTATTGCTTTTTTCGGAGTGTATTACTTTTTTGCAATGAGGCTTAATACAATTATTAATTCCGTAATAGAAAATTCAGAAGCCGTAGGGGAGTGGATACGGACATATCTTAAGCCGATATATTATATGAGCCTCGGCTGTACAGGTGAGATAGTATCTTATCTCTATTTTGTTATTCTTGTTCTTGCAGTTTTTCTTATCGTATATAAGATCTTGTCTCTTAATTTTATAAAACTTGCAACCGCAAAAAAAGGAATAAAGAAAAAAGTATATAAAGAAAAAAAGATGAAAAGCAATTCATCCAAAGCGGCTTTGCTGAAGAAGGAATTTTTGTATTTCAAAAGCACACCCGCATATATGCTTAATTGCGGACTCGGTTCGGTGCTTCTTATTGTATTTTCTGTTTTTGCGGTAATAAAAGGTACAGATTTGTTTTATGCTGTTTCCGTTATAGGATTTTCAGTTGAACAGCTTCCGGTTCTTTGTACACTGATTATCTGTTTTATTGCTTCTACAAACAATATTACATCACCGTCAATTTCACTTGAAGCCAAGAATTTGTGGCTGTTGAAATCACTTCCTGTTGACGTTAAGGATATTTTCTTCGGTAAAATAATGCTTCATATTACAGTTACCTGTGTACCTTTGGTAATTGCAGATATAATCTGCGGTGTTGTTTTTGATGCAGATGTAATAGTATTAATTCTTTCTGTTGTTTTTGGTATAGCTTTTGTAATATTGTGCGCATTAAGCGGATTGATACTTAATATAATTTTTCCAAAGCTTGACTGGACAAATGAAACAATACCGATAAAGCAGAGTATGTCCTCTTTCATAGGAATGTTTTTAGGTCTGTTTTATAATATCATTATTATCTTAATGTTTTTTCTTACATCTGCAGTTGTTCCGCCTGTTCTGTTTCTTGGAAGCGCAACATTAGTAATTACGCTTTTATGTGTATCGGCGGTAAAATGGATATCAACAAAAGGTGTTATAAAATTTCTCGGAATGTAATTTAATGCAGGGTTGAGGTAATATTTGCTTTCAGCTTTATATTGCTTAATAATTCATTTGATGTATATCTTTGTTCTCTGTCATAAAATGTCAAATTAATGTATTTTATAATTGACTTAAACAGTAACTTATGATATACTCATTATGATTTTGCTTATCGGCAAAAGTTGTTTTTTTGTTACTCGTAGTGCATCAGAAAGGAAAATAAAATGGAATTAATGGAATTGTTTGAACATTTGCAGCTCTTTGATATAAAGATGGTCATTATGTGGCTTATCGGAGGAACTCTTATTTTCCTCGCAATCAAAAAAGAGATGGAACCCACGCTGTTGTTACCTATGGGTTTTGGTGCCATTATGGTTAACCTTCCGTTATCAGGTGCTGTTGATCAGCTGATAGGCGATGTTTTATCTGAAGGACCGCTAAGTACTCTTTATAACATGGGTATTTCTAACGAACTTTTCCCGTTGATTCTGTTTATCGGTATCGGCGCAATGATAGATTTCGGGCCGATACTATCTAATCCTAAACTTATGATCTTCGGTGCAGCCGCCCAGTTCGGTATATTCTTTACTTTATGCGTTGCATCGTTGTTCTTTGAACCGAATGATGCCGCTTCTATTGCAATAATAGGTGCTGCAGACGGTCCCACTGCTATTGTTGTTGCAACAAAGCTCGGATCTAAATATCTTGGTGCTATAATGGTTGCTGCATATTCATATATGGCTCTTGTTCCCATTATTCAGCCTCCGATTATTAAATTGCTTACAACAAAAAAAGAACGTATGATAAGAATGCCTTATCAGCCAAAATCCGTATCAAAGCTTACAAGAATTCTTTTCCCGATTATTATTACTGCTGTAGCAGGTCTTGTTGCACCGTCTTCAATCGCTCTTATCGGTTTCCTTATGTTCGGTAATCTTATAAGAGAATGCGGTGTGCTTGATTCTCTTTCTGAAACGGCACAAAAGGTTCTCGCAAATCTTATTACAATATTCCTCGGTGTAACAATTGCATCTCAGATGCAGGCAGAACAGTTCCTTAAAGTTGATACCCTTGTTATTATGGGTCTTGGTCTTTTTGCTTTCATATTTGATACTGCAGGCGGTGTGCTGTTTGCAAAATTACTCAATATCTTCCTCAAAAAGAAAATCAATCCTATGATCGGTGCGGCAGGTATCTCTGCTTTCCCTATGGCAGGACGAATCGTTCACAAAATAGGACTTCAGGAAGATCCTCAGAACCACCTTCTTATGCAGTCTATTGGTGTTAATGTTTCAGGACAGATTGCATCCGTTATCGCAGGCGGTGTAATTCTTAATATATTCCAGTAAATGTTGATTGTACCCGGTAGCCCGGGTACATTTTCATTATTAATATTGTTAATTCATTTTTTTTATTAACAAATCAATATAAAACTGTTGACACTATAAGACTTTAGGTGTATTATTCATTCATATCGATTTATGTATTTAAAGCGATGAAGAATTACATAAAAGGAGACTAAAAAAATGAAAAACTCAGTCAAAAAAATTCTTAGTGTTTTAATGGCTCTTGCTATGGTAACACTTTGCTTTGCTTCCTGTGGCGGCAACGATGCTCCCGCTTCTGATGGCACAACTGCAGGTGCTGAAGATACTGTTTATACAGTAGGTATCTGTCAGCTTGTTCAGCACGTTGCACTTGATGCAGCAACAGAAGGCTTTAAGAAAGCTCTTACCGAAAAGCTCGGTGATAAGGTTGTTTTTGATGAGCAGAATGCTTCAAATGAACCCACTAACTGTTCAACTATCTGCGGTACTTTTGTATCAAATAAGGTTGACCTTATTATGGCAAATGCAACTCCCGCACTTACAGCTGCAGCTTCCGCAACAGGCGATATTCCGATAGTTGCAACTTCAATCACAGATTTTGCAACTGCTCTCAGTATCTCTGATTGGACAGGTAAAACAGGTACAAATATCACAGGTACAGCTGACCTTGCTCCCCTTGATCAGCAGGCTCAGATGATAAAAGAACTTTGCCCCGATGCAAAGACAGTCGGCATTCTTTACTGTTCTGCAGAAGCTAACTCAAAGTATCAGTCCGATGTAATTCAGAGTTATCTTGCAGACCTTGAACTTACCGCTAAGGAATATACCTTTACAGATTCTAACGATGTTGCTAATGTAGCAGCTCAGGCAGCACAGGAATGTGATGTTCTTTTTGCTCCCACAGATAATACTGTTGCATCAAACGCAGAAGCTATCTATAATGCAATTGAAGGTGAGAACATTCCTCTTATTGCAGGTGAATCAGGTATCTGCAAGGGTTGCGGTGTTGCAACACTTTCAATCGACTATTATGATATCGGTTATAAGGCAGGCGAAATGGCTTATGATATCCTTGTAAACGGTGCTGATCCCGCAGAAATGGAAATTGCTTATTCAGAAAATCCCGTTAATATGTATATGGCAGACCGTTGCGAAGCTCTCGGTATTACTGTTCCCGATACATATGAAGCAATTGAAGCGGAATAATTAAATCTTAATTAAAATCCGGGAAAGCGGTAATTGGTTATCGCTTTCCCGATGCGATTAGTGAAAGGAAGCAGTGCTGTTACAGTACTGCAATTTGTGGTTTTATGCTGAATTTTCTTTCTTCTTTGCCAACTCCCGTGGCACAGGGTATGATATGGGGTGTTATGGCAATCGGTGTTTATATAACATATAAAGTACTTGATCTTGCTGACCTTACCGTAGACGGCTCATTTGCAACAGGCGGTGCTGTTCTTGTTTCTCTTACGGTAAACGGTGTTAATCTTTATCTTGCAATGGTACTTGCTTTTGTGGCAGGATGTATAGCAGGTCTTATTACGGGTATACTTCATACTAAGTTCGGTATTCCCGCAATTTTATCGGGTATTCTTACTCAGCTTGCTCTTTATTCAATAAATCTTCGCATAATGTCGGGCAGAGCGAATCAGGCACTCAGCTGGAGAAATTTCGATTTGCTTGTATCTTCTCGTTCTGATGTTATATATGAAACAATAATCGTATGTGCTGTTTTTATTATTCTGCTTATTGCAGCGCTTTATTGGTTCTTTGGTACAGAGCTCGGACATTCTATCCGTTCAACAGGCTGTAACCCCGCAATGTCAAGAGCAAACGGTATAAACACAAATACCTGTAAGGTTCTCGGTCTTGTTTTGTCAAACGGTATTGTTGCTCTTTCGGGCGCTCTTCTTTCACAGTTCCAGGGATCTGCAGATATAAATATGGGTAAGGGTGCTATCGTTATCGGTCTTGCTGCGGTTATTATCGGTGAGGTTGTTTTCAGTAAGATATTCAGAAATTTTGCATTAAGACTTCTCTCTGTTGTTTTCGGTGCAATTATTTATTACATCGTTATAACCGTTGTTCTTAAGCTTGGTCTCAGCACAGACGACCTTAAGCTTTTCTCTGCATTAGTGGTTGCACTTTTCCTTGGTATTCCTTATTGGAAAAGTAAAGTTAATTTCTCAAAGAAAAAAGTAACGGGAGGTAAGAAGAATGCTTGAAATCAAAAATGTTCATAAAACCTTCAATCCCGGAACCATTAATGAAAAAAAAGCTCTTAACGGTATTGATTTAACTTTGAATGACGGTGATTTTGTTACGGTTATCGGCGGTAACGGTGCGGGAAAATCAACACTTCTTAATATGATAACAGGTGTTTATCCCGTTGATTCAGGTTCTATTGTTCTTGATGGTGTAGATATAACTAAGCTTCCTGAACATAAACGTGCAAAATTTCTCGGAAGAGTTTTTCAGGACCCGATGACAGGTACTTCTGCAGGTATGCAGATAGATGAAAATATGGCTATTGCTGCAAGAAGAGGAAAGTTCAGAAGCCTTCTTCCCGGTGTTACAAAAAAGGAGAGAGAAGAATTCAAGGTTCTTCTTAAAAAGCTTGATTTAGGTCTTGAAGACAGGCTTTCTTCTAAAGTTGGTCTTCTTTCGGGCGGTCAGCGTCAGGCTGTAACTCTTCTTATGGCTTCAATGCAGAATCCGAAGCTTCTTTTGCTCGATGAGCACACAGCTGCTCTCGACCCGCAGACAGCTGCTAAGGTTCTTGCGCTTACTGAAGAAATCGTAGGTGAATCAAAAATTACCACTCTTATGATTACCCATAATATGAAAGATGCAATAAGACTCGGAAACCGCCTTATAATGATGAATAACGGACAGATTATTTATGATATATCAGGCGAGGATAAAAAGAATCTTAAGGTATCTGACCTTATGGAGCTTTTTGCAAAAGCAAGCTCAGGTGAATTTGCAAACGACAGAATGCTTCTCAGCTGAAAAATCTGAAGTTTCTGTTAATCCGATAAAGAAAAAACTGACCGCTACGGTATAGCTACCGCGGCGGTCGTGTATTTTTCAGAATTTTATATAAGTGTCATTTTCTTTATAACAACAGGGGTAACAGGTCTGTCGCCGAAAGTGGTACGCGTGCAGGCAATTTCATTAACTGCATCAATGCCGTTAACTACCTTTCCGAAAGCAGCATACTGTCCGTCGAGATGGGGAGCATCCTCGTGCATAATAAAAAACTGTGAACTTGCTGAATTTGGAGACATAGAACGAGCCATTGAGATAACACCTTTTGTGTGTCTGATGTCGTTCTGAGGGAAGCCGTTTGATGCAAATTCACCGGGAATCTTTTCATTAGCTCCGCCCATTCCTGTTCCTTCGGGATCTCCGCCCTGAATCATAAAGCCCTTTATAATTCTGTGGAAAGTAAGCCCGTCATAAAAGCCTTCTTTTACAAGCTTTTCAAAGTTAGCAACGGTCTTGGGAGCTTTATCGGGATAAAGTTCAATATCTATAATAGCACCGTTATCCATTTCAATTCTAACCATTTTGAAATCTCCTTTGCATAATTTTCATTAATTTTAACACATTTCAAACACAATAATCAACTGAAATAGCCAAGTTTTTTATATTTATGAGATATTTTTATAATGATGTTCATATTTATAAAACAGAATAAATATGTAAAAGGGGATTTGTTATGGATGACAAAAATGCAAAAAAAGCTCATTGCCTGATACTTAATGACAGAAAAACACTATCTCTTACGGGAGTCACAGATGTAGGCAGCTTTGATGAAGACAGTATTACTCTTTTTACTGATTACGGATTGATTCAGATAAAAGGAGAGAGGCTGCAGGTAAATAATATCGACACCGTAACCGGACAATTTGAAGCGGAAGGTAAAGTAGTTTCAGTTTTTTACAGCGAAAACAAACAGAAAAATCAGAGCTTTTTCTCTAAGGTATTCAAATGATTACAGGGTATGAACATATAGTACAGCTATCTGTTTTTCTGAAAAGCATTGGCGCAGGCTTTGTAATAGGTATTTTATTTTCGGTTTTTTCAGTTCTTAATTTACTTAACGGAAAAAATACGGCAATTGTATGTATACGTGATATAATATTTTTTCTGATTTCCGCCGTATTTACCTTTTTGTTTGCCCTCAAATATAATGCAGGTATCATAAGATTTTATTTATTAGCAGGTGAATTGATCGGTTTTTGCTTGTCTTATATGTTTACTTGTAATGTGATAAGAACACTCGCTGACAGATTATCAAAAAAAATTATTTTATTAAATAAAAAAACCGTTACAAATCTCGGCAGATTGATAAAATTTCTGAAGCTAAAGGAATTTATCAACAGAATCAAGTTTAAAATCAAATCTGTCTTCAATGAAATAAAAAACAGAAGAACACACAAGCCTGAATCTGCGGATAAAAAAGAAATAAGACGTAAAAAAATAAGAAAAAATATAAAAAAAATATTTAAAAACTCTTGATATCAATAATAGTGTGGTATATAATTACTATATGTATGACAAATTATAGAAAGATGGTGTCGGAGTGACTAAAACAACTGGCAGACGCAGTATAATACTGGTGTTTTTTGTTATTGCCATACTTTGCTTTTCATTAGGTCTTTTTGCTTGGTTAAATATAGATACAAACGAAAAACAGGGTCAGCTTGATTCTCTCAATGCTCAGCTTCAGCAGCTTCAGCAGGAAAATCAGGAGATCGATTATCTCATAAATAATGCTGAAGAGGCAGAATTATATGAACATCTTGCCCGTGAACGCGGTTACGTATATCCCGACGAAAAAGTGTATTATGACGTAACTCCCGGCAACTGATAATTAAATAACCGGCTACGGTTAAATATAAACTCTATTTTATTCAGGAGGACCCAGCTATTTATGCAGTCACAGGTTGGCGAAATTTATGAAGGCAAGGTAACAGGCCTTACCAATTTTGGGGCATTTGTAAAAATGTCCAACGGCGAAACAGGAATGGTACATATTTCTGAAGTAGCTTCTGTTTATGTAAAGGACATAAACGAACATCTCAACGAAGGGCAGGATGTAAAGGTTAAGGTTCTTGCCGTAAACGAAAACAATAAGATCAGTTTGTCAATAAAACAAGCTGCGCCGCCTGCTCCCAGAACAAATGCGGTTCCTGCAAGAAAGCCTCAGCAAGGTTCTTATGCCAATAAAAATTCTGCTAAAGCGGGTGCATCTCAGAATTCAAAAGGTGCATCTCAGTCTTCCTCAACTATGTCTTTTGAAGATATGATGGCAAAATTCAAGCAGGAAAGTGATGAAAAAATGTCTGTTCTTAAACGTACCGGTGATTTCAAAACCGGAAGCAGACGCGGATACGGAAACAACAGATAACAGATTTATATATTAAATAGATATTCCGCCTTATGCTTTGTGTGTTTTTCCGAGCTTTGGCGGATTCTTTTTGTTGAAAAGGAATTATGTATGAGAGATATTGATGTTAAATTAATCATTGAAGGTATAAGTGATGCACTAATAAAGGCAAATCTTACTTTACCGCAAAGCATTTGCAACAGAATCAACAGTTTTGCTGAAAAAGAAACAAATGAACTTGCAAAAAGTATATTCAATGATATGAAAGAAAATCTTGCGGTTGCAGCCGAACAGCAGATTCCTATCTGTCAGGATTGCGGTATGGCAGTAATTTTTGCCGAAATTGGCCAGGATGTTCATATTGTCGGCGGTGATTTTTGTGATGCCGTAAATGAAGGTATAAGAAAAGGTTATTCCGAAGGCTTTTTACGAAAGTCTGTTGTTGCCGATCCGCTAAACCGGATTAATACAGGGGATAATACTCCGGGAATTATACACACATCCGTTGTGCCGGGGGAAAAAATACATTTTACTGTTGCACCTAAAGGGTTCGGCAGTGAAAATATGAGCAGTATCAAGATGTTCAATCCGACTGCTACCAAACAGGATATTATAGATTTTGTTGTTGATGTTGTTGTGCTTGCTGATGCAAAGCCTTGTCCGCCCGTTGTAATCGGTGTCGGAATCGGAGGAGATTTTGAATACAGTGCAGTTCTGGCAAAAAAAGCATTGTGCAGGGACGTTGATGAGCCTAATGCTTCGGAGTTTTATAAAGAAATGGAAAAGGAAATACTTGACAAAGTAAATAAGACAGGTATCGGTCCTCAGGGATTTTCGGGGGATTGTACCGCACTTGCTTGTAATATAGAAACTTATCCTACTCATATTGCAGGACTTCCTGTTGCTGTAAATATAGGTTGTCACGTTACAAGACATATAAGCTTTGAACTGTAAAATTTTGTATACTTAAACAAAGTTTATAAAATTTTTTCGTATAAATGCAAAAAAGTAGTAAAATTACATAAAATATCTTTACATTTTAAGCATATGATGCTATAATAAGCTTGAAACAAAAGAGAAGGGCGGTGTATGAAGGAAAGATTTTTCTTCGGCATCGTCCGGTTTTTTTGTTAATTTATTCCAAAAGGGGATGTAGTTATGAAAATTACAGTTATAGGCAGAAAATGTACTCCGAGAGATTCTTTCAAAGAACACGCTGAAAAAAAACTCAGCAAAATTGATCGCTTCTTTGGAGATTCAGCCACCGCAAAAGTAACTGCAACCGTGGAGAAAAGTTCTCAGACAGTGGAAATTACAGTTATGAATGAAGGTATGATCTTCAGAGCACAGTCAAAGGCTGATAATATGAATGAAGCACTTGACGATTGTGTAGATCTTCTTATTCGTCAGATTCGTAAAAACAAGACCAAGCTTGAAAAACGCCTCCGTTCAGGAGCATTTGACGATTATCAGGATTTGGATGTTGAAGAAGAACCCGAATTTGAACTTGTAAGAACGAAAAGTGTACCTATTAAACCGCAGTCCGTTGATGAGGCAATTCTTCAGATGAATTTGTTAGGCCATCAGTTCTATATGTTCCTTAATTCCGCCAACGAATCAGTTGCAGTTGTATATCGCAGAGATGACGGAGGCTACGGTCTTATTGAGCCTGAATTTGAAAAATAAATAATTACAGACGTAAATATTTTTTCCGAAACTCTTGACAAAACGGCTGTATTGAGATAAAATACCCACATCAGCAATGGGGCTGCAGAAAATCTGCAGTCCCTTATTTTTTCAGAAAGAGGTAATATTTTATGGCAAAAGTCAGCGAATATTTCGGTTCCTGTGTTTTTAATGATACTGTTATGAAGGAAAAGCTTCCTCATGAAACATATAAACTTCTGCAAAGAACCATAAAGCTCGGTAAGCATCTTGAACTCGGTCTTGCCAATGTTGTGGCAAATGCAATGAAAGATTGGGCAATAGAAAAGGGAGCTACTCATTATACTCACTGGTTTCAGCCGATGACAGGTATTACCGCTGAAAAACACGACAGTTTTATTTCTCCCGTTGACGGTAATAAGGTAATTATGGAGTTTTCGGGTAAAGAGCTTATACAAGGGGAGCCCGATGCATCTTCATTCCCTTCAGGCGGTCTCAGAGCTACTTTTGAAGCAAGAGGCTACACTGCATGGGATGCAACATCTTATGCTTTTATAAAAGACGGTGTGCTTTGCATTCCGACTGCTTTCTGTTCATATGGCGGACACGCACTTGATGCAAAAACCCCTCTTCTTCGTTCAATGGAAGCCATCAACAGACAGGCAATGCGTGTTGTAAAACTTTTCGGTCACGCTGATGTAACAAGGGTGCTCACAACCGTAGGCGCAGAACAGGAATATTTCCTTGTAGACAAAGAAGTATTTGAAAAAAGAAAAGATCTTATATATACAGGCAGAACACTTTTCGGCGCAAAACCGCCCAAAGGTCAGGAGCTTGATGACCATTATTTCGGGGCTATAAAACCAAGAGTCAAGGCTTTTATGACAGAGCTTGACGAAGAACTCTGGAAGCTGGGAATTTTTGCAAAAACAGAGCATAATGAAGCAGCTCCTGCGCAGCATGAGCTTGCCCCAGTATATACATCAACAAACATTGCAGCCGATCAGAATCAGCTTACAATGGAGCTTATGCAGAAGATAGCAAGAAGACACAATATGGTATGTCTGCTTCACGAAAAACCTTTTGCAGGCGTTAACGGAAGCGGTAAACATAACAATTGGTCAATTTCTACCGATACAGGAATAAACCTTCTTAATCCCGGTGATACCCCTGCAGAAAATGCGCAATTTTTACTTTTCCTTTGTGCAGTAATAAAAGCTGTAGATGATTATCAGGACCTTTTAAGAGTGTCCGTTGCCGCTGCAGGAAATGACCATCGTCTCGGTGCACTTGAAGCTCCGCCTGCCGTGGTTTCGATGTTCCTTGGTGATGAGCTTACAGAGATTCTTGAATCAATAGAAGCCGACAAGCCATACGGCACAAAAGAAAAAGAATTACTCCGTATCGGTGTTCACACTCTTCCTAAGTTCCCGAAGGATACCACAGACAGAAACAGAACATCTCCGTTTGCTTTTACCGGCAATAAGTTTGAATTCAGAATGCTTGGTTCTTCAAATACAATTTCAAATGCAAATGTTGTATTAAATACTGCCGTTGCAGAAGCTCTCAGAGTTTTTGCGGATGTTCTTGAAGCTGCAGATGATTTTGATACTGCTCTTCATGATCTTATTAAAGCCACAATATCAGAGCATAAGAAAATTATTTTCAACGGTAACGGCTATGATGACGCCTGGATTTTTGAAGCAGAAAAGAGAGGTCTTCTTAATATGAAGACAACTCCCGATGCACTGCCCAGCCTCATTAAAGAAAAGAATATTGAACTTTTCACAACCCATAAGGTTTATTCTGTTGAAGAACTTAATGCAAGATACGAAATTCTATCGGAAAACTATTGTAAGATTATAAATATCGAAGCACTTACAATGCTTGATATGGTTAATAAAGATATTCTTCCTGCAGTAAGCAGTTATACTCATGAGCTTGCAGAAACAGCACTTTCCAAAAAAAGCCTTTGTGCGGATATTATGTGTGATTATGAAACCGAAATAGTAAAAGAGCTTTCTGCATTAAGCAGTGCAGTATTCTCAAAGAAAAAAGAGCTTGAAGGCTTTATGATAGAAGCACTCGAATGTTCAGACAATACGCAGCTTGCTTTATTCAGCAAAGATAAAATTCTTTCCTGTATGACAGAACTGAGAATTCTTGTTGATGAACTCGAAACAAAAACCGATTCTGATTTCTGGCCTTATCCCTCATACGGCGATATACTTTTCAGTGTAAAATAATTTTTTGCAGACCGTACTTCAGTTACGGTCTGTTTTTGTATTGCTAATTTATTTGTATTATGTTACTATAAAAAAAGAGGTGTTTTTATGCAAAAAATGGATTTTGAATTTTATAAATCAAGTGCAGATTATGTGAAGGGTATTCTCAAAGAAGAACCAGAGATAGGAATAATTCTCGGTTCAGGCTTAAAGGATTTTGCTGCACGTATAAAAAATACTGTCGTGATAGATTATAAGGATATACCGAATTTTCTTGTTTCAACTGTTGAGTCTCATGAAGGAAGACTTATTTACGGTGAAATATCAGGAAAAAAAGTAATATGTATGTCGGGCAGATTTCATCATTATGAAGGATATCCTTTTGAAATTCTCACCTTGCCTATAAGACTTTTTAAGCTGTTAGGTGTTAAGACAGCAATTGTTACCAATGCCGCAGGTGCCGTGAATACAGATTATAATGTCGGTGATATAATGATAATAAAAGATCATCTTAAGCTTACCGGCGCAAGTCCTTTGCAGGGAGATAATATACCCGAATTCGGCCCCAGATTTTTCGATACAACGGATATGTATACCGCATCTTTAAGAAAAATTGCTCTTGAATGTGCGCAAAACAGTCCGCTTACATTCCGTGAAGGTGTATATATGTATTTTACAGGGCCTCAGTTTGAAACTCCCGCAGAAATCAGAGCCGCTCGTATTCTCGGAGCCGATGCAGTGGGAATGTCCACTGTAACAGAAGCTCTCACAGCCGCACACTGTTCAATGCCCCTTCTCGGACTTTCCGTTATGACAAATATGGCTGCAGGTGTTCTTGACAGAAAGCTTACTGATGAAGAAGTCGGTGAAACAGCCGCAAGAATCAGTAAACCCTTCGGTGATTATGTTGAAAAAATAATAAGCAGGTTATAATTATGAAAACTCTTTTTAAGAATGCAACAGTAATTAATTTTACTGACAATAAAATAAATGTGATAAATAACTGTTATTTATCTGTAGACGGCGAGTATATAAGCTATGTCGGTACTTCTAAGCCTCAGGATGAATTTGATGTTATAAAAGATATGCATGGCAGTATACTTATGCCGGGACTTTATAATTGCCATACACATTCACCCATGACTTTGTTAAGAGGTGTAGGCAGCGATCTTCCTCTTGACAGATGGTTGTTTGAAAAGGTATTTCCCATAGAAGATAAGCTCACCGCCGATGATATTGAAGCGGCAAGTTATCTGGCTTTAATGGAAATGGTTTCATCCGGCACCGTGAGCTTTTCCGATATGTATTTTGAACCCGAAAGAACCTGCGAGGCAGTAGGAAAGGCGGGTATAAAAGCTAATATTTCCCGCCCTGTACAGTGCTTTGACCCAACAGAAAACCCTGCGGATTCATATCGTATCAGACAATCACTTGAACTTTTTGATAATTATCACAAATCTTTTTCAGAAAGAGTTCTTGTTGATTTTTGTATTCACGCCGAATATACCTGTGATGAAAAAACAACACGTTATTACAGTGAGCTGTGTAATACCAGAAACGGCAATATGCATATTCATCTTTCCGAAACAGATAAAGAACACAATTCCTGCATTGAAAAATACGGCAAAACTCCCGCAAAATGGTTTGCTGATATGGGTGCTTTTGATTCACGGGCTTTTGCTGCTCACTGTGTTGCGCTGACAGATGATGATACGGATATTCTTAAAGAAAAGAATGTAAGCATTGTTCATAATCCCACAAGTAATATGAAACTGGGGTCAGGCTTTGCTCCCGTTGAAAAATTTATTCAGAAGGGTATCAATGTTACCCTTGGTACAGACGGCACTGCAAGCAATAATAATCTTGATATGTTTGAAGAAATGCATCTTGCTTCTGTTATTCATAACGGTTACCTTAAGGATGCCACTGTTATGAGTGCCGATAAAATAATCAGACTTGCCACACTCAACGGTGCTTTACTGCAGGGGCGTATTAACTGCGGAAATCTTTTACCGGGCTTTAAGGCTGATATTGTTGCATTATCCCTTGATTCTCCGAATATGGTTCCTTGTCTTGACCCTGTTGCGCTTGTTGTGTATTCAGCAGGAAGAAGCGATGTGTCAATGACAATGTGCGACGGAAAAATAGTATACGAAAACGGTGAGTATCTCACCATTGATAAAGAAAAGGTATACTATGAAGTTAACGCTGCAGTTAAAAAGTTATATTAATAAGGAGAACCGAAATGGAAAGAGCCGATAAAGAGCTTGCTTTTATGCTTCAGTATGAAAATATTGCCTGGTATGAAGACGGTGCAGTAAAAATACTTGACCGTAGAATATATCCGCGTGAAATTAAATTTGTAACCTGTAAAAGTCACACAGAAGTTACAAAAGCTTTAAAAGATATGGTCACCCAGAGTGCGGGACCTTATACGGCTGCCGCTGCAGGTATGGCACTTGCCGCTTATGAATGCAGAGATAAAAATGAAGCTGCACAGCTTCAGTATCTTAAGGATGCAGCATATACGATTGCACACGCAAGACCCACAACAGCAAACAGAATGAGCCTTATTACGGGCGGTTGCTTTGATGCTGCAAAAAAAGCATTAGAACAGGGTAAAAATGTTTCGGACGCAATTGTAGAATATACCGTAAATATTAATAACATGCGATATAACAAAGTATATAAAATGGCGAAATACCTTGTTGATATGATACCTGCTCACGGTGCTGTTATGACTCAGTGTTTCGGTGAAACAATTGTAGGTCAGATGTGCCGTGTGTTGAAGGAACAGGGCAAAAAAGATGTTCGTATATTCTGCCCCGAAACAAGACCGTATTTTCAAGGTGCACGTCTTACTGCCACCGTTTGTAATGATATGGGAATGGATGTGACGGTAATAACTGATAATATGCCTGCGTTTGTTATGAATAACGAGGGGATAGATGTGTTTACTTCAGCTGCAGATGCAATTTGTATGGACGGATATGTGGTAAATAAAGTAGGAACATTTCAGATTGCTATTGCTGCAAAATATAATAAAATACCTTATTTTGTTACAGGTGCTCCCGACCACGTGCATCCCACAATAGATACAGTAAAAATTGAAATGCGTGATTCCGATTTTACATTACAGGCTATGGGGGTAAAGACTGCTGCCGACGGTGTTAAGGGATATTATCCCGCTTTTGATATTACTCCGCCCGAACTTGTCAGTGGTGTTGTTACCGATACAGGTATTTATGCCCCCTATGACCTTAAGCGTTATTTTGAAAACGGCAATATGGGTGAATATGAAATGGTGATTTAAGGAGTTGATTTTATGCGCCTTATTCCGCAGCCTGAAAGTATAGAGGTTTTCAGTTCTGTCAGTGATTGCAGAGAAATTAATGTTTTTGAAAAGACAACGGAGTTTTCTTCAGAAGAATATGAACTTATTGTGGAATCAGATAAAATAACGGCAAAAGCCTGTGACGGTAAGGGCTTGTTTTATGCACAAACTACTTTTCGTCAGATATGTCTTCTATATAATCAGATACCCTGTATGCGAATAAAGGATAAACCACGGTATAATTATCGCGGTTTTATGATCGATTGTGCAAGGCATATGTTCAGTATCGATGAACTGAAAAGAATGATTGATACTGCCGCTTTATTTAAGTTCAATAAGCTTCACTGGCATTTATCGGATGATCAGGGATTCAGAATCGAACTTGAGAGCTTTCCTGAGCTTACCCAAAAGGGAAGTGTAAGAAAGTGTGACAATTTTATAAACTGCAAAAGTGATAAAGAATATTCAGGATTTTACACAAAAGATGAGATAAGAGAAATAATTGCTTACTGCGCCGACAGATTTATTGATGTTATCCCTGAATTTGATATGCCGGGGCATCAGAGTGCCCTTCTTCATGTTTTTCCGCAGTATACCTGTTCGGGCAATCCCGTTGAAGTTAAAACAAAGCAAGGGATTTTTAAGGATATAATATGCGTGGGAAATTATGAGGCACACACTTGTATAGAAAAGATACTTGATGAAATAACCGAGCTGTTTCCGTATGATACAGTTCATATCGGCGGAGATGAGGTTCCGAAAGCGAATTGGAGGACTTGTCCGAAATGCCGTGAAATTATAGTCAAAAACGGCTTTGAGAACGAAAATGAATTGCAGTGCTGGTTTATAAATAAAATCTCCGATTACCTTAAAAATAAGGGCAAAAAGTGTATTGTGTGGAATGATTGCCTGAAAGGAAATGGATTAGACAACAATATAACCGTTCAGCATTGGCAGGGACGGGCTGAAAAAACAGCTGAAGCTGCCAACCGAGGTCAAAAAATCATTATGTCCCCATTTGCCGGATATTATGTGGATTATCCCTATGGTATGCACCCTCTTAAACTTACTTATAGTTTTGAACCTGAAAATTTCAGTTCTCTTGATAATATCGGAAAAAACAGTATTGTCGGTGTGGAATCTCCCATCTGGACAGAACACATCAATAACATTGCGCGTCTTGAATATATGTGCTTCCCGCGTTGGTTTGCCGTAGCCGAAACAGGATGGACAAAAAAAGAGAATAAAAATTATAAAGAGTTTTATGATGCTTGTGTGCTGATTTCGGATTTTTTGCGCAAGCAGGGGAGTAATATTGCCCGCGAAAAAGAATGGAATCCGTCTTTGCCTGTGCGACTGTTTCAGACAGTGAGCTTCTTTATTCCGAAAAGGAGAAAATAAGTATTCAATACAAGAATACGGCTTCGCCGTACGCCTACGGCAAAACGTTTTCGACTAGTCCATCTCCGAGCGAAGCTCAGCTGAGCGTTCACTGGGACATATAATCTTTTTGCTTTATAGGAAGGAATTTCCTATAAAGTAAAAAAGCAGTCTGTAGTATTCACATTGTAGTGAACTACAGACTGTTTTTTTGTTGAAATGTTATTATTATGGCTTGCACTTTGAACAAGCTGTAAAGCCGTCGGAAACAGCTTCATTTCTGTTAGTAAAGTATACACGGTTTGATTCTTTTGGCAATGATGAACAGGTAGGCAGATGGAATATCTTTGAATTTATATTTCCGATATAAGAATTTATAGGCTCAGAAGGAACGGAAGGTTCAGAAGGTACTGTCGGATCAGACGGAACAGTGGGATTGGTTTGTATATCCTGATTTTTTTCTGTTTTAACAAAAAGGCTGTCACCGTCGCTTGAAATAATAATATTTCCCTGCATATCTGTTCTGTATACTCTTACTTCAGCATCTCTGAGTCTTGATAAAGCTTCTTCAGTGGGATGTCCGTACTCGTTATTAGCTCCGACACTTATTACTGCAAGCGAAGGTAACACTTCACGCAGAAAACGGTATGATGTAGAATTCTCACTTCCGTGATGTCCTACCTTAAGCACATCTGCTTTTACATCAAAGCCTGCATCAAGAATATCTGTTTCGGCTTCTCTCTCGGCATCTCCCGTGAAAAGGAAAGAAGTATTTTTGTAAGTGATTTTTGTTACAATTGATGTGTTGTTTATATCAGAGTAGTTTTCGGTTACAGGTCCTAAAAACTTTACCTGTGCAGAACCCAGCATAAAAGAATATTCTGCAGTCGGAACAGTAAGAGTTTTTCCCTGCTTATTTACAGCATCAAGAAAATCTTTATAACACTTTGTTGTTGCACCTGTGGCAGGAGCAAAAATATTATGATTTACCGTAAACTTGTTTAACGGACCGTTAAGTCCGCCTACGTGGTCTTCGTGTGCATGTGTACAGATTACATAATCAAGTGAACTGATCCCCTGTTTAAGTAAATAGGAAACAACAAGACTGCTGTCTGCCACATTGCCGCCGTCAATAAGTAAGCTCTTTCCGTCACACAAAACAAGTGAACAGTCAGCCTGTCCCACATCAATAAAATGAACTTCAAAATAAGAAACTTCGGGATTGCTTTCCTTATAAATAAGTGTTTCAAGACCTACCGACATACGAAGTATCATTCGTGCATCTGCGGCTGTGATACTATTGCTGCTATCAATATCAGCGAGTGATGAAATCTCTTCGGTAAATGTTTCAAGTCCCACAGAGGCACGAAGTACAAGTCGGGCATCTGCCGCTTCAATTTTGCCGCTTGAATTCACATCTCCCATCAATACCGATGATGCAGACACACTTAGCGTCAGAAGTGAACAGATTATCAGTATAACAGATATAATTGATATTATTCGTTTTTTCATACTAATCACCTTTATTTAATATTCAGCCTTATGGAAAAAAGACAAAATGGTAAGCTTATGATTATGGTGGCACATGATATTGCGAATCACCTGAAATCATATGTATATTTTGAAGAATAGCATATTGTCTGAGTTTCGTCAACATTTTTCGGTTGTTAATTAAATGTATATAAGAATATCAGACAGAAAGGTTAGTATTAATGTCCCGATTGATATATATTTATAAGGTAGTAAATCTGTTGCATAAAAAGTGAGCCTGTGATTTTTTCACAGGCCCTGTTGTATTATTTACAATTCTTGTCAAAAGAGGGATTACACTGATAGAAGTTTTTACTGTCAAGTTTGTCTGTAGCAAGTCTTAGACCTTCGCCGAAGCGCTGGAAGTGTACTATTTCTCTTTCGCGAAGGAATTTTATGGGATCCGCCACATCGGGGTCATCTACAAAGCGTAGAATATTATCATATGTGGTTCTTGCTTTCTGTTCAGCGGCAAGGTTTTCGTGAAGATCAGTGATTACATCACCCTTAGATTGAATGTATGCAGCAGTAAAAGGAGCACCTGAAGCTGCTACAGGATAAATACCTGCCGTGTGGTCAACAAAATATTTATCGAAGCCTGATGCTTCTATTTCCTGTCGTGAAAGGTTTTTGGTAAGCTGATAAACAATGGCACCGATCATTTCAAAATGTGCTAATTCTTCCGTACCTATGTCAGTGAGTAATCCTTTAAGTTCAGGATACGGCATTGAATATCTCTGAGATAAATATCTTAATGAAGCCGCCAATTCGCCATCCGGTCCGCCGTATTGACTGATGATGATTTGCGCAAGCTTTGGGTTACACCTTGTAATTTTTACGGGGTATTGAAGTTTTTTCTCATATGTCCACATTAACCGTCACAACCTCCTATATCCCAGGGCCAGGGATTCTTAAGCCATTCTATGCCTTCGCCGGTTTTTGGTGAAAGAGGCCCGTAGTTTTCTTCAAACTCTTCTTTCAACTGACGGTATTTGAGCATATATTTTTCGTGCATGGCGAGGGCACTTAAATCATTTGGGTGGGTGTTGAGATACAGGTGCAATTCCCATATGGCAAATTGCACTGAGGATAAACTTCTCAATAATTTCTCTCTGCTGTTCACTTTAATGCACCTCTGCAGAAAGGCTTATATAAATCTGTAAAGAGAGTACCTTTGCTTAAAGCAATTTCTGTTTCAAACATATTTTTATCTGTCTGAAACGGGACATATGCCATAGCGGTGACAGTATCTGCCGGAAGGGATGTTAATGGGGTAAAACTGTCAAAATCTTTACACTCGTTTTTCATATCGTTCTCCTTTCATATAAATTCAGATGATAAAATCTAACAGTACCGGTAAAAGCTGATTATTAATCATCCCGTTTCATATTATTCAACAGGACAAATATTGTGCTTGTTTTCAGGTATTGTCTTTTCAATAAATAATTAAAGAGCTTGCAGAGATGTACTGCAGGCTCTTTTGAGAAAGTTTATTCTTCTGTTTCACTGTCAGATTCAAGTGCTTCCTGTTTCAGTTTTTCAATTTCTTCAGTCACTTCAAATCCCTCGGTGCTTTCTTTGCTGAATAATACAGGCACCGTAAGAAGAATGAGCTTAATATCAAGAAGCAGGGAATAGTTCTGAATGTAAATAAGGTCAAGGCGTAATTTATCGTAAGCACTTGTATTGTATTTACCGAATATCTGAGCATATCCCGTAAGACCGCCCTTTACATTGAGTCTGTAAGAAAATTCGGGAACGTCCTCTGAGTATTTATATACGTGCTCAAGTCTTTCCGGTCGTGGACCTACAATGCTCATATCACCTTTAAGAATATTGATAATCTGGGGTAATTCGTCAAGTCTGAAGGGGCGTATTATTCTGCCGACCTTTGTAATTCGCGGATCAAGTCCTGTTGCGGGGATTGAAAAACCTCCTTTTTCCGCATCAACAATCATACTTCTGAATTTAAGAATATCAAATTCTTTTTCGTCAAGAGTAGCACGTTTCTGTTTGTAAAATACGGGACCGCCGTCTTCAAGCTTTATGGCAAGGGCAATAACAAGCATTATTGGGGATGCAACAAGCATTGCCAGAGCTGAACAGCATATATCCATTGCACGTTTTGCAAAACGCTGCATTGCCGTAAGTCCGCCTTTGTCGATAAACAAAAGGGGAGTATCAACTACATTAAGCTCCTTGGCATCTCTTATAAGAATATCAGTGACCTTAGGCACAACGTAAACAGGTTTTTTCATTCTGTAACAAAGTTTAAGCACATCGTTTCTGTACTGTCCCTTAAGATCGTTAAGCATAACAGCATCATAATCTTTTATGACTTTTTCGATATATCTGATATCCTTATCTGAAGGGATAAGCTTTGTAATATTATATTCATTTTTAAGAGCATCAAGCTTGATTTTCAGGCTTACTGCATTATCCGTGCCATAAATAAGTGCAATGTTGATTTTTGGTGTTGCTTTTTTGTTGATTTTAGCAAAGATGATAACCGATAATATTGCAACAATAATACCTGCAGCAAAATTCAGCATTAATGCAACGGGTGAAATAATTGTATTTGCTATAAGGCAAAGAAGCAAATAAAAAATTGCATTTAATGAAAATAACGAAATGAATTGTCCGATTGCGATATTAATGCCTTTGACACTGCCGTAAGAACAGGCTTTTGTAGTTTTGAAAAGCAATGTACATACAGCAAAATAAATAAGAGGTAATATTATATTTCCGCTGAAAGAATAATTTTTGAATATATTATCGCTGAGGAAAATATTCCAAATAACAAAATAAATAACAGTAAGTATTGTTGATTCAGTGACACAGGAAATGAATTGGAGTATACTTCTGTTTTTTGAGGTTAAATTGAATTTATTGCTCAAAAATATCACGCTTTCGATAATAAAGTATATAAATAGACATAAAAGCAGTATTTATAAATAACATAATTATACAATAACTGTGAAATTATGTCAACTTTATTCTGAAATTTACAAAGACTTAAGATAAGAGATAACCCCCCCGTATGTTTTAAGGGAGGTTATGAAATATTATTGTATTTTTTTTGTAAGAGATGTACCTGAATTAGGTCTGCCTGAAATTATTGTTGCCCCTTTTTTTCTGCCGAACCATACAATGTCTTTTGCGAATGTTTTCCAGTCAGGATAAGCCTTATCTGTTCTGAATGTATAAAGAGCTTTTTCCTTCTCTAATGAGCAATCAATGTTTTTCTGAAGATTTTCAAAGAAAGACATAAAATCATAACTGAATGTGTGCTCATAAAAATTCTTTCCCGGTTTTCTGAGACTCATATGTTGGTAGAGTTTAAGCTCTTCATATAAGCTGCTGTCACTGAAAAAGGCAGATAAAAAGGGTTCAAGTTCCTTTATAACCGCATCGTAGTTTTTTAAGAGCATCATGTATGCCCCTTCTTCAAAAGACCATGAAACATCACCGAATTCTTTGTCTGTAAAATTCCATTCGCCGCTGAGTGAAGAAGACAATTTTGTTCTGAAAGAAGAGAATAATTCATTTGTAAGTGAATTATCGCTGCATATTATGTGATCCAGTAGCGAGGTATAGAACATGTAATACGGCACATTCTTTTCTTTTCTCAGATATAATGCAAAATAACGTAAAAAACCCAGTGAATGGAAGCATTGAACACATATGGAAAACAAATTACAGTATATCCAATCATCCTTTGTCAGTGTGGCTGTAGACTGGATGATGTTTGAATACTCATTTATCTCGTTCTTTTTCTTGATACTGTGCATATGATTGAATTCAATTTGCACAGAATTAAGTTTATGCTTGGCAATATAAGATTTTTGTGCCATTTCTGAATTGGGAAGCATTTCGAGATAATAGATACTCAGAGAATTATGCTGTCCTGATTCGAGTATCTGACATATTCCGTTACAAAAGCTTTCCTTTGTTTCTCCCGGAAGTCCGAGAATAAGCTCGGAATAAGTAGGAATTCCTGCTTCATTATACTTTTTCAGTAAAGTTGAAAAGTGTTCAAGTGTTAGATTTTTTCTGTGAATATTTTTAAGAGCATCTTCTGAAAGTGTCTGATAAGCTAACGTTGCACCTTTATCCATTTCTGCATCATTGAGAATTTTTGATATTGCAAAAACGTTATCATTACTTTCTTTTGCAAAACAAGTTCTGAATACTTTGGGATAGCCGTATTTATTTTTAGTTTTTGCGGCAAAGCTTGCTATTTCTATATCCCTCGGGAATATTCCGAAATTTGAATCAGCACAAAAGCAGTATTCAATTTTTTGCTTAGCAAACCAATCAATTTCGGCACGTATCTTTTCCATCGGGAAAAGTCTGACTTTTTTTCCTGCGCACCAATCGCAATAAGAGCATGAATACGGACATCCTCTGTTTGTTTCAAGAACACAAAGCAGGGAAGAATGGTCTTCTTTTTCCAATATGTCATCAAAAATACCGCTGACGTAGGGTGAGGGCAGTTCATCCAATTCTCCGGGGGAAACAAATGGAGTATATATTATATTTCCGTTTTGTCTGAAAATAATATTACTGCTTTTAATGAGATTTTCTGTTCCTATAGATGAAATAACATTATAAAATATTTTTTCGCCTTCACCGATAATAAGTATATCAATAAAGGGATATTTTTTCAGAAAATCACTGTCTGCGGTAATGTTGTGTCCGCCGAAAATAATTGTGCAATCAGGAAATTTATTCTTGATTTTTTTTGCTAATGTGAGATTGAATTGCTGATTCCAGATACAACAAGAAAAACCGACAATATACGGATCATCGAGTTTTTCGATAATACTGTCAGTTTGTTCTCTACGGTAAAAGAAACCGGCAAGATTAAATTTTTCATCGAAGCAGCCTTTCTTTTTTAAATAAGCAGCTATTGTTCCCGTTGAATAAGGAAGATAAATGTCATTATCAAAAGAAAAGCCGACTTCAACAAAATAAATATTTTTCATATCAGATGATTCGGATAGCACTTACACCGTCGATAGCTTTTAGCTGTTCTATGCATTCATCGGTTATATCATTTTCGGTATCAAAAATAGCATAACCAACATTCTTTTTTACAGCAGAGCTTTTTGCCGTAAGTGTGATCCCCTGTGAACAGATAGTATTTTCAATGTTTTCAGCAATGTCACCGTCAGTAACAGCGGTGATTCTTACTTTTGCATTTTTCTCAAGTGTAACAGCAGGGAAGTTTACGGAATTTTTAACGTTGCCGTAAAGAAGATAATCGGAAAGCTGGCATACAGCCATAACCGCACAATTTTCTTCAGCTTCGGGAGTAGAAGCTCCAAGATGCGGAATTGCAATAACACCGTCAATACCAAGCTGTTCGTCTGTGGGGAAGTCTGTTACATAAGCTGCTGCCTTACCGTCAGAAAGAGCATTAATAATATCGCAGTTATCAACAAGTTCAGCTCTTGAGAAATTAAGGATTCTGATACCGTCTTTGCATTTTGTAAGAGAATCTTTATTGATCATTCCTCTTGTTGAATCATTAAGGGGAGCGTGAAGCGTGATATAGTCAGCAACTGCAAAAATATCGTTAAGGTCCGCTGTCACTGTAATGTCAGCATCAAGTGTGGCTTTTGCTGCATCAGAAATAAACGGATCATAACCGATAACTTTCATACCCAGTGCTTTTGCTGCATTTGCTACTTTTATTCCGATTGCACCAAGTCCTGCAACACCGAGAGTTTTGCCGAAAATTTCGGGGCCGACAAAATTACCCTTTCCTTTTTCTACAAGCTTTGAAACACCGTCACCGTTACCTTTAAGAGTGTCGCACCACTTTGAACCTGCTACGATTTTTCTTGAGGCAAGGAAAAGTGAACATATAACAAGCTCCTTAACGGCATTTGCATTAGCTCCGGGTGTATTGAATACGCAGATGCCGTTTTCTGTGCATCTGTCTATGGGGATATTATTAACGCCTGCACCTGCACGTGCAACAGCAAGAAGATTGGACTTGAATTCCATTTCGTGCATAGCGGCACTTCTTACGATAATCGCATCAGGTGCATCAAAATTATCAGCACAAGTAAATTTGCCAGCATCAAAATTTGAAAGACCGCTTGCTGATATCTTATTTAATGTAAGAATATTATACATAATGAAAACTCCTTTGCTTAAGCGTTTTCAGCTTCAAATTTTTTCATAAATTCAACGAGCTTTTCAACACCTTCTATGGGCATAGCATTATAAACGGAAGCTCTCATACCGCCTGTGGTTCTGTGGCCTTTAAGGTTGATAAATCCTGCAGCTGTGGATTCTTTAACAAACTTTGCATCAAGCTCTTCATTGCCTGTAACGAAGGGTATATTCATAAGTGAACGGTCTTCTTCGGGGATAACACTCTTGAACATTTTTGATTCCTCAAAGAAATCATAAAGAAGCTTTGCCTTTTTGATGTTGTTTTCTTTAATTGCTTCAAGTCCGCCCATGTCCTTTATCCATTCAAGAACGAGTTTGCACATGTAAATCGTAAAGCAGGGGGGAGTGTTATAAAGAGAATCATTGTCTGCGTGAATCTTATAGTTGAACATTGTGGGAGTGATATCCATGGCGTTACCGAGCATATCTTCTCTTACGATAACAACGGTAAGACCTGCGGGAGCAATGTTTTTCTGTGCACCGCCGTAAACAACTGCAAACTTTGTTACATCAAGAGGCTCAGAAAGGAAGCAGGATGAAATATCAGCAATAAGGGGTACATTGCCCGTTTCGGGAATATAAGGGTATTTTGTGCCATAGATAGTATTGTTCATACAATAGTAAACATAGTCAGCTTCGGGGTCAATATCATCTTTTGTGACTTTGGGAATGTATGAATATGTTTTATCGGCAGAAGAAGCGATAACTCTTGCATTACCGTATCTTTTAGCCTCCTGGAATGCTTTTTTTGCCCAGACACCTGTTTCGATGTAGTCAGCTTTATTGTTCTTGTTCATAAAGTTCATTGGGATAGCAGCAAACTGAGATGATGCGCCGCCCTGAAGGAAAAGAACTTTGTAATTATCGGGAATGTTCATTATTTCACGCATAAGCTTTTCTGCGTCTTTGATAATGCCGTCAAATACTTTTGAACGGTGGCTCATTTCCATAACGGACTGACCGCTTCCTTCGTAATCGAGAAGCTCTGCCTGAGCTTTTTTAAGTGCTTCAAGAGGAAGCATAGAGGGACCTGCTGAAAAATTATAAACTCTTGCCATTTTAATTATCTCCTTTATAGATAAGTTGATTTATATTCTTGCAATACCGCTTTTTTTTGCGGCTTCAGCCACTGCTGCGGCTACGGTTGTTCCGACTCTTTTGTCGAATGCATAGGGTAAAATATAATCAGAAGAAAGCTCTTCATCCGAAACAAGTGATGCAATGGCATTTGCTGCGGCAAGCTTCATTTCTTCATTGATATCAGAAGCCCGTACACTTAAAGCACCTTTGAAAATACCGGGGAATGCCAATACATTATTGACCTGATTCGGGAAATCGCTTCTGCCGGTTCCGACAACTGCCGCACCTGCATTTTTAGCAAGCTCGGGCATAATTTCGGGAACAGGGTTTGCCATAGCAAAAACTACCGGGTCTTTTGCCATAGATCTTATCATATTTTCATTTACTATACCGGGAGCAGATACTCCGATAAAAATATCAGCACCGTTAAGAGCATCCGTTAAGTTTCCCGAAAGTAAACTGTTGTTTGTGATACCTGCAAGCTGTTTTTGGGCATCATTCAATTGCATATCATTTCTGTTAAGAATACCGTTTTTGTCACAAACGATAACTTCATTAATACCGAAAGAAACAAGCATTTTTGCTATTGCAGTTCCTGCGGCACCTGCACCGCAGATAACGGCTTTGCATTCAGATTTATTCTTATTTAACAGCTTCAATGAATTGATTATGCCTGCTGTTACAATTATTGCCGTTCCGTGCTGGTCATCGTGAAAAACAGGAATATCACATTCCTTTTTCAGTCTTTCTTCAATTTCAAAACATCTGGGAGCGGAAATATCTTCAAGGTTAATACCGCCGAAACTTTTCGAAATAAGCTTTACGGTCTTAACAATATCATCGGGATCTTTAGAATCTATGCATATAGGGAATGCATCAACATCGGCGAATTCTTTGAAAAGAATACATTTTCCTTCCATAACGGGCATACCCGCTTCCGGTCCGATGTCACCGAGGCCGAGAACTGCAGTACCGTCGGTTATTACCGCAACGGTATTCCATCTTCTTGTTAACTCATATGAAAGTGAAGGATCGTTTTTTATCTGAATACACGCTTCGGCTACTCCGGGAGTATAAGCGAGAGCGAGATCGTCTTTTGTTTTTACGGCAACCCTTGATTTTATTTCGAGTTTTCCTTTTAACATTTTATGCAGTTCAAGGGATTTTGCTTTTATATCCATTGTTATTACCTTAGTTATCAGTTGTTAATCTTTATCTTCCCATGCCATAGCACGTTCAACAGCACGTTTCCATCCTGAATACAGCTTATTTCTGGTTTCATCATCCATTTCGGGTGTGAAAACCTTTGAAACTTCGCGTATTTTTTCTATTTCTTCCATATCGTTCCAGAAGCCGACTGCAAGACCTGCAAGATATGCTGCACCGAGAGCAGTGGTTTCTACGCACTTAGGACGATTAACGGGGGTGTTTATCAGATTTGCCTGAATCTGCATCATAATATTGCTGACACTTGCGCCCCCGTCTACTCTGAGTTCCTGAAGTTCTATTCCTGAATCAGCTTTCATAGCCTCAAGCAGATCGGTCATCTGGTAAGTTATAGATTCAAGAACAGCTCTGCAAATGTGTTTTTTATTAACGCCTCTTGTAAGACCTACCATACAGCCTCTTGCATACATATCCCAATAAGGAGCACCGAGACCGGTAAAAGCAGGAACAAGATAAATACCGTTTGCATCAGGTACCTGTTCCGCGTATTTGTCACATTTCTGTGCACTGTCTACTATTTCAAGCTCGTCTCTGAGCCATTGAATAACAGACCCTGCATTAAAAGCAGAACCTTCTATACAGTATTCAACTTCATTTCCGATTCCCCAGGCTATACCTGTAACAAGATTGTTGTTAGAATGAACTCTTTCTTTACCTGTGTTCATCAGAAGGAAACAACCTGTACCGTAGGTATTTTTTGCCTGTCCGGGATTAAAGCATGCCTGTCCGAACAATGCAGCCTGCTGATCGCCTATTGCAGAGCATATGGGAATGCCTGCAAGAGCTTCAATTCCGGGAATTCCCTGAGCTACAGCACCGTATACCTCACTTGAAGGTGCAACACGGGGAAGTATGGACATAGGAATATCAAGTTTTTCGCAAAGATATCTGTCCCATTGAAGATTATCCACATCAAAAAGCATTGTTCTTGATGCATTTGAATAGTCTGTTACGTGAACACGTTTTCCGGTAAGATTCCATATAAGCCAGGTGTCAATAGTGCCGAAAAGAAGATTCCCTTCTGCTGCCAGTTCACGTGCACCTTCAACATTATCAAGTATCCACTTTATTTTTGTTGCTGAAAAATAAGCGTCTATGATCAGGCCTGTATGTTCTTTGATATAATCGCCGAGGCCTTCAGCTTTTAACTGTTCACACATTGAAGCTGTTCTTCTACACTGCCACACTATTGCATTATAAATAGGCTTACCGGTGCGCTTATCCCACAAAACTGTGGTTTCACGCTGATTTGTAATACCGATTGCAGCAATTTCTTTAGCTTCAATTCCGCCGTCTATAAGTGCATCGGCAAGTGAGCGGAGCTGACTTTTAAGAATTGCCTCGGGGTTATGTTCAACCCAACCTGCCTTGGGATATATCTGTTCATATTCATACTGGGCTTTTGAAACAATTTCGCCTTGCTTGTTAAAGACGATTGTTCTGGAACTTGTGGTTCCCTGATCAAGAGAAAGAATGTATTTTAACATTTTCATCCCGCCTGACATTTTTCTTTAAATTTTAATCCTTTATATAAAGATTGTCAAGACATTAACAAATAATTAAAAGCTATTTGTGAAATTTTACAATTTCGTGTTTACAAATAAGGTATTTTTAGATAAAAGAAGAGCATCGGAAATATTTCCAATGCTCCGGAAATTATTATTAATGGTTTATTTATCGCTGAGAACTTCTTTAATACCTGTTGCAAGACCTGCGATACCCTGAAGTTCAGAGGGAATAATAATTTTTGTAGCCTTGCCGTCTGCAGCCTTTTCGAATGCTTCAAGACTCTTTAATGTAAGCACAGCCTGAGCGGGATCAGCTTTGTTGATAAGTTCAATACCTTTAGCTGTTGCTTCCTGAATAGCAAGAATAGCCTGAGCTTCACCTTCGGATTCTCTGATTTTTGATTCCTTTACAGCTTCAGCTCTGAGAATTGCAGATTGCTTTTCACCCTCTGCATAAAGGATCTGTGATTCTTTTTTACCTTCTGCAACAAGAATTGCTGAAGCTTTTTCACCTTCTGCTCTGAGTATAGCTTCACGGCGTTCACGTTCAGCCTTCATCTGCTTTTCCATAGCTTCCTGAATTTCTCTGGGAGGGAAGATATTCTTGAGTTCAACTCTGTTTACCTTAATACCCCATGCGTCGGTAGCTTCATCAAGGATAACTCTGATTTTTGCATTGATTGTGTCTCGAGATGTGAGCGTGTGGTCGAGTTCAAGTTCACCGATAATGTTACGGAGCGTTGTAGCTGTAAGATTTTCAATGGCAGCAAGAGGTCTTTCAACACCGTAGCAATAAAGCTTGGGGTCTGTTATCTGATAGAAAACAACTGTATCTATCTGCATAGTAACATTATCTTTTGTAATAACAGGCTGGGGAGGGAAGTCGGCAACCTGTTCTTTAAGAGAAACCATCTTTGCTACTCTTTCAATAACGGGTATCTTGAAATGAAAACCTGTCTGCCAGGTCATATTATAAGCACCGAGACGTTCAATAACATATGCTTTTGACTGAGGAACGATTTTTATATTCGAAACCAGTACAAATAAAACTATCGCAAAAATAACTAAAATTGCAATTATTAAGGGACCCATAAAATACCTCCTGTATTATCTGACGATCAATTTAACACCGTCAATTTTTGAAACTGTAACAGTTGCGCCTTCGGGAATGGATTCACCGCTTTCAGAACGGGCAGTCCATTCAACACCGTTGACTTTTGCTGCGCCTTTGCCGAGAAGATTGTCAATTTCTTCAGTTACTATTGCCTGTTTACCGACACATCTGTCTGCATTGGTAGGCTGAGACTTCTTGTTGATATACTTTTTTACAAGAGGTCTTGTTGCAATCAGCAAAATAAGCGATACAATAAGAAAAACTATCATCTGTATTGCTATATTGTTTACACCGAATGCGGCAAGTAACAGAGCAATCAGCGCTCCACCTGCAAACCATATGGTTGTTAATTGTACGGTTGCAACTTCAGTGATGATGAAAAGGACTAAAAGTGCAAGCCATATCCATACCATATATTCGCCCATATACATCACCTCCGAAATCAGTATATTATAAATTATATTTATATGTCAATACCGTTGATGTATTGTTTACATACCATTTAAAAATAATGAAAATTTTCTCAAAAAACTCTTGCATTGTGTAAATCGCTGTGCTATAATTGTCGAGCAAAACGCACGCAAAGTCAGTTTGCGGGGTGTGCAAAGGTTCGACATAGCTTTTGTTCCTGCAGGCATTTATTCTTTGCGGTGGTTTAACAAAAGGAGGAAAAAAATATGTCAGTAGTATCAATGAAGCAGCTGCTTGAAGCAGGTGTGCACTTCGGTCACCAGACCAGAAGATGGAACCCCAAAATGGCTCCCTACATCTTCACAGAAAGAAACGGAATTTACATCATCGACCTTCAGAAGACAGTTAAGAAGCTCGAAGAAGCTTATAACTTCATTCACGAAGTTGCAGCTGACGGCGGTGAAATCCTTTTCGTAGGCACAAAGAAGCAGGCTATGGATTCCATTAAGGAAGAGGCAGAGCGTTGCAATATGCCCTTCGTTAATGCAAGATGGCTCGGCGGTATGCTTACAAACTTCAGCACAATCAAGAGAAGAATCAAGAGACTTGAACAGCTCAAGAAGATGGAAGAAGACGGCACATTTGATCTTCTCCCCAAGAAAGAAGTTATCAAGCTCAAGCTCGAAAGAGAAAAGCTCGAAAAGTTTATGGGCGGTATCACAGAAATGAAGAAGCAGCCCGCTGCTATGTTCATTGTAGATCCCAGAAAAGAAAGAATTGCTGTTCTTGAAGCAAAGAAGCTTGGTATTCCGATCGTTGCTATCGTAGACACAAACTGCGATCCCGACGAAGTTGACTACGTTATCCCCGGTAACGATGACGCTATCAGAGCTGTAAAGCTCATTGCAGGTGCAATGGCTGACGCTGTTATCGCAGGCAGACAGGGTGAAGTAGTAGCTGAAGCTGCTGAAGAAGCAACAGAAGAAACAGCAGAGTTTGCAGAATAATTTTAATAGCCCGTACATTGTGCGGGCTTTATTTCGATAAAATAAGACAATCAGGAGGAAATAAAAATGGCATTTACAGCTAAAGACGTTCAGGCTCTTCGTGAAAAGACAGGCGTTGGTATGATGGATTGTAA
The DNA here is from genome assembly GCA_045538645.1 of Acutalibacteraceae bacterium. Taxonomy (GTDB): domain Bacteria; phylum Bacillota; class Clostridia; order Oscillospirales; family Acutalibacteraceae; genus RUG806. The sequence continues at coordinate 24,836 of JAZSRT010000023.1, read as the reverse complement.
GAAGGCTCTTGTTGAAACAGACGGTGATATCGACAAGGCTATTGATATTCTCAGAGAAAAAGGTCTTGCTTCCGCTGCTAAGAAGGCAAGCCGTGTTGCAGCAGAAGGTATTGTTGCAACTTGCTCTGATGACAAGGCAGGTGTTCTTGTTGAGCTTAACTGCGAAACAGACTTCGTTGCAAAGGGTGCTCCCTTCGTAGAGCTTTCCAATAAGGTTGCTAAGACTGTTCTTGTAGCAAAGCCCGCTGACCTTGAAGCTCTTCTTGCTACAAAGGCAGTTGACTCCGAAATGACAGTTGAACAGGAAGTTCAGGAAGTATTCCTTGCTCTTCGTGAAAACCTTAAGGTAAGAAGATTCACTGTTGTTGAAGGTCACACAGCAACTTACATTCACGCAGGCGGTTCCGTTGGTGTTATCGTTGCATTTGATACAGACGATGCCACAGCTGCTAAGGCAGAATTTGCTGATATGGGTAAGAACGTTGCAATGCAGGTTGCAGCTATGAGCCCCGAATTCTTAAGCAAGAACGATATCTCTGCAGAAGAGCTTGCTAAGATGGAAAACATCACAATTGAAAGCGCTCTCAATAAGCCCGATTCTCTTCCCGTGCCGATTCTTAACAGCCTTATCGCTGAAGTTATCGACACTAAGAAGTGGAACGAAGAAGACGCAACTATTTATCAGGGTCTTGATCAGCAGCAGAGAAAGAACTTCTTCAACTTCATTTCTAAGGAAGCTTATGCTGAGCTTGCCGCTCTTGCAGTTTCCAAGAAGGCTGAAATCGTTGAAAACAAAATCTTTAACGGTCTTGTTCAGGGTCGTCTTTCCAAGCAGCTTAAGGAAGTTTGTCTTCTTGAACAGGGATTCGTTCGTTCCGACCTCTTTGACGGTGACGTTAAGGGTTACGTTGCATCAGTTGCAAAGGCTCTTGGTGCAGAAATCTCTGTTAAGAGCTTTACACGTTTTGCAAAGGGCGAAGGCATTGAAAAGAAGGTTGACGATTTCGCAGCAGAAATCGCAAGCATGGTTAAATAAGTTAACTATAACTTTTAGAAGAGAAGTTTCGGCTTCTCTCTTTTTTTTCATTTATTGACAATGCTTTTTCATAATGATATTATCTTAATATAAAATGAAGCAGGTGATATTTTGAAAAATAAGATATATTTATGGGAAAAGGATGTTCCTTATTTTAATGCTGAATTTAATCAGGATCCCCCTTCAATTACCGAGTATTTTCTCGATAACGGAAAAGAAAACGGCTGTGTGCTTGTAATTCCCGGCGGCGGCTACGGCTTTGTTTGTATTGACCACGAGGGTGATGCAATATGCAGATATCTTAACGACAACGGAATTTCTGCGGCATATCTCAATTACCGCATTTCACCCTATAAGCACCCTGTAATGGAGACGGATGCGAGAAGGGCAATAAGGCTTATAAGATATAATGCGAATAAGTGGGGGATTGACCCCGAAAGAATCGGTACTCTCGGCTTTTCCGCAGGCGGTCATCTTACCTGTATGACGGGACTTCGCTTTGATTACGGACTTGCAGACGGAGACGAAATTGATAAGGTTTCATCCCGTCCCGATACCTTTGCGCCCTGTTATGCGGTGGCTTCTCTTAATCCCGAGATTACCCACGAGGGAACCCTTCATAATCTTTTAGGCGAAAATCCCGATGAAGATGTGATTAAAATGCTCTCCTCCGAGAACATAGTAAGAGAGGATACACCTCCTGCATTTTTGTGGCATACGGCTGAGGATACTGCAGTTAATCCCGAATGCTCCTTAAGACTTGCTTCAAGCCTCATTAAGGCGGGGATTCCCTGCGAGCTTCATATTTTCCCCTACGGCGGGCACGGCCTCGGAAAGGCGGAAAATCAGCCTTTAGCGGATGCCTGGATGCCGTTATATGTAATGTGGCTTAAGTATCACAGAGAAAAATAAATTACAAAAAAAGGAGCTGAATCGCAGTGATTCGGCTCCTTAGTCTGTTTTTACATAAGGTCTTTCATTTTTGAAAGTCTTTCAAGTGCTTCGTAAAGTGTTTCGTCCTTCTTTGCAAAGTGGAAACGTGCAAGGTGATTAACATCTTCTTTGAAGAATGAAGAACCGGGAACTGCGGCAACGCCTACCTTATAAGCAAGCTCTTCGCAGAATTCAATGTCTGTTCTGCCTTTCTGGAAATCTGATATATCAACCATCATAAAATATGAGCCTTCGGGTTCTGAGAATCTCCAACCAAGGTCACGAAGACCGCCAACAAATATATCTCTCATATGTGTGTAGTGGTCCTGCAGCTCTTTGTAATACGACATAGGAGCTGTAAGACCTGCAATAACAGCTTCCTGTAAGGGAGAAGGGGCACAGACGGTAAGGAAATCGTGAATCTTCTTACAGCGGTCCATAAGCTCTTCGCAGGCTACAATGTAACCAAGTCTCCAGCCTGTGATTGAATATGTCTTTGAAAGAGAAGAACAGCAGATTGTTCTTTCCCACATTCCGGGAAGAGATGCGATATATGTATGTTTATGAGGTTCAAAAATGATATGCTCATAAACTTCGTCAGTGATAACGATAACATCATATTTGATAGCAAGATCAGCAATAACCTGAAGCTCGTCCTTTGTGAAAACTCTGCCAGAGGGGTTAGAAGGGTTACAAAGAAGCATAGCCTTTGTTTTAGGGTCTTTAAAAGCATCTTCAAGCTTGTTTGCGTCGAAAGTGAATGCAGGGGGCTCAAGAGGAACGAATATGGGTTCAATTGAGTTAAAAAGGCTCTGAGCAGCGTAGTTTTCAAAGTAGGGGGAGAAAATTATTATCTTATCACCGGGATTTGAAATAGCCATCATTGTAGCCATCATGGCTTCCGTACTGCCTATAGTTCCTATAACATTCTTGTCGGGATCAAGATCTATTCCCATAAATGTGCCGACTTTTTTGGCAACTGCAGCTCTGTAGTTATATGCACCCCATGTGGGTGAGTACTGGTGAGGTCCTGCCGATGCAACATTTTTAAGGGCATCCATAATAAACTGAGGGGGATCGAAATCAGGAAAACCCTGTGAAAGGTTAATTGCACCGCATTCCATTGAAATTCTTGTCATTCTGCGGATAACCGAGTCGGAAAGATGTTCTATTTTTCTGTTTAATTCTTTCATTATAATTTCTCCTTATGAATTGTATCCGAGGTCGAATGCCTTAAGATTTACTTCAAGGAATTTTTCGGGTACTGTATTTTTTATAGTATTGGTCCAGACATCATAGGGAATATCCGTATTTTTAGCCATAACACCGATAAGAACAACATTTACTGCTTTCTGATTTCCTGCAGTTTTTGCAAGCGAGAGAGCATCAACAACTGTTGTATCTGCCGTATTCTTAAGTTCTTCTTCTATGTTTTCGGGGTATTCGCAAGAACCGATAATAACAGGCATCGGGTCAATTTCCTGTGAATTTACTATGATTTTACCGCCTTTTTTAAGATATGGTAAAGCTCTTTTCGCTTCAAGAAGTTCGAAGGCTAAAATAATATCCGCACCGCCCTTATCAATAATGGGGGAGTGTACCTTTTCACCGTAACGCACATAAGTGACAACAGAACCGCCTCTCTGGCTCATTCCGTGAACCTCAGATACTTTTACATCAAAGCCTTCGCTGATAACAGTATTTCCGAGAATACGGCTTGCTAAAAGTGTTCCCTGACCGCCTACACCGACAATCATAATGCTTTTAGTTTCCATTTACACTTCCTCCTTTTCTATAGCATCAAAGGGGCAGATGTTCATACAAAGTGTACAGCCGTTACACTGTGTTGCATCAATAACCGGTTTTCCGTCTTTAACAGTAATTGCCGGACAGCCTGCTTTAAGACACATCTTGCAGTTTTTACACTTATCTGTAATTACACATCTTCCCGTATACTTTACTGTTTTCAGAAGCGCACAAGGACGCTGTGCGATAATAACCGAGGGTTCATCCTTTGCGGTTTCTTCTTTAACAACTTTTTCAAATTCCTTTACATCAAAGGGATCTGCGATTCTGACGCTGTTCACACCAACAGCTTTGCAAAGAAGCTCTAAATCCACCTGTTTTGTGGCTTCACCTCTGATTGTTTTGCCTGTTGTGGGATTTTCCTGATGACCTGTCATACCTGTGATAGAGTTATCAAGAATAATGACGGTATTAGCTCCCTTGTTGTAAACAATATCAATAAGACCTGTAATTCCCGAATGCATAAAAGTGGAGTCACCGATTACTGAAACAAGTTTTTTGTTGAACTCTTCACCTTTTGCTTTTGCCATACCGTGAGCGGCACTGACGGATGCACCCATACAAATGGTTGTATCAATAGCATTAAGAGGAGCGCCTGCACCAAGTGTATAGCAGCCGATGTCACCCGAAACCGTAAGACCGAGTTTTTTCAGGACATAGAAAGTTCCTCTGTGCGGACATCCTGCGCACATAACGGGAGGTCGGACAGGAATCGGTTCAGGCTTTGTATCGGGAATTTCATCACCGAGAATTATCTTTTTAATGAGATTTACGCTGTATTCACCAAGAAGAGTGAAAGCTTCTTTTCCGATAATCTCAATGCCGATTACTTTACAATGCTCTTCAATAAACGGATCAAGCTCTTCAAGCACATATACCGTTTTGCATTCTGCCGCAAAATCTTTTATAAGTTTAACAGGCATCGGATAGGCAAGACCGAGTTTTAAGTAGTTAGCCTTATTTCCGAGGGCTTCTTTTGCATATGAATATGTAATACCTGAAGTAATAATTCCGATTTCGGCACCGTTATGCTCAACAGTATTAAGAGGCGAGTTTTCGGCGTATTGCTCTATATCTTTCATTCTGTTTTCAACATCAACGTGTCTTTTTATGGCATTACCCGGCATCATAACATATTTTGCAGGGTTTTTCTCGTAATCTTTCAGTTCGTCGTTTTTTCTTTCGCCCAGTTCTACAAGACTCTGGGAATGCGAGATTCTTGTTGAAAGACGAAGAAAAACGGGAGTATCAAACCTTTCGCTGAGTTCAAAAGCAAGCTTTGTAAATTCCTTACATTCCGAAGAATCGGAAGGTTCTACCATCATTATTTTAGATGCCTTTGCATAATGTCGGGAATCCTGTTCATTCTGAGAGGAATGCATTCCGGGGTCATCTGCAACTGCTATTACAAGGCCGCCGTTTACACCGGTATATGAAGCTGTAAATACGGGATCTGCCATCACATTAAGTCCGACGTGCTTACAGCAGGTCATCGCTCTTGCACCTGCTATAGCCGCACCTATGGCTACTTCAGCACCAACTTTTTCATTGGGTGCCCATTCGCAGTATATCTCATCATATTTAACTGCATTTTCTGTAATTTCCGTGCTGGGTGTACCGGGATAAGAAGAAACTACTCTTACACCCGCTTCATAACAGCCGCGTGCTACGGCTGCGTTTCCAAGCATTAACTGTTTCATATTCTATCACCTTAATTGATTTCGTTTTGTATTGCAACAAGATTTTCACTCTGATATTTTTTTCTCAGAGCAGGCTTTTCAATTTTGCCTGTGGGATTTCTCGGTACATCAGCAAAAATTATTTTCTGAGGTCTTTTATATCTCGGAAGATCAAGACAGAAATCATTGATTTCTTCTTCAGTAAGTGAAAAACCTTCTTTTACTTCTATAATAGCAGCAGCAATTTCACCGAGTCTTGTGTGTGCAAGTCCGATAACTGCAACGTCCTTTATTGCATCATGTTTTCTTAAAAAGTCTTCTATCTGAACGGGATAAATGTTTTCACCGCCGGAAATGATAACATCTTTTTTACGGTCAACAAGATAAATAAATCCATCTTCATCGCACATTGCCATATCTCCGGTAAAAAGCCACCCGTCTTTAAGTATTTCATCGGTAGCTGTTTCGTCTTTATAATAGCATTTCATAACTCCGGGACCTTTTACAGCAAGCTCACCTACATCACCTTGCTGAACATCGTTTCCGTTGGAGTCGGAAATTTTAATTTCCCAACCGTAGCCTGCTTTTCCGATAGCACCGACTTTATGTATATTCTCAACACCGAGATGAACACAACCGGGACCTATGGATTCGCTGAGACCGTAGTTTGTGTCATATTCGTGATTGGGAAATATCTTTTTCCAACGCTTTATAAGTGAAGGGGGAACAGGCTGAGCACCGATATGCATAAGACGCCAGCAGCTTAAATCATAACCGTTAAGGTCAATTGCTCCCGAATCAATTGCATCAAGAATATCCTGTGCCCACGGAACAAGGAGCCATACTATTGAGCATTTTTCTTCACTTGCAGTGCTGATTATCCACTCAGGCTTGATACCCTTAAGGATTACTGATTTTGCTCCCACTAAAAATGAACCGAACCAATGCATTTTAGCTCCTGTATGGTAAAGGGGAGGTATAAGAAGAAATACATCATCCTTGGTCTGTGAATGGTGTGCCTGCTCGGTCATACAAGAATGCATAAGTGCTTTGTGTGAATGCAGAATTGCCTTCGGAAAGCCCGTCGTGCCCGATGAATAATATATCGCAGCATCGTCTGTATCTTTAATTGATATTTTAGGAGATTTAGAAGAACAGTATGATATTAATTCTTCAAAACTGTCTGCAAAAGAAGGACAGTCTTCACCGCAGTAAAGCCACATTTTTACTCTCGGAACTCTATGACAGATTTCTTCGATTCGTCCCGTAAATTCAGGTCCGAAAATAATAAAATCCGCATCGGCTTTATTGATACAGTATTTAATTTCTTCAGCTGTATATCTGTAGTTAAGAGGAACTACAACGGCACCGGTTTTTAACACACCGAAATATATGGGCAGCCATTCGATGCAGTTCATCATAAGAATAGCAACCTTATCTCCTTGTTTGATTCCTCTTGTTAAGAGAAGATTTGCAAATCTGTTTGCAGTTTTATTGAATTCTCCCCAGGTCATTTCTCGTCTGTAAGCCTGAGAAGGGTCTGTAACAATTAGAGAATATTCACGCCAGGTCATTTTGCTTTTGTTGTCAAGCTTCGGATTGATTTCAACAAGAGCCACATCATTAGGATAAAAATCGGCATTTTTCTGCAGTATTTCTGTGATAGGCATCGTAGAAAAATTCCTTTCATCAAATCTCATTAAACAATATTACATATAAATGTACCATTTTTACTGATTTAAGTCAATAATAATTATACGAGATAACCGTAAAAGCAGAATCTTTATTTCTTTCAAAAAAAAGAGAAAAGGAACCTTTCGGGTTCCTTATCTTTTTCTAAGAATATAACACGAAAAACTGCCGTCTGCCAATAATTTGCCATTGTCATCAGTAAGAATTGTTCTGACAACGGTAACTGTTTTTCCGCTTTTAATTATTTCACCTTTGCAATAAAGGTACTCGGTATCGATAACAGGATGCAGGTAATTTACTGATCCGTTCAGTGTGGAAACAACAGTGCTTTCTGTCATTGCAGTATATCCTGCAACTGTATCTGCAAGAGTATAAACACACCCCCCGTGAACTGAACCGTGAAGATTTTTGTGATGATCTTTTATTTTCATTTTAGCTGTGCAAAAGCCCGGTTCATAAGAAGTCAGTTCAATTCCGTTATGAACAATATATGGTGTTCTCGCAGCTTCTTCAATATAATTAGGTAAATTATTCATAAGTAACGCCATCCTTTTGAATATATTATAATCAAAAAATACTGCTTAGTAAAGTATGAATCACAGTTTAAGCAAGTTTTAAGTTCATTAAAATAAAGTCTTTATATAAAAATAATTTTATGATATAATGAAAAAAAAGTTTGGGAGGATAATATGCAGGTACTTGTAATAGAAGATGAAAAACGATTGGCAGAGGCATTGCAGCAGATACTCGTTGAACAAAAATATATGGTTGACCTTGCTTTTGACGGAAGAGACGGTCTTGATTATGCATTAAGCGGTATTTATGACATTATCATTCTTGATGTTATGTTACCAAAGATTAACGGTTATGAGGTCGCCTCTCAGCTCCGAAAGGAAAAGATAGGAACTCCCATTCTTATGCTTACTGCAAAAGATCAGGTTGCAGATAAAGTTAAAGGTCTTGATTCGGGTGCTGATGATTATATGACAAAACCTTTTGCTCCCGAAGAATTATTGGCACGTGTCCGTGCGCTTACCCGCCGTCAGGGAGAAGTTGTTATTGATGAACTTGTGTTTGACGATATCACACTTAATCTGTCTACGTGTGACCTTAGCTGCGGAGTCAGAAATGTTCATCTTAATTTCAAAGAATTCGAAATAATGAAGATTCTTATGCAGAATCCTCAGATAGTTACAACAAAAGAAGATCTTATTGTAAAAGTCTGGGGTTATGATTCAAATGCCGTTGATAACAATGTTGAGGTATATATTTCATTTTTAAGAAAAAAACTTGATTTTATTTCAAGCAACGTTGAAATATCTTCATTAAGAAAAATAGGGTATCGTCTTGAGGTGAAAACGGGTGCTTAAAAGATTAAGACGGCGTTTTGTCGCCATATCTATGTCAATAATTTGTGCTGTTCTTATAACATTCTATCTGTTTACCGTTGCACTTTTTTTTATGACAATGACGTTTGATCTTCGTGCCGTATTGCAGCAATATTCCGCAACTGCCGAATTAAAAACAGTGCCTTTTATCGGCGAAAACGATGAAAATGATTCGGTTTTTGCGCTTTATTCGGGAAATGTCTGTGTTGTTGAAGTAAAAGAACTCGGTTCAATTGCTATTCTTGAATTCAGCCGTGCCAATATTGATGAAGCAATTCTTTCAAGAGCAGTTTCTTATGTTATGAATTCAGAATATGAATTCGGTCATATTAATTCGGTCAATCTTTTTTTCAGTAAAACTAAGATTGACTTCGGCTACCGTATTGCTTTTGCTGATTCTACGCAGTATTACAGCTATATGAAAATTTTCTTTTTCGACGGCGCAATATTGATTGTTCTGACACTGCTGTTTTTCTGGGGGATAATGAGATTTCTTGCAGAGATGTGTCTGCGTCCTGTAGAAAAAGCCTGGACACAACAAAAGAATTTTATTGCAGATGCCTCCCACGAACTTAAAACTCCGTTGACAGTAATACTGACCAACAGCGGAATACTTAAGTCTCATAAAGAAGATTCTGTTGAAAATCAGCTGAAATGGATAGACAGTACTTATGAAGAAGCAAATCATATGAAAGAGCTTGTGGACAAGCTTTTGCTGTTGGCAAAAACAGATAATATGAGTCAGAAAAATATGTTTACTGATGTTAATATGTCAGAACTTGCAATGCAGCTTGCACTTCAGTATGAGCCTGTCGCTTTTGAAAAAGGTGTTATGCTTCTTTCGGATATTGACAGGAATATTAATATCAAGGGAGACAGTGTGGCACTTAATCAGATAATTCATATTCTGCTTGATAACGCAATTAAGTATTCAGGTGAAAACGGTGAAGTTACTCTTTCGTTAAAGCGCCGCCAATCTTATTCTCTGAGAAACAGAAACGGTTATATATATCTTTCTACCCATAACACGGGCACCCCTATTCCTGAAGAAGATATTCCGTTTATTTTTGAGAGGTTCTATCGCTCGGATAAAGCAAGAACTTCTGGAAGCGGATACGGATTGGGTCTTTCCATTTGTAAAAATTTGGCCCAACTTCATAATGCTGATATTTCAGTTGTCAGTAATAAAGAAAGAGGTACCGTTTTTACTGTAAAATTTAAAATGTAAAAAATATTCTGCTTACTGAAATTATTCTCCGTCCGATACTTTGCTGTATCAGACGGAGAAATTTTTGACGATTAATAATTATATACAAAAATCCTGCCGAAAATATGTATTCCGGCAGGAAAATATTATCAGATAGATTTAAGAAGAGCAGGTAATTTAAGTATTGCAGGACCAATACGGGAAATTATTTTCATCAAGCCTTTGAAACTTGACTGACCGTCATTAAGTATCATAAGAAGGCCGTCTGCCATTTCTACCGAGAAAACTCCCATACTCATTGCAATGAAGTTTCTGATGGGAATTTGTGTTGCCATTGCAGAAAGCATCTTGCCGTCTCCGTTGGCATCAGATCCCATTTTAGACATCATTCCTTCAATAAGTCCGCATATCTTTCCGCCCCATTTTGTATGACGGGCATCATCAAGACAGCAATAAATATCAATAAGCTTTGTTGTGTCTCGTTCGGCGTTTGGAACGGGATGTCCGAGTATCGCTTCAAACTGAGAGCCACTCATTTTGTTAATGTCGGCAGTGTAGTATGCAGGTGCACTTACTGAATAATCGGGAATAGTATCATTATCAGTTGAAGTTACCATAACTGTTTTTGAAAGCTTGATGTCTCTTGAAGAAGCACCAATAAGAATATCAAATTCACCGCTTTCAACTTGGAATGCGCCTGAATATACATTAAAGAAAGCGTAATCACGTTTTGAAAGTTCAAAACAGATTTCGGTTTCTTCACCTGCGCGAAGAAATACTTTTTTGAAGTGTTTAAGTTCTTTTTCAGGGCGGAAAATAGTTGATACCTTATCTGCCACATAAAGCTGTGCAACCTCAGCACCGTCATATTGGCCCACATTCTTAACTTTGAAGGTAACCTTAAGAGCATCAGTATCGTTAATTGAATCCGCAGATATATTAAGATCGCTGTACTCGAATCTGGTATAAGAAAGGCCGAATCCAAAGGGGAAGAGAACATCTTTTTTTGCCTTGTCATAATATCGGTAACCGATATAAACAGATTCTCTGTGTTCACTTGTTACAGGACCTGCAGGGTAATTGCCGTATGTAGGATTGTCTGAGAATGCAAGGGGATAAGTTTCTGTAGTTTTACCTGAGGGATTAACAATACCTGTAAGAATATTTGCTACAGCACTTCCTGTTGCCTGTCCGCTGAGTCCTGAATTAAGAAGTGCTTTTACTTCATTTATCCAGGGAAGATTTATAACAGAACCGCCTGCAAGAACAACAACTGTATTGCTGTTTATTTTAGCAATTTCAGAAACAAGGGCATTGTGAGATTTGGGCATTTCAATATTTATTCTGTCATAGCCTTCGCCTTCAAATTCTTCGGTAAGACCCACAAAAACAACAGCAACATCAGCATCAGCTGCAGCATTTTTAGCTTCTGTAAAGAGTGACTCGTTTACTTCATCCTTGCTCTTTTCGTAGCCTTTTGCAAATGTAAGGTCAACACCGAGCTTTTTGAGCTCTTCAAGTGCATTATCAAGCTTTGTGGGGTTTATAACAGATGAACCTGCTCCCTGATATCTCGGTGCGCTTGCAAGTTCACCGATTACCGCAACCTTTGCTCCTTTTTTAAGAGGAAGAACATTGTCATCATTTTTAAGAAGCACCATTGAACCTTCTGCAACTTTTCTTGCAATTTCGTGATGTGCATCAAAGGAGAAATCACAACCCTGTTCAAGTGCGGGCTTTGATTTAAGTATAAGATCAACTACATTGTCAACTCTCTCGTTGAGAGCGTCTTCTGAAAGTTCACCGTTTTTAACTGCTTCAATAACTTTTTTTGTGTTATAACCGCCTGAAGAAGGCATTTCAAGATCAGTTCCGCAGATAATGCCGGGTATTCTGTCAACAGATGAGCCCCAGTCGGTTACGATAAGCCCGTCAAAGCCCCATTCATTTCTGAGAACCTTTTGCTGAAGGTATTCATTCTGTGAAGCATATTCTCCGTTAATTCTGTTGTAAGAATTCATAACGGTCCAGGGTTTTGCTTCTTTAACACATATTTCAAAGGCAGTAAGATATAACTCTCTCAAGGCTCTTTCGTCAACAACTTCGTTGATTATCATTCGGTAAGCTTCCTGTGAGTTGCAGGCAAAATGCTTAAGTGATGTGCCGACGCCTTTAGACTGAACACCTTTAACAAGTCCGGCGGCAAGCTTACCTGCAAGAACAGGATCTTCACTGAAATATTCAAAGTTTCTGCCGCATACAGGAGAACGCTTGATGTTCATTCCGGGACCGAGTATAACAGATACCTTTTCTTTAAGGCATTCTTCACCGAGTGCTTCACCGGCCATTGTAAGAAGATCGGGATCCCATGAACACGAAGATGTTGAAGCCGGCGGGAAACATGTTGCGGGAACTGAATTTCCGAGACCTATACCTTCAGAAGCTTTTTTGTTTTCATTTTTCTTTCTGAGTCCGTGAGGGCCGTCTGTGATATTGATAGAGGGAAGACCGAGTTCGGCATTTCCTTGGGTGTGCCAATAGTCAAGCCCCGAAACAAATGCAGCCTTCTGTTCAAGGGTCATTTTGTTGATTATTTCAGGATGTTTCAAAATTATTCTCCTTCCAATATTACTTAACTTATAATATACATTATTTTGACGTATTAAGTCAACCATAATAATGTAAGAAAAAAGTGTCGGAAAAAAATCCGACACTTAATTAATCAGTTGCGGAAAATATCAGTTTCGATGTATCTTATGCCCATATCGTAGAGCATTTTTGCATCGCTGATTTCATTTACTGTCCAGAAAGAACAATCTACACCGGCATCAATAGCAAGCTGAATAGATTCTTTGGTGTTGCTTTCAAAGTCGGGAGAAAGCCAGCATTCGGAATTAAGAGCCTGAGCCATAGCTATTACGTCAGGAGTGATTGTGTCGCAAAGATACCAGAGTTCAATTCCGCTGTTCATTGCATCAATAACCTTCAGCTGTTCATAACTGAAGCTGATTATAATAGCCTGATCTTCCATATTTCTTGCTTTAACTGCATCAACGACTTTATAAAGCATATCAAGGTTATCGCCTTTGATTTCAATCTGAGGACGGGTTTTTGAACCGACAAATATGTCAAGATATTCATCAAGTGTGCCGATTCTGAGGTCTTCATATTCCCAGAAATTTGCTCCCCATTTGTAGGAGAAGGTTTTGAGTTCAGCAAGAGTATATTCGGAAATTTCAGCTATTTCACAAAACAGTGAACCTGTATCGCTGTTGTGATTAAGTACCCATTCGTTATCCTTTGTAAGCTGAATATCGCATTCAGCAGTGTAGTAACCGTATTCAACAGCCTTTTCGTATGCGGGGAGGGAATTTTCAGGCGCTTCTGCCCATACTCCTCTGTGCGCAGTCAGAAAAACGGGATCTTCCTCATTGCCGATTCCGTTTTCACTTAATGAAATAAGTTCTTTTGGCTGATTGAAAATTTTTACAATATGGATAAAGGGCAAAAACGGACAAAGATATAAGGGAGCCAGGAATAATGAAATAATTTTATTCAGTACAAAAGACATATCACTTTACCTCAATTATTTTTTTTATTGATTATAACATTTAATGCTATTTGTGTCAATTATTGCGGATTTTTAATTTTATATTTTAAAAATAAATTGATTATTGTTAATTGACTTATTAAAAATGTTGTGATAAAATATAAAAAAACTTCGGAGGACATAAAAATGAAAATTCAGACAATTGAAACAAAGAACCTTTGTGAAAGCGCTAAGAACGGCGGTTGCGGTGAATGTCAGACATCTTGTCAGTCCGCTTGCAAAACAAGCTGCGGCATAGCTAATCAGCAGTGCGAAAATAAGGTTGAAGAATAATTATAATTAAAACAGATTTTGCCGCCTTTTGGCGGCATTTTTTGTGAATTGGAGTAAATGAAATGATACATTCTTATAAGCTTTGCGGAATGAATATTGTTCTTGATATTTGTTCCGGTTCCGTTCATGTTGTTGATGAAGTTGCTTTTGATATAATCAATATGTACGAAACTTCAGACAAAACAGAGATAACGGATGCAATACTTAAAAAATATCCCGACCGACCCGAAGTCACAAAAGAAGAAATTGAAGACTGCTTAAATCAGATTGAAGAACTTAAAAAAGCCAATAAGCTTTTCACTCCCGACAGCTACAGAGATATTGCAGGGGAACTTAAGCAGAGAACAGCAGGTGTTGTAAAGGCACTTTGTCTGCATATTGCTCACAGTTGCAATCTTAATTGTTCGTACTGTTTTGCAAGTCAGGGAAAGTATCACGGCGAAAGAGCTTTGATGAGTTTTGAAGTAGGAAAACAGGCACTTGATTTTCTCATTGAAAATTCAGGCTCAAGAAGAAATCTTGAGGTTGACTTCTTCGGCGGAGAACCTCTTATGAATTTTTCTGTAGTTAAACAGCTTGTTGAATATGCCAGAAGCATCGAAAAGGAAAAAGGCAAGAATTTCCGTTTTACGCTTACAACCAACGGTGTGCTTATTGACGATGATGTTATAGAATTTTCAAACCGTGAAATGAGCAATGTTGTTTTAAGTCTTGACGGCAGAAAAGAAGTGCACGACCGCTTCAGAGTAGACTATCAGGGAAAAGGCTCCTGGGATTATATTGTTCCGAAGTTTCAGAAATTCGTTAAAGAACGCGGCAATAAAAGCTATTATATGAGAGGAACATTTACACATCATAACCCTGATTTCCTCGAAGATATAAAAGCAATGCTCGACCTCGGTTTTAACGAACTCAGTATGGAGCCCGTTGTGTGCGCTTCAGATGATCCTTCAGCACTCACAGAGGATGACAAGGCTGTTGTAATGGAGCAGTATGAAAAACTTGCTGAGCTTATGTTAAAGCGCCACCGAGAAGGAAAGCCTTTCACCTTTTATCACTATATGATAGACCTTAAAGGCGGTCCCTGTATTTACAAGAGAGTTTCAGGTTGCGGTTCGGGAACGGAATATATGGCGGTAACTCCTTGGGGCGATCTTTATCCCTGCCATCAGTTTGTTGGCGAAGAAAAATATAAACTCGGAAATGTGTTTGACGGTGTTACCAGCAAAGAAATTCAGGATGAATTTATGGCTTGTAATGTCTATACCCGTCCCGAATGTGCTGACTGCTGGGCAAAGCTTTATTGCTCAGGCGGATGTGCCGCAAATGCATATCATGCCACAGGCTCCGTAAATGGCGTATATTCATACGGCTGCGATCTTTTCAGAAAAAGAATGGAATGTGCGATTATGCTTGAAGCTGCAAAAACGCTGGACGGTCAGGCATAATGAATACCCCTGTATATAATTTTATAAAAGAATATTCTGAAAGTAATACCGTCAGACTCCATGTGCCCGGTCATAAAGGGAAAGAAGGGGAGCTTTGCGAAAGCTTTGATATAACAGAAATCGAAGGCGCAGATGTTCTATATCATGAAACAGGTATTCTCTGTGAAAGTCAGAAAAATGCAGCCTCTCTTTTTGGTACTGCAAAAACCTTATATTCAACTGAAGGTTCTTCTCTTTGTATAAGAGCAATGCTGACACTTATTAAAATGCAGGCTATTAAAATCGGCAGAAAGCCCCTGATTGCAGCAGGACGCAATGCTCACAAGGTGTTTATGACTGCTTCTGCCGTTCTTGATATTGATGTGCAGTGGATTTCTCCCCGTAATAACAGCAATGTAGTCAGTGCCGAGATTTCTCCTGCGTATCTTGAAAAATTTCTTGATAATCAGAATGAGTTGCCGATTGCGGTATATGTAACAAGTCCCGATTATCTCGGAAATATTGCTGATATAAAGGCTCTCGCTGAGGTTTGCCATAAAAAGGGCGTGCTTCTTGCTGTTGATAATGCACACGGTTCATATCTTAATTTCCTTCCCGAAAACACACATCCCATTTTTCTCGGAGCAGATATATGCTGTGATTCTGCACATAAGACACTTCCTGTATTAACCGGCGGTGCATATCTTCATATATCGCATTCGTCACCTGCCGAATTCAGAGAAAATGCCGAAAAGGCAATGTCACTTTTTGCAAGCACAAGTCCGTCATATCTTATAATGGCATCACTTGATAAAGTGAATGCTTATCTTGAAAATAAGTTTTCTGTAGACCTTCAAAAGCTTATAGAAAGACTTGATAGTCTGAAAAACATACTTATTTCTGCAGGCTTTACCCTTATCGGTAATGAACCTCTTAAAATAACCTTTGCCGCAAAGACTTATGGTTATAAAGGAACTGAGCTTGCGGAGATTTTGAGAAATAACGGTATTGAGTGTGAGTTTGCCGACCCCGATTATACTGTACTTATGATTACTGCGAATAATTCGGATGAAGAAATTTCTAAACTTGAAAGAGTTTTATTGTCACTTGAAAAAAAAGAACCAATCAGTTGTATTCCACCTGAAATCCCGAGTCTTTTAAGAAAAGTAAGTGTAAAAGAGGCTTTGTTTTATCCGTCGGAGGAAGTAAAAACTGAAATGGCAGTCGGAAGAGTTCTTGCTTCTCCTTCTGTGAGTTGCCCGCCTGCAGTACCTATTGCAATTTCGGGTGAAGAACTGAACGAGGAAGCCGTAGAATGTTTTTCTTACTACGGTACCGAAATGATAAATGTATTAATAGAGGTATAAACATGGTAAAGCATATAATATTATGGAATCTTAAAGATGAGTTTTCTCAGGAAGAAAAAGAAAAAATAAAACTCGGCATAAAAGAAGGCCTTGAAGGACTTCAGGGTAAAATCCCCGGTCTTATTGATGTTAAAGTCAATACAGACGGACTTTCTTCTTCAACGGCAGATTTAATGCTTGACAGCACTTTTGAAAGCGAAGAAGCTTTGAAAAATTATTCTGTTCATCCCGCACATCAGGATGTTGCAAACGAAAAAGTCCGCCCCTTTACTAAGCAAAGGAGCTGTCTTGATTTCGAGATATAAGAATTAACCGCCCTTCATAAGAAGGGCGATTTTCTTTAGTTGAATACACTGCCGTCTTTTATGTCGGAATTCCAAAGCTTTTCGGAGGAATTTTTTGCATCAAAAACCATAGTATCGTCTTTTTGAGTGAATGTATAGGTATAAAGACCGTCACGGGTATCAAGAATCAATTTATCTCCCTCATAACGGTAGGTGCCCGTGCAATAATAACTGCTGAGCGGCGAGAAATTGAATACAAAGGTTCCGTCTTCATACAAAGCGAAATTCGGGTTAAACGGTTCATTATATGAATCAAGGAACATATACACTCTTATCGGTTCACTTTCGGGTTCTTCTTCGGGTAAATACGTAGTTTTCTCAATAAAGGCATTTATATCCTTAATGTTTTTAATCTGCTCTTTTGGAACTTCTGTAACAATAAGCCAGCCTGTCGGTATTTCATTTTCAATGTCGGTATGTACTGTTTCTCTGATGCTGAAATAAAGTATTCTGTCATCAGGTAAAAGTCTTATAGCTTCAAATCGGTTAAGTTCATTTGATGTTGATGCATATACAATCAGAAGATTGTGCTCATCGAAGAAGCTCGTAGATTTAACGTTATATAAGTTTTTTGCTTGCGAAAATGACATTTCCGTATCTTTGAAAAGCATGTTGAAATCCATTTTGTCATTGAAAAATTTATAAAATCTGTCAAGGTCTTCCTCGTTTTGAATTCTTACGGTAGGAAAATTTTTCCTATAACTCTGATAGAGCTTCGGTGCATACGAGCCGTAGTCTATCATATTCTTAAGATTATCTCCGGAGTTATCAACGGGGAACATTCTTACCACAAAGTTTATCGCATCCTCGGGAATCGGGTTATTTTTATTATCCTCAATGAATGCCATTACGTTACCTGATCTGATGTCGATAAGCTTTTCTGTACCCTCACCGGGGGCGGAAAGGTAGATATACATAGGTTCTTCTTCAAGTCCGCTGCCGCCGATTAAAAGTGAAAATCTTTCGTCAATTTCATATTTCCTTATATAAAGCCCCGAACCTGTTTCAATGTATGAAAATTTTTCAAAATCTTCCCACGAAAGCTTGTCACCTTTTTCGGATAGCATTATTACATCAGTAAGTGTCAGTTTTTTTGTTGTAACAATTGCCGTAGGCCCGTCAACACCGCCTATATCAGAAATATCACCGCCTGAATTGTTTATCTGAAATTCAATATAGGTTTGATAAATATTTCCATCCCCCGTAGAAAAGGAGGCTACCAGTCGGTAAGTCCCTGTTTTTGATATATCAAATCTTTGAGTTGAGTATTCTTTAACCTCAGTTGAGTCGGCTTTTAGAATATATCCTATTAAATTAAAATAAAGATCTTCGGTGGCAACACTTTCCCAATTCTCTCCGTTTTTTATTTCTATGTCATAGCTTTCACCGTAGGTTATATCTGTGTCTGTGGTGTTATTCCAAATAAGGTTGAAAACCTTATAACCACCAATATTTGTATCAATGCTTTTAAGTGTCACATATACCCCTTCAAAATCAGTAAACAAGGGAGATGTTTCAGTGCCGATTGTGGGCTCCGAAGGTGTATATATTTCTTCGAAAAGCTTTTTCAGTATTTCGGGATTTTCAATTCTGTATGAGAGTGACGGCAATTCGCCTTCGTCAATTTTAAGAATTGAAGAACCGGATATATTAATATTAAGATTGATAGGATGAATGTCATCTAACCATAACTGAGAAAAATTGCTGTCGATATAAATTATAAATTTATCATTTATTTCTATTTTATAAGTTGAATCTCTGTCTGTGCTTCTGTCATCATTAATCGCTTCAGGATCAATTCTTATTCTTTTCAGCACTCTCAGTTCATCCCAAGGATCTTCTGTAGTGTAGACATAGCTTTCAGGGATTTTGAACTGAAGCTTTTCAACGGAACGGAAAATATCTTCGTAGTCTTCAATACTGTTTATTCTTGATGTTCTGGGGTTTGTAAGGAAAAATACAGACATCATTATGGCAATTACAAGCGCAATGATCACTATCCAGAAAGCAGGTTTTTTGTAATTCAACACATTTTTGATTCTCTGTTTAACATCCGTTTCACCAAATGCCAGGGGACAGGCTGTTATCAATTTTCTTGGAGATGCACAGTTTATAAGAGCTTCGGAATACGCCTTTTTTCCTGTTCCTTCCATTTCTTTTATTACTTTTTCATCACAAGCTCCTTCAATATCACGGCACAAAAGTATGTATGCTAACCACATAAGGGGATTGAACCAATGAAGCGAAAGTATTAAAAATCCCAACGGCTTCCAGAGATAATCTTTTCTTTTTATGTGTGCCTTTTCGTGTGCAAGTATAAAAGACTTGTCATCCTCACCGATGAAGGACGGAATATATATTTTCGGTTTAATAACACCTAAAATAAACGGAGAATCAATATAGTCACAAATGAATACGCCCTTTTCGCTTTCAAAAGATACTTCTGTCTTTTTTTGTAAAAGAATATAGCTTATAAGTGCGTATAAAAGCATTCCGGTAATTCCCGCAAGCCATAATACAGCAGCTATAAAAATTATAACCTGCAAGGGATTTACACTTTCGTGAATTTCAGGCGCAAAGGCTTCATTTATTATCGGATTAAGAGAAGAATTAAGTATAGGTATTCCGCTAGTTATATGAGGCTCTTCTGATATCAGAATATCAGAAGGAACCGTTTCGGCACTGGGAATTATACTTAATATGCTTTCAAACGAGAAAGGAAGAATGAGTCTTAGTCCCACAAGCCCCCAGAGCAGACAGCTTATCCATTTGGGCATTTTTCTGAATATGACTCTTACAATCAACAGTGCCGGAACAAAATAAGAGGCAGTAATACTCATATTGAGAATTTTAATAAAAATATCTTCCATTTTTATTCCTCCTCAAATTCATTTACCATTTTCCGAAGCTCGTTAATTTCTTCCTTTGAGAGCTTTTTTCTTTTTGTGAAAGCAGCAACAAAAGCCGGAAGTGATCCGCCGAAGGTATCGTCAACAAATCTTTCACTTTGCAAAGAATAAAAATCCTGTTTTGAAATAAGGGAAGTGACAGTGCCTTTTTCATTCTTAAAGATGCCCTTGTCACATAGTCGGCGAAGCACCGTAAATGTAGTTGACTTCTTCCAGCCGAGAAGCTCTTCTGACAGCTTTATCACTACCGAAGAGGAAACAGGCTCGTTTTCCCATATGATATCAGCAAATTTGCTTTCAACAACTCCCAATTGCATTTCGGACATAATATCACTCCTGAGAACAAAATAGTTTACATATTGTAGACTGCTCTTTAAGTTTACATTATGTAGACCATTTTGTCAATATTTAAAACAAAATCGCACAGGTTTCCCGTGCGAAAAATTTGTTCAGCCAATAAAGCTTGTTATAAAAATTTCAAGTCCTATAAAAATCAGTATTGCTCCGCCGAAAATACCGGCTTTGTTTGAAAGTCTTGTTCCGGCTTTTCTGCCAATATTTATGCCTGCAAAGCAGATAAAGAATGTCACAATTCCGATTATAATACAAGCCAAAAATGCTTCGTAAAAATTATAGTTTGCAATAGTAAAACCAACTGATAGTGCATCAATTGAAGTTGCAATTCCCTGAACAAGTAAACCGGTAATTCCAATTGCAGGTTTTTCTTCGCAGGAAGAATCTTTATTCTTTATACCGTCATATAACATCTTACCGCCGATAATACTGAGAAGCATCAGGGCTATCCAAGGAATAAATTTCTGAAATGCCGCAAATCTCTGCGCAACGGTAGAGATGCATATCCAGCCTATCATTGGCATTAAAGCCTGAAAAACAGAGAAAATTCCTGCGGTACCTATCATTTTTGACTTTTTCATACAAGGCTCATTCAGACCGTTTGCAAGTGAAACCGAAAAAGCATCCATAGCCAGTCCGAGCCCGATAAGGATACTGTTGAAAAAGAAAGAAAAACCTATGTTCATATATTTCTCCCGGTTGAAGTATTAAACGTCACTTAATATAGCATAAATACCTATGCTTGTCAAACGATAACAGTCGAAGAATACATTTTCTCTCCGACTGTACGTTAAATATTTTTATTAAGTTTTGTGTTCCTTCAGATACTTTTTTCTGATAAGTGTAATAATTGAAATTATAACTGCAACAGCAGCCGCTATTGTTGAAAGCATTATCAAAATTTCAACAGGTATTATATCTGTAATGTGTTTTGCGGGCTTTATGGGATTTTCAACTGTTGACATTCTGAATGAAAGCTCTTCTTCGGGTAATTTATCAAGCTTCAGTTCATATCCGAAATCGGTTTCGGTAAAACTGAAATTTCCGCTGTCTGTAATGAAATACGGAGTATTGACTATTATATCCAATGAACCGAAATCTGCCCAGGTGGAAGCAGGGGAGAGCAGATACAGATAATCATATACTGAAGGTGAATAATTTGAGTCAATTTCGGGATATACAGGTGCATTTACACAATTTATTACTTCACTTTTTGCATCAACCGTAATTTCGTATTCGTACCATCTGAGCAAATCATCTTTAATAAATAATAATCCTTCACCGCCTGTAACAGCTCCCGATTCATCTTCATTAATATTCATAATTTCAACTACGGCATTATACCAATCGTGCCTCTGAATACCGTAGCTTTCGTCATACTGAGAAAAAACAAGGTCTGAAAAAGTTATGTTTTCTTCTGAAATCAGAGTAATAGCACCATCAATTATTTCATTGTCTTTTCTTCCGCTGTTTTTAAATACAGTCCATTCGGGAAATTTCACAGAGGTATCACCGATTACATAAACCGTAAATTCGTCTCCGTTTTCAACCCATGTGCTGTGTCTGTTTTCACCGTTTTTTAGTTTTTGGAAACCCGATTGCTGAACAAAATAATATTTTGTTTTTCCGTCGAATTCAGGCAGGTCATAGCCCGCATTTGCTGCGTTATCATTTTCGGGATCTATGGATGAAGCAAGAAATGTGCATTTCTTTACAGGCATTTCGGGGTAATAAAAGCTGTCTTTAGTAAATCCTTCCTTAATTCGCTGTAAGTCCTTATTAATATCAAAGTTCCCTCTGTTAAGAGTATATCTTAATTTTTTATCTACAGGAACACCGTTTTGAGTAATTTCATATTTTTCCGTATCATCGGCATCGCTGTATTCTTGTGTACTTTCATTAAAATAGTTATATAAATACATAGGTTTTTCACCAAAGGGGAATAACAGTTTTGCTGTAACGGAATAATCTGCGGGGTTATAAAATGTGTATTGGGCTGTAACTGAAGCTGAGTATTTCATAAAAGCTTCTGCTGACCTGTAATAGGATAACGGAAAAGAATCAATGTTAAATGTCAGTACTTCATTTTTTACAATCAGCGGACAGTTTTCATCGGTTGTTATTACGCCTGAGGCATCTGTACCTTCCCACCAGGTCTGAGCTGAATTTGCAGATGCAGATAAACTAAAGCTAAATGTCAGTAATAAAGCAGTTAAAAATACGGATATAATTTTTTTCATTATTATGCACCTCACTTTATTAGTCTGTTAAGTATCATAAATACAGTATCTTCATTGTCTGAATTAATTCTTAAATCATAAACAGTACCGTCATACTCAAACAGAGCATAATAACAATACGTGTATTCAAAACTAAGGTCAAAACGGGCTATTTCAACTTCAGTGCCGTTTGTAGTTACTGTTTGTGTTGCTTTGTCGGTAAATACCATATCAATTTTCCAGTCTTCTGCCTTTTCTCCGAACATACAGTGCATCAGCAATTTATATTCCTCATTGCGTTCTGAAAATATCAGAGAATACCAGTTTTCAGAATTCTCGGAAAATTCTTCGGTTTTTGAATAAAATTCAAAATAATTATCACCGACAATGTTTTCTGCAAGAAGCTTTCCGTTATAATTTTCTGTTAAATCCGATATCTGAATGTTTTCAATATGAAAACCGTTTCTGAAGGTGTCGCCACCTTCTGCTTTCATTCCTTGAAAATTCGGTATATTTATGATTAAAACAAAAATTATCATACAAGCTGCAGCGACAGAAGAATATGTAAAAAATTTCTTAATTATTGATTTTTTGTTTTTTGCTTCTGCAATATATTCTTCTTTTACATTTCCGACAGCATCAAGCAATATTTCAGGCGTTAACATTATATCCCTCCTCTTCAAGAACGGTTTTTAGTTTTTGTCTTGTTCTGAAAAGCATTGACTTTATTTTGCTTTCCGAAAAACCGAACTGACGTGAGATACTTCTAATTTGGTCCATATACCAATATCTGCACATAAACACACGACGTTCCGTATTAGGTAATGACGCAAGAAAATTGTTGATTATTTCGGTAAGAATTATACCGTCTACGGCATTTTCTGTATTATTACTGCCACATGATATACATTCAGATAGTTCAGCAAGTACAATTTCCGCGTCACCTTTTCCTCTCTTATCGGCATTTCTTTTTCTGAGCATATCTATCGATATTCTTCGTGTAATTTTACCGATGAATGCAGAAAAAATCGTTGGTCTGTGTGGCGGGATGCTTTGCCATACACCTGAATAAGTATCATTAACAGCTTCCTGAGAATCAAGGGTGTTAAAAAGAATATTATATGCAATCGAATAACAGTATTTACCGTATTTTTTATCAGTTTCAGATATTGCTTTTTCGTTACGGTTTTCATATAATTCGATTATTTTATTATCCTGCATTATCATTCGCCTCCGGCATTATGCTGTTCACTTATAATGTCGTAAAAAATCATATTCGGTTGCATATATTTATAAATTTTTTCAAAAATAGCCCGACTGAACTACAGCCGGGCAAAAAATTATTTTATAAGGTCATGTTCTTTAATGAATTTGATTGTTTCATCAACGGTAGTAAATGCAAGGCCTACAACCGTATCTGCACCGCCGTAATAAATCGCAATTCTGCCTGTATCAGCATCAGTGAGAGCGGCACAGGGGAATACAACATTGGGAACATCGCCCACAAGCTCATAATTTTCATGCGGAGCAAGCAGGAAGCAATCAGCACGGTGAAGAACCTTCCAGGGTTCATCTTTATCAAGTATTGCAGCGCCCATAGCATATGTAAAACCGTTACAGGATGTAAGAACTCCGTGATAGAACATAAGCCAGCCTTCGTCTGTCTCAATGGGAGTGGGACCTGCTCCGACTTTTGTCATTTCCCAATTCTTTTCGGGTTTCATAACAAAACGGTATTTGCCCCAATATTCAAGGTCTTTACTTTGCTGAATAAAAATGTCGCCGTAGGGAGTGTGACCTCTGTCACAGGGGCGGATAAGAAGCATATATTCACCGTTTACTTTGCGGGGGAATAATACACCGTTTCTTGCAACAGGGTAGCAAGCGTCTTCTAACTGTATCCATTCTTCAAAATCGGTAGTGTATGCAATGCCGATAGTAGTTCCGCGAGGAGTAAGATTTACCCATGAAAGATAATATTTTCCGTCTATTTCACAAAGTCTTGGGTCATAACCTCTGAAGATAACCTTGCTGTCAAGATTCCAGTTTATACCGTCTTTACTCTCACCTGTAACAAGTGTATGGTCACGGGAAATATCGTCAACTCTGAAAACACCTTTAAAACCGTCACCGTAAGGAACAACGGCAGAATTGAATATACTGTTTGCACCGAATAAATTATCTCTTGTTATAACCGGATTTCCGGAAAATCGCCATACGGGATATTTATATCCTTCGGGCTTTTCTTCCCAAGGAATGTTCGGGATATTCATACCTATAATTTTTGCCATAAAAAATAACCTCCTGAAGTTATTAAGTTAATTATACAATATATTTATAAAGTTTTCAACTTAAAAGAATAAATTACGGCAATCAGATTTTCTTGCTATTAAATAGATTTGATCTTTTGGTAAAAAACCTTTGCCCGAGGTTTACGGACAAAGGTTTTTCTTTGGTGTCTTTAGACGTGGAAATAAACCCCCGGTTCTACCGGGGGAAGATAAAATACTTTAGTATATGTATTAAAACCTCCATGATATAATGGGAATGGTTTGACGACCGCATTACCCAAGATAACAGGAGGTTTTAAAC
>JAZSRT010000099.1:0-49323 GCA_045538645.1 Acutalibacteraceae bacterium | reverse complement strand
CAGCTTTTTTTGTGCAATACCGATTAAATAAATTCATCGAATTTCGTTTATTAAAAAAATACATTAATAAATAGCAAAAAAAATATTTACAACGGAGAATTTTTGCTGTATATTATTATCTAAATTGGGATATTGCTTTTGGGAAATATTTCAAAAATCCAGATATAAGGAATGATACAAAATGAATGTAATGCAGGAAATTACAAAATACGGTCACGAAAAAATACTTTTCGTTAATAACGAAAAAGCAGGTCTTAAGGCTATTATTGCTGTTCACAACACAGTAAGAGGTCCCGCAATCGGCGGTTGCCGTCTTCTTCCCTATGCAAGTGAGGACGAAGCACTTTTCGACGTTCTTCGTCTCTCCCGCGGTATGTCACACAAGAATGCAGCTGCAGGTCTTGATTTCGGCGGCGGTAAGTCCGTTATCATTGCTGACCCCTCTCAGAAAACAGAAGCTATGTTTGAAGCATTCGGTGAAGCTATGAACGCTCTTAACGGCTGCTACATCACAGCTGAAGACGTTAACACAGACTGTGACGATGCTCTTATCATCGCAAGAAAAACAAAGCACATCTGCGGTCTTCCCCACATTTCAGGCGACCCCTCACCCTTCACCGCTATCGGTGTATATCAGGGCATCAAGGCTACTGCAAAAGTAGCATTCGGCTCAGATAACCTTGAAGGCAGAACAATTGCCGTTCAGGGTGTAGGTAAGGTAGGTCTTGACCTCTGTAAGCACTTAGCTTCTGAAGGTGCAAAGCTCTACGTTGCAAACAGAAAGAACAAGGCAAATCTTGACATCTGTGCAGAAAAGTACGGTGCAACAATCGTTAGTGCTGATGAAATTCTCACTCAGGAATGTGACATTTTTGCTCCCTGTGCTCTCGGCGCAATCGTAAACCCCACAACTATTCCTAACTTCAACTGCAAGGCTATTGCAGGTGCAGCTAACAACGTTATCCTTGACCTTGCTTCCGGTGAAGCTCTTAAGGCAAGAGGCATCCTCTATGCTCCCGACTTCATCATCAACGCAGGCGGTGTTATCAACGCAGCAGGCGAAGCTGCAGGCAACTACAACGAGGAAGAGGTTCTCAAGAAGGTTAACAACATCTACAATACAGTTGAACATATCCTCACAGAATCTCAGAGAACAGGCGAGCCCGAAGGCGTTATCGCAGAAAGATTCGCTGAAGAATGCATTGAAGCAGCAAGAAAATAATCACAGCATAAAAATTTCAGCTCCCGTTTTTTCGGGAGCTGTTTTTTTGTTCAAAAAAACTATTGACAAATTTACTCTAATGCGTTAGAATAAAATTACTCTACTGGATTAGAGAAAGGAGTTTTTAGTTATGGATACCCCGAAAGTCTTTGAAAGTGAATACCGTTTCTGCCTTATTCTGTGGGAACACGAGCCTATAAAAAGCAGTGAGCTCGTAACCCTCTGCAAGGAGCAGTTAGGCTGGAAACCTACCACCACATACACCGTAATCAAGCGTTTATCGGAAAGAGGAGTGCTTAAAAACGAAAACACAATTGTCTCCTCTTTGGTCTCAAAGGATGAAATTCAGGCATCGGAAATCAACGAAATGGTCGAAAAAACCTTTGAAGGCTCTCTCCCTGCATTTATTGCAGCCTTTACAAAGCATCAGAAAATCTCAGAAAAGGAAATCGATGAGGTCCAGAAAATGATTGACCGTTTCAGGAAAGGAGAATAAAAATGGCAGAATTCTTCTTAGAAGTTGTTAATATGAGCATATCTGCAAGCTGGATTGTTTTAGCCGTGCTTTTATTCAGATTTTTACTTAAAAAAGCACCGAAATGGATAAATGTCCTGCTGTGGGGAATTGTTGCGGTACGTCTTATCTGTCCTTTTTCCTTTGAAAGTGCCCTCAGCCTTATTCCCAGCTCTCAGACAATAAATCCCGAGGTTGCATTAAATCAGCCTGTTATAAATTCGGGAATGTCTGTTATTGATAACGTCATTAACCCCATTATCAGCGAAACGACCTTATCCTTTCAGCCGGAAAAGGATATTAATTTTTTTCAGTTTATTATGCCGTTTTTAGCGGAATTGTGGTTTGTGGGCGTTGCAGCACTTTTAATTTATACCCTTGTAAGTTTCTTAAGATTACAAAGTAAAATCGACACGGCAGTCTTGCTTCGTGATAACATTTTTCAGAGCGAAAACGTTGTTTCTCCCTATGTGCTCGGTTTAGTAAAGCCGAAAATCTATTTGCCTTTTAATATAAACGGACAGGATATGGAACACGTCATTGCCCACGAACAAGCACATATACAAAGAAAAGACTATTTATGGAAGCCCCTCGGCTTTATGATTCTCACACTACATTGGTTCAATCCTTTGGTGTGGCTCGGTTATGTAATGCTTTGCCGTGATATTGAGCTTGCCTGCGATGAAAAGGTGGTAAAAGAATTTAATAACGAACAACGGGCAGATTATTCACAAGCTCTGCTTACTTGCAGTGTAAACAGACGGATGATTGCTGCTTGTCCTCTTGCGTTCGGAGAGATAGGAGTGAAAAATAGAGTGAAAACTGTATTGAATTATAAGAAACCGGCCTTCTGGGTTGCGGCAATTGCCTTTATTGCCGTCATAGTAGTTGCCCTTTGCTTCTTGACAAATCCTGTTTCAAAAACTAACCTGACTGCTGTCCAAGGGTATTATAAGTCAGAACAAATAATTTATAATGAATCAAAACTCAAGGATTTACCTGAAAAAGTGTATTTCATCACTGATGAATATGAACTGAAGGTTTTTTCCGATAATTCTCTGTTGCACCTCGGCAAAATGAAAGAGACAAATACAGATGCGGAATATATAAAGATTTTTGCTAAAAATAATTCTGCGTGGCTATCTGATTATGACTTCAATAAAATTACGGCATCGTACAGAGTTTCGTTATCGGAAGAGCCTGTTATGACAAAGGATTATTTAATCATGATGACAGAATCAGATGATGTATTACTTGCTGTTTTTGAACCGGATGAAGAAACCGACAACGGAACAGTAAGGATAACATCAATTGAGAAGCTGAAATTCTATGATGAAAACAGCTTTAATTATGAGGTAAATACCACACTCGTAGAAGACGAAAAAGATGTTTAGATAAACAGGAATAATTTTATCGGTACATTTGATACCCTTACAATATCGGAAACAATAAAAAATATACTCTTCATAAAAACAAGCACAAAACTACTTTTTACGGTAGCTTTGTGCTGTTTTTTAGTCGTAAAATTTAATTTTTTCTATATCATAGCTATCATTTTCTACAATGTTTATTACTTCGTCAATATTATCCGTAACCTTAAAAAGCTCGGGAGTCTGTTTTCTTATAAAGCCGTCTCTCACATTATCATCAATAACACTTAACAGCTTATCAAAGAAGCCGTTTATATTGAATACTACTATAGGCTTTGAAAGACGTGCCAGCTGTTTAAGGGTGAGAACTTCAAGAAATTCTTCATATGTGCCGATACCGCCCGGGGTAACAATAAAGGCATCGGAATTGTCCTCCATATACTTTTTACGGTCTCTCATATTTTCGGTCCATTTGAATTCGTCACATTCATAAATTACATCATAATCCCCGAAGAATGTGGGAATAACACCCGTAATGTGACGGCCGCCCTTTCGGAAGCCCCTTGCGGCAGCACCCATAAGACCGAATTTTCCTCCGCCGAACATAAGCGAATGTCCTCTTAATGCAAGTTTTTCACCGAGCTTTTCGGTCTGCTCAACGTAAATTTTATCAATTTCGGTTCCTGATGAACCGAATACGCAAATTACCATAAAAACACCTCTTTAATGTATATTTCTGTAACGCAGTGCTTCCATCATATGTTCACTTTGTATTATATCATATCCATCCATATCCGCAATGGTTCTTGCTACACGCAGAATTTTATCATATGCTCTGCCTGAAAGACCGAGAGAATCATAATATCTCTTTAACAGTTCATTTGCTTTATCATCAAGAATGCAGTATTTACGCGTCTCAACAGCGGACATATTTGCATTGCAGGTAACTCTCGTTCCCTTAAAGCGTTCACGCTGTATCTGTCTTGCTTTTTCAACACGCTGACGGATAACTTCGGAGCTTTCTTCCGTGCCCGATTTTGCACTTATCTCAGAAAAAGTTGAAGCGGGAACATCTATCTGAATATCTATTCTGTCAATAAGCGGTCCTGAAATGCGGTTCTGATACCTTTCACGTGCTCCGGGTGAACACGTGCATTCAATCACAGAATGTCCTGCATATCCGCAAGGACAGGGATTCATTGCCGCAACAAGCATTATGGAACACGGATATGTAAGCGCACCCGCCACACGGGAAACTGTAATTTCTCCGTCTTCAATGGGCTGACGGAGAGTCTCCATTGTGCTTCTTGAAAATTCCGGGAGCTCATCGAGAAAAAGTATACCGTTGTGCGCCAGCGAAACTTCGCCCGGCTTTGGTATTGCACCGCCGCCCGACAGCGCAACGGGAGATACCGTATGATGAGGAGAACGGAAAGGACGCTTTCTCATAAGTCCGTTTTTGCCTCTCAGCTTTCCTGCCACGGAATAAAGCTTTGTTGTTTCGAGAGATTCTTCAAAGCTCATTTTGGGAAGTATTGAAGGAAGTCTTTTTGCAAGCATACTTTTGCCTGACCCGGGAGGGCCCGACATAAGTATATTATGACCGCCCGCCGCGGCTATTTCGAGAGCACGTTTTGCTGCGTGCTGACCCATAACATCCTTAAAATCAAGCAGCACATCTTCATCATCCTGTACATTAAAATCAGGGACATCCGCCTTGGGAAGAATAACACCTGACTCTTCGGGACGCTTAAAAAAGTCTATAAGCTGATTCACATTTTCAACGGGATAAACATCTATACCGTCCACAACTGCAGCTTCACCTTCATTGAGTTTTGGCACAAATACACTTTTTATGCCCGAATTTCTGGCTTCTATCACCATTGAAAGCACACCGTTTACGGGACGCACATCACCGGACAATGAAAGCTCACCTATAAAAGACTTATCCGACACATCAATATTAAGTTGTTTTGCCGCCATTAATATTGCAATAAATATGGGAAGGTCATATATGCTTCCCTCTTTTTTTATATCCGCAGGAGCAAGGTTTACAACTATGTGAGAATACGGAAAACCGTAACCGCTGTTTTTTATGGCAGCCTGAACCCGTTCTTTAGCCTCCGAAACTGCAGTATCGGGAAGACCTACCATATCAAAACGGAATTTTCCGCCCGAAATATCAGCTTCAACCTCTACCATAAAGGAATTCATTCCGAATAGTCCCATACTTAATACCTTTGCAGACATTTTTCTCACTCCCAGATTCGAACATTTGTTTGTATTATACCTCTGTTCAGTAAAAATGTCAAGCAATGCCTTGAATTATAATACGGGGCGCAGGCGGCATTCTTATGTTTCTCATTTGCACTTTTTCTCATTAACTGAAAATTGTACCCGTCATAAAGCATATGCTTATGACGGGCACAATTATGATAAATCTGATACAATAATATAAAACGTATCATTTCAGTTTACATATAATAGTAAAAATCCGAGAAGAAGTCCATACCTGCAAGAACACCTGTGGTAATAAGTATAGTAATTATAACACCTATAACTATAGAAATACCAATGCTGATAGCCCATAAGATAAGCATTGCCTTAAAATAGTTCGCTCTTGCCTTGTAAGAAGTATCAAATGCATTCTTAAAGCACATTACAATATAAATAATAAAGCCTGCTATGGGGATAAGATTAAACAGTGGATATAAGAACATCCATTTGATATATTCGCCTGTTGTAGGTACTTTATCGGCGGGATTCTGATAATACGGCGAAGTATATTGAGGCTGCTGGGGTGCCTGATTCATATACGGATCATAACCGCCGTAATTATTTCCCTGAGGAGCATTGCCGTAACCGGCATTAGCCTGATAATTATACGAAGCATTCTGCTGTCCCTGAGCATTATTTGCTGCACCGTCAGGCACCTTTGCTCCGCAATTAGTGCAGAAAGCTACTCCGTTTTCAATAGGGGAACCGCAATTTGTACAATTCATAAAAAAACCTCCGTTTCTGTATTAAAGCCTTGCTCTTTGCAAAGCTCTTATGTAACTTGTAAAAATGAGAAGAATTCTGTCTTCATCAATTTTTTTATTTTCGGGCATTTTCAAATTTTTTCCGTAACTCTTTATAAATTCCTTTACCTTCAAAAATGCACTTTCCGTATCGAATTCAAGTAAGGGATAAAGAGAGTCTACCTCTGTTTTAAGATGATATAAAAGCTCAGATATTTCATACTCTTTTTCATCGTCATATCCGATAGCATTCAGGAAAAATTCCGTTGCAGCTATAAAGAAATCCGTTTCATCGGGACGGTCTTTGTTTATATATGAA
The DNA here is from genome assembly GCA_045538645.1 of Acutalibacteraceae bacterium. Taxonomy (GTDB): domain Bacteria; phylum Bacillota; class Clostridia; order Oscillospirales; family Acutalibacteraceae; genus RUG806. The sequence continues at coordinate 42,878 of JAZSRT010000099.1, read as the reverse complement.
GCAAGAATTGATGTACAGCCCTCAAGCTTATTCACACGCTGAAAACGTATTTTACCCGAAAAATCAAATGCTGCTTCGGATTCACTGAGCAAACTGATAAACACATAAGCAATCTGTGAAATTACATCTCTGAACTCATCATTACATAAAAACGTAAACAGCTTTCCGAGATACTTTCCGTAGACCTTCATAGTATCATTATAACCGAGCTTTATTGATCGGTCAAGCACTTCTCTGTTAAAGTTAAGAAACGCCCCCAGATCCTTTGTGGGCTTTATATATGTAACTCTCGGATGGTGTATATAGCCTTCGTGCTGATTATCTGCTTTAAGGTCTACCACAACTATATTCTCAGCACCCAGCTTTATTGCGGAGGCTACGGGGATATTATCATAATATCCGCCGTCAATATAGTCTTTACCGTCAATTTTCATCGCAGGAAAAACCGGGAAACACGCACACGAAGCGCCTATCCATTTCCAGGCTTCATCACCCCAGCGGTACATATCATCTTTTGTAATTTCAACGGGAATAACATCCGTTGGTATATGCCCCTCAAAATTTGCTGTTATCAGCGCATAATCAATATCCGATGAAAAGAATTTTTCGGGACTGAAATACCTTTGTATCATATTGATAAACGGTGTATTATCCACACTTTTTGTATTGAAATAATTTTTAAGAAACGGCACAAGATTTTCTTTTTGCGAAAAAATACTGTCAAAAGATACTTCAAGGTTGATACCGTTTTTCATAATATCCCCTGCCGTAACTTCGCTCCACATTTTTTCTGCTTCAGCATAATCCTTCTGAACATAAAAAGCCGCATTGATAGAACCTATGGATGTTCCCGTTGCAATCTGAAAGCTTTCCCCGAGTTCATTCAATGCCTTCCACACACCCAGCTGATATGCCCCTTTAGAACCGCCTCCGGCAAATACTATAGCTTTCTTTTTATCTTCCATTATATCACCGCCTTAAGAAAAAACAGTATTTATTCAAATTTTTTCATATCACTGCAAAGTAAGGATGTTCGCATAACCTTTACGGGAACAACCTCTTTTCCCAGATATCCCGACACAGCCTGTGACAGTTGAATGGGGTTGAGATTAAATGTACTGCCTGCAGGCAACACTACCTGTAGCAATATATCATCCCCCTTATCACAAATAGAAAAGCTCTTTATGTGCTCCGACACATTAACCTGCTTCATAACCTTTTTGCCGCCTGATTTTCCGCTTTTTTCACAACTTAAGCTGCCGCTTGAAAGAGAAGTGAAAAGCTCATTTTCGGTTACATCCTCTTTTGAATAAAGCACATCATAAGCTCCGAAGGCAATTTCGGCACTTTTATTAAACGGTTTTACAGCCTTTTCAACTCTGAGCCCTTCGGGCAGACAGCGGTTTAAGCGTTCCTTTACCTCTTCGGGGGACATATCTCCTATGATTCTTACATCAACAGGCTCCCCTTCGCTTTCAACTCCCAAAGACAATGCCAGTAAAAATGAAATATACGGATGAGGGTTGAAGCCTTCCGTGTACCACAAGGGGATTTCTGCCCGCCTTACGGTTCTCTGCATCATACGGAACATATCAAGATGCGAAACAAATTTTATTCTGCCCTTTTTTGAAATATATAATCTCAGCTCATACATCGCACTTACCTCCGTTCAGCTTATTTGCACTGCAACCTGCACATTTAACACGGCAGTGAGGTGTGGTTTCTGCATTGTGGGATTTTTTGCTTTCTTTTATAAGAAATGCCTTGCTTACCCCGAAATCAAGATGCTCCCAGGGAAGAATCTCTTCATATTCTCGTCTTCTGTTTGCATAAAACTCAGGTGAAACATCACATTCATTAAAGCTTTCAAGCCACTTATCAAACAGGAACTTGTCCCCCCAGCCGTCAAACTTACAGCCCTTTCTCCAGGCTGTTTCCAGAACTGAAGCAAGTCTTCTGTCTCCCCTTGCAAACACACCCTCAAGGAATGATATGGGGATATTATGAAAGCTCACGTTTATCTTTTTTGAAGGAAGATTGTTTTTAAGATATTCCTGTTTTTCTTTAAGCTCATCAGGCGTTGCCTGCGGCTCCCACTGGAACGGAGTAAAGGGCTTGGGAACAAATGAGGAAGCACTTATACCTACAGTAACACCCCTGCCCTTGGGCTTATCGGGATTCATATAGAATTCATCAACAACTTTTTTTGCAAGAAGTCCGATTCCTTCAACATCTTCTTCGGTTTCGGTGGGAAGCCCCAGCATAAAATAAAGCTTTACGGCACAGTAGCCGTTATTAAATGCGATACGTGCAGTTTCAAGAAGCTCTTCTTCGGTAACATTCTTATTAATAACATCGCGCATTCTCTGAGTTCCCGCTTCGGGAGCAAAGGTAAGACCGCTTCTTCTTACACCTGTCAGCTTTTTAACAAGGGATTCGGAAAAATTGTCAACTCTCAGTGAGGGCAGGGCAATATTTACTTTTTCATCGCCTGTCCAGTCAAGAAGCTTTTCCAGCAGCTCCTCTATTTTTGTATAGTCACTGCTTGAAAGGGAACACAGAGAAATTTCATCATATCCCGTATTCTTACAAAGGGTTTTACACTGCTCATTTATAACATCGGGAGATTTTTCTCTTATGGGTCTGTAAATAAAGCCCGCCTGACAGAATCTGCATCCTCTTATACATCCTCTGAATATTTCGTGTGTCACTCTGTCGTGCACAACATCTATAAAGGGAACAACAAAATTATCGGGATAAAATACACCGTCAAGGTCTTTTATTATACGTTTTGTAACTGTTTCGGGAGCACCGCTTTTGGGTGTGATACATTTTACCGTACCGTCATCATTATATGAGATATCATAAAGCGAGGGCACATACACACCCTGAATTTTTGCCGCATCAATTAAAAATTCTTCTTTTGAGGAACCTCTTTTTTTATGCTCTTTATAAAGGTCCATTATTTCGCTGTTGACTTCTTCACCTTCGCCCAGCGAAAACAGATCAAAAAACTCTGCGACAGGTTCGGGATTGCATACACAGGGACCTCCGCCCATAACGATGGGAGAAAGACCTTTTCTCTCTGCCGCTTTAACGGGAAGCCCTGCGAGGTCAAGCATATTGAGCACATTTGTATAACAAAGCTCATACTGTAAAGTAAAGCCTATAATATCAAAATCCTTTATAGGGTCTCCGCTTTCGAGCGCATAAAGGGGAATTCCGTTTTTACGCATCTGTTCTTCCATATCATCCCAGGGAGTAAAAACTCTTTCACACCAGGTATCTTCCCTTTTATTTGCTGCGGAATAAAGAATTTTCATTCCCAAATGTGACATTCCTATTTCATAAGAATCCGGGAAACAGAATGCAAATCTTATATCAACTTCATCTTTATTTTTGATAACACTGTTAAGCTCACCGCCTGTATATCTTGCAGGCTTCTGAACCAAAGGCAGTATTCTTTCAAGTTTTCTGTCCATTATAAATACCGTCCGTTATATTTTATATAAATAATATATCATCTTTTAAGTATGTTTTCAAGTAATTCCGCCTTTTGTTTTCTCCGAAATATATCCCGATACACAATAAAAAAAGAAGAAAACAATAAAGAGAAAATATTTCCCCATAATAAGTGTTATAAAAAACAGCACACTGAGCAACAGAAGAACAATCAAGGATATTATATCGCATATTTTACGGGCTTTTTCGGGTGTGAACATTTCACACAATGCCGCTCCCAGTGCCCTGCCCCCGTCAAGAAATGAAAACGGCAGAATATTCCCGATACCAAGCACAAAATTTATAACAGAAAGCTCATACACCGTGCGGTATCCGATAAAATAATACAGCAAATAAAATATACCGCCTGCAGCAATGTTAAGTGCAGGCGGCACAAGGGTACAAAGCACCGTTTTTTTATAAGACAGAAGCTCAAAGCCTTCCGATTCCATTCCTATACCGCCGGGGCTGAACTTTAATAAAATGCTCTTGCATCCGCATATAAAAAGCAGAATGATATGTACACTTTCATGAAGCAATGCACAAATCATCATAAGAACATATGACCTTCCTTCTGCAGTATTGGCAGCAATTGCGAAAAATACTGCAAAACTCAGGCTTATATAAAATTTCAGCCTTCCGGCTTCAATTAACACTTTGAGCTCCTTCTAAAATTATCTCAGGGTCTGTCACAGTACCGTCTTTATGCAGTTCAAAATGCAGATGCGGACCCGTTGCAAGACCTGTCTGTCCTACTGCCGCTATAACATCGCCTTTTCTGACATTTATGCCCTCTGTTACAAAAAGTGCACTGCAATGACAGTAAAGAGTGGAATATCCGTCCCCGTGATCTATTTTTACATAGTTTCCCGCATTGCTTGCCTGTCCTGCTTCAATAACCACTCCGTCACTGACAGCATATATATTACTGCCTTCAGCCGCCGCAATATCCCGGCCGGAATGAAAACTCTCGGTATAATATATGGGGTGTATTCTGTAGCCGTATTCCGAAGTAATCCTTCCGTTTACAGGCATAACAGCATCAGCATCATATGTATCAAAAACGGATTTTTCGACAGATGTTACGGTAAATGCCGCTGCAGATGTATCTTCTTCCGCTTGCACCGTTTCTTGTGTAAAACTTGCTGAAGAAACACTTACAGCGGCACTTTGTACCGTTATTTCTTCACTCTGAGTGTAATATCCGCCGATATCCGCATCTTCGGTAAAAAGCTTTCCTATATCCGTCTTCATTTCGGAAAACAAATCAGCATTGATGCGGGACACGGCAAAAATCAGAAATACAATAAGCACCACCGCCGCCGATTGCAAAAGACACAATACAACAAACATATCCTTTTTGCTTTTTGTCTTAGCTGTTTTTATTCTGACTATCTTCATATTCTGCTCCTTTATATCATCTGCTGTAGAAGCATATGATAACAAAAGAACAATTATGATTTATTTTTTGCTGAATTAATAAATTCTTCAACTATTTCAACTATTTTAAATTTTATCTTATATCCGCTTTTACCTGTTACAAGGTCACCGCCGTTTTTTCCGAAAACGGCATACACGTCTTCTTCGGTTTTCTCTGTAGCGGCAGGAAGGCATATATTCGGAAACATAACACACCACCAGTTATGCCCATTGCCCTCACCAAGTATTATTTTACAGGCGGTATATTCACCTGCGGGAAGAGTAACTTCACCGTAGGCACGTGTTTCAAAATATTCTTTTTCAACCGTAAGCCGTGATTTATACAAAAATCCGTTTTCTTTAAGCACACTGTCTGCTGCAGCCTCAATTGTATCTTTATTTTCCGTAAGCCTTTTACAGGCTTCTTCTGCAGAAATGCTGTCTGAAAAAAGCTCCTTTGTACATTCAAGCACCGCATCACGGACTTTTAGCTTTACTTCCTGATCTTCAGAAGAATCGGAATGAGCCAGTATGTGAAGGCGCAGACAATCACTCTGCACATCCTCGGCTGCCGCAAAACCCTCTGCAATAAAACAGATAATAAAGCTTAAGCTTACAACAAACACGGTTATAAGGTTACCGTATTTTTCATTTTTATATGTTCCCATAAAAAAACCTGCCTTTCTTTACAAAGTAAAGTTTTGGCAGGTTTACATAATTTATTCAATTCCTCTTGTTTGTGTCCGGCACACAAAAACGCTTTCAGCCTTATTTCTTAACATATCGGCGCATTTTTTTGCATCATCTCTTGAATCAAACAAACCGAAATATGCCGAGCCTGAACCGGACATTGAGCTGAACCACGCTCCGCATTCTTTCATTGTGTTCTTGATTTCGTTACCGCTTTTTACGTCAGAAAGTGTTTCAAACATATTTTCCGCATATTTCACAGCTTCTTTATATTCGCCCTTTGATGCATAAAACAGAAAACTGTCATTATCGGGATGCACAATGCTTTCAGCCGAATCAAAACGGGCATAAGCATCCTTTGTGGATACTCTTTCGTAAGGCTTTACAATAAGCACATCACTGAATAAAGACGGAAGACCCGACATAACTTCACCTATGTTCTGACAAAGTCTTGTTCCGCCAACATAACAAAAAGGCACATCAGCACCCACTTCAAGCGCCGTCTTCATTATCTCACGGAAATTGAGTGCATCGGGATAAAGGGTGTTGAGAGCTTTGAGAACTGCCGCAGCATCCGCACTGCCCCCGGCGAGTCCCGCACCTGAGGGAATAACTTTTTTTATATATATTTCACACCCGGGATTTATCCCCGCCTTTTCATAAAAAAGCCTTGCCGCCTTATATGCAGTATTACGGTCGTCACAGGGAATAAATCTTTCGGAGCATTTAAGATGAATACCCTCCCCGCCTGTTCTTACAGTCACTGAATCATACAACCCCACAGACTGCATACAGGTAAAAATACCGTGATACTTATTGGGAAGTATCCCCGTTAAATCAAGCGTAAGATTAATTTTTGCATATGCCTTATATTTAACTTCCATATTCCGACCCCTTTCGTGATACTTTTATTGTATCACGTTTTTATTCTCCCTGCTACTGTTTTTTTGAAAAGGGCAAAAAATATCACAAATTTTACATATTCATAATATACAGCCTGTTTTCGGTAAAATGTTGAAAACTTTGTGAAGTAAAGTTAATATATTTACACTTTTTAGCCTGTTAAAAGGATGAAGAAAAAGGAGTTTTCAACATTTTCAACCGAGTTTTTAACATTTTTTCAATATTATTCAACATTCCCGAAATGTTATCAACACCGTAAGGCAATATGACTTTACAACCATAATATACATCTGCCATGAATATTCTGCCATTAAATGGCAGTAAATGTAAATTCAAATGAAAATAAAATGCAATTTATTGTACAATAAAAAACACGGCATCTGTACAATAAACCGCACAAATACCGTGTCATATCAAGTATATCAAGCTATCTCATTTCAAGAAGCTTATCTGGTGTGATTCCGAAAACCTCAGCCATCTCAAAAATCAGATCAAGAGAAACACCCACAGATGCAAGCTCAATTTTACTTACGTTGTTCTGTCAACACCAAGCTTTTCGGCAAGTGCCTCCTGTGTATAACCGCAAAGCTTCCTGTAATAAGCTATATTAAGCCCCAGTCTTTTATAAGAACCATGAAATTTTTCTCTCATTCATATCACCATAAAAATAATACAACATCATCCGTGCGCAAAACAGAGACCAACAATGCTAATATTATGCTTTACAGACCACTTTTTATGTATTATAATACAAATAAATTTATAAGAGGTGGATTATGGCGAAATGTACATTTTTCGGCCATAAAGACAGTCCTTATGAAATAATTAATTTATTAAAGTAGAGGAGGGGACCCCTCCCCTACGGCGAAGATGGCAGATCAAAGCTAAATTATGATTCTTTTTTTTGCAAAAAAATCTCCGAAGAAAATCTCCGGAGATTTTTTATTTATTTAGTTTCTTTTATCGCGTCTGCCGCCCTTGTTAAAGTCTCTTCTGGGCTTTCTGGGGGTATCGTCGATTTCGTTCTCGGGAGTAAGTCCTTCAACTGCAATAAGAGCATTTCTTCTTGAAAGATTAAGTCTGCCCTGATCGTCTGTGGGAAGAACCATAACGATGATTTCATCGCCTACGTTTACAACGTCTTCAACCTTTTCGGTTCTCTTAACGTCAAGGTGGCTTATATGAACCATACCTTCTCTGCCGGGAGCGATTTCAACAAATGCACCGAAGGACATAAGACGGGTTACAACACCCTTATAGATAGAACCTTCTTCGGGATCATTTACGATTGTTTCTATTATGCTGAGAGCCTTATTTGCATCGTCAATATCTGTTGAAGAAATAAATACGCTGCCGTCTTCTTCAATATCAATCTTACAGTTGCATTCTGCGCAGATTTTCTGGATAACCTTACCCTGCTTACCGATAACATCACCGATCTTTTCGGGATCGATTTTTGTTGAAAGCATCTTGGGAGCATACTTTGAAAGCTCTGCTCTGGGCTCTGCGATACAGGGAAGCATAACCTCATCAAGAATCTTACATCTTGCTTCATAAGTCTTATCAAGTGCTTCGCGGATGATAGCGGGAGTAAGACCATGAACCTTAAGGTCCATCTGAATTGCAGTGATACCTTCTTTAGTACCAGCAACCTTAAAGTCCATATCGCCGAAGAAGTCTTCAAGACCCTGAATATCAACCATTGTCATAAAGCGGTCTCCTTCGGTTACAAGACCGCAGGAGATACCTGCTACGGGAGCCTTGATGGGAACACCTGCTGCCATAAGTGAAAGAGTTGAGCCGCAGATAGAAGCCTGTGAGGTTGAACCGTTTGATGAGAGAACTTCGGAAACAAGTCTTATTGTATAGGGGAAATCCTCAACTGAAGGGATAACAGGAACGAGAGCTCTTTCTGCAAGTGCACCGTGACCGATTTCTCTTCTTCCGGGGCCACGTGAAGGCTTTGTTTCACCAACTGAATAAGAGGGGAAATTGTAGTGGTGGATATATCTCTTTGATTCTTCTTCATCAATTCCGTCGAGCGCCTGAGCTTCGCCGATTGTACCGAGTGTGGTAACTGTGAGAACCTGAGTCTGACCTCTTGTGAACATACCCGAACCGTGTACACGTGAAAGAAGGTCGATCTGAGCATCAAGAGGACGCATATCATTGATGCCTCTGCCGTCAACACGCTTGCCGTCATCAAGAAGCCAGCGGCGCACAATATATTTCTGAAGCTTGTAAAGACAATCATCTATCTTGGCGATATCATCGGGATAAACTTCGTCAAACTTCGCATGAACTGCATCATAAATGGGAAGAAGTCTTTCATCACGGATTCTCTTGTCATCTGTGTCAAGTGCAAGCTTTACATCTTCAATTGCAAATTCCTTGATTGCTTCATACATTTCGGGAGCAGGATCGTTTGAGGGGAAAGAAACCTTTTCTTTGCCGATTTCTGCCTGAATACCCTTGATAAATTCAACAATCTTCTGGTTTTCTGCGTGAGCAAACATAATTGCATCATACATAACATCATTGGGAACTTCGTTTGCACCGGCTTCAATCATAGCAACAAGGTCTGCTGTGGAAGCAACAGTTGCAGCCATTTCGGACTTTTCTCTTTCTTCTGCAGTGGGGTTGATAACGAACTTACCTTCAACAAGACCAACACTTACACCTGAAATGGGGCCTTCCCACGGAATAGCGGAAATTGAAAGAGCGATTGAAACACCGATCATAGCGGTGATTTCGGGAAGACAGTCGGGGTCAACAGACATAACTGTTGCAACGATACCTACATCGTTTCTCATATCCTTGGGGAAAAGAGGACGGACAGGTCTGTCGATAACACGTGAGCAAAGAGTTGCTTTTTCGGACGCCTTTCCTTCTCTTCTCTGGAATGAACCGGGAATTTTACCTACTGAATAAAGCTTTTCCTCAAAGTCTACGGACATAGGGAAAAAGTCTACACCTTCTCTGGGCTTGTCTGCCATGGTAGCAGTACAGAGAACTTCTGTTTCACCGTAACGGATAAGACAGGAGCCGCCTGCAAGCTGAGCCATTTTGCCTGTTTCTACAACAAGGGGTCTGCCTGCCAGGGTTGTTTCAAATTTTCTGAACTCGTTGAACATTTTTTACTCTCCTTTGTTTTTATTACAAAAGACCGTGGTTACTGTCAATGTACAATCCAAAACAAACAAAATTTCCGATTGTGAAAAATGACAAAGTCAAATATAATCAAGACACGAAGTGTCTTCCGACAGTGTCACTATTCACTCTTCACTATTACTTTTTACCTTCAAAGCAAACAGTCTGTTTGCTTTGAATTGTACATTATACATTAACATTTTTCCGTGGAAAAACACGGTCTTAAGTTATGCTGAAAAAGAATTTGCGGGCGACAAAGAATTCTTCGCCGCCCATGACACTACCTTATTTACGAAGACCGAGCTTTGCAACAACAGCACGATATCTTTCGATGTCGTTCTTCTGAAGATATGCAAGAAGGTTTCTTCTGTGACCAACCATCTTAAGAAGACCGCGTCTTGAGTGATGGTCTTTCTTGTGGATCTTAAGATGCTCGTTAAGATCGTTGATTCTCTTTGTAAGAACAGCAATCTGTACTTCGGGTGAACCTGTGTCACCTTCGTGAGTAGCGAATTCGGCCATTATAGCCTGCTTTTCTGCCTGTGTCATTATTTTTCACCTCATATAATATTTATCCTGGTTCCCAGCGAGGGCAAGGTGAGAGGTATTGTAAAAAAGCACAACACAATAAAACCCCGTCTCCGAGAAACCGGACAAAATGCATTTTAGCATACCTTTCCTGAAATGTAAAGTATTTTTTTTGTCAAAAAAATAACAAAAACCGATTTTGTGTTTTCAACTGAAAATTATACCGCAAAAACAGTATTTTTATACCCTTAAATCGAAACTTTTTTATAGTTAGTGTAAAAGATATACAAAACTTTAGTCAAAATACCGCATTTTTCTACTCTTATTATAGAAAAATGTTATTTACTTTTTACATCTTAAGTGATAGAATGTTCTTTGGTGTGTTACCAATCTAATGTATTTTTATTTAGGAGGATATATTATGGCAAGAATCAAAAAGTCCATGGACGGAAATAATGCAGCCGCATATGTTTCCTATGCTTTTACAGAAGTAGCAGGCATTTATCCTATTACTCCTTCAAGCCCCATGGCAGACTATGTTGACCAGTGGTCCGCCCAGGGTCTCAAGAACATCTTCGGAACAACCGTTAAGGTTGCAGAAATGCAGTCTGAAGCAGGTGCAGCAGGTACCGTTCACGGTTCTCTTGCAGCAGGTGCTCTCACAACAACTTATACAGCTTCACAGGGTCTTCTTCTTATGATCCCCAATATGTATAAGATCGCAGGTGAACTTCTTCCCTCAGTTTTCCACGTATCAGCCCGTTGCGTAGCTTCTCACGCTCTTAATATCTTCGGCGATCATTCCGACGTTTATGCTTGCCGTCAGACAGGTTTTGCTATGCTTGCTGAAACAAACACTCAGGAAGTTATGGACCTCGGTGCAGTAGCTCACCTTGCTACAATCAAATCAAGAGTTCCCTTCCTCAACTTCTTCGACGGTTTCCGTACTTCCCACGAAATCCAGAAGATTGAAATCTGGGATTATGAAGATCTTAAAGAAATGTGCGATATGGATGCTGTTGATGCATTCAGAAAGCGCGCTCTCAATCCCGAGCATCCCGTAATGAGAGGCTCACACGAAAACGGCGACATCTTCTTCCAGCACAGAGAGGCATGTAACGAATATTATGATGCAGTTCCCGCTATCGTTGAAGAATATATGGATAAGGTTAATGCTAAGCTCGGCACTAACTACAAGCTCTTCAACTACTACGGTGCAGAAGATGCTGAAAGAGTTATCGTTGCTATGGGCTCCATCTGCGACGTTGCAGAAGAAGTTATCGACTATCTTACAGCTCAGGGCGAAAAGGTAGGTCTTGTTAAGGTTCGTCTTTACAGACCCTTCTCTGCTGAAAAGCTTATTGAAGCTATCCCTGCAACTGCTAAGAAGATCGCAGTTCTTGACAGAACAAAGGAACCCGGCTCTCTCGGCGAACCTCTTTATCTTGACGTTGTTACAGCTCTTGCAACAAAGGGCGTACAGGCTACAGTTGTAGGCGGCAGATACGGTCTCGGTTCAAAGGATACACCTCCCTCAAGCGTATTCGCAGTATTTGAGGAACTCGCTAAGGATGCTCCCAAGGCTCAGTTCACAATCGGTATCAACGATGACGTTACAAACCTTTCACTTGAAGAAAAGCCCGCTCCCAACACAGCAGCAGAAGGCACAATCGAGTGTAAGTTCTGGGGTCTCGGCGGCGACGGCACAGTTGGTGCTAACAAGAACTCCATCAAAATCATCGGTGACCACACAGATAAATTCGTTCAGGCATATTTCCAGTATGACTCAAAGAAAACAGGCGGTATCACCATTTCTCACCTTCGTTTCGGTGACAGCCCCATCAAGTCCCCCTATTACATAAACAAGGCTGACTTCGTTGCTTGTCATAACCCCTCTTATGTTGAAAAAGGCTATAAGATGGTTAATGACGTTAAGCCCGGCGGTGTATTCCTTATAAACTGCCAGTGGAGCGCTGAAGAACTCAGCGAAAAGCTTAATGCAGAAACAAAGCGTTACATCGCAAACAACAATGTTCAGCTTTACACAGTTAACGCTATTGACCTTGCACAGAAGGTTGGCATGGGCAAGAGAACAAACACAGTTCTCCAGGCTGCTTTCTTTGCTCTTGCAAAGGTTCTTCCCATCGAGGAAGCAGTTAAATATATGAAGGACGCTGCAACAAAGTCCTACTCCAAGAAGGGTCCCGAAGTTGTTAAGTGCAACCACGACGCTATTGATGCAGGTGTTTCCGCATTCGTTAAGATTGACGTTCCCGCTGATTGGGCAAATGCAGAAGATGCATGCGCTTGTGCAGAAGCAGGCACACAGTCAAAGCTTGAAAAGATGGTTAACAACATCATGCTTCCCGTTGGACGTATGGACGGTGACTCTCTTCCCGTTTCTGCATTTATGGATCACGCTGACGGTACATTTGAACAGGGCGCTTCCGCTTTCGAAAAGAGAGGCGTTGCTGTTATGGTTCCCGAATGGGATCCCACAAAGTGCGTACAGTGCAACCGCTGCGCTTATGTATGTCCTCACGCAACAATCCGTCCCTTTGCTATGACAGCAGATGAAGCTGCAGCTGCTCCCGCAGTTACAAAGACAAAGGAAATCAAGAAGACAGAATACGTTTATACTCTTGCTGTATCTCCCATGGATTGTATGGGTTGCGGAGTTTGTATCGGCGTATGTCCCACTAACTCTCTTACAATGAAGTCAAGAGAAAGCCAGGACGAACAGCAGGCTTCCTTCGATTACTGTGTTGCTAACGTAACAGAAAAGGCTGATATGACAGCAGGCGTATCCGTAAAGGCAAGCCAGTTCAAGACTCCTCTCCTCGAGTTCTCAGGCTCCTGCGCAGGCTGTGCAGAAACAGCTTATGCACGTCTTATCACTCAGATGTTCGGTGACAGAATGTACATCTCCAATGCAACAGGTTGTTCTTCAATCTGGGGCGGCCCCGCAGCAACATCACCCTATACTGTTAACAAGGCAGGTCACGGTCCCGCTTGGGCTAACTCCCTCTTCGAAGATAACGCAGAGCACGGCTTCGGTATGTTCCTCGGACAGAACGCAATCCGTAACTCTCTTATCGCTAAAGTAGAAGAAATCACAACTAACGACAATGCAAGTGCAGAACTCAAGGCTGCTGCAGCTGAATATCTTGCAACTGTTTCTGACGGTGCTAAGAACGGTGCTGCAACAGAAGCTCTCGTTGCTGAACTCGAAAAGGTTAGCTGCTGCTGCGACCACTGCGCTTCCATCCTCAAGAACAAGGAATACCTTGCTAAGAAGTCCGTATGGATCTTCGGCGGCGACGGTTGGGCTTATGACATCGGCTTCGGCGGTGTTGACCACGTTCTTGCTGCAGGCGAAGACGTAAACATCATGGTATTCGATACTGAAGTTTACTCCAATACAGGCGGACAGGCTTCCAAGGCTTCTCAGATCGGTCAGGTTGCTCAGTTTGCTGCTGCAGGTAAGCAGATTGCTAAGAAGAGCCTTTCCGAAATCGCTATGAGCTACGGATATGTTTATGTTGCACAGATTGCTATGGGTGCAGACATGAACCAGACAATCAAGGCAATTGCTGAAGCTGAAGCTTACAACGGACCTTCAATCATCATCGCTTACGCTCCCTGCGAAATGCACTCCATCAAGGGCGGTATGGTTAACTGCCAGGCAGAAATGCAGAAGGCTGTTGACTGCGGTTACTGGAATATGTTCCGTTACAACCCCGCACTCAAGGAAAAGGGCGAAAATCCCTTCACAATCGACAGTAAGCCCGGAAAGAGCGAAGACTTCCGTGCATTCCTTCTCAATGAAGCACGTTATTCTTCACTTACACGCTCCTTCCCCGAAAGAGCAGATGCTCTCTTCGCAGATGCAGAAGCAAAGTCAGTTGAAAGATATAACCATCTTCTCAGACTTAAGGCTCTTTATGCTCCCGATGCAGAATAATCATTGAATTGATTAAAAATTCAAGGTGCCAATCCCGTAAAAGGTTGGCACCTTTGTTTTTTGCGCATACCGTATTCCGCTCGCTTCCGCTTAAATAACGGTTTACAATATATAAGTTGTGTGTTATACTGTTAAATGGTTTTATGTCAATGATACAATACGAAGGGGGACTTAACAATCCATTACTGTACATATCAGACATAAAACAAAATCCGGAACATATTCAAGGAGGAAATATTTATGAATTGTCCATTCTGCCAGAATGTAATTCCCGACAACTCGGCTCAGTGTCCCGCCTGCGGTAAACTACTCTATACTCAGGCACCTCAACAGCCCCAAAATCCTTATATGAATGCTCAGGGTCAGGCTTACAATCCTTACGCAAACGGTGCAGCTCAGCCGTATAACGGCTATAATCCCGCATCAGGTATAATCAATGAATTTGCAAAAAAAGCAAAATCATTAAAAACCTCAGGAATAATTGCCACAGTTCTTATGTTCGGTATCGGAATTTTCTTTTCAATTTCCATATGGGTATCACGCTTACAGATTCCTCAGGTTACTCCGTCAAATCAGATAGAAGCTCAGATGCTTGAAAAAGCAATAAAAGATTACAACCTTGCAAAAAAACTTTCTTTTGTTCCTGTTATTGCTCTCGTTCTCTGTTTTATCATCGGCTTTATAGGCGGACTCGCAGGTTAAACAGCCTATTAAAATTCTGTTTGATTTTGCTATACTGAAAAATGCTTCGGAATACTGCAATCCGAAGCATTTTTATGTTTATTTATTCTCATTTTTTGTTCTTATCAGATAAACAAATATCGATGTAAGTGCAAATGTTTCATTGAGTGTGCCTGCAACGGAACCGTTTGCTATATTATAAACAAACCAGCATACACATACGGGGATTGACAGATACTTTAATAATCTTGTGTTTTTCTGCCAGTTGGCAATTGTTGCAAAAATTGATGCAATAAACGGAAGTATACTCCACAAACTGTCCCAGGTAAGAATAACACTGCCTGCACAAAGAACTATAAATACTGCGGGGATTATGTTATTCTGCGCCCACTTTTTATCGCGGAAGCTGTATACAACCCCTCTTATAACATTTATAAAGTTCATAGCAACAGGAGTAAAAAGCCCGAGACAGGCAAAATGAAGACACCATACAAATGAGCAAAGCGACATAAGCACAAGTATGGTACGGTGTTTTTTGAACTGATACATACTTATTGCAATTGCCATAGCAATAAATCCGAAAATCTGGGCTATGATATTCTGATGTGCCGTAAAGAATTCAAGCATTTCAAAATCCTCTTTATTCGTTAAACTTCGTTTATTTTAACACAATATAGACATCATTTCAATCATATATTCCCTTCATACACAATTTCCGCAACAGTATGCAATGTAACACTTTTATCCTCTTTGCAAACAGCATATGCCTCATATTCACCGCAGGTAAGCTTTATTTCTTCGGAATAATTGCTTCTGCCGGTTTTACAGGCGGCAAGTGCCGCCCCTGCAAATGCACCTGCATAAGGGATGATATATTGCTCATCTTCAAGCATACGTGATAATATGTATGAATTTATATTTGTCTTTTCGGCAAGTATCAATGATGTATTCCTTCCGAAAACCGTCACTTCTTCTGTTTTTTCTGCAAGATACTTAAAATTAAGACTTTCCATACATTCAGAAAAATGTATTGCGAAGCTTCCCGATGTAAATACCGGAGTGAGTGTAAGTATCCTGTTTCCAAGCTCCGTTTTTCTCTCAATCTTATCCCCGCAAGCTCTTGTTAAACTCTTACTTATATCGCACGAAACAAGAAAAGAATTGTCTCCGAGCGGGCTTAAACAGGTAAAAAAACGGTTATTTTCCGATAAAATTTCACTCTCTTGTATTCCTGTTGTGATTTTTAAGCCTAAAGCGGCGCAAATTGAAGCTGTAGACAAATCGCGCATAATTTCTCCGTTTTGACAAAACGCTCTTATTTGGGCTTTTTTAGCCTCTTTTTGATTAAGAGTAAAAATTCCCGTTGCACCAACGCCCACGATCCTGTCACAGATATGTTTTATATCAGACTCTGATATGTTATCAAAAGCACATTTATCATCTGAAAATATATAATCCTGCCCCAATGCAGATAATTTATAAAAATGCATTCATTTCATCTCCCGTGTAATTAAAACAAAGTTTCCATACATCATATATGAAAACCCACAAGAAAAAAGACTTATTGTAAGAATATTTTTAAATAAACAGTTGACTTTTTTATTTCTCGGTGATAATATATATAGGCGGTCAGCAATTGACCGTGAATATTGTGCGCCGGTAGCTCAGTTGGATAGAGTGACTGGCTACGAACCAGTAGGTCAGGGGTTCGAGTCCCTTCCGGCGCGCCATGAAAAAAACCTCTTTTGTCTGCCGGACAAAAGAGGTTTTTTTCAATGATATCCGTCCTTGCGAAATGGGTGATATACCCTGCGGGTATGATATCTGCTACGCAGATGATATACGCTTCGCGTATGAAGTAACGGATATTATATTTTGCTTGCCGCAAGCAAGTATCTCATACGGCGTTAGCCGTATATCATATCCCGGCAGCGATATATCATTGAGTTATGGAACGATCTGTGGTATAATCAGTTCTATAAATAAGAATTTACCGATGAGTTGCATACATCCTTGTAATTTCAACAATGCAACCCAAAGTTTACATTTGGAAACAGCAAATTGGTAGTGTGTTGTTGCTGAGTGTTCTATAATTTAAGAAACGCAGCGTTAGAAACCATAAGGAGATAAAATGATGACACTTGGCGAAAAGCTATCAAAACTCAGAAAAGAATACAACTACACACAAGAGCAGCTTGCCGACATTCTTGGTATTTCCCGTCAATCAATCAGCAAATGGGAGTCAGACATTGCATATCCCGAAACCGATAAATTGATTAAAATGGGAAAGCTCTTTGAATGCTCGCTGGATTATCTTCTCAACGAAGATGTTACTGAAAAGCAAGACATACAACCAACCGAAAAAGAAAGCTTTTGGGATATATTCAAAAAGCAATTCTACGAACGCAAGAGTGAAAAGATGGTGTTTGGCATGCCGCTTTATCACATTGGCAAAAGCGCACATGGATTTTTCGCAATCGGAGTTCGGGCGCGTGGAGTATTCTCCATCGGTCTTATGTCACGAGGAATTGTATCCCTCGGGCTGCTCTCGCTTGGAGTAATATCCACCGGTGTTTTGTCGCTCGGCTTGATTTGTGCAGGAGTACTCTCGCTCGGACTTCTCGCAGTAGGTTCTATTGCCCTCGGCTTGTTTGCGGCAGGTGCAATTAGCGTAGGCCTTATATCCTTTGGCGCGCTCTCCGTCGGTTGCTTCTCAACAGGCGCACTTGCTATCGGTAAATATGCCGCCGTTGGCGACCACGCACACGGCATAATTGCCATAGGAAAATCGATGGCAGAAGGAAGCGTTTACAGCCACATCGGAGATTTGACTATGGCAGATATACCAACTGTGATTGAATCGCTTGATGCACACGTGCCGTCTTGGCTCGGTTGGGCAATGGAAATTTTCAAATTTTATATTCAATAAATTCCAATTTATCAAACTGAACAGGCACATTACTTTTGGTCGTTCTTTCCCTCACTTACGCCACTTTCAGTCGTTCTTTTCAACGAAATAAATCCCTTTGGTATTTGTGAAATACGCTACAGCGCCTGAGGGGATTTATTTTATTTCACTTTCTGCGATAGCAGAAAATCTCACAATGACCGCAGGTCATTATTTCACATCCGAAGGATATTTCACTTTTATTATTCCATCGATTATGATATACTTATATCAAGAAAGACGGTGTTAATATAGCTGAATCAAAACTTCGGGAACTTTCAACTGATTTTGCAGTGAAAATCATAAAGCTCTGCGAAACGATCAAAGGACACTATTCTCTCGTAATCAGTTGGAGCATTGCGTCACCTCCATTGGAGCAAATATTCACGAAGCAAACTATGCTCACGGCAAGCCCGACTTTATTGCTAAATTACAGATTGCTTTGGAGGAATGTTATGAAACGCAGTACCGGCTGGAATTGTTTGTTAAGTCCGATATTTTGAATAGAAAAATCTCAGTTGACCTTTATAATCAATGCGGCACAATCCGTCGCATCTTGATTGCTTCCATCAACACCGCAAGAGAGAATGCGAAATAAAAAAGACACTTCAAGGAAAAATATTATGAAACACAAAAAAACAGGCATTATCATCACTCTGTGCACACTTGCCGTAATACTGGTTTCAGCCTGGATAATATACGGCAACACGGCAATAACCGTGAGCAGGTATACTGTAAAAAATCAGAAGATACCCGAAAGCTTTACGGGATTTACGATAGCTCAGGTATCGGACCTTCACAATGAAGAATTCGGGAAAAATAATAATCGCCTTCTTGAAAAAATCAGAAACGAAAATCCCGATATCATAGTTATAACAGGCGACATAATAGATTGCCATCGTACAGATATTGATGTGAGCATCGATTTTGTAGAAGAAGCCGTCAAAATAGCACCGACATACTATATCACAGGCAATCACGAAGCCATAACGGAAGAATTTGAAGATTTTCTTACTGCCGCAAAAAAAGCAGGTATGATATACCTTGATAACAAAACACAGTCAATTGATAAAAACGGGGACACAATTAATCTGACAGGGATTGACGATCCGTTTTTTCTTACAACATATATCAGCGAAAGTGTACAGATAAGCATTAACAAAGCCCTTGATAACCTGTTACCCGAAGAAGGCTATAACATTCTTCTTGCACACAGACCCAATTATTTTGATCTTTACATAATACACGAGCCCGATCTTGTTTTAAGCGGTCATGTTCACGGCGGGCAGTTCCGTCTGCCGTTTATAGGCGGATTATATGCTCCCGATCAGGGTATTTTTCCCGAATATGATGCAGGACATTACAGTTCATCCAATACGGATATGATAATAAGCAGAGGGCTCGGAAACAGCCGTTTCCCCTTCAGGCTTAACAATACACCCGAACTGGTTGTGGTAACTCTTGAAAATATGGAATAACATACAAAAAAACAAGGTTTCAGTTTTTTGGCTGAAACCTTGTTATAATTTTATTTGTAAGAAGTGGGAAGGATATAGATCCTTACGCCTCTCCAGCCCCATACGCAACAGTCAGCATAAGTATTCATATACAGGTCAACGGTGGCACCGTTTCTGAAATCAATAAAACCGCCTGTATCTTCAGCTCTTGCAAAACCGTAAACATACTTACCGTCTGCCGAAACAATCCACATTTCTGTTCCGTAAGGAATTTCTCTGGGATCAACAGCAACTACACCCTGACGAACCGATGAACCTGTTGCTGTCATAGTACCGCCGTAATAAGCAGTTGCATTACCGTCTATATAGTAAAGATAATTTTCGGGAACACCGTTTTCATCAAATGTAAGCGATTCGGGCATCTGCATCTGCGAAATCGGAATACCGTCTGTATTAAGTCTTATATCAAATCCGGTACTTGGAATATTAGAAACGCCTCTCTGATAAGAATAAGTATCAAGATACAGATTCTTGTTTGAACTTGCCACTGTCTGTCCTGAGGCTTCTGCAAGCTCTCTGCGGCGCACTGCCAGCTCACTCTCTTTGAGCTTGTTCTGCACATCTTCTTCGGAAAGTGATGTGAGATAAGGTGAAAAATTATAATCGTATTCTACTCTTGTGTCTTTTTTAAGCTTGCAAAAATCTGATGCCAACGAGGGAAGATAATCAACGGGGGGCAGTTCTTTTGTAATCTTTACGGGTTCACTTTCCTGAGAAACCACTGCCTGTGAAAGCACTTCTGTTATAGATGCACTCATAGTTTGTGTAAGGTTGCCTATTTCCGCCGCACTTTCTTCCATTGAATAAGCAAATGCCTGATTGAATGTAGGCGGAACATCACTGATAATACCGGAGAGAACTAAACCGGCAACAGCCATAAATGCAGCAGATGCAATATGGTTGGAAAATATGCCGTTGGCCTTAAGAGAAAAGCTCTTTTTCTCTGTTATAACAGCCTTGTCACTCCTCTTATTGTGAGTTTTCATAATCATACTCCTTTAATAATACTGAGCCTTTTCAGGACAAAAACAGCTCAATATATTTTGGTTTCTGAGGCTTTGCACATTATATTCAAAGAATGCTCAAATGTCAAATTGAAAAGATTTTAAATTTTGTTGATTCTGCACAATGTTTTGCAAAAGAAAAAATAGAATCATTTTAAAAAACAGTGTTTTTCCCCTGTTTATTTCTTATTTGGAAATATCATTTTTGATGTTTTTTGTGAAAACCTTACAAACTTTTAAAGTCTGCTTAAAATAGTTACAATTTGTAATATTTTTCCTATATATTTTGTCCAAAATACACCATAATTTTTTCAGCAATTTCAACATATAACCTCTGAATAATCTGATATCCGCGTTTTTTCTCTTTACATAAAAAGCATATATTCAAATTGCACAAAACAAAAATCCGTTCCGCAAATGCCACAGTGCAAAACAGAACGGATAAAAACGTTATTCGTATGATTTTGTTAAAAATGCCTTGGTTTTCGGGGATTTCGGAGATTCAAAAACTTCTTCGGGAGTACCCGCCTCTTCAATTACGCCGTCTGCCATAAAGATTACCTTATCGGAAACATTTTTGGCAAATTCCATTTCGTGGGTTACCACCACCATTGTTCTTCCCATATTTTTAAGTTCCTTTATAACCTTAAGAACTTCTATGGTAAGCTCAGGGTCAAGTGCAGATGTGGGTTCGTCAAAAAACAGAATTTTCGGTTCAAGTGCCAGTGCTCTTGCTATTGCAACTCTCTGCTGCTGACCGCCCGAAAGCTGCCAGGGATAGCTTTCTGCTTTCTCGCTGAGTCCCATATCTGCAAGAAGCTTTTTTGCCTTGTTATCTATATCTTCAAGTATCTGCTTTTTATTTGCCTTATAATCGGCACGTTCTTTAACTTTAAGCTTTACGGCAAGAGTTACGTTATCAAACACGTTATACTGGGGAAAAAGGTTGAACTGCTGAAAAACAAGACCTATTTTAAGCTGTTTTTCTCTTGTTTCCTTTGCCTTGTGCTTTGATTTGTCGTCTCCGTCAAAAATGACATCACCGTCAACTAAAATCCTTCCGCTGTCGGCAGTTTCAAGAAAATTAATACAGCGCAGAAGTGTGGTCTTGCCGCTTCCCGAGGAGCCTATGACAGACATTACCTGTCCTTCTTCAAGAGAAAGAGAAATGCCTTTGAGAACCTCTACCTTGCCGAAGCTTTTTTTAAGTTCTGAAATTTCAAGTATTGACATATTTCTTCCTCCTTAAGACTTAAAGTAACTGAGCTTCTTTTCCGCCAGATTGCACAGGATAGTAAGAAGTCCGCAGAAAACCAGGAAGAATGCACCTGTATAGAATAAGGGCCATATAATACCCCTTGCAGAGAATGAACCTGCAACCATAATGATATCAAGCACACCGATTACTCTTGCAAGAGAAGTATCCTTGATAAGGGTCATAATTTCATTACTCATAGGAGGCACAATATTCTTTACAACCTGTAAAAGAACAACCTTGAAGAAGGTCTGACTTTTTGTCATACCAAGCACCTGTCCTGCCTCATACTGCCCTTTCGGTATACTTTCGATACCGCCGCGGAATATTTCCGAGAAATAGCAGGCGTAGTTGATTATAAAGGCAATACAAGCCGCCGTCATTCTGGGGTCCTTGCCGGGTATCTGCAAATCAAAAACAAGCCCCGGAACATACATCACAACAAAAAGCTGAAGCATAAGAGGAGTGCCTCTTATTATCCATACAAATGACTTTGTAAGAAATCTCAGCGGCATAAATTTCGACATAGAGCCGAAGGACACTATAAGACCCAAGGGAATTGCAAAAATAAGCGTCACAGCAAAAAGCTCTGCATTTTCAAGAAAGCCTTTAAGCAGCTCCGTACTAACAACAGAAAAACCCATATTCAATCCTCAAATCCGAAATAGTTTATAAAAACATCAACAAGAAAAAATGCCGCCCCGAAAGACGGCATTTATTATCACGTCAGAATTATTTTGCAATGATCTGTTCTTCAAGTTTATACTTTGCAGCAATAGCAGCAAGTTCGCCGTTTTCAACGAGCTTTGTAATTGCAGCATTAACAGCATCAGTTACATCACTGCCCTTACGGAATGCAATACCGTATTCTTCATCAGCAAAAGCTGCGCCTTCAACAACTACAAGATCTTCATAGTCTGTACCTTCGCCTATCATACCGATAGAAAGAACATAGTCAACAACAGCACCGTCAGCAACACCGGACTTAACTTCCATAAGAGTTTTAGCCTGTGTATCAACAGCTGTGTAATTAGCACCTGCAAAGAATGCGTCTGTCTTTGCAACTTCTTCACCTGCAGATTCGATTTCTGCAACTATGTTAGCACCGTTAAGGTCTTCAGCAGTAGTATACTTATCAGCATTTTCAGCCTTTACGATAAGAACCTGCTTGTTTGCCATATAAGGAGTGGAGATTGACATTGTATCAAGTCTTTCGGGAGTGATTGTCATACCGTTCCAGATACAGTCGATTGTTTTACCTGCAAGCTCTGTTTCTTTTGCAGACCAGTCAATAAGCTGGAACTTAGCATTAACACCGAGCTCTGCACAAACTGCGGTAGCAAATTCTGTTTCAAAGCCTATGAATTTGCCTTCGTCATCTTTGTAGTTCATGGGAGCAAATTCTGTGTAACCGATGATCATTTCGCCCTTATCCTTGATATAATCAAGGTCGGATTCGGTTGCAGCAGCAGTTGTTTCTTCGTTAGCAGCAGTTGTTTCTTCTGTGGTGCCGCCGCAGGAAGCGAATGCAAACATACAGCCGAGAGCAACAAGAACTGCAAGAATTACGGATAATGTCTTTTTCATAGTCAGTTACCTCTTTCAATTTAACTTTTTAGCACTTTACCTTGGTAAAGCATAGGCATATAATAACAGAGAATTTACCAATTGTCAAGAACTTTTTTAAATTTGAAACTCAGAATCCGTAGAAATCTTACATTTTTATTCTTTTGATTTTTCCGACAACAATTACAGCAAGCAATAATTTAACAGCATCAGGGATAATAAACGGCACCACGGTAACAAGTGAAGAAGAAAAGATTCCCTGCAAGGTCAGCTGTCCGAGAGTAAAATAACAGTACCACAAAGCACCCGTTATATAATGTAATAATATATATATTATATATCCTATTATAATAAAGGATTTTTTATAGTAAAAATATTTTTCAAAAATATAAAAAACAGGCACACCTAAAAGAAAACCCCAGATAAATCCTGCAGTGGGGCCGCCGAGTGCGCCTATACCGCCCGTAAAGCCCGAAAACACGGGAAGTCCTACACTGCCGAGAAAGATATACACAGTGAGCATAATAAATGTTTTTTTACAACCGAGAATCCCGAGAGCACACATCACCACAAAAGTCTGCATAGTGGCAGGTACAACAGAGGGAAAATGAAGCCACGCACCGATACACATCAAAGTGGCAAACAGCGATATGAATATCATAGACTGAACACTGTTTTTGCGACGGTTCATACTCTCTCCCCTTTTGCACTAAAATCTTCGTTTATAATATCACATATGTACAGCCAAAACAAGTTATTATTGACTTAACAAAACATAACGATTATAATTAATCCGAAAAATAAAGAAAACAGAGAAAACTTTTTTTGCACTTTCAGCCTCTGTTTTCTGAAGAATAACAGAGGTTAAACTATGATTCTTTCAAATTTTCATACTCACACTACATACTGTGACGGCAAACACTCCCCCGAAGAAATGGTGCTTTCCGCAATAAATAATAATATGCATGCTTTAGGCTTTTCCACACATTCTTATACATCAAGAGACCTTACTTACTGCATAAGAAAAGAAAAAATAAAAGAATATCAGAGTGAAATCAATGCATTAAAAGAAAAATATAAGGACAAAATAAGAATATACTGCGGCAGTGAGCTTGATGTCATTTCAGATATGGACAGAGACGGTTTTGATTATTTTCTCGGAGCTGTTCATTATATTGAAAAAGACGGTAAGCTTCTTACCGTTGACGGCAGTGCAGAGGAGCAGCTTTCGGATGCAGAAAAATATTTCGGCGGTGATATGCTCTCCTATGCCGAGGCATATTACGAAATGACAAAAAAAATTGCAGAGCTTCCCGAGGTCGGCTTCATTGCACACTTTGACCTTGTTACAAAGTTCAATGAAAATTATGAGCTTTTTGACGAAAAAGACCCACGTTATATAAAAGCCTGGCAGGATGCGGCACTTCATCTGATAAAAATGGGCATCCCCTTTGAAATAAACACAGGAGCAATCCCGAGAGGAGCAAGACAGACTCCTTACCCCAGACGCGAAATTGCTGACTTTATCAAGGAAAACGGCGGTAAGTTCATAATGACTTCAGACTGTCACCACAAAGATTGGCTCTTGTGTGCATTCGAAGAAGCCGACAAAATTTACGAAGGTATAGAAATCCTCGATTTTGAAACTCTCATAAAATAATCCAAAATGATAATAACGCAAAAAACCTCCGACAGCACTTGTCTGTCTGAGGTTTTAATTTTCAGCCGAATAAATCACTATGAGTTCCTGTTCTTGTCAGATACAATATCAGTTCACTTTCTGAAATTTCATAAATTAAAAGCCAATCAGGGGTTATATGACATTCTCTGCACCCTTCAAAATCACCTGTAAGCATATGATCTTTATTTTTTGCAGGTAAACTTTCACCGTTTGCAAGTTTTTTTGATAATGTCGGTAATCAGCGCAATATTATATCCTCGTTTCTGAATTCGTTTCAGATCTTTCTGAAATCTGTTAGTCGGTCTTATTCTGTACATTAACCAAGAAGCTCCTTCATCATCATATCAACATCTGAATAAGTTTTCCCGATTAACGGATTGGCTTTCATTGCTTTTACTTCTTCAATGGCTGCCTGTGTTTCGGCATTGGGTTTATTCATCGTGATTTCAAAAGGAATCCTTTGTTCTCTTACAGCCTGTTTTGCAGATATCGTAAAAAATGTTGTCAGATCCATTCCAAGATTTGAAACAAGTTCTTGCAACTGAGTTTTTAATTCTTCATCCATTCTCATTGTTATATTTGCAGTTGCCATTGCCACCACTCCTTTGGTTATAATTATATTACACTAAATGTGCATTGTCAATATATTATATGTGCGTTGTATTTTTTTATTCAAATAAATTTTTTCTAAAATATATGTGAGTTTTTTACGGCTTACGGACTTTAATATATGAAAGGCGCCTGAATACTTTTCAAGAGAGGTGATAATCTATGGCAGACGGTGCAGACAGCTACAACCGCTTTCTTTTCGGAGATAAAAACGCAATAGCGGAAATAGTCGAAGAATACCGTGCAGGACTTGAGTATTTTCTGCTGTCAGTCACAGGTAATGAAGATATCGCTGAAGAGCTTACACAGGATACTTTTGTTTATTTATTCATAAAAAAACCGAAGTATAAACCTGTCGCTACGTTCAGAACCTGGCTTTACACAATCGCCAAAAACAGGGCATATAAATATCTCAAAAAGAATTCAAGATATGTTTCCGTTAATGATGAAACTGCTGTATTTATTCCGGATGATATCCGCTCACTTGAAGAAAAGTATTTTCAAGATATCGAAAATCTCAATATTCTTGAAGTTATGGGGAAATTAAAAAGCGAATACCGTGAAGTTTTATGGCTGACTTATTTTGAAGGATTCAACAATAAAGATTGCGCAAAAATTCTCGGCAAAAAAGTCCATAACATTGAAATGCTTCTCTGCAGAGCAAGGCAGGCACTAAAAAAACTTTTACAGGAGGAAGGTTACGAATATGAAAACCAATAAAGAAATGATAAATGATATAATCGCAGAACTTGAAGAACACAACAATAAAAAGCCGGTAAAAAAATCTGTTATTACTTTTACTGTAGTTTTTTCCCTGATAATTTGTATGTGCGTTGCCGCAGGCGCTTCAGGGCTTTTCAGAACAGGCTCCCCCGAATTTATTAAAAACCTAAAAATTAAAACAGAAAATGCCGCAACAACACAGAATACAGAAGAATTGCGAAAGAGAATTGCTGAATCCGACGATATTTTTTCGGTAGCTTCTCGTAATGATGAAAATTTCAGAGAAATTCTTTTAGACCGAAGCACATCAATTCCTATTGATATGACCGTTACTAACGACGATTACATTTTCTGCTTCAAGAGCATTACTGAAGGCAAAAAGCTTAATAATGTACATGTACGCGGTTCGCTTGCCGACGGCAGTGCAGAATTTGAATGGCAGGTTATTGATTCGGTTT
This sequence comes from Acutalibacteraceae bacterium, assembly GCA_045538645.1. Taxonomy (GTDB): domain Bacteria; phylum Bacillota; class Clostridia; order Oscillospirales; family Acutalibacteraceae; genus RUG806. The sequence goes on along the minus strand of JAZSRT010000099.1, from coordinate 16,282 downwards.
ACGCGTTATTTGAAATAACCCGTGTTGACAAAGAAAAACTTACCGACAAAAACTATGCTTATTTCCGAAATCACAATCTTGTGGACGGCTACCCTGCGGCAAGCTATATGACTTTTACAAACGACACAGTATACTATCAGGATGATTATACCTATTATATGGCTGTTGAACTTAACAGCATGCTTCCCTTTGCAGGTAAAGACTTTATAATATTATTATTCGATGGCACAGAAGATGAGCCTGCACACACCGAAATATATTCATCCTCAGAAAACGGAAAAATTGATATAAAAGAATCATTCACATCTCCCCACGCTGTTTTCCGTTTCAATATTGATGAAAAATATGCCGATAAAGAAGCGATCAAAGAATTGAAAAAACAATATCCGCATTTTTTCGAATAGTACGTCTCCGAGCGAAGCACAACTGAACGTTCCGAGGGACATATAATCCTTTTGCTTTATAGGAAGGAATTTCCTATAAAGTAAAAAACACATTTTCCCCGTTCCTTTTACAGAACGGGGAAAATATTTATAAAGCTTCAGATTCGCCGTTTTCTGCGGCATCACGCAGACGCTTTTCTCTTGCTGCAGTAGCAGCTCTGGATTTTTCAAGTTCAAGATACATTCTGTCACGGGTCTTTTTATCTATATTATAGAAAAGCATAGGCACAACGCACAGGTAGTCGAATATGAGCTTGGGACCGCAGGCTGTTATGAACATTCGCCACATGGTTTCATTTGTCTGAACAGCATCTGCACCAACCTGGAAGCCTGCCCATTTTTCAAGGAGCACAGCATTCACCTTGGTAAGAACAGCACCCTTCACCTTGTCGATATAGCTTCTTGCAAGGTTAATGGTTGCCTCAACTCTGTAGCCGTTTTTCCATTCGCAATAGTCAAGCACCTCGAAGTTGATTTCGGGGTCAAGTATTTTCTTTGTGCCGTAGAATACCATTTCAAGGCAGTTTCCTATCATAGCGGCAATGGTCATAGGTACTTTTTTCTTATAGAAACCGTTTTCCTTGCCTCCGATAAGACCTGTGAGGAAGAAAATACTTTCGGAAACGGTAATTGAAAGAGACTGCATTACCCAAAGTGCCTTGGTGGAAAATCTCTTTCTGAATTTCGTTGCCCACGGGTACGAGGCATATGAAATGGGCATACCGGGAATACCTGCAATGGTTGACATCATATTGAATTTCAGAACACTGTCGTAATAAAGGGATTCACTTGTACCGATATCAATACCGCCTATAAAGCCCGAGAGCATATAAATAAGCATGGGACGGTTTCTGAATACCGAGAAAAAGCCTTTCATTGCAGGGGGCGGCTGAAGGGATTGAGGAACTCTTTCCTTGCTTACAATAACCCACCACACACCGGGAAGCGTAGCCACCAACCACCAGAAGGTTTTGAAGCCTGCAAACATATTCACAAGGTTGAGCTTCAGTTTTCCGTTATTCACAAGGTCAAACATAATTCCCATAAGCTGCTCGGGGAATCTCGCAAAAAGCTCGGAAATAAACTTTGCAGATACTAAAAGTGAGGTTCTTTCGTTGGGATTGGGGGTAAATACATTGTCTATATATCCGCCGCCTCCGAAGAATGCACCGATGGTTTCGTTGATATAGGATATTACCATATAAAACAAAAGCTTCTGTGCCGCATCAAAGCCGTTGCCCTCGGCAATTATGGGCATAAGACAGGTAGCCAATCCCACTACGAGGCTCGGAATAAGAGCCAGCCACTGGAAGGGCTTGAACTTGCCCCAACGGGTACGCATTTTGTCGATAATAAGAGCCGACAGAGGGTCATTTATCATATCATAAATAGTAAGACCTATTGCCGCATTTGCTCTTGCATCGGGAGAAAGACCGTATATTTTATAAAGGAAAATATCCGAGCCTGTGTCGTATTTACCAAGAGAAAGACTTCCTACACTTGATTTTACAAGATAGGCAACTCTTTCCTTTGTGGAACAGAAGGTTCTGTTCATCCACGCTTCGGAGGTGCTAAAAGAGGTTATATATTCCTGCTCACTTACGGCAGTTTTGTTATTTTCGTCCATTTAAGCATCCTCCTTCTTTCTGTTTTTCTGTCTGAGCTTTTCTTCCTGCTCCTGCTGTATGGCGGTGAGGCGTCTGTACATTTCAGCACGAAGTTCCTCGGGAGGAGTGCCCTTTTCCACCATTTCAAAATATTCTTCTATGGGAATACCGCCCACGAAGCACTGAGAATGCTTAACCTCAAGCTTCTGACGGAAGCAGAGAATATCAATTACAAAATTCAGTATTACAAGCAGCAGATATAAATATGCACCGATGCCGAGCACACCAGATACCGCGGTATTTTCGGGGATAAACATAAAGCATCCCATTGCAATCACAACAAGAGCAATAAAAATAATATCAATAGTGAAATTCCTTATTTTCCCCTTAGGTGAGCTGGCAAGCATATTAAAGAGAAAATGCACAAGCATCGTGACCACCGAAAGAAGAAGACAAACGACCGCCACGGTAAAAAGTATGCCTGCAGCTCTTGTTTCCGATGCTCCGATAACGCTTATAAAGTCCCCGGGATCAAGCTTATCAAACATATTATATATGTCGAGAATTCCCATATTTCCGTCAAATATCTCAAACGGTTCGGAAAGCTTTATTTTCACAATCGGCAGAAAAAGTGCCGCAATGGGGATAAGACTTGTAAAAATTCTTATGATATTAAGCTTTGAGCCAACAAAAGCAGTTTTAAGACGGTCAACCTTTTTCTGAAAATGGTAATACTGCACCTCGGCAATATCAGCTTCTTTCATAAGCCTTTCCTGCAGGTCATACACAACAATATTAGCCCCGCAGTGCGGACAGTTTGGTTTCCAGTCGGCAAGTCTTAAATGTCGGTTACATTTCGGACAATCTGCCATAATATCACCCCTCATTAATATATATTGTAATATTAACATAATAATTATATTTTGTCGAGAGATTTTATATAATATTTACAAATTTCATCAAAATAAAAGCACCGCTATCTGCGATGCTTCTGTTTTTACAATTATTTATTTCAACCGAATGAAACAGGACTTCCCTCGGGAGCAAGGGCAATATAGGTAGAGCCGTGCTCCTGAAGGATGGGAATGCCGCCTTCGGTCATAAATGTAAAGCCGTGCTCCGGACTTTCTATCCACCACTTAATGGGGATAATCTTTCCGCCACAGGCATAATACCCCGTACCCATTGTAAAGATATTTGCAATATGATAAACAGGGTCATTAAGCATAGGTGCGTGAATTACAAATACAGTTTTGAAGCCTTCTGCTTTGCCTGTATTTTCGTCAACCATTTCTTTATCGTACTGCCAGTAGATATATTCATCTCTTGCGCTGTCATATTTCATTGTGGTTTTCTTTGTTCTGCCGTCAAGAGTGAAAACAATTTCAATTTCATTTGCTACGCTTCCGTTTGCGGGAGTTCCCTCACCGCCGAATTTCATTCCGTAGTCCTGACGGGTAAGATTCATATCATAGCCTTTTTCAGCGGCAGCATTGTATAGTGACTCTCCTGTTGCAAAAAGAGTATGTTCAAAAGAATAACCTGCTTCACTTCGGGCAGTGTCTCTGTATCCGACAGGAAGATCGGCAACAAGATTATCGATACCAACAGCTTCCATATCATTAAGAACAACTTCACTGCCGCCGGAATACACCATTACGGTATTATAAGCCTTTGAAATATCCGTAAAATTGAATCTCGTTGAACGTATAGATCCTATTGCAGGTACTTTTTTTACATCCGAATAAAGAGCAAGTCCCCTTGTGCAATAGTCGTTTATGAACATTTCAAAAAACACATCCGCATCTCCCACACCCCTGTGAGGAAGTGCGGCTGGAACATTATTGATTGAAACTGAGAAAATTCTTCCCGTAAACGGTTCACTCAGTACCGTACCGTTAAGAGGGTTAAGATAAACAGGCTTTGCAGCTGTTGTCGCTTCCTCTGTTGTCTGCTCTGCCGTGGTTTCCGTATCGCCGCCCGAGCAGGCGCTGAGCACCATAACAAAAACAAGTAATAAAGCAAAAATCCTTTTCATTTTTTTTCACATCCCCGAATTATTAATAATTATATAACCGCACGCTGCACCTTTCCTTCAATTGAAGTACCGAGGAACAGTCCGCCGTTTTTCTCAAAATACGAAGGCTCACCCGTAACAAAAAACTGAGCTTCGCCTTTTTTGCCCGATGTATTGAGAAGTCCTGCATTTCTCAGTTTTTCTCTTAGTGACCCGAGAGAAGAGCTGCCGGAGCTTACAATATTGGTATCAGGCAGCATATCCTTTACAAGATCATATACAAGAGGATAATGGGTACATCCGAGAATAAGAGTATCTATGCCCTTTACTTTCAGAGGCAAAAGATATTCTTCCAGTGCTAAAATCATTTCAGTATCCTCTTTATGTATCTTACCTGCTTCAACTAAAGGCACAAGCTTCGGTGCAGGGGTAGAAAAAACCTGACAATCGGAAAGATAAGATTTTATTGTTCTTTCATATGCACCGCTGTTTACTGCCGTGGAAGTGGCTATAACACCGACTTTTTTATTTTTGGTAAGCTCTGCCGCTTTATGTGAAGCAGGACCTATAACACCTATTATAGGTAAACTGTAGCACTGCATAAGCTTTCCTCTTGATGTTGCATCAGCGGTGTTGCAGGCAATAGCAACAGCCTTCACACCGTGGCGCAAAAGAAATTCCGTATTCCTGAAAACAAATTCAGTTATCTGCCCCGAGGTTTTTTCTCCGTAAGGCACATTAAGGGAATCTCCCAGATATATTATATTTTCATTCGGCATATGTTCGAGCACTGCTTTTACAACGGTAAGACCACCCAATCCCGAATCAAATATGCCTATTGGCTTGTCGCTGAGAGACAATTCCTCAACCCCTTAAAGAGAATTAACTAAAGATTTAAAATGCTCTCCTCTTTCTTCAAAACAGGTATACTGGTCATAAGAACTGGTTGTGGGAGAAAGAAGAACAACATCACCCGATGACATAATTCTTACAGCTTCCGATAAAGCTTCGGGCAAATCTTTTACAAGTATACCCTCTTTATCAGTAAGCTCGGTATATATACGCTCACCGCATTCACCGTAAGCAATAACCTTTTTTACACCTGAAAGTAAAGACTTCAGAGGTGACAGGTCAAGCCCCTTTTCGTGACCGCCTGCAAGAAGAATAACGGGAGAAGAAAATGCTTTAAGGGCAGTAACCGTAGCATCTACATTTGTACCCTTTGAATCGTTATAAAAACGCACACCGTCTTTTTCACGGACAAATTCAATTCTGTGCTCAACACCGCTGAATTCAGCTACCGCCTCACGGATATTTTTTTCCGAAACACCACATCTTATGGCAGAGCCCACACCCACAAGCACATTCTGCACATTGTGTCTGCCGACAACCTTTATATCGCTTACGGGGAAAAGAGCTTTTCCCTTATAATAAACATCTTTATCATCAGCATAAAGATCGGCATCCTTTTGTGTAAGGCTGTAGGAAAAAATGTCACAACCGACCTTTACTTCATTTGTATATTCTTTTATAAGTTCATCATCAAGATTATAAAGGAAGGTATCAGAAGCCTTCATATTTTCGTAAACACGGAGCTTTGAACGGTAATATGCATCCTCTGTACCCATAAAATCAAGATGATCAGCCGCAAGATTTATAATAACTGCAACTTCAGGACGGAATTTTTCAATATCAACAAGCTGGAAATTGGATATTTCAAGCACTATATAAAAACCCTCGTTATTAATTAAATCATACTGAAGCACCATTTCGCAAAGTGCAATACCGATATTTCCGCAAAGAAGAGTTTTTTCGGGGTACTGCTTTTTAATTATTTCATACACAAGAGTTGAGGTTGTGGTTTTGCCGTTTGAACCTGTTATTGCAACAAAATGCTGAGAAGCACATACCCTAAATGCAAGTTCAATTTCGGTTATAACTGAAATACCTCTTTCACGAAGACGCTTTACAAACCAGAGTTTTCCGTTGATACCGGGATTTTTAACGGCAATATAATAATCTTCCTCAAAAATCTCTTTATCCTGATTTACCACTCTTACACCCATTTTTTCCAGTTCGGGCAGCTCTTTTATATCCGCAAGGGCTTTAGCTTCCGAAACAGTAACCTCTGCACCAAGCTTAGTGAGCAGCTTCACCGCAGCCATACCGCTTCTTGCAAGCCCCATTACCAATACTTTTTTACCTGAAAATTCTGACATATATCCTCCGACGGAAAAGCTTTTTAATAAAGCTTATTCGCCTTTTAATTTAATAATGATTAGTAATATTATAAATCTCATATATATAAAAGTCAAACACAAATCATAAATCCGTAATCAGAATTCTTTAAGATACCTCTTCAGAAGATACGCACAGAAATATGGGAATGTGTAAATATCATCACTGTAGCCGATATTTCCGCCCGTCAATTTTATTCCTTTATTTATATCTGAATATTTTTCACCGGCAATAAGAGTATGCAAAGACTTGCTTTTGCCGTTCGTTGATTTCACTTCAACAGGAATAAGTTCATTTGCCGTCCGCACGAAGAAATCCTCTTCAAGAGTTGAATCATCACGCTTATAATAATATAGTCTGAGACCGCTTTTTGCAAAAGCTTCTGCAACCATATTTTCATATAATGCACCTTTATATACTCCGAGATTTTTATTTATTCTCAGATCGTCGTGCGCCTCTTCATCAAGCATCGAAACAAGAAGCCCCGTATCACAGAAATACAGCTTATACTTACTTTCATCAAAATTTCCCGACAAAGGAAGTTCGGGAAAATTCAGACAATAACATATATTTATCATTCCCGCATCATAAAGCCACTCAATACTACCTCTGTAATCTTTGAATCTTGCCCCCGAAGATACTTTTGAAATCTGAAATTTTTTATTGTCTTTTGCAAGCTGTACAGGTATGGAATTGAATACATTTATTATTCTTGTCCGGTCCATGCCCTCGGCGTATTTTCTTATATCCTCTTTATAATCGGATATAAGCTGATGTTGAATCTCAAGAGAGCCTTCAAATGTTCCTTTTTCGATATATTCTCTTACTACAGCAGGCATACCGCCCAATACATTAAAATCAAAAAACAAAGAACTGCATACGGAATGCTCAACTTCGCTTAAAGGCTTTAATTCTATCATATGAGTTAACAGGTTCTCGGAAAACTCATCACCGTAACCTTTCGCCCATAAAAATTCCTCAAAATCAAGGGAATGCATTTCATAATCAGTTTTATAACCTACACTGTTGTTTTCAATACGACGGTAATTGATACCGAGCATAGAACCGCTACAGATAACATCAAATCTGCCGTCTGTCTTAAAAAACTTTAACGCAGTGGCTATTTCGGGAAATTCCTGTAATTCGTCAAAAAATATCAAAGTTTCACCCTGTTTAAAGCGCTTTGACGGATCTAAAAGAGATATATTTTTGATAATATCAGATGTTTTATAACCATCCTGAATTATTTTTTTATATTTTGGCTCTTCCACAAAATTTATTTCTATTATGTTTTTGTAGTTTTGCAAGGCAAAATTCCTTATAGACTCCGTTTTACCAACCTGGCGGGAACCTTTTATAATCAAAGGCTTTTTATCGGGATTATTTTTCCATTGTCTTAAAAATGAATCAACTTTTCTTTTAAGATAAACCATTAATTTTCCTCCCGTTTGTCACTTTAATTGAAGTATACCCGTTTTCCTTTGAAAAATCAATGGTTTTGCAAAAAAATGAGCGAATACTCACAGATTTATTACAAAAAAATGAGCGAATAATCATATATTAACTACAAAAAAATGAGGGAATATTCAAAATTGCGGTTCAAAATTTACGGTTTCTACCTCAAACATACCTCGATAACCGAGGCTCAGTTTTACACTTTACGCTCCATCCGACTTACGACTTTTATCAGACTTCCGCAAAAAACTCGGAAGCCGAAACTTCCGAGATTTTTTGTAAAAGATAAGAATTTAAGCTCTTCACGGAAAATTGGGGGATTTTGCAATCCAACGTTAATTCATTGTGCTTCGCACTTAAGAAAACCCCCGGCGAGGGTTTTCTTAAAAACTTTCCTGCGCTAATTGAAGCAAAAAGAGATTTCGCTGTCTGCGGACAGCGACAAGAGGCTCTGCCTCTTGACACCGTGACCTTTCGAGAAAGGTCAACGAAAGCTTTAATCCGGCACTCCCGTGCCGAGTGCATCCCCCAACTTTCCGTGAAGAACCAGAATTTATCTCTTTGAGAACTGTCGTGGCGTTAAGAAAACAGTCCGGTGGACTGTTTTTAGCTGCGACCGCAACAGCTATGCTGCGAGGACACCTCAGTTCAGCAGAAAAAAACTCGGAAGCCGAAACTTCCGAGTAATTTTGTAAAAGATAAGAATTTATCTCTTTGAGAACTGAGGTGCACGACGAGCGCCTTTGAGACCGTATTTCTTTCTTTCCTTCATTCTGGGGTCTCTTGTTAAGAAACCTGCCTTCTTGAGAAGGGGACGAAGATTTTCGTCATGCTGAAGAAGAGCTCTGGAAAGACCGTGACGGATAGCACCTGCCTGGCCTGTAACACCGCCGCCCTGTACTTTACAGATAACATCAAACTTTTCGGATGTTTCTGTAAGAACGAGAGGCTGACGAACGATAAGCTTAAGAGTTTCAAGACCGAAATAGTTATCTATATCTCTGTCGTTGATGATGATTTTGCCTGTGCCGGGATAAACACGAACACGAGCGATTGATTTCTTTCTTCTACCTGTGCCGTAGAAATAAGGATTTCCTTCGTACATTATTTATTGCCTCCCTTTCTTAAAATTCTTTTGCAACGGGCTTCTGAGCAGCGTGGGGATGCTCTGCGCCTGCATATACGTGTAAACGGTTAAAAGCAGCTCTGCCGATGGAGTTGGAAGCAAGCATTCCCTTAACAGCCTTTTCTACAACGAAAACGGGCTTTGTCTTCATAAGAGTGCTGTACTTAACCTTCTTCATGTTGCCGATATAGCCTGTGTGATGATAATACATCTTCTGATCAAGCTTTTTGCCTGTAAGAACAACTTTGGATGCGTTGATGATGATAACGTTATCGCCACAATCAACATGAGGAGTAAATGTTACCTTATGCTTGCCGCGAAGAAGAACAGCAGCTTCTACAGCGAGTGCGCCGAGAGTTTTGCCTTCTGCATCAAGAACGTACCAATCACGTGTAACTTCCTGGGGTTTAGCCATATAAGTTGACATAATTGAACCTCCTGTAAATATTTTTCTTAAATTCAACAGTGGTAATATTAACATAAGAAAAATAAGAAGTCAACACTTTTTTTAATAAAATTAAATTAACACAGTGTTAGCTTCGTTTTTCTCTGTTTTTCTCTGTTTTTCATATGATTTACTCAAAGATGATTTTTTAAATTATATATACATTATTACTAATTAAAAAAGGGAATTTTTTACATTACGATTTTATCCACGCAAAATTAATAAGTTCTTCCTCTCGGTCGAATTCGGAGAACCCCATTTTAGTAAAAAGTTTTATAGAGGGAGTATTCGCATCATCAACGGATGCTTCTATTTTTTTATAATTGAGAGAAAATATATCTTTCTGAACATCTGAAATAATAATACTGCCGTATCCTTTATTTTGATACTCGGGAAAAACCAATACTGAAAGATACAAGATATCCTCGGCAAATTCAATATGCAAAGCCCCCACAAATTTCACACCGTCATACACTTTATAATAATAAACATTTTCAGTTGAAGTAACATAATCCCAGAATCTATCTGTATCAATACTTATATATCGGGCGATTTCGGCAAGACTATGAATACAGTCTAAATAATCAATGTCAGAATCATTCAGATTTGTCAGGCGGGTGTAAGTCATTTTGAGTTCCCCTTGGCGGTGGTAACTGATTTAATCAACAAAAATCGGATAGTTCCGCAAATTCTGTGCAATTCGAGATATCGGCTTTCATTAATATACTCTGATTTATAAATCATAGTAAGCCATCTTTCTGTTTCATTTGATTCTTTAAGTGCAATTTCAAGCTTTGCAATAAAATCTGCGCGACTATGTCCGTATTTACTTTCAGCAATGTTGGCACATATACTTGTAGCAGATCGTTCAAGCTGATTTGCAAGTATTGTTTCTCTTTGAGCTTTCAGTTCCTTACACAGTTTTATTACCTTGACAGACAAGTGCATTGACAAATCACTGAGTTTATCTTCTTTCACATCTATCACCTCAATTGAAGTTTAGCATGCTTTTGCACGAAGTGCAATATCGTTTGCGGCTTGTCGCAATATCTTTGATGCGAAGCATCATATCGTTTGCGAAGCAATATCGTTTTGTGTCCGCATGCGGACAATGATATTCTCGCGTTGCTCGAAACGATATTTGAAACTTCGTTTCAAAACGATATTGTGTCCTGCGGACACAAACACAAAAATAAAAGCACTTCTTTCGAAGTGCTTTTATTTTTGGTGACCCGGACGAGAATCGAACTCGTGTTACCGCCGTGAAAGGGCGGTGTCTTGACCGCTTGACCACCGGGCCGTATTTGGTAGCGGGAGTAGGATTTGAACCAACGACACTTCGGGTATGAACCGAATGCTCTAGCCAACTGAGCTATCCCGCCATCTACTTTCCCGCCGACTTAGTATTGGTCGGGCAACGAATGCTATTATAGGGGATAAAAACGGATTTGTCAACACTTTTTTTGAATTTTTTTTACTTTTTTTTATTTTTTTCAAAAAAGTACTTTTCTGCCACTTTTACATCCTCTGCTATCTGTGCCTTTAAGCTGTCCCCGTCGGGGAATTTTCTTTCGCCTCTTATAAACTTATAAAGATGTATCTCAACATTCTTTCCGTAAAGATCTCCGCTGAAACCTAAAATATAAGTTTCGCTTCTCACACTATCGCCGTCAAAGGTGGGGCGGGAACCTATATTTGTAACACCCTCATATTCATAACCGTCAAAATACACCTTTGAAGCATACACTCCGAAAAGAGGAACTGTAAGTCCATCCGGCAGAAACTGATTAATTGTAGGTGCACCGAGAAGTCTGCCGCGTCGGTCACCCGTAAATATTTCAGATGAATACATAAAGGGATGTCCGAGCATTTTATTTGCAGATTCAATATCACCGTCTGCTACGGCTTTTCTTATTTTTGTAGAACTTACCTCTTCACCGTCCATAGTAAATGGCGGGCATACGGTAAGTTTTACATTATAAGCCTGTGAGAGGTCTTTAAGCACACCCGCATCGCCTGCTGCGTTTTTTCCGAAGCGGTAATTGAATCCGCAGCATAAAGCACCGGCATTGAATTTTTTAACAAGTATTTCACTTACAAATTCTTCGGGGGACATATGTCTTATATCCGAAAAGGATATATACAAAGGCTGAACACCCGATTTTTCAAGCATTTCATCTCTTTTTGCCCTCTGAAGCAAAAAAGATACTTTATCACGGGAAACAGCATTACGCGGATGCACATCAAAAAGCAGAACAGCAGGAACAAAGCCGTCACGTGAATACTTTACGGCTTCATTTATAACAGCCATATGTGCAGAATGCAGGCCGTCAAAATATCCCAATGCTATTGCATACTTTTTTCTGTTATTACCGTTCATTACCCATTACCCTTTTTACCCAAAGTGTATTCATATCCTCTTCTTTAATTTCACCAAGCCCCAGAAATCTGTTTTCGGGGGAATACACTCTGTATAAAGATGCTTTTATATCTGTATGAAGACGGTCGGAATTTAATTCTCCGCCGTTGAGAAATCTTTTTGCCTGTGCCTGCGTTACCCTGACAGACGGATAACCCATAAAAGGAAAATCAGTTCCGAGAACCGCACTTTCGCCTTCTGCTTCAAGCTGTTCAAAGGTTTTTGCAACACTTTTATCAAAACCGTTTGCAAGTGTTCTGTCAAGCGAAGTCATAACAGCGCCAAGACCTGTTTTTTCGCCGATATCCGATATCAGTGAACGTATATATGTACCCTTTGTGCAAAGCACGTCAATTTCAAACTCGCCGTTTTTCTCATATGAGGTAAGCTCAAGCTTTTTTATCGTAACAGCCCTTTTTTCACGCTCAACTTCAATTCCCTTTCGTGCAAGCTCATAAAGTCTTACTCCGTCCTTTGAAATTGCGGAATACATAGGCGGCAGCTGCATAATATCCCCTCTGAATAAAGACAGCACCTCTTCCACCTGCTGTCTTGATATATTCACTTCTTTTTGGCTTAACACATTGCCTGTAATGTCAAGAGTATCGGTAATAGTTCCGAAGCGGAAACGTGCTGTGTAGCCTTTATCCGTAAAGGGAATAAAATCAATAAAACGTGTGGCTTTTCCCAGAGCCACGGGAAGCACGCCTGTTGCCATAGGGTCAAGAGTGCCTGTATGTCCCGTCTTTTTTTCATTATATATTCTTCTGAGCATTGCCGCCGCTTTAAAAGAAGTAATACCTTCGCCTTTATCAAGTATCACAAAACCGTTCATACTTCTTCCAATGCCTCCGAAACAGCCTTCAGCACAAGACTCACAACCTCTGTCTGACGGCCCGTAAGCTCACATCCTGCGGCAAGTCTGTGACCGCCTCCGCCGAAGACAGCGCAAATATCTGCGGCACTTACAGGGTCATTTGTCCGCACGGATACCTTATAGCTTCCGTCTTTCTTTTCTTTTATAACAACACCCGCAAGCACACCCTCTATCTGACGGGGCAAGGCTGCAATACTGTGAGTGTCTGCTTCAGTGGTGCCTGTACTTTTATACATAGCCTGAGTTATTACTATAAGGGCACATTTACCGTCAAAATACGTTTTCAGGTTATTCATTGCCATAGTTTCAAAACGCACATATTCTTTTGTTTTAGTTTCAAAAACCTCACGGTTTATTCTGCCGTTATCAACACCCTTACCTACAAGTGCAGACGCAACCGCCAGGGTATGAGCTGTGGTATTTGGATATCTGAAGCATCCGGTATCCGTAGCAATACCGAGATACAAGGCTTCGGCAGTTTTTGAATTTATTTCAATACCTGACAAAACGAGCATATCATATATAACTTCACAAGCCGCAGCGGCACCTGAATCAAGAAGTATATTTTCCGCAAAGGGTTTGTTGGCTTCGTGGTGGTCTATTGCAAGAAATACATTTTCCCCGTATAAAGCAAGTGTGTCTTCCGTCAGAAGCTTTTTATCCGCAACGTCAACTGTTACAACGCAGTCTTCTTTGAATTCACAAAATGCCTCTTCACACACAGGAAAAGACAAAGCGGGAGAAACGGTATCTATAATACATCTTACATTTTTACCCATTTCGCAAAGGGCATAATAAAGCGCAAACATACTACCCACCGCATCCCCGTCGGGGCTGCGGTGAGTGAGTATAAGAATATTATCTTTTTTTTCGAGAAGAGCGAATGCTTCCTTATGTGTTACATTCATTCTTCGTCATCCTTTCTTTTTACGCTGTTAAGGGCTTTGAACATCTCTATGCCCTTTTCTATGGAGTCATCGGGAATAAAGCGTATATCGGGTGTTTTTCTGAGATAAAGGCGTACTCCTATCTCTTTTCTTATATACCCTTTTGCATTGCCGTTAAGGGCTTTACATGCTTCTTTGGCTTCTTCAATGCCTCCAAGAGAGCTTATATACACCTTTGCAAAAGAAAGGTCGTGAGCCACTTCCACTCTTACAACGGTAAGCATAAGAGAGGTTACTCTCGGGTCCTTAAGCTCCCTTACAAGAGCCGTAATTTCCCTTTTTATATCTTCGGCAGTACGGTCGGAACGATAGCCCATAATACTACCTCCTTTAAAAATACTATAATATCAATCATATCGGAAAAAAGTCAGAGGCAAAAGTGAAAAACCATTCAGATAATCCGTACAAACTCCGACTTCCAACCTCCGACTTCTGACTTAATCTCGGTATTCTTCCACAAGATAAGCCTCAAGTATATCGCCTTCTTTGATATCGTTGAATTTATCAAGACCGATACCGCATTCATAACCTGTCATAACTTCCTTTGCGTCATCCTTTTCACGCTTAAGAGAAGCTATGGTGTCATCAGCAATAACAATACCGTCACGGACAACTCTTATCTTACAGTTTCTTGATACCTTACCGTTAAGAATGTAAGAACCTGCAATGGTACCTGCAGAAGAAAGCTTGAATACACGTCTTACTTCCGCACGGCCCAGTTCAACATCACGGAACTTAGGTGCAAGCATACCCTTGATAGCAGCCTGAACATCTTCAATACAGTCGTAGATAATTGAATACATACGCATTTCAACGTGATCTCTTTCTGCGTGAGCTGTGGCTGTGGGGTCGGGACGGACATGGAAGCCTACAATAATTGCATTTGATGCATTTGCAAGCATAACGTCGGATTCAACAATGGCACCAACACCGCCGTGGATAACATTAACTCTGACTTCTTCATTTGAAAGCTTTTCAAGGTTCTGCTTAAGAGCTTCAACCGAACCCTGAACGTCGGCTTTAACAATAATATTAAGGTCTTTGAGTTCACCTGCTTCAAGAGTTGAGAAGAGAGTATCAAGAGTAACTTTCTTATAAGCATTAAACTGTTCATCCTTGATTTTCTGCTTTCTCTGTTCAACAAGCTCACGTGCAAGCTTTTCATCTGAAACAGCGTCAAACATATCACCTGCATTAGGAACTTCTGCAAGACCCATAACTTCAACGGGAACAGAGGGACCTGCTTCCTTTACTCTTCTGCCCTTATAGTCGGTCATAACTCTGATACGTCCAACCGAAGTACCTGCAACAACGATATCACCGCTGTTAAGAGTACCATTCTGAACAAGAAGTGTTGCAATGGGGCCCTTACCCTTGTCAAGACGTGCTTCAATAACAACACCCTTTGCGGCACGGTTGGGGTTAGCCTTGAGTTCTTTCATTTCTGCAACAAGAAGTATTGACTCAAGGAGCTTATCTATATTCATATGAGTTTTTGCACTGACGGGAACACAAATGGTTTCACCGCCCCATTCTTCGGGAACAAGACCGTATTCGGTAAGCTGCTGAAGCACCTTATCGGGCTGTGCTGCAGGCTTATCCATCTTGTTTATTGCAACAATAATGCCTACGTCTGCTGCCTTTGCGTGGTTTATGGCTTCAATTGTCTGAGGCATAATACCGTCATCAGCGGCAACAACAAGAACTGCAATATCAGTAGCCTTTGCACCGCGGGCACGCATTTCGGTAAATGCGGCGTGACCGGGAGTGTCAAGGAAGGTAATGTCGTTTCCGTCGAGATTTACTCTGTAAGCACCGATATGCTGAGTAATACCGCCCGATTCTGTAGCTGTAACGGATGTGTTTCTGATGGCATCAAGAATTGAAGTCTTACCGTGGTCAACGTGACCCATAACAACGACAACGGGGCTTCTTGTTTCAAGAAGGCTGTCATCGTCCTCGGATGCGTCAATGATACGGTCTTCAATGGTAACGACAACTTCTCTTTCAACCTTTGCACCAAGCTCTGTTGCAACGATCTCGGCGGTATCAAAGTCGATAGTCTCGTTGATTCCTGCCATAATTCCGTAAGTGAAGAGTTTTTTGATAACTTCAGAAGCGGTGAGCTTAAGCTGAGAAGCAAGCTCACCTACGGTGATCTCTTCACCGACTGTCACAACGATAGTGCGCTTTGAACGCTCTTCTGCGATTCTCTTGAGTCTCTCCTGCTCTGTTTCCTTGCGGTGAGCACGGGTTCCCTGCTTTTTGTTGTACTGCTGGCTCTTCTGCTTTATCTTCTGCTTACGGGTATCGGTATCTCTTTCGTTAACGGAATTTGAAGAAAGACGGTCATATTTTTCGTTGTATTTATCAAGATCAACATCCTCTGCACGGGTGTTGACTGTCTTTCTGTCACCCTTTGTTCTTGCCTGAACGAAGGTGTCGTCCTTATTTTTGTTTTCCTTCTTTTTGAAAGGACCGTCGGGCTTTTTATCCTGTCCGGGTGCCTGATTTTTACCCTGAGTCTGATTCTTACCCTGAGTATGATTCTTGCCCTGTGCCTGTTCCTTTTTGGGAGCCTGTTCCTTTTTGGCGGGCTGTTCCTTCTTTTCTGAGGGGGCGGCCGTTTCCTTTGCTTCGGAAGCAGTCTCCTGCTTTTGAGCAACCTCTGCGGGCTTTTCCTCGGGCTTTTTTGCAGCAAAATAGCT
>JAZSRT010000089.1:0-2868 GCA_045538645.1 Acutalibacteraceae bacterium | reverse complement strand
CAGTTTTTACTGTCGGTCTATTTAGCGTATTCAAATCCTGAGAAAAAATTAGTTTTAAACATTTTATCAACAAAAAAACGTCCGAGACTCACAATATCGTGAATCTCGGATTTCTTTTGGCTGTTTTTTTACAGCCCCTTTATTTATTTTTTATTTGGAATTCTTACTTGCTTTAAGTCTTTCTTCAAGTTCTCTTATTGCTTCTGCATCTTCATCGGAAGCGGCAAGAGCAGCTTCTTTTCTTCTCTGAAGAAGTTCTGCATACATTCTTTCTTTCTTCTTACCGTTAAGGTCATAGAAGAGCATGGGGATAACGCCGAAAGAGCCTGTGATAACAGGAATAATTGTGAACATTGCAAAGAGATAGAATTTAACATAGTCGGGCTGTTCTTTGCCTGAAGTATAAGCATTCTGATCGTAGCCGACGAACTTCTTGAGAGCAGTTGTAACAACGCCGCTGACAGCCTGTGAAACCTTTGCGGCAAGACCCTTTGCAACCGAGGTCATAGCCTCTGTTCTGTAGCCGTTTTTCCATTCGCAGTAGTCCATGGATTCATTATAAAGCTCAGTACCGATAACAGACTTAAGACCGTAGAAGAGGGTCCAGATAACTTCCCATGTTGCCATAGCAACAAGCATAGCCCACTTGTTTCTGTAAAGACCGCTCTTGAAGGTTTGGGGATTAAATCCGATACAGCCGAACAGGAAAACAAATACGTAAAGAATACTTCCGATTTCATTACTTACAATATAAAGGAAACGTGAAGAGAATCTTCTTCTGAACCAGGGAACAAACGAGAATGAAATGGGTGACAGGGGTGCTGCAGGGATACCTGCAACCATTGTCATTGATGCAAAATGAAGAACATCTATGTAGTAGTCTGATTTACTGCCCGAAATACCGAAGCCTGCAAGGAAGTCGGCAAGTGTCATAAGAAGAACAGGTTTATTGTTCATAATTGATTTTACCGAATCTATAACGCTGGGAGTCTGGACAGACTGCATAATTCTTTCCTTTGAATTCATAAAGAACCAGAAGGACATACCCGAGGAAACAAGAGTTGTGAATGCACCCATACCTACGAAAGCCATAAGATACTGTCCTTCTCTGCCGTTTTTGCCGGGTTTGAATACATTATTATCAATGAGATCGAGGATAACAGTCATTATCTGTTCAGGCAGCTTTTCGCCGAATGTGCCCGAAGCAAAGTTTGCAATAGTGATAAGCCTTGTTCTGTCAACCGGGTGCGGCGTTATGGTAGCAAGCATACCCGTTCTTGCAATACCCTGGAAGGTTCCTACACCTTCACGGAGAATTTCAAGGAGAACATAGAAAATAAATTTAGGAATCGACATTGATGTTGTTCCTGAGAAAATAATGGGCATAAACCAATAGCAAAGAGTTGCAATACAGCCGGGAACTGCAAGACCTAAAAGATAAGGTCTGAATTTACCCCAGCGTGTTCTTGTCTTTTCAACTATTGCTGCCATAAAGATATCATTTACGATATCCCATATGCTGTTGATACTTTTCTGGATAGTCTGAAAACCAAGGTCTATCTTAACGATGTTTGTAATGAAACGTGTGGTATAGGTGTTGATATTAAGGCTCTGCGCGGCATCCCAGAGAACGAAACCTACGGTTTCTTTTGTGCCGACATAACGTCTGTTTTCGTACACATAACCGAGCTGTTCATCCGTGTACTGCTGAGCAGTGTTTTTTTCGTCTGCCACCGTTATCCCTCCTAAGGAATTATTGTTCAAGATATAATAACATATAAAAAGACTTATTTCAAGGATTAGGTTTTTAAATTCAGATTTTAGTGAGTTTTCCACAAAGAAAATGTGCTTTTTTTGTCAGAAAAAAACAAAGAAAAAAACTATTGACAAACACATTTATCTCTGTTATAATACACGGGTAAATAAAGCAGACCGTATCCCGTTCTCACCCTGCGAATTCCGTTTTTCAGGGTAAATACACTTAAGAATTTTAAGAGTTATTCTCTTATTCTGTAGTTATGTGCGGGCGAAACGGTCGTCCGCATTTATTTTTGTATTTTATTTTGGAGGTGCTTATTTATAGCTACTAAGGAACTTCAGATCAATGAGGAAATAAGAGACAAAGAGGTCAGAGTTATCACCGATGACGGTGAACAGCTCGGAATTATGAGTGCTTCTGATGCTCTCAAGGCCGCTTCTTACAGAAGTCTTGACCTTGTAAAAATCGCTCCTCAGGCTGTACCCCCCGTTTGTAAGATTATGGACTACGGCAAGTACAGATTCGATCAGCAAAAGCGTGAAAAAGAGGCTAAGAAGAATCAGAAGGTTATTGAAATCAAGGAAATTCAGCTTACTCTCAACATCGATACTCACGATATCGAAACTAAGGTAAACCATGCAATTCGTTTCCTTAAGGCAGGAAATAAAGTTAAGGTATCCATTCGTTTCAGGGGCAGAGAAATGGTTCATCCCGAAAGAGGACTTGAAATTATGCAGTCCTTCGCAGATGCCTGTTCCGAATACGGCAATGTGGAAAAACCCGCAAAGTTAGAGAATCGAACAATGCTTATGTTCCTTGCTGCAAAAACAGCTAAATAATCAGGCTTCCGCAAAAAATTTATTCAGGAGGAAAAAACAATGCCTAAAATTAAAACAAACTCCGGCGCAAAAAAGCGTTTTAAGCTTTCCAAGAACGGCAAGCCCATCCGCGGCCATGCTTACAAGTCCCACATCCTTAACAAGAAATCAACAAAGAGAAAGAGAAATCTTCGCAAGACTGCTGTTGCTGACAAGACCAATGTTAAGCAGATCAAGCGTCTTATTCCTTACAAATAAGAAGAAGATTTAACGGAGGTAACTAAGAATGGC
>JAZSRT010000021.1:0-18332 GCA_045538645.1 Acutalibacteraceae bacterium | reverse complement strand
CAGTTTTTACTGTCGGTCTATTTAGCGTATTCAAATCCTGAGAAAAAATTAGTTTTAAACATTTTATCAACAAAAAAACGTCCGAGACTCACAATATCGTGAATCTCGGATTTCTTTTGGCTGTTTTTTTACAGCCCCTTTTTTGGCGCGCTTCAAGGGACTCGAACCCCTGACCTACTGCTTAGAAGGCAGTTGCTCTATCCAGCTGAGCTAGAAGCGCATTGTTATTCACACTCGTCTGAGTGCATAAAATATTATAAACTAATAATACTGATTTGTCAATATAAAAAAATAAATATTTTAAATAAATTAAAAATAAAGAATACTTATTTATTATTACTCAAAGCGAAAAAATACACCGGCAATGGCGCCTGTCACATCATTACTGTGAAGATATTTATAAAAACCGAAGATTGATGAAATACAACGATAATAACGCAATCGATGATAATATACACACTAATACGTGATAATATATCATCGCGTTCGCAACGGATAAAAAAAACGACAAGCATAAACTTGTCGTTTTTTTTGGAGCGGGTGGTGGGGGTGGAACCCACACGACCAGCTTGGAAGGATGGGATTCTACCGCTGAACTACACCCGCACAACGAAGATTATTATAACACCTAATCTCCGTTTTGTCAATATTATTTTTAATATTTTTTAATTAAATAACAACTATTTTTCCGTCATGCACAGAAACTCTTATTTCATCAATTACTTTATCATAGTTTGAAACAAGAATATTGGCTATCGGGTCTTCAATAGCTTTTCTTATTGTGTGGCGGATATCTCTTGCTCCCCTTACGCCGCCGTCAGCATCAGCTGCAACACAGGCGGGAACGCCTTCATCAACAATGAGTTTTATACCTTTATCACGAAGTGAAGGAATAAACTCTTCAATAAGAAGTTTCGCTATTTTTTCATAGTCTTCTTTTGTAAGCTGATTAAAAACAATAACTTCATCAACTCTGCCCAAAAATTCGGGACGCAGGAATTCACGCAAGGATTTAAGTGCCTTGTCTTTTACTGCTGTGCCTTTATCCTTGCCGAAGCCCAGAAGATTCTCTCTGTTCTCACTTCCTGCATTGGATGTCATTATAATAACGGCATTTTCAAAGCTTACTGTTCTGCCCTGTGCATCGTTTGTTTTTCCTTCATCAAGTATCTGAAGAAGGATATTCATAACATCGGGATGAGCCTTTTCAATTTCATCAAAGAGAATTACGGAATAGGGTTTTCTTCTTACTTTTTCGGTAAGCTGACCTGCTTCATCATAGCCTACATATCCGGGAGGGGAACCAATAAGACGCGAAACAGAGTGTTTTTCCATAAATTCTGACATATCAAGACGGATAAGAGTTTCAGGAGTATCAAAAAGCTCATTGGCAAGCTGCTTTACAAGCTCTGTTTTACCGACACCGGTAGGCCCTACAAAGATAAATGATGCGGGACGTTTTACAGGACTTAAGCGGACTCTGCTTCTTCTGATAGCAGCGGCAACTGCTTCAACTGCTTCGTCCTGGCCGATAATTCGGGCTTTAAGATGATCTTCCATATTAGAAAGCTTTTTCATATCGGTATCTATAATCTTATTAACGGGAATTCCTGTTGAAAGACTGATAACCTTTGCAAGATCATCCTCAGTAACATAGTTATCTTCAGCCTTGATTCTGAGCTCTTCAAGCTGAGATTCATTCTGCATAATTTCGGCACGGACTTTTGCGAGTGCTTCATAATCAGGATTTTCAGTTTCCGACATAAGCTCGCTTTCGTCTGCTCTGAGTTCTGCAAGCTTCAGTTCAGTTTCTTCAAAATCGCTTATTGCCTTATTTCTGAGATTAGCACAGGTACAAGCTTCATCAAGAAGGTCAATAGCTTTATCGGGAAGGAATCTGTCATTTATATATCTTTCGGAAAGAGTTACTGCCTTATAAAGAAGATTATCGGAAATTCTTACTCTGTGGAAATTCTCATAATATTCCTTAATACCTTTAAGCATTTCAAAAGCATTTTCAATTGAAGGTTCTTCAACCTTTACAGGCTGGAATCTTCTTTCAAGCGCAGCATCCTTTTCAATATGCTTTCTGTATTCATTGAAGGTGGTTGCACCTATAACCTGAATCTCACCTCTTGAAAGTGCAGGCTTTAAGATATTTGCAGCGTTCATTGAACCTTCAGCATCACCTGTTCCCACAAGGTTATGAACTTCATCAATAAACAGAATAATATTGCCCTGTGCCTTTACTTCATCTACAAGACCTTTTATTCTGCTTTCAAACTGACCTCTGAACTGTGTGCCGGCTACAAGGGCTGTAAGGTCAAGAAGATGAATTTCTTTTCTGCTGAGTTTTGCAGGTACTCTGCCTTCGGAAATTGCCAGAGCAAGTCCTTCAGCTATAGCAGTTTTACCTACACCGGGTTCACCGATAAGACAGGGGTTGTTTTTGGTTCTTCTGCAAAGAATCTGTGTGACACGTGCAATTTCATCGGTCCTGCCGATTATACGGTCAATTTTACCTTCTTTTGCTTTTCTTGTAAGGTCGGTACAGTAAAGTTCAAGGAACTTTCTCTGTGCTTTTTTCTTATCCTTTTTATTCTTTGCCTTTTTATCTTTAGGATTACCGTTATCATCAACAAGTTCTGCAGGAAGATCCACATCAGAATCATCGTTCTTTTTTGACATTCCGGAATCTCCGAAAAGTCCCTGAAGAAACGGTAGTGTTGAAGCACCGCCGTTTTCAAATGCACCGTCTTCTTCAAGCGCACTGAACTGTTCGTTTATTGCGTCTATATCCTCTTCGGTAATACCCATTTTTGCCATCATATCCTTGATAGGACCGATATTCATATCCATCGCACATTTTATGCAAAGACCTTCCTGAGTGGTTTTATCCCCTTCGATTTTCGAGATAAAAAGCACTGCAGGACGCTTATTGCATCTTGAGCATAATTTCATATTCATATTATATTCCTTTCAGCAGGTCTTTTATTTACCTGCAGCTTCTTTTGCTTTTTTCTTGCCTTCTTCACTGAAGCGTTCTTTAGCCTGAGAATAAACTCCGGGCATATAGCTTGCAAATGCCACAAACGTTGCAATAAGCGATATTACAACAAGAACCATCATAACTGCATCAGGAAGAGTAAAAAGACTTATTATTGAGCCTTCGCCAACTCTGAATGCACCCACCTCGGGACCGAATGCCATCAGAAGAACCATAACAACGTAGAAAATCAGTGTTGCGGCTTTTCCGTATATTTCAGCGGCACCGGGACGGATTCCGACAGCAATCATAATTGCACCGCCAATGAGCATAACAAGCTCTTTTGCAATAAAAAGAAGGAATACCCATGAAAAAAGCTGTAAAGTTTCATTTTCAGCATTTCTGAATGAGAAGAAATACACAATTGCAATTGTTGCCTGTGTAAGCTTGTCTGCAATAGGGTCAAGCATTTTACCGAGTTCACTTACCTGATTGAGTTTACGGGCAAGCTTACCGTCAAAGAAATCGGTAAGGCCTGAAATTGCCAATATAAGCAAAGCCCACAACAGTTCGCCTTTATAGAAAAGCACACCGAATACAGGGATAAGAAGAATTCTTATAAAAGATATTATGTTGGGGATAGTCCATATGTTTTCAAAAAGATATGCGGTTTTTTTAGCCATTTTATTTTACCTTCCTTTAATTTAATATATCTGCAATCAATTTGCAAAAATAAGAATCTGTTACCAGTGTATAAAATGATGCATTATTAATCAGAGGAGCTGTTATGTTAAGCAATGCGCATATAAGTCCTGCGGGAATAACACTCTTCACAACTCCGAGAGCAGCACCGAGCATCATATTGGTGCCTTTAATTACTTTATGTTTATCGTCTGTAAGAGATTTATTTACAAAAGCAAGTATAATTCGCAGTATTATTGCAAAAACAATAAAAAGAACTATAAGAACAATAATTGAAAGAACAGAAGAAACTATTGGCCCGAGATATTCCGCTTCCAGCATCTCCACACTTAAGACTTCAGAGGATGCACTACCGAGCGTATCGGGATCAAATATGCCGAACTGAGATGCAAGTGATGATACAAAAGGCGGCAATGAACCGAGAGCTTTTTCAACAATTGAAAATACTTCTCCGCTTACACTTCCCGAAGGTAAAATTTCATTAAGAACATCTGTTACCTTTATTCTGAGAAAATTGGTGTATATATATGCCGTTACGGGAGAACACAAAAGTTTGGCAATAAAACCTGCAACTGCATATGCAACAATATTGAATAATGATTTAAGAAAACCTCTTTTTGCACTTATTGCCGCAACTGCCACAACAAACACTATAAGAGCGATATCTATTACATTCATATAAATTCTCCTTTATCCGAAATTATTTTGTTCTTCGGTGATATTCTCAGAAGAATCTGTACTGATCTCATTTGAGCTGCCTGATGTGATTTCATTATCATCAGATTTATTATCTGTTACTTGTTCATCATATAAAGTAGTCTCATCAGCCTTTTCGGAAGAAGAGGTGCTTTCATCCTCTTTTATCTCAGTAAGATCGATATTGTCATAAGAATCAAAACAGTATATTCCGCTTACGGTTCTGACATATACCGTTCTTCCCGCAAAAGCAGCATCAAGACATTTTTCACCGATAATAATATTTCCTACACAGTCATTTTCTGAATTATATATATTTATTCTGTCGCCGAAAATAACTGCAACAAATTTATCCGTTGAGCGAACGGCAAATATTTCATTGTCGCTGTTTATTCTGAACAATTCTTCATATTTTTTATTAAAGACTATAACGTCACTGTTTTTTGTATTACCGTGATTTGCAATAACGGCTGTTTTAAGATCAGCAGATGATGAAGAGTGCTGAATTTCAGAAGGAACATATTCACATATTTTATTGTAAGTTCCGTCATTTTTAATTATAAAAATACCGTTATCCGTAAACGCAGCTATATTTTTATTACCTATATAATCAAGGGTAAAAACTGTGCAATCGGGGAAATCAACACTGAAAACGGGGTTATCCTCTTTGAAATTAAACAGACTTACTCTTGAGTAATACTCTGCTGAGTCAACACCTATTGTTGCAATAACAATACTTTTACCGTTATCTGAAAGATCCATAGTCAGACAATAGTCAGATGCACTTCCCCATTCAAACTGCTTTTTTCCCTGAAAAGAATAGACATACAAATGAGACTGAAATCCGCCTTCACCGTTAAGCACATACGCATAATTATTCTTGGCTCCGATAGCGGCTGTTGATATTGCGCCGTTAACGGTAAAAACATTATAAATTGAAGAATTACTTTCAATTCTGAAAGAAGTAGAACCTCTGTCATATAAAAGCACATTCGATTTATTAATTTTCATTACAGGCTGAGAGTATAAATGGGCATTTGAAGCAAGCATACGCCCGGAAGAATCAATATAATCAACGGATGTATCTGTAAGAAGTACTGTTCCCGAAGAATACGCTTCTATATCTTTTATACTGTCGGGCAATGAATCATATATAAGATCGCCTGATGCTGTGGCATTACCAAGCGAGGCTATGGATATTCCGGATAAATTTGAAGCAACGGCGGCTATTGCCATAATAAGTATCAGCAACAGCACAAAAATGCCGATGACCCGCCCTGATTTTGATTTTTTGTTTCCTTCTTTTTTTCGTCGGACAACTACATCTTCATTGTTCATATAATTATTCACATCCTTAATAATACACACGGTTCAAATACAAGCCCTCGGGCGCTTGTGTTTTCCCAGCGGAAAGTCTGTTTTTTGATTCAATTATTTCAGGAATTGAGCCTCTTTTTATTTTTCCTTCGGAAATATTCAGCAGAGTGCCGACCATTATCCTTACCATGTTATACAGAAAACCGTCGGCTTCAACACGGAAAATAACAATATCCCCCTGTCTTTCAACTCCTGCATTATACACGGTTCTGACGGTGGTTTTTGTGGTAGCACCTGCGGCTCTGAACGCAGTAAAATCGTGGGTTCCGATATAATCCTTTGCCTCTTTATCAAGCATAACGGCATCTATCGGATATTTATAAAATAAAGCTCTGTTTACATAAAACGGGTCTCTGATACCAGAATTATATATTTTATATATATACTCTTTTGAACGGCAATCAAAGCGAGCATTGAATTCTTCATTAACAGTCTCACTACCGTATACTGCTATATCATCAGGCAAAAAATGATTCATGCCGGAAATAATATTCTGATGCGGCAATATTTTGTCGGAATGAAAATTACACTTAAAGCAATTTGCATGAACACCAGTATCGGTGCGGCTGCAGCCTGTTACTGATATACATTCACCGAACAGTCTTGCAGCGGCATCTTCAACACATTGCTGAACCGTAACGGCATTGTTCTGACTTTGCCATCCGTGGTAATTACTGCCGTCATATTTAAGAGTAATAAGATAATTCATCAAACCACCTTTTCAAAAATAAACAAGGGTGCTATTTCAAAATAACTTGTTACAATAACAGCGGCAACAAGAATCAGAACAACAAGAAACGATATATAATCTCTTAATGAAAACTTCATAACTTTCATTCGGGTTCTTTTGTTGCTGCCGGTGTAGCATCTGCATTCCATAGCAAAAGCAAGCTCGTATGCCCGTCTGAAAGAGCTTACTATCAATGGGATAAATACCGGCACCAGTGCTTTTGCACGCTGCGGAAGCGAACCTGTTTCAAGATCTGCCCCTCTTGCCTTCTGTGCACTCATTATAATATTGATTTCTTCAATAAGAGTGGGGATAAAACGCAACGCAATAGTCATCATCATTGCAAGCGAATTTACGTTAACCTTAAAAAGCTTTAGCGGGGACAGTAATCTTTCTATGGCATCGGTGAGCATTGTGGGCGATGTCGTATATGTAAGAAGAGAACTGAAAAGGATAAGTGCGACAATTCTTATTATAATAAAAACAGCACTGAAAACACCTGATGAAGTTATTGCAAAATCAAACTGTTCAAAAGGTTTCCACCAGATATCCCCCTTGTCGTTATAAACAAGCTGAAGTATTCCCGTAAAAACTACAAGCACAATTATCATTTTAAGTCCCTTTAATATGACTTTGAATGAAATACGGGAAATCAGAACACATACAATTGCCGCAATAAACATAAGTCCCAAAGAAAAAAAGTTACGGCATAAGAATAATGAGACAATAAATACAAGTGTCATTAAAATTTTCGCCCTGGCATCAAGTTTATGTATCAGTGATTCACCCGGGAAAAACTGACCGATAGTAATATCTTTTATCATACACGGTCACCTCTTCTTTGCATAAAATGCAGCCAATTTATCAGCAGCATCAGTAACAGTAAATACATCAATGGGGATATCAAGTCCTTTATTCTTAAGAGCTGTCATAATACTTGCGGAAACAGGAATATTAAGACCTATTTCAACAAGTCCTGCAGCATCGCTGAAAACCTCTTTAACAGTACCGAATGCAGCAATTCTTCCTTTATTCATAACAAGTATTCTGTCAGCAGAACGTGCTATGTCATCCATAGAATGAGAAACTATCATCACGGTAGCACCCGTTGCTTTTCTGTAATTATCTATCATTGCAAGAATTTCGTGTCTGCCCTTGGGATCAAGTCCCGCTGTGGGCTCATCAAGAATAAGCACTTCGGGAAACATTGCCATAACACCTGCTATGGCACATCTTCTTTTCTGACCGCCCGATAAATCAAAGGGAGATTTATCAAGTAAGCTTTTATCAAGACCGACAAATTCTGCTGCTTTTATTACACGTTCATCAATTTCTTTTTGCGTAAGCCCCATATTTTTAGGACCGAAAGCAATATCCTTTGCACAGGTCTCTTCAAACAACTGATATTCTGGATACTGAAAGCAAAGACCGACTTTGCTTCTTGCTTCTTTAACAGCCTGTTTATCTGCATTTATATCCTTGCCGTTAAGTAATATCTGTCCTTTTTCAGGCTTCAGAAGTGCATTGAGCATCTGCATAAGGGTGCTTTTACCTGAACCCGTATGTCCTATAATACCTACGAGTTCACCTTTTTCAACACTGAAGCTGACATTATCAAGAGCTGTTATTTCAAACGGTGTTCCGTGGGAATATCCGAATGAAATATCCTTTATTTCCAATATTATCATTAATAGCCTCCGAAGCTAATTGACAATTTATTTTAATATTCTGAGATATTCGTTTATCAGTTCTTCTTCAGTAAGAATTCCTTCTTTAAGGGGAACACCTTTTTCTCTGAGAAGACCGGCAAATTTTACGGCATCAGGAACATCAAGTCCGCAATCGGCAAGCAATTCTTTTTTGCCGAATATCTCAATGGGGGTACCTGACGCAACAAGTTCACCCGAATCGACAATTATTACCTTATCCGCATTTACGGCTTCTTCCATAAAGTGAGTTATTAAAACTACCGACATTCCGAGTTCTTTATTAAGCCTCAGTGCAGTATTCATAACTTCTCTTCTGCCTTTAGGATCAAGCATTGCGGTAGGCTCATCAAAAACTATACATTCAGGCTGCATTGCTATCATCCCTGCAATGGCAACACGCTGTTTCTGACCGCCCGATAAACGGTGTGTTTCGTGGAATCTGTAATCATACATTCCCACATCCATAAGAGCCCGATCGACACGTTCTCTTATGATTTTCGGCTCAATACCAAGATTTTCAGGACCGAAAGCAACATCCTCTTCTACGATGGATGCCACAATCTGGTTATCCGGATTCTGAAAAACCACACCGACTTTTTCTCTTATCTTAAATTCATTTTTCTCTTCAGACGTATCCATACCGTCTACATAAATCTTTCCTTCGTGGGGTATAAATATCGCATTGGAAAGTTTTGCAAGAGTTGACTTGCCTGAACCGTTATGCCCGAGAATAACAACAAACTCACCCTTATCAACGGTAAGACTGATGTTTTTTACGGCAAAATTATCTGCAGTCAATTCTTCTTCATATGAATATGATACGTTTTCAAATTTTATCAAATGTTTGTCTTCCATAAAATTAATCTCTTTCCCATATT
Organism: Acutalibacteraceae bacterium; assembly: GCA_045538645.1. GTDB lineage: Bacteria > Bacillota > Clostridia > Oscillospirales > Acutalibacteraceae > RUG806. Next base: position 9,254 of record JAZSRT010000021.1, on the reverse strand, counting down.
GCAGTAGCTCCGCAAGGAAGTACAAGACCGCTTTCGGTTACGGGCAGACCTATCTCATCTGCACTGACCTTTCCGTGAAGCTTTTCGGGAACAACCGAACCTAATATGTAACTCATTACGGAGGGTGAAAGACCTGTGGTATATGAATTTATCATATAAAGAATTGCATCATCACTCAAAAGCCCGGCACACAGCGAACAAAGAGAATAAACTTCATTTTCAAGCTTCCATACTTCTCCGCCGGGACCTCTGCCGTAAGACGGAGGATCCATAATGATAACATCATACTTATTTCCTCTTCTTATCTCACGTTCAACAAACTTTTTACAGTCATCCACAAGCCATCTGACACTTTTGTCGGAAACATCCGAAATAACCGCATTTTCTTTTGCCCACTGGACCATACCTTTTGAGGCATCAACATGGGCAACACTTGCACCTGCTGAGAGGGCACTTACGGTTGCACCGCCTGTGTATGCAAAAAGATTAAGCACCTTGACAGGTCTTTTTGCTTCCTTTATTTTTTTCTGAGTATATTCCCAATTCACTGCCTGTTCGGGAAAAATTCCCGTATGCTTGAACCCCATAGTTTTTATATTGAACTTAAGTTCATTAAAATTAACAGTCCAGCTGTCGGGAAGGTCTTTATATACTTCCCATCTGCCTCCGCCCGTATTCGATCTTATATAACGGGCATCAGCTTTGAACCAGTATTTATTCTTCTTAGGAGTTGACCATATTACCTGGGGATCGGGTCTTATAAGAATATACTTTCCCCAACGTTCAAGACGTTCACCGTCAGAACAGTCTACTAATTCATAATCTTTCCAGTTTTCAGCCGTTCTCATTAAATCAGCCTTTCTTTAACAACCTGAGCTATCAAAGCGGAAAGTCTTTCTATCTGCTCAGAATCTTTACCTTCAAGCATAACCCTGACCAGAGGTTCGGTGCCTGATGCGCGTACAAGAACACGTCCGTCATCACCGAGCTCTTTTTCTGCCTCTTCAATAGCGATTTTAATGTCTTTATCTTCAAATAATCTTAATTTACCCAGAGAAGAAACTCTGACATTTTTAAGAACCTGCGGATATATTTCTATTTCGTCGGCAAGCTCTTTAAGAGTTTTTCCCGTGGTTCTGATAACATTCAGCAGCTGCACGGCAGTAAGCTGTCCGTCACCTGTTGTTGCATAATCAAGAAAAATAACGTGTCCCGACTGTTCTCCGCCGATATGGTACCCTTTTTCAAGCATCTTTTCGAGAACATATCTGTCACCGACTTTGGTTTTTTCGCAGTTAATATTGTTCTTTTCAAAGAAACGGAAAAGTCCCATATTACTCATAACGGTAACAACGGCAGTATTTGCATTGAGTCTTCCCTGTTCTTTCATTGCTTTTGCGCATATTGCAATAATCTTATCACCGTCAACAAGATTTCCTTCATTATCAACACACAAAAGTCTGTCTGCATCTCCGTCAAATGCAAAACCTAAGTCAAACCCGTAATTTCTGACATATTCCTGTAAAACATTTATATGGGTGGAACCGCAATCGGCATTTATATTTTCACCGTCGGGCTTACAGTTTATAACAGTGCATTCCGCACCGAGCCGTCTGAACAGTTCATTTGCTGTTTCGGAAGCAGAACCGTTTGCACAGTCAAGAGCTATACGCATACCGTAAAAATGTGCGACAGCAGTGCTTTCTATATGTCTTATATAATCTTTAACTGCATTTCTTCCCGACGTGATGCTTCCCACTTCACCGCCGACTTTAAGGGGCGGAGGCATTACTTCATCAAGGATTATTGCTTCTATCTTTTCTTCGAGTTCATCCGGCAGTTTATATCCGTTCGAACGGAAAATTTTAATACCGTTATATTCGCAGGTATTATGTGAAGCTGAAATCATAACACCGGCATCATAAGAATACTCTCTTACAAGAAAAGCAACAGCAGGTGTGGGCACAACTCCCAGAAGCAAAACATCACATCCAACGGAACAAAAGCCTGCCGAAATAGCACACTGAAGCATATCTGCCGATTTTCTGGTATCTGTGCCTATCAGCACTTTAAGTCTTTTATTTTCTGAGTTTTCAGAGAGAACCATTGCGGTTGCTCTGCCTATCTTCATAGCAAGTTCACAGCTTATCTCTGTGTTTGCTATTCCTCTTGCACCGTCCGTACCGAATAATCTACCCACTAAAAATACTCCTCTGTCAGTTATTTCCGGGAACAGGTAATCCCAGATGGATATATGCGGCATTTGTTACAACTCTGCCTCTGGGCGTTCTTGCAATAAAACCTGCCTGCATAAGATACGGTTCATATACATCTTCCAGCGTTACCGCCTCTTCGCCGATGGCTGCTGATAAAGTTTCAAGACCAACGGGGCCACCGTTATAATTATTGATCATTGTTGTTAAAACAAGCCTGTCAATATTATCCAGTCCCAGCTCATCTATTTCCATTTTTTCAAGTGCAACACGTGCATCATTAAGAGTGATGGCACCTGAACCGAGCACCTGTGCAAAATCTCTTACACGTTTAAGATATCTGTTTGCAATTCTTGGTGTTCCTCTTGAGCGTGATGCTACCTCAATTGCTGCTTCTTCATCAATTTCAATCCCGAGTATTCTTGCACTTCTGGTTACTATTTCGGCAAGCTGTTCGGGAGTGTAAAGTTCAAGTCTTAACACAACACCGAAACGGTCTCTTAAAGGAGCACTGAGACTTCCCGCTCTTGTAGTTGCCGCCACAAGAGTAAACTTCTGCAAATCAAGTCGTATTGACCTTGCCGAAGGACCTTTGCCTATGATTATATCAATGGCATTATCCTCCATTGCCGGATATAAAACCTCCTCAACGCTTCGTGAGAGTCTGTGAATCTCATCTATAAATAATATGTCGCCTTCGTTAAGATTAGTAAGAAGTGCGGCAAGATCACCCGGTTTTTCAATTGCGGGACCCGATGTGATTCTTATCTGAGAACCCATTGTATTGGCAATTATGCCTGCGAGAGTAGTTTTACCCAGCCCCGGAGGACCATATAAAAGAACATGATCAAGTGCTTCATTTCTTTTAAGAGCTGCTTCCATATAAACACTCAGATTGTCTTTTACTTTATCCTGACCTATATATTCATCAAGTGATTTCGGTCTTAAATTTATCTCATAATCACTTTCTTCGATCCCGAATTCAGGGGAAGCAAGTCTTAATGTATCATCATCAAAAGAGCTGATAGCCATATTATTTATCTCCTTGAAAGATTTCTGAGAGCAATTTTAATTATTTCTTCAACACTGAGGGAAGAATCCGTACCTGCAACGGCGTGTGTAGCCTCTGAGTTAGAATACCCCAGTGCCATAAGCGCACTAACTGCTTCATCACAATTACCTGAAGATAAAACAGCCGAAGCCTCAGCAAGTTTACCTGTACTTATCTTATCGGGAACCAGTTTTGATACTTTGTCCTTTAATTCTATAACTATTCGCTGTGCAATTTTGGGACCTACACCCTGTGCTTTTGTAATACTTTTTACATCCCCCGCCGTTATGCTCAGCGCCAGCATTTCGGGTGTAAGCACGGAAAGAATTGCAACAGCCGCTTTGGGACCCACTCCTGAAACCGAAATAAGCATTTTAAAATACTGCAATTCTTCATTATCGGCAAAACCAAAAAGCTCCATTCCGTCTTCCCTGACGGCAAGATATGTATAAACAGTGGCAACATCGCCGATATTTCCTGTTTTTCTTAAGGTATTGACAGAAGTTGTAATATCAAAAGCAACTCCTGAGCAATCAAGAGCAATTCTTGTGATATCACTGTAAACAATCTTACCTGTAATACTGTAAAACATATTTGTCTCCTTTTTTATCTGCGAAGAAATAATGATCCGCTGCAGTGTGCGTGGCATATAGCCATTGCCAATGCGTCTGCTGTATCATCGGGCTTGGGAACGGCACTGAGGCCTAAAAGCTGCTTTGTCATTTCCTGAACTTGTTTTTTTTCTGCTCTTCCGTAGCCTACAACACTCTGTTTTACTTGCAGAGGCGTATATTCGAAACACTCTGCGCCGTGCATTTTTGCCGAAAGCAGAATAACACCTCTTGCCTGAGCCACATCAACAGCTGTTTTTTTATTAGTATTAAAAAACAGTTTTTCAATTGCCATGGCATCCGGAGAATATTTATTAAAAAGATAACTGAGATCTTCATATATTGCTTTAAGTCTGTCGGGGAAATCCAATCCTGCGGGAGTGGTAATTGCACCGAAATCAAGCACTGAAAATCTGTTGCCTTCATACTTTATTATTCCGAAACCGACTATTGCGTATCCGGGATCTATACCGAGAATTACCATCAACTCACCGCTTTACATAATAAGTCATATAATTATATCATAAATAAAAAAAAAGGGCAACTGAAAATTGCCTTTCTACAATGAAATTTTATATACATTTTAACCAATTTACTTTAATAAAACTGTAATAATGACAAAATTAACCGGGAACAATTGTTATGTTCCCGGCAATTTCAGAAAATTCAACTATTTAAGCTTCAGGTGTAGCTTCGTCTGACGGTTCTTCAGGAATAGTAACATCAAAACCAAGATAAGATGTAAAAATGTCAAACAGTTTAGTAAGCATATTTATAAAATAAGACAACATCGGAAGCATAGGGCGAATCATTTCCATAATTCCGCCTAATTCAAGTCCGTCCATAATCTGACCACCTTTCTGATTTTTTTACTTACAAATAAAATATATCACATTTAATACCAAAAATCAATATGTATTTGTAATGATATTGATTATTGTTCAGCAGGAGTTTCGGGAGCCTGAGTTTCAGGTGCCTGAGTTTCAGGTGCCTGAGTTTCGGGAGCCTGAGTTGTTGCAGGCTGAGTAGTTTCGGGAGCCTGAGTGGTCTCGGGAGCCTGGGTGGTTTCGGGTGCCTGAGTGGTCTCGGGTGCCTGAGTAGTTTCGGGTGCCTGAGTAGTCTCAGGTGCTTGAGTTGTTGCAGGCTGAGTGGGAGTTACAACAGGAGCAGGACGACGGGTCGTTGTTTCAGCCTCAGTTGTTGCTTCTTCCTCAGTGGTTTCTTCCTCGGTTGTTTCTTCTTCAGTGGTTTCTTCCTCGGTTGTTTCCTCTTCGGTTGTTTCTTCGGCAGTTGTGGTTTCCAATGTGGTGGTTTCTTCATTATTGCCGAAACCTTTTACAACAAAAATAACAACAGCGCAAATTACAACAAGAGCAATTATCGCACCTATGGCAATAAATATTTTGCCTTTAATTCCTGAAGTTTCTGAGTCTGCATCATCAGAATCTTCTTCATACTCATCTTCTTCAGAACCGTTGGCAGCTCTGTCTGCTTCTTCAAACTCGTCGAGCATTTCGGTATAATTATCTTTTGCAGCAATACCGGCATCAGCGACAAATATCTTCATATCAGAATCATTTTCTTCTTCAGCATTCTCTGAATATTCATTTTCTGTGCCGCCGCCTTCGGCTGCTGTAATTTCTTCTGAATCTGCTGAATTATCAGGTTCATTGTTTTCGGGAACAACATCTGAAAAATCAGGAAGAAGAACAGGAGCGACCTCTTCAGTATCAAGAGCAGTTTCAAGAATCTTTACGGCAATTGCACTGCCGGCATCCTTGCCGTCTTTGGAAAGAGCTACTTTTGAAATAAGATTAACTATTCTTTTTACAGAACCGTCGGATACCTTACAGATATCATCAATGTCCTTATCTGATAATGTAGATGTCACACCGGGGCTTACAAGAATATAAATATCGCCCGCATCAACATCAGGGAAAACACAGGTATTAACACCGTTTACATCTGTCATGGAGCCGGAAATACGGACACAGTTGTTTTCTGTGCATTTATATGCAGCAGCTTCACCGTTAAAAGCTACAACAACCTTTCTTCCGCTTGCGTATAGATTTGAACATACAAGCGTCGATGATTCATGTTCAGTTCTTTTAAGCGCATCTGCGCAATTTTCAAAAAATTCGGCAAGCACTTTTTCGGGCATCTGCGATTTAAAATCGGCAGCATTATCATTGAATGCGGCAACTGCAGCATCTGCAAAACCGTCAACATCAGAAGATGCAAGAGCAAAATACACATCTCCGCTGACCACCCCGGATCCCTTATATCCGTTTTTTATAATTTCGCGGGAGAACACCTTACCGTTAATATTTACACTGTCATTATTAAACTCGGCAGAAGGACGCTTCTGTGTAACGGCAGCGGCTTCAATTTTCATAGGCATAACAAAGTTCCTCCTTTATTTTTCAGCGGTGAACCCACCGCAAGTATTTATTAAGTAATCACGCACATCGCCTGCAAGATACAAAGAACCGCAAACTATAAGTGCATCAAATCTGTAAAGCTCAGACAAAGCTTTATTTATACCTTCACAAGGATCAGGACACGGAGTGCTTTTCACTGAAAATCCTTTTGCAATTTCAGCCAGCTTTTCCGCATCCATACTTCTCGGATTTGAGGGCTTTACAGTGATTATTTCAGAAAAACACGGCATAAGATGCTCAAAAACACTTACACAGTCTTTGTCTGACATCAACCCCATTACTGCAAGTATTCTCTTTTTATGAAGATGTTTTTTTATGTTATCAGCAAGCGCGGCTGTTGAGCTGTCATTGTGAGAACCGTCTAATATAATAAGAGGTTCTGTTGAAATTATTTCCGTTCTTGCAGGAATCCTGAATGAAGAAATACCTTCAATTACAGATTCATCCGGTATTACGGCACCATTATTTCTGAGAACATCTGTTACCGCAAATACCAGCGACATATTATTAAGCTGATGGTTGCCGCAATAAGGAATTTTCAGTTCGCCCGCAGGACTTGAAACAACAGTTCCGCCGATATCTTCGGACAACACATTAAAAAGCTCTGAACTGTCGGTGCTAATCAATGGTGAATTCATTATTTCAGCACGTTCTTTTATTACATTCAGCACCTCTTCAGACTGTTCTGCACCTGTAATTACGGGACAGCCTTTTTTTATAATACCGCTTTTTTCAAAGGCAATTTCACTTAATGTATTTCCGAGAATGCTGATATGGTCCAAAGATACGGAAGTAATAACACTGCAAACAGGACTATCTATTATATTTGTAGCATCGAATCTTCCGCCAAGCCCAGTTTCGAGAACAACAAAGTCACAGTTTTCGGATGCATAATAAAGCAATGCTGCCGCAGTTACAGCTTCAAATTCCGTAATCTGAACACCGTTTTCGGACAATTTTTCTATACAGAATCTTACCTGTCCGGTAACATCAATCAATGCCTCAGGCGAAATCATCTGCATATCAAGCTGTATTCTCTCGCGGAAATCTATTACATACGGTGAGGTATAAAGACCTGTGCGATAGCCCGCTTTTGTTAATACCGAGGCTATAGCCGTGCAGGTACTTCCCTTACCGTTGGTACCTGCAACATGGATAAATTTAAGTTTTTTATGCGGAGAACCGAGCTTTTCACAAAGAAGCTCTATTCTTTCAAGTCCCGGTTGAATTCCGAATTTTTCAAGAGAATGATAATATTCTACTGCTTCAGTGAGTGTCATATCATCGCTCCCTTATCTTAACCGAGTTTAGCAATACTTGCTTTAAGAAGTGCTGCTTTTTCATTAAGTTTTATCTGATTTGCTTTCTGTTCTTCTATTACATTTGCGGGAGCTTTTGAAAGGAAGCCCTGATTGTTAAGCTTTCCGTTGATCTGAGCGAGCTTCTTTTCAACCTCTTCAAGCTCTTTTGAAAGACGCTTTCTTTCAGCTTCAAAATCAACAAGCTCTGCCATAGGAAGGTAAATGGTAGCAATATCAGTAACAACACTTACACTGCCGTCAAGCTCAAATGCATTTTCATCATCGGAAACAGCAACATACGAAGCGGATGCCAGTCTCTGGAAATACTTAGCACCGTCACAGAAAAGCTCCTGCTCTTTAGTAACAATATCAAGTCTTGCCTTCTTTGAAGGGGGAACATTCATTTCTGCTCTGCGGTTTCTTACAGCTCTTACGGCAGTCATAATATGTTCCATATTCGCCTCATCTTTAAGAAATACATAATTTTCGTCGTATACGGGCCAAGGAGAAATCATAATAGATTCACCGTTATGAGGAAGAGTCTGCCAGATTTCTTCTGTTATGAAGGGCATAAAGGGATGAAGAAGCTTAAGAGTATTGCTCATAACATATACAAGAACTGCTCTTGCCGTCTTCTTGAGTTCGATATCTTCGGAAGAAAGACGGATTTTACAGATTTCAATATACCAGTCACAAAGAACATCCCAGATAAAGTCGTAAAGCTTCTGAACAGCCATACCGAGTTCATACTTATCAAGATTTTCGGTAACTTCCTTTACAACTGTATTGAATTTTGTAAGAATCCACTTATCTTCAAGCGCAAGCTTTTCGGGAATATAGGGAGCCGGTTCATCACCTTCAAGATTCATAAGTACGAATCTTGCGGCATTCCAGAGTTTATTTGCAAAGTTACGGCTTGCTTCAACTTTATCATCGGAGAAACGCATATCGTTTCCGGGGCTGTTGCCGGTAGCAAGAGTAAATCTCAGCGCATCGGCACCGTACTTATCGATTATTTCAAGAGGATCAATACCGTTACCGAGAGATTTTGACATTTTTCTGCCCAACGCATCACGTACAAGACCGTGAATCAGAACAGTATCAAAAGGAACTTCGCCTGTATATTCAAGTGCTGAGAATATCATACGGGAAACCCAGAAACCGATAATATCGTAACCTGTAACAAGTGTGTTTGTAGGATAATAATGCTCAAGATCAGCAGTTTTTTCGGGCCAGCCGAGAGTTGAGAAGGGCCAGAGTGCCGATGAGAACCATGTATCAAGAGTATCTTCATCCTGCTTGATATTGGTGCTGCCGCACTTGGGGCAAGAGGTTATATTTGTTTTTGAAACAACCATTTCGCCGCAATCTTCACAGTACCAGGCAGGTATTCTGTGACCCCACCACAGCTGACGGGAAATACACCAATCTCGTGTATTATTCATCCAGTTGAGGTAGTTCTTTGTAAATCTTTCGGGAACGAATTTTGTTTCGCCTTTTTCAACAGCTTCAATAGCAGGCTTTGCAAGGGGAACCATACGTACAAACCACTGCTTTGATACCATAGGCTCAATTACACTGTGGCAACGGTAGCAAGTACCGACCTCGTGTTTGATAGGTTCAATTTCCTTAATATA
>JAZSRT010000065.1:0-50678 GCA_045538645.1 Acutalibacteraceae bacterium | reverse complement strand
CGAAACCTTGCATTTGATGTTAAACTAACCATAGAAAATTCAACTCCTTTTCGGTAAGTGTTTTTGTGGTTATTAACATCATACCATATTTGAGTTGGATTTTCTTTTTTATTTGTCACCCATCAATTGTACCATAACATTTATTGTTAGTGAAACGAAAAACTTTGGAAATTTTTGAATTATTGGTTTTTGTTTAATGAATTACTTAAGCAGTTCATCATATGTTGTTTCTAATTCATCTTTGATTGCGCGAAGCTGTGTTGCATATATGTGCTGAATACCTCTTTCGATTTTTACAAGTGATTCTCTTGTTATATCAATTCCTCTCAGCTGCAGTCTGACAACAAGCTCAGTTTGTCCGATTTTTCTTTGGAGCCTGATTCTGCGAATATTCTGCCCGATGTTTATTTCATCATGCTTGATTTTAGAATCGCTCATTATAACACCTCAAAAATGGACTTATTTCAGTTCTTTTTTATTGACTTTATCATTATCCGGTGATAAAATAGGACTGAAACAAGTCCATTCTTGGATTTTATTTAAATTTTTATTCATTGGAGGTATTATTTTGAAAAAAACCACGAAAATATTAAGTTTTATTCTTACATTTGTAATTACATTTACAGCTTCAATGGTGAATGTTGTATCTAATGCAGAAGAAACAGATGGCATTACCATTGAATCACTTACTGATGCATTGTATTTCGAAGGGCATTATTACCAGTTAATAAAAGCAAAGTTGAATTGGGAAGAAGCTAAGGAACTTTGTGAGGAGTTAGGCGGACATCTTGTTACAATTAATTCAAAAGCCGAAAATGATTTTATGGTAGAAATTACAAAGGGTTTTGATAATGTTAATTGCATATGGTTAGGTGCCTACAGAGATCGTGAGGCTCCGAAAAATGAACAATGGAAATGGATAACAGGAGAAGAATTTTCTTATAAATATTGGAGAAGCGGTGAACCAAATGATTATTCAGCTGATGAGAATTATCTTGAAATGTATGTAAAATCTGTATATGATACAGGACGTTGGAATGACACTCGTAATATTGGTCAATATACTGGCAAATATTCAATTGATTATTTCGGAATAATATGTGAGTGGGAAACTAATAAAAAGCCGGATAGTAAATTTGGTTGGCCTGTTATTAATACTAACGATACTTTCGGATACGATGCACAGCACAGACTCAGTATTTTTGACCATTTTTATGTCAATGAATTAAACATATCCTCTGCAGTTGCAGCACCGGTGGCGATAAATACGGACGGTTTCTGTTTTGGATTATCCCTTTTAGCTCTTGCTGATTATAACGGACAGATAGATTTGAGCGCTTATTTTGACATCGAAGGTTCTTCATTAAATGAATTTGGTTATGACTCCATTGGAAAGATTACAACGAAGAATAACGGTAGCGGCAATGCATATATTCTTGAGGGTAATACTGAAATTATTAAACTGATTGAAAAAGCTCAATTAAGTCAGTTTTCTTCAGATTTAGCTGAAACTGAAGTTCTGGGCATCGGATCAGTTTTATCTGATTTTGTTGATTATTGCGCCGCCGGAAGCAATAGACCGTTAGTAATAGATATGATTCCGGAAAGACATGCTGTTGCAGTTGATCCTACAAAGCGTGTTGAAGTTAGTGATAACGGTATATATATTGTTTGGCTTTATGATTCCAATAGTCCGATGATAACAAACAAAATAGAAGATCAGATTGAAGTTTATGATTACGAACAGTCGTTTTTGGCGATTGATGTAATTAATGATAAATGGGCATATGCTTATAATGGTAAAATCGGTTCGTGGCATCCTCATTATTCAATAGATGCTTATGAGAGCGGCGGACTTCAGAAAGGTTTTAAAACTATACGTTTTTTTGATATCAGCAATCTGGACAGTTCATTCTTTTATTCTAAGCTGAAACTGAAAGATAATGCGGTTATATTAAATATGTCTGAGCTGACTTCTATAAAAATAGACAGTATTAATGATATAGTTTTTTCTTTAACACATAACGGATATAAAATTTATAATGATGCGGCAGACTATTTACCTTATTTACAGGGGGATGACTTTGTTTCAGCTTTTCAGGTCGGATGTCTGACACTTCCTGCAGGAAAGTATACTTTTACAACAGACGGTGAAGCAAGTTTTATCAGATGTATTGATGATTATATGGTATCGATGAGTGCAGATGATGGCTTGGTAGTTGATTTTGATGATGAAAATAAGAATATCACAATAAAAAATACCGGTGATAAAGAGGTTTCATTTGAATTCGGTGTTGAGAACATTCAGAACAGCTCTGCTGATGTTGTAAAGGGTAAAATAGAACCGAAAAAGGAAATACACATAGATTTCAGCGGCGTGGAAGCTGACTCAGCAAGTGTTATTACAACAACAGGCAAGCTTAATAATATAACAACATCTTTTATTCAGAACAATGAAGAAACAGATACCCATTACCACAAATGCGCTTACGCTGATACAGGTCATTTGAAATCCGAGTGGATAACAGAAAAAACGGCAACATGTATAGCAACAGGTTCAAAGTATATTGAATGTATAGTTTGTCACGAAGTATTATCAACAGATACAATACCGGCAACAGGACATACAGATAATAACAATGACAACATCTGTGACAGTTGCGGTGAGAAGATTAAGCAGGATGTTGACACAAACTGCAACCACATTTGCCACACAAACAACAAATTCATGAAATTCCTCTGGAATATTTTCAATTTCTTTATGAAATTGTTCTCGATGGAAAGAATCTGTTCCTGCGGAGTGGCGCATTATTAATTAAATAACCATTAAAACCGTCGGTGGAAATCGGCGGTTTTCTTTTTGTGTTGCAAAGTTTCGCTGTTTATATTATAATTAAAAATTGAGGTGTTTTTATGACAACTGATGTAATTGTAATAGGCGGCGGGCCTGCGGGGCTTATGGCGGCGGGAAAGGCAGCTTCGCGCGGTCTCAGTGTCACTGTGCTTGAAAGAAATCCGCGGCCTGCAAGAAAATTAATGATAACAGGTAAGGGCAGATGCAATGTTACAAATGCCTGTACTTTAGTAAATGAGCTTATGGATGCAATTCCCGGGAACGCACGTTTTTTATACGGAGCATTTTCCCGTTTTATGCCATATGATACAATGGATTTGTTTGAGGAAATGGGTGTTCCTCTTAAGATAGAAAGAGGCAACCGTGTTTTTCCCGAATCGGACAAGGCTGTTGATATTGTGGATGCAATTGTGGCATATGCAAAAAACAACGGTGCAAAAATTATAACAGGGGAGAGAGTTTCATCTCTTCTAACCGACGAAAACGGAATTACGGGTGTTTTGTGTGAAAGCGGCAACCGTTATAATGCAAAAAACGTAATCGTTGCCACAGGCGGAAAATCATATCCTCTTACAGGCTCAACAGGTGACGGATATACACTTAGTGAATGTGTCGGTCATACCGTAACACCGCCGATGCCGTCTTTAGTGCCTCTTGAAACCGAAGAATCCTGGGTAAAACGTCTTCAGGGACTTTCTCTTAAAAATGTCAGCATTTCAATAAGAGACACAGATACCTACAAGGAAGTGTATACCGATTTCGGTGAAATGCTGTTTACACATTTCGGTGTGTCAGGTCCTATGATACTCAGCGCATCTGCACATTTAAGGGACATAAAACCCGGCAAATACGAGCTTTCTATCGACTTAAAGCCTGCTCTCAGTGAAGAAAAGCTTGACGAAAGAGTTATTAAGGATTTCTCTAAATATTCAAATAAAGCTCTCGGAAATGCCCTTCAGGAATTACTTCCCAGAAAGCTTATCCCCGTAATTGTTTCTCTGTCGGGTATAGAATCCGATCTCAGAGCTAACAAAATTACAAGGGATATGCGAAAAGACCTTGTATGGCTTCTTAAAAATCTTACCTGCACTATTAAATGTACCCGTCCCATAGATGAAGCAATTGTTACCGCAGGCGGAATAAAAACCAATGAAATTGACCCGAAAACCATGCAATCCAAAAAAATAAAAGGCTTGTATTTTGCAGGCGAAGTAATTGATGTTGATGCATACACAGGCGGATTTAATCTTCAGATAGCGTTTTCCACGGGTGCACTTGCGGGAAACAGTGTTGAAAAAGGAGAATAAAATTTATGATAAATATTGCAATAGACGGTCCTGCAGGTGCAGGCAAAAGCACCGTAGCTCGTGTAGTTTCAAAAGCTCTTGGCTTTATTTATATCGACACAGGTGCATTATACAGAAGCATCGGCGTTGCTGCGCTGAGAAAAGGCTTTGAAACCGACAACCGTGAACAGGTTATTTCCATCCTTCCCGAAATATCCCTTTCGCTTAAATTTGTTGACGGGGAACAGAGGGTAATTCTGAACGGTGAGGATATAAGCCGTGATATCAGGCTTCCCGAAGCATCCATGGCGGCTTCAAACGTATCGGCAATTCCCGAAGTGAGAAGCTTTTTATTGGATATGCAAAAAAAGTTTGCCCGTGAAAACAACTGCCTTATGGACGGCAGAGATATTGGAACGGTTATTTTACCAAATGCCGAGCTTAAGATTTTTCTTACTGCTTCTCCCGAAGTGAGAGCTGACAGAAGATATAAGGAGCTTATAGAAAAAGGCACTCCTAAAGATTATAACGAGCTGCTTGAAGAAATAAAAACAAGAGACTATAACGATTCACACAGAGCTGTTGCTCCCTTAAGGCCTGCCGATGATGCAATTACGGTTGATACTTCGGAAATGACCTTTGAAGAAGTTGTAGAAAAAATCATTTCACTTGCAAAGGATGTAATAAAATGAAAATAACCCTTGCAAAATCTGCAGGATTCTGTTTCGGTGTGGCACGTGCCGTTAAAAAAGCAGAAGAATATACCGTAAATAGTATTAATGCCTGTACATTGGGTCCTCTTATTCATAACCCCGATTTTGTTTCGTCTCTTGAAAAAAAAGGTGTTTATGCCGCAAAAGAGCTTGCCGATGTTAAAGACGGCTATACGCTTATTGTGCGTACCCACGGAATAACAAAAGACCTTTTTTCTGAGATTGAAAAATCGGGAATTAACTTTTATGATGCCACCTGCCCGTTTGTAAAAAAGATTCATTCCATAGTTGCCGAGCGTTCTGCTGAAGGCGATATAATTCTTATTGCCGGTGATAAAAACCATCCCGAAGTTATAGGTATCAGGAGCTACTGCACCACCGAAAGCTTTGTGTTTGCAAATGCCGAAGAACTGGAATTAATTAAAAAAAATAATGATTTTTCTGAAAAAACTACCTTTTCTTTGGTATCTCAAACAACTTTTGACTTGAAAGAGTTTAAAAAATGTGAAAAATTTGCAAAAAACCTATATACAAACTTAAAAATATTTGATACAATATGTAATGCTACCGCTTTGAGGCAGGAAGAGGCAATAGCCCTTGCCAAAGAGAATGATATGATGATTGTGATTGGCGGACGTAACAGCTCCAATACCGCAAAGCTCTATAAACTCTGCAGTGAAATCACAAAAACATATCTTATTGAAAAGGCCTCCGAGTTATCGGATATAAAATTTGACAATGTCTTTTCAGTCGGAGTTACTGCCGGAGCGTCCACTCCGGACGGTACAATTAAGGAGGTAATAAAAACAATGTCTGAGTCCAATGTAAACATCGAATCAGCAGTAGAAAACCAGGGACAGGTGGCAACTGTTGAAAACACCGAGGAAATGTCCTTCGAACAGGCTCTTGAGGAATCCCTCAACAGCATGAACAATGACCAAAGAGTAGTGGGTACTGTTATGCACATCGCTCCCAACGAGATCCAGGTTGATATCGGCAGAAAGCAGACCGGTTATATCCCCGCAGACGAGTATAGCGCAGACCCCACAGCAGATCCTATGAAGGAGCTTAAGGTTGGCGACGAGCTTAATCTCATCATTATGAAAACAAATGATGTTGAAGGTACTATTATGCTTTCAAAGCGTCGCTATGATGCCATTAAGTACTGGGATAGCATTGTTGAAGCAAATAAGGAAGGAACGATCCTTGAAGGTGCCGTTGTTGAAGTTATCAGCAAAGGACTCATCGTTGTTGTTAACGGTGTAAGAGTATTTGTTCCCGCTTCTCTTTCAACAGTTCCCAAAGATGGCAGACTTGAAGAGATGCTCAACAAGACTGTAAACTTCACCATTATTGATATAGATAAGCGCCGCAGAAGAGCTGTCGGTTCTATCCGTGAAGCTGCAAAAACTCTTCGTAAGGCAAATCAGGAAAAATTCTGGGCTGCCGCAGAAGAAGGCCAGAAGTACACAGGTACTGTTAAATCTCTTACCGATTACGGCGCATTCGTTGATATCGGCGGCGTTGACGGTATGATTCACAGAACTGAACTTTCATGGAAGAGAATCAAGCATCCTTCAGATATCGTTAATGTTGGCGATGTAGTTGAAGTATATATCAAAGCTCTCGACAGAGAAAACAAGAAGATTTCTCTCGGTTACAAGAAGATCGAAGACAATCCCTGGGAAATCCTCAAGAGAGATTATCCCGTTGGTTCCGAAATTGACGTTAAGATCGTAAGAATCACCACCTTTGGTGCATTCGCTGAAATCTTCCCCAAGATGGAAGGTCTTATCCACATTTCACAGATTGCTAACGAAAGAATTGAAAAGCCCCAGGATGTTATTTCTATCGACGAAACAGTTAAGGTAAAGATCACTGATATCGATTTCGAAAAGAAGAGAATCAGCCTTTCAATGAAGGCACTCCTTCCTGCTCCCGAAAAGCCCGCTGTAGTTGAAGAAGAAGTTGTTGAAGACGAAGCTCCAGTAACTATGTCTATCGATGAACTTATTGCCAAGGCTAACGAAGAAGCTGCTTCTGCAGACGCTGAATAATAAATTAAGTGCCGTAACCAAAACTACGGCACTTGTTTTTTGTGTAACAAAAAAACAAATCATAATTTACAGTCCGAAGCTTACACTCAGGGCTTTGTTTATTTTATTCATTTCGCTGTTATCAAGTGTGCCCATATGCTCTTTAAGTCTTGTTTTGTCAATGGTTCTTACCTGTTCCAATAATACAACAGAGTCTTTTGCAAGTCCGCAGTCATCTGCAGTTACACTTATGTGTGTAGGTAATCGTGTTTTATATTTCTGGCTTGTTATCGCTGCTGCTATAACCGTGGGGGAGTATTTGTTTCCCACATCGTTCTGAACAATAAGTACTGGTCTTATGCCGCCTTGCTCGCTGCCGATAACAGGACTTAAATCAGCGTAATATATGTCACCGCGTTTTACTGTCATTTTATTTTCGCTCCTTTTTATGTGTCTGACAGTATTTTTTCCATATAGAATGCCGATTAAACAGTAAAATAAAAAAAATTCAAAAATTTTTATAAAAACTATTGACAAATTAGAATAAATCTATTAAAATTAGAATTGTTCTAAGAGATAAAACAAAATTAAACATAAAGGAGTTTTTATTATGACAAAAAAATGGATATGTTCTGTATGCGGTTATGTACACGAAGGTGACACACCTCCCGAAAAGTGTCCTGTTTGCAAGGTCCCTGCAGAAAAGTTCAATGAACAGAAGGGTGAAATGAAGCTCGCTGCAGAGCACGAATACGGTATATATGAAAAAACAGTTGCAAATAATTCCGATATCAGCGCAGAAGATAAAAAATATATTTTTGATCAGCTTATGGCTAACTTCAACGGCGAATGTTCAGAAGTAGGTATGTATCTTTGCATGGCTCGTATTGCCCACCGTGAAGGCTATCCCGAAATCGGTCTTTATTGGTAAAAGGCTGCTTACGAAGAAGCAGAGCATGCTTCAAAGTTTGCAGAGCTCTTAGGCGAAGCTCTTGAGCCTAAGATGAAGGCTTCAACAAAAGAAAATCTTGCATGGCGTGTAGACTGCGAATACGGCGCAACAAACGGCAAGTTCGAGCTTGCTGCTCTCGCAAAGAAGCTTAACCTCGACGCCATCCACGACACAGTTCACGAAATGGCTCGCGATGAAGCAAGACACGGCAAGGCATTTGAAGGTCTTCTCAAGAGATATTTCGGTTAATAAAACTACGATAAATAAAGCATAAGAGTGGCAGAGATGTCACTCTTTTTGTTTTGCCCGAAAAAATGTGAGTGGGCAAAAAGTGGTCAACATCATTACGACATAGAGGCTCTCTCCTTCTGTGGCTGCGAAAAGCTGGTTATTTATGCCCCTGCAGGAAGCTTTGCCGAAAGCTATGCAAAAGAGCATAATATACAGTTTCAGACAGTCTGATTTTTGAGAAAAAAGCTGAATAAAACTATTAGAGTGTCACACAAAGTCCCTTTGATGGTACAATACGAGTGCAATAATAATATTGTAACAAAAAATTAACTAAAGGGAGAAAACAATTATGAGCATCGTAGCATTTACCTGTGAAGAAATTAAAATCCGCAATAACAATGAAAAGACAGCAAAGCTTTCTGAATAAGCAGGCAATTACCTGATTAAAAATTGGGGCATTGTTTCACTTTCGCTTACAGTTGACGGAAGTACATACACTCTTAAAAATGCTGACCGTATTGAAGAAAATTCCGATATTTATAATGTCTGCAAAAATCTTGCTGTAGCAAATGAAATTTCAATTTTCCAGCGTAGTGTAAACGGTGCAGGTGTAGCTTACCGTACTGAGTCGTCATTTATGAAGTATCTTTCCGACGATGACGATCTCAAACAGAATGTAACATATCGCAGCACAGATTATTATGACTGTGACGATTATTTTGATATGCGTTTTTATAACGAAAACGGGCTTCAGGAGCCTCAATACAATAATGCTGCAGACAGTGTAGCAGATATTCAAAAGTGGTTCTGCTATACTCCTACAATTCATATATTCGCCGAGGAATATGAAAACAAGACAGAGCTTAACGAAAAGGCAACTTTACTTCTCAGACAGATGGGAGATGTTCTTGGTTTTACTGAATATGAGTTTGAAGACCATTTTGAAGATATCTCGTCTGATTACGGAGAACTTTCTTGGTTTAATTCAACAATTTTTTCTACAGAGACTGTTAAAGGGCTTAAGGATATCTGTAGTCAGCTTATGAGCTTGTGCAGCAATTATGATGATATTGATTTTGACTTTGAAATTTCTGCAGTGCCCGACGGTGAAAATGATTATGATTTCGCATCCGTAAGAATCTGCTGTGAAGACGGAAAAGTGGTTGACAAATATTGCAGATTTTAATGATACATACTTAAAAATCAAAGCAGAAATATGACGTAAATAAAAAAGAAAGGCTGATTTTTTATGTCAAAAAAACCGACATATTCACAGGGAGAGTACATTGCAAGAAAGAGAACTCAGAATGCAGAAACCTTTAATTACAGTCCCTGGTCTTATTTCCCTGAGGTATACAGCAATTTTGATTACGCGGATGACTTTATTCATAATGAGTATTTCCCGATGCCGGAAAATGCATGTATGGTTGAGGTTGAAGTTATAGATTTTGAGGGCAAGTGTGTCAGCATATGTAGAAGAGGATTGCTGAGAAATTCAGTACAGGCATTTATTGTCCAAAGAATTTATGACTGAAAAGAATATACAGTTCTACAATGGATGAAAAATCTTTATTTATCAACAAATTCAGAGTTACTTCTTAAAGCAAATTAAAATCAGAGGTTGATTAAAGATGAACCACTGATTTTTTCTATCATTGAATAAGAGTAGCAAATTAGCTTGCAAAAAAATGCGCAAATATCATTGCAGTTCACGGCGCTTTGTGTTACTATATATTATCTATAATTATATTTAAATAAAGAATTGACAGGATGAACTTGAATGCAAGGTGTGTATGACGGAGGATTAACCCGAGAACAGTTTTTGTTTTATGAGATACGAATTGTTTCTTCATTGATATTGCAAGGGTTAAGCAGAGAGGAAATTTTAATAAAAATTAAAGAAGAGAATCTTTTTCAGTTTCCGACAGAGAGAATGATTGATAATATTGCAAAAGTTTGTTTTCGCAGAATTGATGCATTGAATTCGGATGTTCTTGTTGAGTATTTGGCTTCATCGTCTGTGTTTGTCAATGATTTTGATTTTTAATGATAAGGAGGCAGAATAATGACCGAATTTGAGAGAAAAGTTCTTGATAATTTCCCCGGTAAGGTCGTGAGAAAAGATCTCACAAATATGATGAAAAAAGGTGCAAATGTTCCTACATATGTTCTGGAATATCTCCTCGGAATGTATTGTGCCACAGATGATGAAGATGCCATAGAAATAGGTCTCAGTAAGATTAAAAAAATTCTGAGCGAAAACTATGTTCGTCCTGATCAGAGTGAGTATGTAAAATCCAAAATCAAGGAAAACGGTCAGTACACCATTATTGATAAGATTACCGTTGTTTTTGATGACAGAGAGGATAAGTATGTTGCACGCTTTACAAATCTGAGAATGGATCCTTTTGAAGTTTCCTCTGATCTTGTTGTACACAATGAGAAGCTGTTGGTTGGCGGTATCTGGTGTATTGTGAAAATAGAATATGTCGGTCTTGAAAAGAATAATCAGGATGAAGAAGATTACGAAGAAGATATTTTCGGAAATGTAAAGAAAAAGAAGAAGATTAAGAAAAAGAAGTCAAAGTATGATTCACCTTTTGAAATTTCTTCATTAAAGCCTATTCAGATGCCGAATCTTGAACTGGATGAAATTAAAGAATGTCGTGCAAACTTTACGAAAGACGAATGGATTACTTTGCTTCTTCGCAGTGCAGGATATGAGCCCGATGAGCTTACACAAAAGGAAAAGCTTCATTATCTTCTGCGTTTTGTGCCATTTACGCAGAAAAACTATAACCTTGTTGAGTTGGGGCCCCGAGGAACAGGTAAATCACACGCTTACAGTGAATTATCACCGTACTCAATTCTTATGAGCAGCGGTACTACGACTGTATCCAATATGTTTTACAATATGTCCTCACGCAGAGTTGGTCTTGTGGGTAATTGGGACTGTATTGCCTTTGACGAGGTTGCAGGTATCACACAGGCATCAGGTGATATGGTTCAGATAATGAAAAACTATATGGCAAACGGTAGCTTTGCAAGAGGTGCGGATTCTATTAGTTCAGATGCTTCTATTGCTTTTGAAGGAAATACCTTCAGAAGTGTTGATGATATGATTCGTACGACCAATCTTTTTGAGCCCTTCCCGGAAGCATTCAATAATGACTCTGCATTCTTTGACAGAATTCACGCATATCTTCCCGGATGGGAAACTCCCAAGCTCCGTTCAAGTCTTTTTACGACGGGCTATGGGCTCATTTCAGACTGCTTTTCGGAATTCTGCCATGCTATGAGAAAATATGATTTTACAAATTCTTACGGCGAATATTTTGCGTTGAATGATTCATTCAATACCCGTGATACAATTGCAGTAGGCAGAACTTTTTCTGGACTTGCAAAGCTTATTTATCCTGATGAAATAATGACAAAGGAAGAAGCAAGAGAGCTTCTTGAATATTCAATTGAGTGCCGTCGTCGTGTTAAAGAGCAGCTTCGGAAAATGACTCCCGGAGAATTTGCCGATGTTGATCTCGGTTACATAGATATGGATACTGCAGAAGAAACAATTGTATATCTTCCTGAAATTGCAGCAAAAAATCTTATATTTGAGGGATTTGAAAAACCGGGTTATGTTTATGGTGTGGGCAAATCAGTTAATGATAAAATCGGTGTTTATCATCTTGAAAATAAGCTTATTGACGGTACGGGTGTATTCAGCTTCAAAAATGTTGAGGGGCTTGCCCGAGCGCCGAAGAGTGTAAAGGACAGTATAACTGCTGCTTTCAACTACTTTGGTGAAAACAGCAAAAAGCTTATATCGGGATCTTACGAGGATTTTGATTATACTTTGTATTTTAATGATCTTCAGAATCGCGGTGTATGTGATGAAATCTCTGTTGCTGAGGTGGTAGGATTGTTCTCTGCACTTGCAAACAGAGCCGTCATACCGTCACTTGCCATTTGTGGTCGAGTAGTAATGTCAGGAAGTATGATGCCTGTCACTACTGACATTGATGAAATCTTTGTTGCTGCAATAAATGCAGGTGCAAAAACAATTCTTTTGCCTGCCGATACAGCAGTAAAGGTAAATTTGCTGAGCAACGATATGAAAAACAAACTTTCAGTTAGTTATTACAAAACACCTCTTGAGGCAACAAAAAAGGCTTTGGGAATTGGTTGATTTTTTATGATAATAACAGAAAAGTAGATATATTCGGAGATGTATCATATGAATAAAAATGAGCAGCTGATAATTGATAAGTGCTTGGATATGTATGGTTTGTCTGATTTTGGTTGGAAAAGTGTACATATTAAAGGAAATATTGGAGAAATTATAAGCAGTGCTTTTAAGGGATTTGACACAATAGAAAACGTTGTTTTAGATTATGGTATAGAGCATATCAGAGATTATGCTTTTGAGGCTTGTAAGAATCTTGTGGAGATTTCTTTACCATTAAGCTTGGCGACAATAGGGAAATCAGCGTTCAGCGGTTGTCTGAATCTCAAAAAGATTCATTCGGGACTTTTGGAAAAGATTGATGATTTTTCTTTTTATTGTTGCAAGAATCTTTTAGAAACTCCGTCTTTGACAGGGGTGAAATATCTTGGAAGGTATGCGTTTTACAGTTGTGACTCGTTGCAATCTGTCTCAATTAATTGTGATATCAGTGAAAACGCTTTCTGTTTCTGTAGAAATCTTGGTTTTTTATATATTTATGATTCATGTGAAACTATTGGAAAATCTTCTTTTTCTTATTGTGAAAAACTACATCATATCAAATTTGGACCAAATGTTAAATGTATAGATGACAAGGCTTTTTACCATTGTGATTTAAGAACACTTAATTTGCCTACATCTGTAATGGTTATTGGAGAGGATGCCTTTGCTGCTAATAGGCGTTACGACCGATGCGAAGGGCACATTAAAGAATTGAAAATTCCTGCAAGCGTCCGGAAAATCGGTAAAAGAGCATTCAGTGGTCATCCGATTGAAAAACTGGGACTTTCTGAAGGTCTTGAGGTTATTGAGGCAGGGGCATTTGAGGATTGTTTGTTATGGGAAATTGATCTTCCTAAAACAGTAAAAGAGGTATCTCCATATGCTTTTAACAAAAATACATATGTTTCTGTTGATGGGGTTCCTTTGTCGGCTATAAACAAAATCCGAGAAGCAAAAGAGAAAAAAGAGTTGCTTGATAAAGAAATACATGATATAGAAATTGAGAAAAGTGATATTGAAAATTTATTAAGCAAGAAAACAGAACAGAAAAAAAATTGTGAAAAGAAAGTTGACTTTGCCCGTGATTCGTTAGATCAGATAAATAGAGAATGTGTAGATTGTAAAATAAAATACGATCTTGTTATCAGGCAGTATGGGAGTATAGTAAATGATATAACAGCACAAATATGTGAAAAAGAAAAAGATTTGTCAAAACTCAAAAATGAACTTGATGAATCAAAAAATGAATTGGAAAAAGCTTTTTTTCTCGCAATTTCTAAAAAGAAGGAGCTTTCAAAGTCTATTGAAGGAAAAAAATCTGAAATTATGCTGTTGGAGCAAAATTTGGAAGAATTGCAAAAGGGTCTTGTTGAAGCTCAAGAAAAAATTAACACAGAAAAGAATATATTGAATGTAAAATTCGATGAATGTCAAGTAACAAAAAATTATATTAATGAAACTGAGGCTGAAATCAAAAAGATTGTTGAACTGGTTAAGAATTATTTACTACGCTTGGACAAAGTTAAGACACAATTAAATGAAAAAGAACGGCTTCGCCTTGCTGTAATCGCGGAAAATGATGCAATGTTAAGCGAAAATAAGGCTGATTGGAAAAAAGAAAAGCTCATATTTGAAAAAAACTATATTCTTCGAAAAATCGGAATACCGGATACGAAAGAATATAAGGTCTCAGTTACCAATTCTGACTGCAAAGAGAAAAATAGCAGTTTTTGTGTTCAGCTATTACAGAAATATGTATACGAGCATACAAAAGAAAAAAATGAAACAACAATAGCATCTTTCAGTAAAATGCATCATCAGGATATTTTTCGTCTTAAGGAAATTAACAAAGATCTTGATGTCAATGAATTTGACGGTATTGAGTTTTTGTTCAGTAAATCAACATCGGACAATGAGTTTGAAAGTATTGATTTTTATAGATTGCATTATATGTTTTCGGAAAAATTCAGTACAGCTAAATTTAATCAGATGAAAAAGGCATTATCCGACATAGAAGCAGATTTGACGAAAGAACGAGACATAGCCAAAATGTTTTCTGATTTTAATTCTGTTGTCTTGAAGGGTAGCGCTCCTGACGACTACAATATTTCAGTAAATATAGTTGTTTTACCTGAATTTCTTGTTTTGTTTAAGAGAACTGAAATAAAATTAATTCCATATTCAGATATTCGGGTTTCAGAAAAGCATACTGAAAAAACACAAAAGATAAAAAGTACCAGTTGGAAGCTCCCGGATGATTGTGAGGTTGTCTCTAAGCAGTATTTGTACGAGAATTCAGACGGAACCCCGAATAAAAGATATAAGGATAATCCGTTGACTGTTAAATTGCGGCAAAATAAGCTTATTGTTGAGTGTGATACAATTAAAATTGTTATAAAAGAAAAAACTCTGGAACAGACGGAAAAGCATATAGAGTTGATAAAAAACTTTAAGGCAGAGCGACAGCACAACAGAGAGTTATTGGATATTGAGCAACTCTTATTTTCCGGCACATATGAAGATATTGGTGATTTCCTTGATGTGCAGGACAGAAAAACAAAAGAAAAGCAAAAAAAGAAGGAAGATGCTCTCAAAAAACAAGAAGCAGAGTTGGAAAGGCAGCGAAAAGCTTATGAAGCAGAGCAACAGGCTCTTGAGCAGGAAAAACTGAAGCGCAGATATGAGCTTATTCAGCAACAGAAAGAAATTAATGAATCAAAAAAAGCCGACTTAGAAGATATCAAACCATCAAAGAAAGCTATACAAACATTTTTTGATGATGGAGAGTTCGAGGAAAATGAATGCTCTGAACAGATGGCTGTAGATAAAAATGTAAATGACTGTAGTTTTTCAATAAAAGAAAAACGCAACATTACAAATTCTGTTTTTAAACTGACTTTTATTCAGAATCTTGAAATTGTTGAAAACGAAATTACTGTTTATTTTGTTGATGAAAATGATAGATTAATAAGTAATAAAAGAAAGATAAAGCCTGAAGGCAAAGGTACAGAGGTTTCAGTGGGATTTATCCTTAATTCGGGAATTGACTTTACTGTTATGAAAGCTTGTCGAATTAAAATTGAATATTCTGCAGAAAAACATTTTTACATTGATTTTACTATGAACATATCATTTTATTCGGATTTCTGATAAGGATATTATCAAAAAGGAGATAAATTAATGAATATTTATAAGTGTATCTGCTGTGGGAATACGAAAAGCAGCGAAAAGGATTGTACTTGTTCGGAATGCGGATATAAAATGTATTCTGCACCGTATGAGCGCAAGAGCATTCTCATTGACGAGATACAAAATTTCATTAAATCCTTAATGATAAATCAGATTGATGATACTTGCATTTCATATTACAGAAAGAAACAGAAAAGAAAATTAAAAAACGAAGATGAATCTGACATTTTTGATATTATTTTGAAATCAGATGATGACAGCCGTTTTCCCTGTTTTGATAAAATTCAGCATTTTGTTTGTTCTGCTGACAGGACAGAAAAATTTATTGCGCGATTGAGTGATTCTTTAGAACAGATTGAAAAATATATTTCATCAGTTTATCAGCAGAAATATGAAATTGATTTCACAGGGCTTATTGAAATTGTTGAGGAATCTGACGAAACAATTTCAAAAGCACTTAATGTATTCGGAGAAAACTTTGAAGCAGAAAAAATTGAAATTCCTGAAGCAGAGCTTCTTTATTCGGAAATTCCAGATGAAGAGCTGCTTGTAAAAGCAAAGGAATTGTTAAGCATACAGCACGAGCTTACAGATAAAATACATAAATTCATAAAACACAACAATATTTACGGTACGGCTTATAGTAAAAAGTTTGTCTTAAAAAACGGGACAGAAGAGCATATTGACCATGTTGATGTGCTCACTAAAGCTGTTAATAAGGCTCAAAGAATTCTTGATAAAAAGTATCTGGTGGATATCTTTTCTGACGGAACTGATGAGCTTTATGAAATGTTGCGAGTGTTATGGAATTCAATCGGATTGATAATGAATGCTCCGATACTTGAAAAAACATATGTTTACACATTCAATGAAGTAAATCTTTGTGAAAAAGACTTCAAAGATTTACTTATTGATTATGTAAATAAAAGGTATGCTGTGATTTATAACACTGGTCTTGCTGCAGATTTTTTTGATGCGAAAACGGAAGATGAATTGTTTAACATCTATAACAAAATGATAGAGTGCGATTCATATGGTTATTTCGGTGTAAATAAATCTTCACTATTAATTCCGGGAAAAAACGAAGTAAAACTTCAAAAGCTTATCGGTCTTTCGTCGATCAAGGAAAGTGTAAGAAAAATTAAGGCATATGCACTTAACAACAAAGATAGTGAATCTCTTAATCTTCATATGTGCTTTTACGGAAATCCCGGAACCGGAAAAACTGAGGTTGCACGTGTTATTGCAGGAATTCTTTATGAAAACAAGATTCTGCCATCCGATAGAGTTGTTGAGGTTGATCGCAGCGGCCTTGTCAGTCAGTATTTCGGTGCTACTGCTGAAAAAACAAAAAATGTAATTGAAAGTGCCATGGGTGGTGTCCTGTTTATTGATGAAGCCTATGCTCTCGGAAATAATTCCGATAACTCACTGACTGATTACGGCAGGGAAGCGATAGATACATTGGTTAAGGCAATGGAGGATTATCGCGGAAAATTCTGTGTAATTTTTGCGGGCTATAAGTATCAGATGCTTGATATGATATCAATAAATCCCGGTCTTCGTTCAAGAATACAGTTTGAGCTTGAATTTCCCAATTATTCAAGGATTGAATTAAAAGAAATTGCTGAACTGATGCTGGAAAAACGCAGATACACTGTCAGCGAGACTGCAATGGAGAGAATTCTTGATATTACTGATATCAGACGCCGTGAGCCTAATTTTGCAAATGCAAGAGAGGTAAGAAATCTTCTTGACGGTATAATAATGTGTCAGAATCTTCGTTGCGTAGGTACGGAAGATAATGAGCTCGGTATAATTGATATCAATAAATATGTAGAGGATTCGGGTGTTAAACTGCCGGTAGAGATCAGTTCTTCAAAAATTCTTACACCCGAAGAAGAGCTTGATAATCTTATAGGTCTTGATTCAGTAAAAAGAATGGTTAAGAAAATAAAGGCTTATGCAAAGAAAAATAAGAACGAAGCAGACTTTAATCTTCATATGTGCTTTTATGGTAATCCCGGAACAGGAAAGACAGAGGTTGCGAGAATAATTTCGGGCATTCTCCATAATGCGGGGATACTGTCGGAAGCTAAACTTATTGAGACGGATTCTCACGGATTAATTGGCAAATTTGTCGGAGAGACTGCACCGAAAACACAGACAAAGATATCTGATGCAATGGGTGGAGTGCTTTTTATTGATGAAGCTTATGGACTTGTAAACTCTGCGATGCCTTCAGGTAATAACTATGGTGATGAAGCCATTGAAGTGCTTCTTAAGAATATGGAAGATCACCGAGGGCGTTTTTGTATAATTTTTGCAGGATATAAAGACGAAATGAAGGATTTGTTAAATTCAAATCCAGGCCTACAGTCAAGAATTCAGTTTACTCTTGAATTCCCCGATTATTCCCGTGATGAGCTCGGTCAGATTGCGGTAAGATTTTTGCAGAATAAAAAATATGATATTTCTCCTGATGCACTGGAATTACTTATTAATATAGTGGAGTATTATCGCGGATGTGAGAATTTTGCAAATGCAAGAACAGTGCGTAATATCCTGGATCAGGTAATTATGAATCAGAATCTTCGTACAGAAGATGCTGAAGGTGATAATAATCGCATTATTTACAGTGATGTAGAAGATTATTTGTGTGACGAAGGCATTGATCTGAATAACAGGAATAAAAATATTCATCGCATTGGTTTTTAATAAAATATGAGGATAAATTGATAGTTAAACGCTACCAGTTTAAGGATTTGCAAACTAATTAATCCAATTTACGGAGAATTCTGGAAAAGAGCCAAGCAAATCAGTTTTTTTGTAAATAAAATCAAAGCCCGGCTGTGAAGGTCGGGCTTTTAGCTGTGCACTCGGCATGCGTAATTCACTAGGCGGTGGAAGTCAGCTACAGGCTTGGCAGTAGGAATTGTTAGCTGAAGACAAGGGCGTCCGTTGTGAGGCGGAGACTGAAGGAAGTCGGAGGCAAAACCTCGGTCTGACGAACAGAAACTACATATAAGGCATACTTGAAACGGATGAGTTTGCAGCACAAAATAAAGTCCGATACTGCCAGAATTTCAAGGTGTAAATGTAGCAGATATATGAGGTGAAGGTGATTACGCTTACCCGAGGAGGTCTTGCAGATGTGAAGGAGTAGACATATTCGAAAAATTCACATAGCAACAACGAACTGCAAGAAGTCAGCAGAGGTCATGACTGCGCTCTTTATGTATTTCATATACCTCCAGATAGATTCTCTGTTTCACGGTAAGACGTTCTTTTTTGCCATAGGATCACTTCCTTATATTATTTATTTGAGAAAAGTATTCTTATGATAATAATGAGATATAAGAAGTGGCTTCAACCGAAAAAATCGGTTGGATATAGGGTATATATATCATACTGATAGTATAAATGACGAACGGAGTGAAGGTATCAAGAACAGCAAAGGTACAAAAGCAACAGTAAAAAAAAGAAAAGTATGCCATCAGGCAACAGTTTTGGTGGTTATTCGGCATTTGCTGATTTATCAGTCATAAAATGACGAATAACCAATCAAAACGATTTTTCTAAGGTAATAACCCCGACGTTCGCGGTTTGTCAGCCCGTGAAGTCTGCCAGCTTGGCGTGCAGAGTAATTTCTCTGCATTAGGAAATATAAGCCATAAGACAGTTTAGCAAAAAGAAAATTGAAAAAGATATGTGTCCGAAAAACTCGGTTATGTGAGATTAGAATATTACATACTTTATAACGGAGAAAACAGTTTTACCATTGGTGTTTTTTCTGAATGTGAATATAAGCTGTCGGACAGAGGTCTCTTTCTGCTATTTGAAGGGGACCGCTGTTCGTTGTAAGCTTTATATACGTCAAAGTACTATGTATGGGACTTAAAATGTGTTATTTTGTAATTAAAGAATTGTGTGTTTTAACAATAAAAGATAAAAGATATTGTAAAAAAATACAATATTAATAAAAACATAGCTATGGTAAAATAATCTTGTAATACCTGAAATTTTTAGTGAAGGAGAATTGTAAATGGGCAGTGCAGAAGATTTTATAATA
Organism: Acutalibacteraceae bacterium; assembly: GCA_045538645.1. Lineage (GTDB taxonomy): Bacteria > Bacillota > Clostridia > Oscillospirales > Acutalibacteraceae > RUG806. Next base: position 31,120 of record JAZSRT010000065.1, on the reverse strand, counting down.
CAAAAAGGAACGCTCAAGAAGTATCAGGGCACCGAAGAGGTGGTTGTTATCCCTTAAGAAGTTACAAAAATCGATAGAGGTGCTTTTTTCTATCACTGCAACATAACAGAAATAACTATTCCGAAGAGTGCATGTAGAATCGGAAAGTATGCATTTTCGGGATGTAACAACATAAAAAAGATTACCATCCTCGGCAAAATAACTGATTGGGATAAAAGTGTTTTTCCTGACTGCATGGCCGGAATTGTTGCTCCTGATATGTGGTTATATCTTTTTCCATCCCCGGAATCAAAAGCAATGGCTGTCAGGGGATTTCTCTCAGCTATGGAGTATTTTAAGAATCCTACGCTTATCAATGATTACCATCAGTATATGATAAGCCAGAGAAAAAAGCTTCTTCCCGTATTTTTTGCGGAGGATAATGTTGCAGCAATTTCATTCTATGCAGAAAACAAAAAAATAACTGTTAAAAATATCGATGAGGATTATCTGGTACCTGCTCAGGAAAACAATGCAACCGCTTGTCTGGCATTTCTCCTTGACTGGAAAAATACCAATATTTCAAGAGAAACAGTTGAAAAGCACAAAGACAACGAACTGAAGAAGGATCCCTTCAATGTTGCTGATATGAAAAAGCTATGGATATTTAAGGAACAAAGTGACGGTACTCTTATGCTGACAACGTATAAGGGTGAGCAGACAGATATCATTATTCCCGATCATATCGGAAAGAAAACAGTCACCCGATTAGATCACTATCTTTTTTCTGTTGTGAAATACGGAGAGGAAAGAATACCGTCTGACTGACAAAAGGTTATGGAATCAATTACCTCTGTTTCAATCCCTGACAGTATTACCTCTGTCGGCAGATGGGCATTCAGGGGCTGCAAGGGCTTACAGGATAAGAACGGCTTTGTAATTGTCAGAGGCGTGTTATATGATTATTTCGGATATGCTCGTAATCTTATTATCCCTGACGGGGTAAAGGAAACAGATGATGATATTTTCAAAGCTGATTATAATCTGAAAAACGTAACTGTTCCTGCAAGTACAGAGATAATTAATTTAGGTTCATTTTACGGTTGCTTGAGCCTTGAACGATTAATTTTCAACTACGGCATAAAAATAATAGGTCCGAGTGCCTTTTCTTTCTGCAGTAGTCTTGTTTCTGTCACCTTACCCGGTAGTCTTAAAACAATTGAAAATGACGCATTTTCATTTTGTGAAAAGCTTGAGGAGGTAAGCATTTCAAATGGCTTAGTTGAAATAGGTAACCGTGTCTTCAGCTGTTGCAAGAATCTGAGACGTATAAACATTCCTGAAAGTGTAGCCGTGATAGGTGAACGTGCGTTTTCAGACTGTGAAAAGCTTGAGGTGGTAAGCATTTCGCACGGCTTGGTTGAAATAGGCAAATATGCCTTCAGCAATTGCAAAAATCTCAGAAGGATTAATATTCCTGCAAGCGTAACCGTAATACAGCAATGCCCATATACCGGAAAAACTCCGTTAGAGGATTGTATAGATGTAACCGTATACTGCCCCAAGGGATCCTACGCAGAAGCCTTCTGCAAGGAACACGGAATCCCCTTTGTTGCGGAATAGATCCTATTGTTTGAAATATATCGCAGATAATCTGCCGTAATAATAAAAATATATTTGCGGGGTGTTTTTATGGGAAACAAGGGGCACAGTGAAAGAGGTTTGTTCGGTGATATTCATCATTATGATGAGCACGGGAAAAAGATTGGTACAAGTTCTCCCGGCTTTCTTGGCGGATATACGAATTATGATGCAAACGGTAAAAAAGTCGGACGGAGTGATCCTGGATTTTTAGGCGGTTATAATCATTATGACAACAAGGGGAAAAAGACAGGTCACAGCTCCCCCGGACTTTTCGGAAGTTATAACCACTATGACAGCAATAATAAGAACGTTGGCTCATCCGATCCCGGTCTTTTCGGTGGGTATTCCCATTCCTCCTCCGAGGGCTGCTATATAGCCACCTGTGTCTACGGCTCATATGACAGTCCCGAGGTTATGATACTGAGAGACTTCAGGGACAATTGCCTGAAAAAGAGCACTGCAGGAAGGCTGTTTATAAAATTCTACTATTCCACAAGCCCCAAAACCGTAAAGCTTCTCGGAAACCAAAAGCTTTTCAAAAGCTTCTGGAAAATCGTGCTTGATAGATTTATTGAGAAATTGTTATCAGAAAAATAATTCTCCGCAATATAAGCAAGTCCTATTTAAGGGACTTAGCTTGTGTTAGAATAGTTACAGAAAAAAAGAAAAGAGGATGATTATGAGTAATATAAACGATTTTGTAATTGAAGATGGCAGACTGTTTGAATACAATGGTGAGGATAATGAAGTTATAATTCCCGAAGGTGTCACAGAAATATACAGTGCATTTTATTGTAAAAAAAATGTTACACAGGTAAAGCTCCCCGAGAGTCTGACTGTTATAGGAGGCAATGCATTCAAATATTGCAGTAATCTTAAAAGCATTATTATTCCTTCAAATGTGAGAATAATCGCACAAGATGCCTTTACGGACTGCGAAAGCCTGTCTGACATTATAATCCCTGATACTGTGCAAGAAATTGACACAAAAGCTTTCAATGGCTGCAAAAAACTAAAAAATGAGCAAGGCTTTGTTATTATCAGAGACGTGATATATGACTACTTCGGAAATGAAACAGAAATAACAATTCCCGATGGTATTTCAGTAATAGGTGACAATGCTTTTTTTTCGAATGACAGCATTACAAAAATAACTATTCCGGAAGGTGTTACAACAATTGGGAGTGGGGCATTCTATTGTTGTGAAAATCTGCAGGAAATCAATCTGCCGGAGAGCATCAGAATAATTGGCGAGGGGGCATTCAATGAATGTGAAAATCTTTCTGAAATCAGACTGCCGGAAGGCATCAGAACAATTGATTACGGTGCATTCCATGGTTGTAAAAAGCTTTCTGAAATCACCTTACCGGACAGCTTAGAAGTCATAGAAAAAGAAGCCTTTGCAGACTGCAGAAGTCTTAAAAAAATAAAGCTTCCCGATAATGTTTCGGAAATCGGCGAATGGGCATTTCTTTTTTGTTTCGAGTTTACATCAATAAGCATTCCTGAGGGTATACGCAGAATAGAAGATAAGACATTTTTTTGTTGTAAAAATCTTAAATCGATAATTCTCCCGTCTACTCTTAAAAGTATTGGTTCAGAGGCATTTGCCGGTTGTGAAAATTTGGAAGATATCACATTACCTGCGGGTCTTGAAAAAATATGGTCAAATGCATTTACATCATGCAAAAATCTGAAAAAGGTTATCATTCCAGATAGTGTAAAGGAAATATGGTTTCAGGCACTTCAGGGCTTAGACAATGCTGATATATTCATAATGCATAAGGTTAAGATTAACAAGGAGGCATTCTTTGGGGTTAATAGAATTTTTGCACCTGAAATTTCTCTTTCCCTTTATTCTACCTTTGAAGAAAAGCTGGCTGCAATCAAAGGTTTTTTATCTGACACCGGTCTGTTCGGCAATACCGATATTGCAGATGAATATAAGGCATATATAAAAAGACAACGCAAAAAAATTCTTTCTGAGATTTTTAAGGAAGATATTGCTGAGCTTCTTTCCTATTTTGCAGAAAACGGTTTGATTGATATTAAAAAATTTGAATCAGAGTATTTAACTCCTTCAACAAATGCGAATGCAGTAAATTGTATTTCATTCCTCCTTAACTGGAAAAACGAAAATCTCTCTCCCGAGGATATCAAAAAAACAAAAAAGAAGAATTAAAAAAGAACTGCCAAAATAGTCTTACAAAGCTGCGAATATGAAGAAAATCCGGCGATATGAAGTTTTGCAGGATAACACAATCGTTATTACAAAGTACATAGGTTCAGAAACGGAGGCTTTTGTTCCCGAACGAATCGAGAACAAAACTGTTTATATACGAAGAAGTTTTTTTGTCAGTTGGCTAATGTCCCATTTATGGTACAGATATGGCGCTATAATATCATTGTAACAATAAATGGGAGAAAAAAACAATGAGTATTGAAGCATTTACCTGTGAAGAAATCAAAATTACCAACAACAACGAAAAAACAGCAAGGCTTGCTGAAGAATTTGGCAAATACCTGACAGAAACCTGCGGTATCGTTTCACTTTCACTGACGGTTGACGGGGAGCACATACACTCTCAGAACCACCCACAGCATTGAAGAAAATTCCGAGCTTTATAGTGTCTGTAAAAATCTTTCCGACGCAAAGGAAATTTCAGCGTTGCTGCGCAGTGTAAACGGTATGGGCGCGGCTTACCGTCTGGAGTCTTCTTTTATGAAGCATCTCACCGACGATGAAGAGCTCAGGCAGAATGTAACATACTGCAGTACCGATTACTATGACTGTGACGATTATGATGATATGTATATTTATAACGAAAACGGTCTCAGGAAGCCTGAATATAATAATGCAGCTGACAGCGTCGCAGATATCAGAGAGTGGTTCTGCTTTACTCCCACAATTCATATTTTCGCCGAAAATCACGAAGAAAAAACTGCGCTTTATGGAAAGGCAATTATACTTTTCAAAGAGCTTGCCGATGCTCTCGGCTTTGATAAGGATGCTTTTGAAAGCCATTTTGAGGACAGCTGGGCTGACTGCGGAGAGCTTTCGTGGTATAATTCAACAGCCTTTACTTCAGAAAGCATTAAAACTATCAAGTATATCGGAAATCAGCTCAAGAAGCTTTGTGATGCTTATGATGATATCGATTTTGCCTTTGTGATTTCAGCAGTTCCCAACGGTGAAAATGATTATGATTTCGCGTCTGTAAGAATCTGCTGTGAAGACGGAGAAGTGGTTGATAAATATTGCAGATTTTAACAATTAAGCAATCTATGGAATATTTCTGAATGGATGATTGTTATAAATAGGGTGGAAAGCTTTTTGTGAATATATGAATATTGGAAGCATAAAATTCCCCCTCATAAGTATTCTTCACTCCAAAGGTGTATATGAGTTCGCAGCAGAGATCTCTCTTGAAAAAGGAGAGGTCTTTGTTACTTTTTCTTAATATTTTTGTTATAAGTGCAAATCTTATATGATTCGTAATGAGATTATGATAGAATTGCAAAAAGATTAAAAAGCATTACAGTGTATTAATTTCTATGCTAAAATGAAATATATTCAGTAGTCTCCGGTTTGGTGTTGCGATATATCGGAGCAATTGCTTGATGATTGATTATTCAAATTACGATAAATCTGAGGTGATATCTTTGGCTGAGAATCAGAATATTGAATATAAAGAATCCTGGAGAGATGAATATATTAAATAGATTTGCGGTTTTGCCAGTGCTCAGGGCGGAACCATATATATCGGCATTGATGATAAAGGAAATGTTTGTGGTGTCCCGAGTATGAAATGAAAGGAGTTCGGTATGATGAAAACAGAATACACCGGAAAAGGTGACTTCCTGCAAAGGGATAGTGTGGAACACAAAGAGTATGCAGAAGTGTATAGTGCCGAAAATCAGGAAATTGAAGAAAAGGACGGTGCAGACCTGCTTGAAAAGGTGCTTGACAGAGACAATCTGAATAAAGCATACAAGCGGGTAAAAGCCAATAAAGGTGCAAGCGGAGTTGACGGAATGACCGTCGACGAAGCATTGCCTTGGCTCAAGGAAAATGGAAGTGAACTGCTCGAAAAGATACGGAACGGCAAATACAAGCCGTCCCCCGTAAGACGGGTAGAAATTCCAAAGGATAACGGCAGTAAAAGACAGTTGGGAATACCAACTGTAATTGACCGAATTATCCAACAAGCAATAGCACAAGTATTAATTCCAATCTATGAACCAAAGTTCTCAGAGGGGAGTTACGGCTACAGACCGAACCGAAGTGCAAAGGAAGCCATAGTTAAGGTAAAGGAGTATGCAGAGCAAGGCTACAAGTATGCAGTATGTCTTGATTTGTCAAAATACTTCGATACACTTAACCACGAATTACTTATGAATATGCTTCGTGAAGATATCAAGGATAAAATGCTCATTGAGTTGATTAAAAGATATCTGAAAAGCGGAGTAATGGAAAACGGGATAGTAGTTGCAACGAGAGAAGGCTCACCGCAAGGCGGTAATCTGTCACCCTTGCTTGCAAACATCTATCTTGATAAGTTTGATAAGGAATTTGAGGGCAGAGGAGTAAAGGTAATCCGATATGCAGATGATATATTGCTTTTAGCAAAGAGTATCAGAGCAGCGGAAAGATTACTTGAAACAAGCACAAGGTATCTTGAGAAGAAACTGAAGCTCAAGGTGAATACGGAAAAGAGCCGTGCGGTAAGTGTGTATTCAATCCGAAATTTCGGTTTCTCGGCTTTGCGTTGGGAAGGAACAGGAACGGAACATATATCCGAGTTCACGAAAAGTCGAGAAAGAAAGCCAAAGAGAAACTGCGAAGACTGACTTCCCGAAGTCAAGGCAAAAGTTTGGACTTCATATTCTACAAGATAAAAGAGTTTATGAGGGGATGGCTTAACTACTACGGAATAGCGGAAATGAGAACACTTATGACACAATGGAATGAATGGTTAAGGCGAAGAATACGGATGTATATCTGGAAACAATGGAAGTTACCGAGAACGAGGGTAAAGAACCTGAAGAAACTCGGAATGCCTGAATGGAAAGCCTACAGAAACGGAAACACCCGAAAGGGATATTGGGCTGTTGCAGGAAGCGGAATACTGACACATACCATAACAAACGAAAGACTTGCACGCAGGGGATATTATGACATATCCGAAGCATACAAGTCTATGCACTTAATATGATTGAACCGCCGTGTACGGAACCGTACGCACGGTGGTGTGAGAGGTCGGCTAATCAACAATGGTTAGCCTCCTACTCGATTATTTATCGGTTTTTACCATTTTGTCTGATCTTCGAGCCCCACAGAAGCTCTTAAGATAAGTCTTGCGTCAGCAGCAGTTACGGCTTTGTCTTTGTTTACATCCAGAAGAGCAGTTAATTCTTCAGAGAGAGCTTCAAGACCCACTGAAGCGCGCAGCGAATATCTTGCGTCTGCTGCAGTAATTTTACCGTTACCGTCAGCATCTCCCATAATGCTGTCCTTTTCTTCCTCTGCTGTAACTGAAACAACATAAACACATCTGTCTTTTATATAGTATAAAACTCCTTCGTTATATACTGAAGATGTATCAACATTTTCTGCCTCCGTTTGCCATATAATCTCTTTATTCACTGTCATTAATGTTAATGGTGCAGTTTTTGTATCTGTAGAACATGTGATTATGCCGTCATTTATTGCCATATAGTCATACTCAAAGGGAATTACTGTTTCACCTTTTGTGTTGATAAGCCCGTATTTGCCGTCTTTTTTAACAGCAGCATATTCGCCGTCAAAGACAGAAGATTCATCATATAAATAGGAAATTACAAGTTCGCCTGATTTGTTGATAAATCCCCATTTTCCGCCAATTGTTTCGGGGGCAAACATAGAGTCATCTTCATTGTCTATACATTCTTGCACACAAGCCAAACCATTGCTGAATGCACCACCATCTGCAAATTGCAGTGGAATTACAATATCTCCTTTAATATCCATATAACCTACATAATAATCGCCTCTGTCAAATAAATTTACTTCTTCAAAAATGCTGTTTTTGAATGGGAATGATGAATTTATACTTAAAAGTCCTTCCGAATATATAGGTGAGAGGTAAACACTGAATCCATTATAAAAGAAAACAGAAATACTGTCACCTAAACCGCTAACACATGAAATCGGTTTAGGTAACTCCAGAATTATATTTTCGTTTTTATCAATAAGTAATGTTTTGAACCAATCTTCAGGATCTGCAAACATATCTGCTGTTTCGTCCTCAGGTCTTACAAAAGTTATCCCGTCATTAAATACCCCCGAAAAACAATAATTGTTTTTTAGAATTTTGTTGCCGTTAAGGTCAAAATATCCGTCTGTTTCAGCGTCAAGCATAGAACGGGCATCGTACCAATTTCCTTTGGAAATAATCCCGTCAGATACATAATAAGAATTAGCTGATATTATATATGGCATTATCATTGTTCCGTTTTTTTGCATAAGACCATGATAGCCCGGAAAATACTCTTCGCAGTATTCTTCAAGGTCAGAATAGCCGTAACGCGTTAAGAAGTTTTCAACGGTTTCGTCTCCATACAGATTATACTCAGTAATTATGTTATAAGCATTTTGGTTATCTTCTTCTGAATGATTATAATTTTTTGTAAGAGAGGCAAACCCCGCGGTATTATTTACTATATCAGCTTCTACATTTGTTTTTGTAACTTCAACAGAGTATTTAGTTTTTGCAGATGCAAAGGATAAGCTTGAGAGCAGAGTGCATAATACAACTGCTGTTATCAATAGTTTTTTTAGAGTATTGTGTTTCATCATTTGTCTCCTTTAAGTTATTTATGTAATAATTATATATTTTATTGCTTTTTGATACAAGATAACACAAGTACCATTCACTACATAATGGTATACCGTTCATGTTTTTTTTGAACAAGTCTTAAAATGGTTTTTAATATTAATTGAATGGTCTTAATTGAGTATAGTATATAAAATGACTTGTGTCAATAGCATTACGCTATTTTGGCAAGGTTTATTGTTTGTGTAAATCACCATAAAATATATACATATTATATTTAGGGTGATGTTATTGAAACAGGAATACAGAGAACTTTATGAAAAATTCGGCTTGAATGTTGTTTTTTATCGTAAAAAGAAAAAACTTACACAGCTTCAGTTGGCAGAACTTGCCGAAATAGACAGAAGCCACATCAGTGCAATAGAGTTGGGTAAGGTCGGTGTTTCGTTTGACGTTATATTCAAGCTTTGCGAAGTGTTGGAGATATCTCCGAAGGAATTATTTGATTTCAGATAATGCGATGCATACAGCAGAGAAATCTGCCTTTTTTCCGATAAATCATGATTTAACAAAAAATTAAAGGCGAAAGAGTTTATTCTGATACTCTTTCGCCTTGTGTTATATGTTTTTATATTTTACAGCCTCTGATTTTCTATATAAAATCAGTTGTTCGAATCAATTCGTTACAGGGGCGGTAAAGAAAGCTCTTCTCATTACACCGTTTGAATCGTATTCACTGATAACGAAAGTGATTGTGTCGCTGTCATTCCGGAAAGTAGTGAGCTTTGTTTGTCTGTTAAAAATTTACTTTCGGATAAATCTGAAACGAGGTTTTGTAATCAGTAAGGGAACAGGTAACTGTACCCCTTTATTGATTGTTATATTGCCTGTATCTGAAGCTAAGCTTTATTTGTATGCTTTTATTTTATATCAATCTTGAATGTAGCCGTGCGGGTTTCGCCCTCTGAATCGTGCTCATCAATATTCAGAAGCACAAAGTCGCTGTCGTTATAAAGAACAAATGCCTCTGAAGCGTATCTAGTTTCGCCGATTTTGCTTGTGCCGTCATAGTCTGTATGTGTGCAGGCATATAGCTCTCCCGCAGTGCCTTTTTCATCATATACATTATACAAATCTACATACAGTTCATCATCTGCACCCAGGTTTTTGTATTTATAAGTGATTATTACCACCTGTTCATTTGTGTAATTATAATCTTTATTTGAAAACTCGTTACACAAGCTGTGCGTTTTTATGCCGGTTACAGTTATTTCCCAATTATTTTTTTCAGTCCATGTTTCACCCACCTTATAGAAAGAATTAAGCTGTGAAGATGGGATATCAAGTCCGAATGCAGGTGCTTTTTTATTTGTTCCCACATCAACCTTGAATGTTGCAGTGTGCTGTTTGCTGTTATTATCAAAAAATTCTATCTTGATTGTAACTGATTTACTGTTATTCTTAAGCACAAAAGCTTCTTCGCCGGTACAGTTGGTTCCGGGGATCAGACTTGAGGGACTGTTAGTGTGTATGCATCCGTACAAGCTTGCCTGTTCACCTTTTTCGTCATAGACATAGTAAGGATCCATATACAAGCCCTGATCATATTTATTGTATCCGGCGTTTTTATAGGCAAATTTTACTATTATCACCTGTTCATTTGTAAGATTGTTACTTTCATTTGAATACTTGTTGCAAAGAGAATGAGTTGTGACACCTGTTACGGTAAATTCACAGTTACCGTTCACTTTCCAGATTTCACCGGCTTTATAATAGCCTCTTTCTTCGGGTGTTGTGGTGTCAAGCTCTTCAAGGCCTACGGATGCACGAAGAATCATTCTTGCATCAGAAGCGGTAATTGCACCTGAATTGTCTACGTCAGCCGCCTTGAAAGCATTACCCGATAATTTTTCAAGATTTACTGAAGCTCTGAGCGCAAGTCTTGCATCAGCGGCTGTTATGCTTTTGTTTCCGTCAACATCGCCCAAAATATAATCTGCAGCATATACAGGGGTAAGGGAAGTAATGAGAAGTGTAAAGATTACAATGGCGGCCAAAATATGTTTTTTCATAATATGTCTCCTATAATAAGAATTGAAAAGATTGATTCTGTTAATATTTACATCAAAATCGGAATATTAACGATATTCTGCTTCGTTAAATATTTCCTGAAATTCCCTGTATCTCAGGTGTGAATTTTTGTTAAGCAGATAAAGATAACACCAGTCTTCTTTCTTGAAATATCAGAGATTATGAAGTGATAATACCTTTTTCTTTGTAATATCGGAGTGCACCGGGATGAAGCGGTACATCACCCATTCCGACAAGTGTTGTTTTGATATTCATTTGCGCAGCTTTATTGTGGCAGGTAGGAACATCAGGGTCTTCCCAGAGACTTTTTGTGAATCTGTAAACAAGTTCTTCGCTCATATTGTTTGCCGCAATAATAGCGTTTTTGGTTGCAATAGTATTTACGGGAGTGTCAATAAAAGGATAATCTGCACTTGTCAGAGTATATTTTATGTAGAATGTATTTGTGTCTATAATTGTGTCAATAAGACTATCATTCAGATTAACAAAAACGATATCTATTGATGAAGAAAGCTCTGAAACTGCGAATGTCGGAGTGCCTGATGTGATAAAGGCCGCATCGATATAACCATCTTTTAGTGCAGTTGCACTTTCACCGAAAGGAGCGTATATAGCTTTGATATCGCTTCTGTAATCAATGCCTGCTACAGTAAGAATCTGAAGTGCATTATAGAAAACTGTGGAGCCAGCATCGCCGATAGCAACTTTTTTTCCTTTGAGGTCTGAAACTGTTTTGATGCCTGAGTTTTTCGTTGTAACAATTTGGCAGACTTCGGGATAAATACTAGCAATCGCCGAGAAAGATTTTATAGGAGTTTCAAAACCGATTGTCCCGTTATAGGCGTAGTTCATAACATCATTCTGAACTATAGCCATATTGTAATCTCCGTCATCAATAGCTTCAATGTTTGCCTGTGAGCCACCTGTAGAAATAACGTTTATTTCATAAGGTTTTATTGAAATAGCCTGCGTAACAGCATTTGCAAACGCAAAATACGTTCCTGTTACTCCGCCTGTGCCGAAAATTATTTTTTTGTAAGTCGAATCGTCAAAATATTCAAGACCTACAGAGGCTCGAAGAATAAGTCTTGCATCTGCTGCTGTTATAAAACCGTCTTTATTGACATCAGCTGCAAGCATTTCGTTGATTGACAGTTTTTCAAGATTTACTGAAGCTCTGAGCGCAAGTCTTGCATCAGCGGCTGTTATGTTCTTGTTTCCGTCAACATCGCCCAAAATATAATCTGCAGCATACACAGGGGTAAGGGAAGTAATGAGAAGTGTAAAGACTGCAATGACAGCCAAAATGCGTTTCTTCATAATGTGTCTCCTTAATTCTTATTTTTTTTATTGGCTTTATTTGCTTCGATGGAGTTTTTTATGTATTGTGCGGCTGTAGGATTGAGTTCTTCTATTTTTTTAAGAGTTCTTTTATCGGGATTTTTACTGTAGATGAGTGCAGCGGTATCAACGGAAGAGGCTATCTGACCTACAAGATTTTCATCTTCAATCTGTTTCCACCATTTTTTGAATTCTTTGTTTTTACTTATGATTTTTCCCCATATGGCAAGGGGGATACCGATGAGAAGTAAAGTTAAGCCTTCGGGACTGCCTTCAAAAGCGGCAACTATTCCGCCGACGCAAAGCGCACAGCCTAAGATGCTTACAGCTGAAGCAAGAAATGAGTTTGTGTAGTAAATGATCATAAAATAACCTCCTGTTTTATTCCTTATACAATATAGCATAATCAGAAAATAAAATAAATACCGTTCACACAATAAATTGGTGTATTTTGTTGACAATATAAAAAAAATACAGTAAAATTATTCTAAAATAATATGTTTGCAAAGGGGAATTATTATGAAAAAACTGATATCGGTTTTACTTTCGGTATCGCTTTTGATCGGTATGACTGCAATTTCAGGTTTTGCCGCAGAAGCTGAAGGTCCCGAAATTATTTACACTCAGTCAGAGCTTGATTGGAGAGAGCTCAATATGGAAGATGTTCCCGTGGTTGAGGTTCCCGGTTTCGGTGAAACAATTTATAAAGGACTTGAAACAGAAGATGAAAGCGATGACGTTTCCATTTTCGGACCTGATGTAAGCCTTCTTCTTCCCGCTATATTCAAACACGTTCCCGGTTTTCTGGCAGGACTTCTGTTTAAGAATTATGACCTTGTAGACCGTCACTTAGGACCGTTTATGCTTGAAGTATTCAGTGATGTAGGATGTAATCCCGACGGTACTGTAAAAGAAGGTACAGGCGGAAGATATGATAACAGTCTCGGTCTTGATGAAAACGGTGAGCCTGTTGAACCTGAAGAGCCCGAGGAACCCGACGATAGCTTGCTCACAAAATTCAAAGAATTTTTTGATGGCTTAACTGAAAAGTTCAATAATATGATGAATACAATCAAAAATTTCTTCACTCCCGAGGAACCCGAAGCTCCTCCCGTGATTGATGATGTTGTTGAACATAAATACGGTTACCGTAACAGCTACTCATTTAAATTCGACTGGCGCAAGGATATGCATACTCTTGCAGGTGAGCTTCACGAATTTATCGGAAGAGTTAAGAAAGTAACAGGCAGCGACAAAGTTGCAATTACCGCTTTTTCACAAGGCAACTGCGTTGTTATGACATATCTTTATGAGTATTATTACACTCAGACCGATCCCGAAGTACGTGACGATATAACTTCAGTTGTATTCATCTGCGGTGCAATGAACGGTGTAGGCTCCTGCGAAGATCCCATTTCGGGTAACCTTGGTTTTGACAGTATTTCACTTCTTCGTTTCTTAAAAACCGCACTCGAAGGAAACGGAGCTTTAATGGGTCTTTACTATATGGTTGAATTGCTCTATGCGGTAGGTGTTCTTGATGCGTTAGTAGACCTTGTTGTTGATTATCTTGATTCACGTCTTGAATCTGCAATTGATCCTTATCTTCTTGAAACCTTCGGCGCACTTCCCGGGTTTTATGCAATGATGAGTCCCGAAAGATATGAGGAAGCAGAACAGTTCATTTTCGGCACTCCCGAAAGACAGGAAAAATATGCGGGAATGCTCGAAAAGAACCGCTATTATCATAACGAAGTTCAGGCAAATATGCAGAATATGATTGATTCTCTTATGGCAGAAGGTAAAAATGTGGGTATTATAGCAGAGTGGGGTTATCCCATAGCTCCCGTAACTGCCGATAATGACAGAATGACAGACTTTTCAATCTGTACTTCTGCCGAAAGCTTCGGTGCTACCTGCTCGGATGTTGACGGCATACTGGGTCTTGATTACAAACAGGCAGAACAGTGCGAATGCGGAAAGAATCACGTTTCTGCAGACCTTCAGATAGATGCATCAACTTGTCTTTATCCCGATATTACCTGGTTCGGCAAGGGCTTAAAGCACGATTCAGGTTCACGTTTCTGGGGCAATCTTATAGACCTTATCCTTTATTCCGACAAACAGATAACTGTTTGGGAATATGAAGATATTCCTCAGTTTATGGAAAACTATAATGATGAATATCTTGTTCCTCTTACCAATGACGGAACATACGCAACTGCATTTGAAGACAGCCTTATCTTCGGTAAATTCCGTGCAAACGGTAGCAGCAGCTTCTGAACAGTTAAAAATCTCTCTGTATCCCTTCAGAGAGATTTTTTTGTTGCAAAAAATTATTATATGTGTTAATATACTTTCAGTAAATTTTTCAAGGAGAATGGGTATGGCATATTTTTATAAAAAAGACGGGGAAATATTTGTTCCCGAAAAAATCAATCCTGATCTTGCAAAACTGGCTCAGGCTATTGTAAAGACCTGTAAGCTTTCTTTTAAGTTACAGATGAAAACCACATCACTGAACAACGCAATAAAGGCAGGCAAAAAGGAACAGATGCTTGATCTTATGCAGAAATGCTTTGATAAGTACAGAAAGCTTTATAATCAGGATATGTCCCTTACAGGTGTAACCGTTGAAGAAGTTGATACCGCTTATTTTGATGATAAGAATGAAGATTTTATCAAAGCACAGCTTCAGATACTTCTCGATTTTGCTGCTATCAACACTGTTATAGAAGCAAGAATGATGCCTCTTATGAGCGGTGCCTGCGAAAAAACACTCGGTGTACCTCTCAATAAGATAAAATTCTTCACCAACCAGGATGTTATTCTCGAAGAACCCGAAGAAGACGAAGAGGCGGAAGAAGAAAATTAACTTTATTACTGAAAATTACTTAAAGGCAGGTGGACAAAATGACAATGTATTATCTTTATTCTTCAAATCTGTATACAAAATCAGATGTTGTTTTGTCCGCAATATAGTTATACTCATATAGCGTTATACTTAACTCCTCTGATTTATGTATCAGGGGAGTTTTCTTGTTAATAGCAAAATTATATACCCTTTATTAATTAATGCAGAAATCTTAACAGATATTTTTTATGTTGGTGATAATATGTTAAGTCAAATTGAATTTAAAAACGGTAAACCCCTCATATCCGTTAACGGAAAACTACATTATCCGCTGGCTTATACAACATATTTTGATGAATGCGGTGAATACTCCGATTTTATCAAAAGCGGATATAAGATGTTTTTTGTCAATGTTTCCTTCACCGATTTGCCGATAAACAATGTTACGGGGTTCACTCCGTTTCTCACGGGCGTATTTGAGAGTGATGTGCCCGATTATTCCGAGTTTGACGGTACTGTACGTCAGATCATATCCGAATGTCCGGATGCCATGATTTTTCCGAGAATCAACATTGCCATGCCGCGGCAGTGGGTAGAAAAAAATCCGCAAGAAACCGTTATAACAGCAAACGGCGGCGCAAGGGAATCATTGTATTCCGATGCCTTTTTGCGTGACGGAGCAGAACTTTTGAAGGTTCTTGTTTCTCATATACGCTCTGCCTATTATTCGGATAATATAGCAGGATATCAGCTTTGCGGCGGCACTACACAGGAATGGATGCACCACGACCTTTTTGGCTCTTTTTCCGATATGGGACTTGAAAAATTCCGTGAATGGATGAAGGTCAAATACGGTGTGAGTGATGTTCCGAGGCTCTCAAAGGATGATTTTACAAGCGGTGTCTTAAACGAAACGGTCAGCCGATACGGCGAATTCTGCTGTGAAACGGCGGCAAAAACAGTTGAGCATTTTGCGAAAGTGCTTAAGGAATGTATTAACGGTGAACAGATCGTAGGTGTTTTCTACGGCTACAACGCTTTCGTAAACGATTATCTACTGGGACTGCACGGCTTGCGATTCATCATTGATTCACCATATATAGACTTTTTCTCGTCGCCTTGCTGCTACGACGGAAACAGAAAGCTTGGTATTGACTGGGGTGATATGCTCGCAAACGAGTCCGTAAAAAATCACGGTAAGCTTTATTTTGTTGAATGCGACATAAGAACGCACCTCACCCGAAGAATGCAGGATTCGCGACCCGGCAGATATCCCGATAATATTTATACTCTTAAAGATGAGCACGGCAATAAAACCGCGTGGAGCGGTCCCGATACACTCTCACTTTCGCTGTCGGCTATGCGTAAAGCCTTTGCTCATCAGCTCACAAAAGGCTCGGGCATATGGTGGTTTGATATGTGGGGCGGTTGGTATCACGATGAAATAATTATGGCTGAGCTCAGGCAGATGAAAAATATTGCCGAGGATTCCGGAAACAAAGATGCAGACGTCCTTCCGTCTGCAGAAACGGTATTTTTCATTGATGAAAAAGCATATTTGAATATGGCAAGAGGGGATGCTCTGTGTCATTCGGTAAATATTACAAGAGTTGCAATGGGTAACACAGGCATTCCTTTTGACTTGTGTATGGTCGAGGACGCAGAAAGCATTCTTCACAAATACCGCGCAGCAATATTTTCTGCCCCGATACCCTCAGACAGCGGTAAGGCAGCTATTGAAATGTGCCGAAAACTCAAAATTCCCTACATACAGACAAGCGGTGAAAAACCGTTTTATACCGAAACCGAGCTTCGAGAATTTCTTGTTTCAGCAGATGTTCATTGCTATAATTCCGAGGGCTGTGTTATTTACGTCGGCGGCGGTTATCTCGGAATTCACAGTGTTTATGACGGAGAAATCCGAATAAAGCTCCCGAAAAAATATAGGGTTAAGTCCTTATTTGGCGAAAAGCTATCCGAATGCGAAACGGATATGCTTTTAATCAACATGAAAAAATATGACACAGCGGTTTTTGAGCTGCTGAAAGAAATATAAGGTGAGTTTTATGAAAATAATCAACACTTGCGATAAAATAAAATCGTTATTTCCTGACGGATTTGATATATCCGTATGGCGGACATATGCAGGTGAAATTTCAAAAGAACTACAGGCGAAGTGTGAAAATGATGCAAAAAGCTATGATTTTGAAAAAGATGTTTTACCTGTAATTACAGATGCATTAAATAAAGAAAAAATTGACTTTGTCAGCAGAAGCTTTCAGTCTGTAATTGATACTTTGAATGATAATCTTACAAAGCTTTTTGATAACGAACCTGACATTAACATTATTTTGTATTTAGGGCTTTGCAACGGTGCAGGCTGGGCAACAACCCTTGACGGAAAAAACACGGTTTTATTAGGAGTTGAAAAAATTATCGAACTCAGTTGGGGCGATGAAACAAATATGCGTGCCCTGATTTTGCACGAAATCGGTCATTTATGGCACAAGCTGAACGGTAATCTACATATTCCCGAATACACAAAACGCAGAAAAGGTATTGCACAACTTTACTGCGAGGGCGTAGCAATGGTTTGTGAACACATTCTGTGCGGCGATGATGAATTTTATCATCAGGACAAAGACGGTTGGCTCAGCTGGTGCTATAAAAACGAGACCCGGATAAAAAGAGAATATCTACGCCGTCTTGATAAAAAAGAAAGTGTGCAAGACTTTTTCGGAGATTGGTGTTCATATAACGGACATTCGGATGTAGGTTATTTCCTCGGTTGTCAGTTTGTGCGGTATCTTATGAAATCATATTCATTAAAAGAAATTGCAAATATGAAATACAGGACTCTTAACAAAGAGTATAAAAAGTTCACTGAACATATCTTTTTATGCAATAATCTTCATAACAGTTTTTCTGAATTCACAATTGAACAGGTAACATTAGAAAATCTCATTAAATATGAAAATATTTTTTATTCAAATAAAGAATACTATATGATTACGGATGGACATCCTGCAGCAAAACAAGATTGTGTTGATACAATTGAATATGCTAAAAATTATCCACCGGGAATGTGTTATTGTCTTGGCTTTTCAAAGGAACAACAACCGGTAGCATTTTTGTCTTTGCTTGAGGGATACCCTGAATCAACAACATTGTATGTGGGACTGTTCCTAACAGACAAAAGATTTCAAAAAAATTCTATTGGTACAAGAATTATGAATGCAGTGATTGATGACGCTTTTTCTTCAGGTTACACTTCAATAAAACTTTCCGTTCAAGATAACAATGTTAGCGGATATCCGTTTTGGAAAAAACTCGGTTTTAAAGCTGTGAAAAAAGCAAAATGTGATGGCTTCTATAATATTTCTATGGAATTAAAACGTGATAACTAAATAAAATTTTGCGAGGTGATTATAATGGCATTAGGAGTTATGAGTTTTGGTATGCCCACATTGATTGAAACACGCACTCTTGAAGAATGTGCAAAGCTATGTGCAGAATTAGGACTTGATTTTATCGAACTTAATATGAACCTGCCACAATATCAGCTTAATAAAATTGATGTGGATTATTTCAAAAGCATTGTTGATAAATACGATATATATTACACCATTCACCTTGATGAAAATCTGAATATGTGTGATTTCAATCCTTATGTCGCTGAAGCTTACCAAAAGACTGTTACAGATACCATTGATATTGCAAAGCAACTTGATATTAAGGTTTTGAATATGCATATGGCAAAAGGTGTTTATTTTACTTTGCCCGACAGAAAAGAATATCTTTTCTCTGAATATAAAGAGCAGTACCTCAAAAGTATTATTGATTTCAGAGTAATGTGCGAAAATGCAATAGGAAATGCCGATATAAAAATCTGCATCGAAAACTGTGACGGATATGAAGATTTTCAAAAAGAAGCCATTGAATTGCTTTTGGAAAGTAAAGTTTTTGCTTTGACTTTTGATATCGGTCACAACCACGGCATCGGCGGTGCAGATGAAGAATTTATTATGAATCATAAAAACCGCCTTAACCATATTCATTTGCACGATGCTAAGTCGAGAAAAAATCACCTTGCACTTGGTGCAGGTGAAATGGATATTCAAAAATATATTAATCTTGCCAAAGAACAAAACTGCCGAATGGTTTTAGAAACAAAAACCATTGACGGGTTAAAACAATCTGTGGAATGGCTTAAGAAAAACATTTAAAATCATAAAGGAGAAAAGATATGCCTATATTCTCTATAACATTTAGTGCGGTTATCGTTGTAATTTATATCCTTGATAATTTTATCGTAATCCCGAAAACGGCAAATGTCACATTAAAAGAAAAACTACTCACGGGGCATAACAAAGGTTACATAAATCACGCTTTGCATCTGTCGGAAAAGAAAATAAAGAAGGGACAAGTGTGGCGTCTTGTGGCTTCCACACTTCTCCATGTGGGAACTGTACATATTATATCAAATGTAACGGCGATACTTATTGTCGGTTATGCAGTTGAATCGCAGCTTGGTGTGGCAAAAACTGCATTGTGTTATGTCGTCTCGGCTTTTATCTCGGGACTGTATATGACATTTGTTTATAAGCTCCATGAGGGAGAAGGTGCATCAACGGGAATTTACGGTCTGATTGCTGTGTTTATTATGCTTGCGGTCAAAAACGGTACGGTAATGTTTTCAGAACTCCCGATATTTGCACTTGTAATTCTTGCGCTATACACAATCGGCGGAATGTTTATGGGTAAGGCTACAGCGTGGGAACATATATCAGGCTTTGTCGGTGGTCTGCTGATGGGATTTTTTTTATATAATTGACATCTTATAATCCGAAAGGATAGAATCCAATGAATACTGATTTGATTAAATCCATTGTAGAAAAGCAAATGAACACAAAGGTTAAGCAAATTCGTGCTGTCGGTAAAGGTGCAAGCGGAAGTGTTTATCTTGTAAAAATCACAACCGAACCTTATGAAATTGCAGTAAAAACAAGTAAATTCTATGATGCAATTTGCAAAGAGCGAAAAATGCTTGATTTTCTTTCGTCTCAGGTTTCATACAAAGTTCCGAAAACCTATTTTTTACATCAGGAAAATAATACTGTATTTCTTGGTATGGATTACATTAAAGGTATGAGCGGCAAGAGCAAATATATTGTGTTTGTTCCGTCAAGAAAGCGACTTAAGAACAGTATTATTGATGCTCTAATGAATACACAAAGTGTGCATAACGATAAGTTCGGCAAATATGATAACCCTGTTTATGATACTTGGGCAGAGTATTACAAAGACTTCTTTGCGGATATCTACAACTTTACAAAACAGAAGTTTGAAAGAAATGAAATTGAGCCTGTTATTATGGATGTCGTTGAACTCATAAATAAAAGCTTTGATGAGATTTTCAGTTTAACCGATAACACAGCCTGTCTGTGTCACGGTGACTTCTGGATGCCGAATCTGATTATTGATTTCCGGAAATCCGAACTTTCGGGAGCTGTTGACCCATTTGATATGCTGTGGGCAGAACCTGAATACGAACTGTTTTGTCTTACACTCGGTTTCGGTGATAAACTGAAACTTTATGACGAATATAAAAAGAGAAATAAAACTTCTGAATACTGTGACTTAAAGGTCGAACTTTACGCACTTTGTAATGAACTGAACTGGTATATTCTTTTAGGAGAAATGGAACACGATTATCTGTTGTTCCGTGCAAAAAGATTGATGAAAAAAATGCAAGAAATGGGATTGAGTTAATAATGGAATTTGTATCAAAAGAACCCATAAACAAAGGTTGGTCGTGTGACAAAAAGTACTGTGTTACCACTGCTGACGGAACTAAATATCTTTTGCGTGTTACACCCTTTGAAAAGAGTGCAGGCCGAGAAAATATGTATCTTATGCAAAAAGAGGTTGAAAAGCTGGGTGTTCCTATGTGCAAACCCGTTGATTTCGGAAAGTGTGACGAGGGTGTTTATACCTTGCAGACCTGGATTGACGGCAAAGACGCAGAAGAAGTTGTTCCGTACCTGGCGGATTCGGAGCAATATGCACTCGGTCTTGAAGCAGGCAGAATTCTGAAGAAAATTCACTCTGTTCCTGCCCCCAAAGACCAACCAGACTGGGAAATCCGTTTTAACAAGAAAATGGACAGAAAAATACAGATGTATAATGACTGTCCTATAAAGTTTGACGGAGCAGAGTATATCATTGATTACATAAAAGCTAATCGCCGCTTATTAAAAAACAGACCTCAGGTGTTTCAGCACGGAGATTATCATATCGGAAATATGATGATTGAAAACGGTAAAATTGTAATTATAGACTTTGACCGCTACGATTTCGGTGATCCGTGGGAAGAATTCAACCGTATTGTGTGGTGTGCCGGGGCTGCACCGATTTTTGCATCAGGCATTGTTGACGGCTATTTTGACGGCGAAGCTCCTATGGATTTCTGGAAGCTTCTTGCGCTTTATATCAGCAGTAATATGCTTTCATCAATCCCGTGGGCAATCCCTTTCGGTGACGGGGAAGTGCAGACAATGCTGAATCAGGCAAGGGATGTTCTCAGTTGGTATGACAATATGCAAAATCCCGTGCCCGGTTGGTACTCAGATAAATATCTTTTACAGGCTAAAGCCCCCAAAATAACTGATTCGGAAAATATAAGTTTTTCTTTTCTCAACAAAGAAGATTTTGCGATTAGCTCAAATGTATTATTTGAAATTTTAGCCGACAATATGGAAATTATTGCACCTACGGGCAATTCAAGAGAAGAAGACTATAAATGCTGGTTTGAGAGCGTAAGCAACGGCTTAAAACGCAATGAACGCCAGATTGTTCTTATAAAGGACAAAAACTGTATTATCGGTTACTTTCAGTATTATGTGAATACCGATACATTTATGATGGAAGAAATTCAATTTGATTCCGAATATCAGGCTAAAAACATTTTCAGGAAACTATATGGTTTTTTGATTCAGAACATAATTGAGGATATAAAATTTGTTGAAGCTTATGCTAATATGGCAAATCATAAATCCATTGGAATACTTGAAAAATTGGGACTTGAAAAAATCGGCACAAATAAAAACGGGCATAGCTTCCATTTTAAGGGGAACTATAGTGATTTGATAAAGTGGTATAAATCGAAATAAATTTCATTGTGAAAAAGAAATGAAAATATAGATTGCTGATATGTTGAAAGTGGTATGAAAATAACCCCTGAATCTGTAGCTTGTGAAGCCGATATTATTCCGTTCAGGAAAAAATAAAGACTTCAAAGCTTCGCATATCATCATTGCTAAAGCTTATACACCTTCGGTGATGAGATGAAACAAAGGTATTGTTGTTGATGATATACAGCCTGACGGCTGATGATATACCATTACTTTCGCAATGGATAAAAAAATCGACAGGTCGAAACCTGTCGATTTTTGGAAACCACATCTAATTTTGATACAAAGGTATGGGGGTTGTGCAAATTCTCATAGGGAGTATGCAAAACCGAGAGGGGTTGTGCATCAGTTTAATTTAAGTAATCTTTTTGGTGCCGGACAGATTTCCGCGGGTAAAATTCATTTAACCGTTAAAAAGTTTTTATGCAGACCATGCTTTTATATCCCACGGAAATTGTTTGTTAAAATCTGTAGCCTTGCTCAAGAGCCGGTTGGCGTACAAAAACTTGCTTCAGATTTTTTTCCTTGCCCTCTTGTGCTGATTCGTGAAAAGCACACATAAGGTCAAGTACATGAAATGTCTGTTCATGGTTTGCACGGGGCATTCTGCCCTCACGAAGTGCAGTGCACATATCTGCAACGCCTATTCCGCGGCTGTTTTCGCAGTAATCATATTGAATGGGAATTTCCTCAAAACAATCGGATGAAGCCTTCAACAGTTTAACCGGTCCGCCGAAACCGTTGGGGTCGGGGACGATTATGCTGCCCTTGGAGCCGAAAACCTCAACACAAGCCTGATGATCGTCATATACATCAAAGGTTGTGGTAAGTGTGCCGATTGCGCCATTTTCAAACTTAAGAAGACCGGCAATGTGCGTTGGTACCTCAACGTCAATGATTGTGCCGTTAAGCGGTTCGGATGTAATGAGTCTTTGGGGAAAAGTAATACGGGTATACGCCATAACACTTTTTACGGCCCCTGCAAGATTTATCATACAGGTAAGGTAATATGGTCCCATATCAAACATAGGACCGCCGCCCTCTTTATAATAAAAAGCAGGACCCGGGTGCCAGGACTCGTGACCGTGACAACGCATAGAAGCATTGACTGCCACCACATCACCTATTAAACCTTCATCAATAAGCTTTCTGCAGGTTGCAATACCGCCTCCGAGAAACGTATCGGGAGCGCCACCCAATAAAAGTCCTTTTTCCTTGGCAAGCTTTACCTGCCTTTCACCGTCCTCACGGTTTATTGCAAGAGGCTTTTCACAGTAAGCGTGTTTACCTGCTTCCAGTGCCATCATATTGACAAGGCAGTGCTGATCAGGAGTTGTGATATTGACTATAAGTTCAATTTCACTGTCAGCCATAATTTCTTCATCTGTAAAATATACTTTGGGAATATTGTATTTTTTCTGTGCTTCAAGTGCCTTTTCGGGAATTAAATCACATACAGCTACAACATTTACCTTATCAGCAAACATTCCTGTGAGATTTGTAAGATAAATACCGCTGATATTTCCGCAACCGACGATCCCTACATTAACCTTCTGCATAATAAACCTCCTTTTTAATACATTTTTGCTGTGTTGGTATATTGCTCGGGATTCGGCTTCGTTTTACGGAAAAGTTCTTTTCCTTCTGCCGCCCATAGCATTCCTCTTCGCATCATTTCCTTTGCTTCGGGAATATCAAAAACATCATTGTGATGTCCGAGAGAATTATAATAAACTCTGCCGTGCCCCCATCGTTTGGTCCATGCAACGGGAACATCAACTTCACCGTTGGCTGCGTGATAGTAATTAACTACGGGATAGCGGGTCGTGGCAAGCACCTCGTTGGCAGGGTCAATATGTACATAATATTGCTCGGATGAGACTTCAAAATCCTGAATACCCTCTACCAGAGGAGAGGAGCCTCTGCGTATATTGACTTTGTATGGAGTGTTATCTCCGCCAGGATGAGATACCCATTGTCCGCCTGTCATAAACTGCCATTCAGTGTCATTCCTGAAAGCATCGCACATACCGCCGTGACATCCTGCAAGCCCCACACCGTATTTTCCTACAGCTTCAGCGGCTGCAACAGACTGCTCGCGTGTTATTTCTCCCATAGTCCATACGGGAATAAGTAAATCAATTTCATTCAATTCTTCTCGATTGTCAGCGAGAACCTGTAATGTATCAAAAATCCTGACATCAAAACCTTCTTTTCTGAGTATTCCGGCAAAACGCTCCGAAACCAAGTCCGGTTCATGTCCGTCCCAGCCGCCTTTGATGATCCATGCAACCTTCATTTTTATTTCTCCTTTATATGTTGCAGGCTAAAGCTGCACCTTCTTTTTCGGATTCAAACATCAAATCTACCACCTTCATAACACGAAGTGCCTGTTCGGGTGTTACGATCAAAGATTCTTTACCGTAAATAACATTTACAATATTTTTGTAATAGTCTGCCCAATCGGTATTGACTTGAGGAAGAGGTATTTCTGTCATGGTGTATTCGGGACGTGGTGCCATAGTTCTTGTGGGGCCTGCTTCCGTGTAAACAATATCATCGGACCATTTCATTTCGGCATTTTCTTTAAGCTTCAGAAAACGTCCGTTTCCGTTCCAATCGTCTATCTGAATTGTGCCCTCTGTACCCTGAACGTGCCAACGCGGAAGATTGATAAGACAGTTTGTGCTCATTTCCATCATATATGAGCAACCGCTTTCAAAACGCAGGAAAAGATGAATGTTATCATCTACACCGGGAGAATACATACTGAGCAGATGAGCATTTACACCAACAACCTTTTCACTGAACATATTCATTGCTTGGTCTATAAGATGAATCCCCCAGTCAAGAAGCATTCCGCCGCCGTTTTCCTTGTAGCCTCTCCAACCGTGCATTGAACGGCGGGAACCTTGAACAATGCTCTTTACCATATAAACCTGACCAAGTAAGCCCTCGTCCTTTGCTTTTTTGACTATGCAGTAATCTTTATCCCAACGGCGGTTCTGATGAATTGAAAAAACCTTGCCGGTTTCATCACGAACAGCAATTATCTCTTCAAGCTCGGCGGAATTCAGAGTTACGGGCTTTTCACAGATAACATTTTTACCTGCTCTTAATGCCTTTATTGCCAGATCTTTATGAAAATTATTGGGGACGGCAATTGTAACGATATCAACGGTTTTATCAGCAAGAAGCTCATCAAGTGAAGAATAAGCATAAAATCCTTTTGCACGGGCATTTTCCAATGCTTCGGGACGGATGTCATAAGCACCGTAAACCTCTATTTCTGGTATTTTATTGCTGATATTCTCGGCGTGCCAGCTGCCCATACCGCCGAAGCCAATAATTGCAAGACGTAATTTTTCCATAAAAATTTAATCTCCTTCCACACCCGGAACTTAATTATAACAGAGGAGTATCAACCTCTGAAATCAGCATAACATTTGTACGGAAGAAATGCAAGACAGTTTTTTTATATGAGTGTATTTTATTAAGAAGAATTACGGCGAAAACTGTGTATATCATCAATGCGCAGTGGTGTATATCATCAATACGAGAGTATCCACACCTGAAGGTGTGATGATATACAGCTTGACTGCTGATGAGATACAATCGGCTTTACCGATTGAAAATATGCCAATTCTTTCACATTAGATAAAAAAAGAAATATCAGACAACATCTTATGAAATGACGGGATTCGAACCCACTCAACTAAGAAAAACATTGTCGCCTCACTCGCTTGGGGCGCTTTGTGATGCTCTGTGTTTTTCTTCTCCACCGCCTCCCTTCATCCGCCCCCGGCGGCGGTCGGCTCCGTCACCTGGTCCCTCACATTGGTTCGGTACCAATCGGTCGATAAAAAAAGTACCCACCCGAAAGTGAGTACTCTTAAAGAATATGAAGATGACGGCTAATTTTGATACAAAAATCGGTAGGGGGTGCATTTGGCTTGATTTTCGGTGGTCGAGGGTGCAAAATGCCTGTTTTTTAACCCGAGAGGGTGCAAACGTACTTTTTTGGCCGTTTTCACACCTCATCTTTGTACGGTTCAAGGGGAGTTTTGTACTTTTTCAGCATCTCTTCCTTGCAAAAATGCAGTTCTTTTTCGCTGATTATTCCACGGGAATGCATCAGCTTGAACATAATGACAGCGTTCATATAGTGGAGTTGTGTTTCGGTTTCTTCGGGGGTCATCCCCGGTAATGGCTTTTGGATATTCATAAAAGCACCTCTTTCGAAATATTAGCCCAGCGGCTTGGTTTTATAAAGATGCTCAAAATTTCCGAAAAGTCAAGTTCTCAAAAAACAAAATCACCGCGCCTATTATAAGTAGACGCGGTAATTGATAAATTATTGTGAACGGATTGAATAATTAAGAAAGGCTATTCGTCACTATCGTCACTTTGATGTTTTTTGGGGAACACTTCCTGCTCGGTTGAATAATACATTTCCTGTATGACTGATACCCATTTTCCTAAAGTTTTTACATATGCTATGCTATCGGGATAAGAGAAAAGCGAAAAAAACAATGCAGAAATCAAATGTAGAGATATTGACGAATGTTCGGCCGGAACAGCAATACCATAATTGGACCGTCCTACTGGAATAACATCTTGTGTTTCATAAATGGACATTCGCTTAAAGGTTCCTTCTGGCGATCCATGTGTGACAAGACACGCAAGCTTATACTGCTCATTCCAAACCTTTCCCATTTCACAATGGGTTTCTAGTGTTGCAAAAGAGGTTATTTTAATTTGTTCTCCTTTTTTGTTGATTGCACCTTTCGTCCATTCAAAGTCTTTGTGAGGAATTTTACTTTGCGATTGTTCGTAATATTGTTTTGCAATTTGCTCGCCTTGAGCTTTGATAAAGTATGCAATGCAATTCAGCTCATATAAAGATCTCCATCTTGCATATGCACAGTCACCGAACCCATTTCTGAGTAAAGTGAGAATTTCTAAAAACATCTGACAAGCACGACCGTGAAGATGGTGTAGTGCTAAAAACCTGAATTTTCTTTCATCTTTTTCCTCGGTACTTGCGTTTTCATCTATATATTTGCAGATGTTTTCAGCCGCCTCGATGGTAATCGTATACATTGTTTGTGAAGCCGCAAAACATTTTCCCCATAATTGCTCTTGATGTGCTAAAAACTCCAAAGTTTTGGCGCGCTCATCCAACTCTATTTCATACATTTTTTCTTTAAAATAATCGGAAAAATCAGTAGAAGCGACATCGGTTATGGACATCATTATATCGTCTAAATTGATATTTTCAATTTTAGATATAACTTCCTCATTAGACAACCCATTTTGTTTCCACTCTGCTACTGTATCTCTTAACGCATTGTTTAACATTTCATTGATTGGCGCTCCTGACATATTTCACCTCCGCTCAATCTATCGCACGAACGTTTCTTTTAAATCAAAAATCAAGTCGTTTTCTTTCGCTTTTCTTTTGCGCATTGCGGGCAACCGCTTCCATTTGTTCTGTTATGTACAGTTGCGAGCCAACTATTATTACATTTTTTGCATATCCAAAAAACTTTTATATTAGATTTAGGAGTTATTTGTTCGGGAGTTATTTCGTTTTTTTGGTAATCCCATTCTTCGCAAAGTTGAGGGTTGCAACTCATTAATGTGTTTTTGCCACCTTTTAAACGAGTATTTTTACTACTTGTGCGCGCCTTTTCTTTGGCACATTTAGGACACCCACTTCCCGATGTTCTGGCAGAAACGGCAGTTTCCCACTCAAAGCCACAAATAGAACACTTCCACCAAACTTTTCTATTATTTCTCGCTGTGATTCTTTTTGGGTCGATCGAGGTGTTTTTCTGATAATCCCATTCGGATATCAATTCAGGAAATAAATTAAAAAGTGTGTTTTCGCCATTTTTTAATATAGATTCAGCTTTAGCTATTTTTGCTTTTTCAATTCCACATATTTTACAACCATATCCTTTTTTTCTATCGTTAACAGTTGCCTGCCATTCGTGCCCTTTGCTACATTTCCACCACACTTTTTTGCCTGATGCATTAGAAATCATTTCGGGCGTCAATAAGCCATTTTTCTCATAATTCCATTCTTGGGCAATTTCGGGTAATTTTACGGCCAAGCTATTTTCCTTTTCGGCAATAATGTATTGGCTATATATTTCTGATGCATCGTTTTCGACATCTATATGCATTTCTGTTAGGCCGATTTTTTTAAGCAACTCACGAATGGCCCAATTTAACGACTCCTTGTTTGTTGATGCCTCGTATTCTATAATATCATTATGTACGGTATTTCGATACCCTTCTGCAACCGTAATAATACGGATGTTTCTCTCGACAAAGAACAATATTTTTTGCTTGTCAGCTTCTTTTTTGTCTTTGTGATAAAACTTTCCATTGTGCTCAATTCCTATTTTATACTCGGGAAGATAAACGTCAATTTCTTTTCCAAAGTCATTATTTCTGCTTTCTGCACTAGTGATTTTTCGCAAATAGAATAAAATTGCTTGTTCAGGAAAAGACGTTTTCATCTCTTGATTACAAATTGGGCAGCCTGCCCTTAAATCTGTTCTGCTTCCAATAACCGCTTGCCACTCATGACCTTTACTACAAATCCACCATGCCTTCTTTTTAGAACTGGCCGAAACTTCGCAAGGTGTTAATGATCCGTTTTTTGTCGGATGCCATTCTTTTGCAACATCAGGATGTTTTGTAGCCAAATCGTTAAATCCTGCAAGAACTTTATGGCTTGAACAAAAAGGACAGTTATATCCTCGTGCTGTGCGCTTGACCACTGTTTCTTGCCACTCGTGTCCGTGGGAGCATTTCCACCACACTTTTTTTAGAGAGCCAGGAACCACCATTTTAGGTGACAAATCTTTGTTTTTTTCATAATTCCATTCAATTGCTAACTTCGGATTAGTTGTTGCTAGGTCATTATAGCCTTCTAAAACTTTATGGTTAGAACAATAAGGGCAACCAGTCCCATTAACCCGACTTACAACTGTTGCATCCCATTCATGACCGAGAAAACATTTCCACCACACCTTTTTTTGAGAGCCTGCTGGTACCATTGTGGGCAATAGACCTTTATTTTTTTCATAGTTCCATTCAGACGCTATAATTGGATTAGTCGTAGCTAAATCGTTATATCCACTTTGTACTTTTCTGTTTGAACAAAATGGGCAGCTGTTGCCGCCTATTGTCCGGCTTTTTATTGTGGTCTCCCATTCGTGACCTTTCTCACATTCCCACCATACTTTTTTATGGCTTCCAGGGAACACCATATTAGGGGTAAGAATTCCGTTATTAGTTGGGTGCCACTCTTTTGTTAATTCAGGGTATAAATCAAAAAGACTTTCGCCTGCTTTGGGGGTTGAAAGTTTAGTTGCAGTAATCTTTACTTTGCACTTTGGACAACCTGTGCCGTTAGATGTTGTTCTGCTAGATATACTTGTTTGCCACTCATATCCGCATTTGCGACATTTCCACCATGCTTTTTTCATTGATCCTATAATAAAGTCCTGCGGTAATAATGCGCCATTTTTAGTAGGGTGCCATTCTTCTGCAACTTGCGGATTGAGAGTCAATAAATCATTGTAGCCAATCAAAATTTTCACATTATTGCAATATGGGCATCCAGTACCATTACTTCGACTTAGAATTGTTGCTTGCCATTCGTGACCTTCTTTACACTTCCACCAAGCCTTTTTTCCGCTTCCAGGAGTGATTCCGTTTGGGTCTAAACCCAGTGCTTCATTTTTCTCCCAATCCCATTCAGACATTAATTCTGAAAATAGATTAAAAAGCGTGCGTTCTCCATCTTTTAATATCGATTCAGCTCTGGTTTTCTTTGCTTTTTCATGTCCGCATATTTTACATCCGTGTCCCTTTTTTCTATCATTAACGGCAGCCTGCCATTCGTGACCTTTTTTACACTTCCACCATGCTTTTTTTCCACTACCAAGAGTTAATGTTTTGGGATCTAATTCAAGTTCATTATTCTTTTCCCAATTCCATTCTGCCATCAGTTCGGCGTTATCAATTATGTATTTCTTTTCTGCCATAACCTTGGCACCTCGCTTTTTGAATATTATTTATGACATTATACCATAAAATTCTTCAATAGTAAATACACCCTTAAATTCATAACCTGTTATGTTTTCGGTGTTCGTTGACGGCAAAAGTGTTCGTTAACGGCAGAACTGTTCGTTGACGGGAGCAAATATTTGTTACCGGGGAGAGGGCGAAAGTGCAGATTTTTAGTATTTTTCGGTAATGCGATAACCTTATATTCCCGATACAATTTTAGTACAAAGCCCTGTTTTTACAGCGCCATATACAAACAAAAGTGCTGATAACAGGCGAAAAAGCACAAAAAATTAAGGTTGATTCGTTTTGAATCAACCTTAATGAGTATTGGTCGAAGTGACAGGACTCGAACCTGCAGCATCTTGCTCCCAAATGGTAAAAAACACCCGATTTATAGCCCTTTCCGGTTATTTCTAACCATTTCTGCTCAAAACCGCATCCTCTTTGATGCTTTTATCTCCGTTATATCCGTGTGTTCCGGTCCCAGAAGTGGGATAACATGTGGTCAAAAACAACCTCGCAGTCATTGGATTTCCTCAACGCTGCGAGGTTGTTTTAATTTCTATATCAAGATTTGATCCGCAGTAGACAAAGAAAAAACAAGTGAATGATTTCTGCACAAAATTGTCAAGTTAATATGCATTAACTCTTGGTTTTCTGCACATTATATGTTAGAATAATATGCAGAAACGGAGGGATACCAATGAGAAGATTTGATTATTCCTTTTTAAATAACGCTTTATTACCTGCAAACTTGATTACTCTTACATCCAGTATTGCATCATTAAAAACGATGGCCGAGGTCAGAAAAGAAGAATACGCCAAGGTGTTTACCGAACTGGAAGCCGTAGCAAAAGTAAAATCGGTAAAGAGTTCAAACGCTATTGAAGGCATCATTACCAGTGATGAACGTATTGCCGCGATTGTAAACCGAGACAGTGCACCGCTGAATCACACGGAAGGCGAGATTGCAGGCTATAGGGATGCCTTGAATGCGATTCATTTATATCATGATACATTGGACTTGAAACAAAGTGATATTTTAAGACTTCACGAAACTATGATGCAGATTGCCGGTTATGAGTACGGCGGTCAGTATAAAACGGGCGATA
>JAZSRT010000010.1:0-11905 GCA_045538645.1 Acutalibacteraceae bacterium | reverse complement strand
CAAATTTCACATTTGTCGCAGACAAATATTTCACACGCCGCAGGCGTATTTCATTATCATAATTTGAAAGGCTATCGCCTTTCAAATTATGATTTTGCGTTTGCGTCAAACAGGAAGCGGAAAGCGACTCTTCTTGATGCGTCCATATCAACATTGCCGCTGCTGTCTTTAACAGGGGTGCCGTTTGAAAGACCTTCTGCAACCATAGTATCGGAAAGCTTTGCTATATTATCCTGAGAAACTCCTGTTTCTTCACTCAAGCAATAATTCTTTACATTATCTGCTCTGTTCTGTGAAAGAGGAATGTCTGCTTCATAGGATGTACCCGCAACAGGGGCGGTATGGCCTTCTACCTTTATTGCAGAGATAAGACCGTCAAATTTTTCACTGAAAACAACAGAAGTATAGGCATTTATAAATTTATCAAGGAAAGCCTTACCTTCATCTGTAAGTTCTGCAGAATCACCGCCGAAAAGAACCGTTGAATCAAGGCTCATTTCACCTGTTTCTTTATTTATATCAACATTTATTCCCGCATTCAGAAATGCGGTGGAAAGATCTGCAACAAGGTCGTTCTTTGTTTCTATAAAGAATTCCAGTTCTGCACTCTCAAGAGCTTCAACAGCATTTATATCCTCAAATAAAGGCTTTGCTGCGCTGAAGTCAATTGTAACGTCTTTTGATGAATAAGCTTCTACAGGTGCAAGTGTAAAATCTTCACCGAAAATATTTTCAATTTCCACAGAAGAATCACTGTTCTGAGAAGATAAAGGATCATCAGAATGTGCTGCAGATGTAACGGTTGAATCGGGTGATACAGCGGTTGTTGCTTCTTCCTTGTCCCCGCAGGAAGCAAGTAACAGTAAGCAGCTCAACGCAAGAGCTGAGGCTAAAATCTTTTTCATAAAATATCCTCACTTTTATATGGGTTTGATTATATATTCAAATCCGAAATGCTTTTCATTAAAGGCTCTTTCGGGTTCGATATAAGTAAGGCCCTGATTTTCCGCGTGAAGCTTGTAGTCAAGATTAACTATTGTTTCATTCAGAGGGCAAAGTTCATCGTGATGAGCTATGGTATTCATCTGCACATCGCTGAAATGCAAAGCTTTGAAAGAAAATCCGTCGGCAGATTTATCGTAAAATTCTATTCCCTCACCGCTTTTTGTTCTGAGTACGGCATACTTTGTTTTGTAGTGCGCAGAGCATTCACGGGGATTTACATAATTTTCATACTCCCCTGTAACGGTTGAATTAAATCTTGAAAGATGCTGGGAAATATATCTGTCGGAATAGCTTTCTTTGGGACCGTAGCCGTAGTATTCCATATCTTCAAAATCACTTGTGAGTGAAAGCTTTATGCCGAAACGGGGCAACGGCTGAGCATTTTCTGTTACATCAGCCCTAAATGCAACCGCAACACTGCCGTCTGCCTTAAAGGTATAAACGGCTTTTCCCTTAAGCGCGGGGGGCATTGCGGCAGCGGCAAAGGAAACATCGGCAGTAATTTTTATATCTTCGCCCTTTTCGGCAGTAACACCGTATGTTTTCTGATAAGCGTGGAAATATCTCGCTCTTTCTGTGTCCCCCTTATGGTTAAGGGTCTGACGCCACAAAGAAAACTCTGCGGGAGCATTGAGATATTCTTTATTGCCGTTTTTAATTGAAGTCAGTTTACCTGTAATTCTGCTGAAAACATAGGAGATATTTCCCGAAGTAATATAGAAATTACATTTGTCTTCTTTAAGTTCAAGTGAATTTTTCTCTTTTACTTCATATTTTACTGCTGAATCTCTGAGTATAAACTGAACAAAGCCCGCAATAAAGCCTTTTTCTGCATAGAACATATCACGGTTAAGAGAAAGCACAAGAGTAACTGTTACATTCTCTCCTGTTTCATCAAAAGAAAGAGAATATTCCTTTGAGGTTCTCGGAGCGATATCTCCTGCTCCAAGGCTTATTTCTTCACTGACCTTACCGTCTTTCATAAGATAAACAAGAATATCATATTCGGATATATCCTTAAAGTATCTCTTGTTGAACACTGTAAGCTTTCCGTTTTCATACGAAGCACAAACGGGAATATAAGTCTGCTTCATATCATAAAAACCGGGATGGGGACGTCTGTCGGGATATACAAGACCGTCAATACAGTAATATTTATCATGGGGATAATCCCCGAAGTCACCGCCGTAGCGGTATTTCGGTTCTTCTTTTGTGCCGATATTCACGGCATGGTCGCAGAATTCCCAGATACAGCCGCCTGTGTAATTATCGTATTTTTCAAAATCTCTCCAATGAAGCGGAATATCACCCGTTGATGTTGTGGAAACATATTCACAGTAATAGAAGGGCTTTGTCTGTTTTTCGTCATTCAGATATTCTTCAAGATATGTAAGCTCTGCATACATTCTGCTTTCAACGTCGGAAATATCCTTGAAATTCCTTCCGCCTACTCTGCCTTCATATTCAAGTCTTGCATTTTCATAATGAATTATAGCCTTACTGTCACGGCTTCTTATCCAGTTTGCCATATGGCGGTGGTTTTCACCGCAGCCCGATTCATTGCCGAGGCTCCACATAACTACACAACCGTAGTTTTTGTCTCTTTCAAAAAGACGCTCCGCTCTGTCAAGACAGGCTTCTTTCCATTCGGGAACATCGGCAAGATGTGCCCAGTAATCCCAATACCAGTCACCGTAGTTATAGCCCATACCGTGACTTTCAAAGTCTGCTTCGTCAACAAGCATAAAGCCCATTTTTTCACACAAATCAACAAATCTCGGGTCATTGGGATAGTGAGAGGTTCTTATCATATTTACATTTGCGCCCTTTAAGATATGAAGGTCTTTTGTCATATCTTCCACAGTTACACTGTAGCCTGTTTCGGGATTGGAATCGTGGCGGTTGATACCGTAGAATTTAATTTTCTTTCCGTTTACAAGGAAGCACTTGTCTTTTATTTCGGCTTTTACCAAAGCCAAGGGGAAATTTATTATTTCTTCACCCGAAGAAATCACAAGTCTGTAGCGAAGAGGAATTTCGGAATTCCACAATACGGGATTTTCAATATCAAAAGAAAACTCACCGTTTTCACTGCCTTTTATAATTTCTTCACCGGAGGGAGAGAAAACTGTCCAATTAAACTCTGTCTTTTCGGAAAAATCAGGCTTTACGGTAATTTTCGCATTATTAAAATCATCGGAAATATCTCTTAAAATATGTATATCCTTAAGATGCTTACTGTCCCTTTCAAGAATATAAACATCACGGAAAATACCCGACAGTCTGAAAAAATCCTGATCCTCCATATATGAACCGTCGGTATGCTTTATAACAAGGGCTTCAATTTTATTCTCACCGTCGATAAGCTTATCCGTAACATTGAATTTGCTTTCTGCGTGGCTTACCTGAGAATAACCTGTAAACTCACCGTTTACCCACAGATAAAAGCCTGCAGAAACACCCTCAAAGGAAAGATAATACACTTTATCGGCTTTTTTATCTAAAGAAAAGCTTCTTCTGTATAAGGCACAGGGAATAACATCGGGGAGATGCGGAGGGTCAACAGGATAAGGATAGTCCTGATTGATATAATTGGGCACATCATATCCTTTATTAAGCTCCAGCTGCCAGTTGAAGGGAACCTTCATTTTATCGGGGCAGATTTCATCCGAGGGGAAATTTTCTGCTTCAATATCAAGTTCTCTTACATTGGGATAAAATTTAAAATCCCATACACCGCTCAGAAGTGTAAATCTTGAGGATGCTTCTCTTTCACTTTCAGGCTTTTCGCCATTATTAAAAGGGATAAAATAGGCGGCAGGCTTTTCACAGCCTATGTGTAAATATTCGGGGGAGAGATAATACTTTTCAATCATTTTTCCGGTTCCTTTTATAGTTTTTACAAAGTATCAGATGATACTGATTCTGTTTATATTTCAACGGTTGCAAAGAACATTGCAAGCACACCTATTATTGTAAGCAGGATAGTAATAAACGGTATGAACTTATCACTATATATAAATTTTTCAAAGGCAGAAACAAATTGGATTTTGTCAGGTCCTACGGTATCGCCTTCGTGTACCATAGTAATTCCGAATGCTTTCATATCCTTTATAAGCTGATCACATTCTTTTTCGTTATATTGATTGAAGCCTTTCCAGTATCTCCAGCAGATCTCACTTCTTTTAATTCTTTCAAGCTGTTCTTCATTTTCGGCTTCTGCCTTTGCATTTGCCCAAAGAGAGTCAGCTTTTTTGATGTCAGACTTACTGAAACCGAGAGTATCCTTCATTGAAACATAAATTCCCAGATGCTCCCCGCTTTCAACAGGCTTTTCAATGGTCATATCGATGAATTCACGGATATTTTCCCAACCCGGACCGTAGTAAGCTTCAAGAAATTCATTTATATATGCACTGTAGTCTATATAAGGGTTCTGCATAAGCTTTGAAAGAAGATAGGAACGAAGCTCACCGAATTCACCGTCGCACTGTGCCATATAGTAGTTGCCCTCTTCATAAAGTCCGACAACATTGTTTTCATAGAAGACCTGAACATTTCTCTGAAGCACACCGAAATCGGGGAATATTCCGAGGGTATTTGAATAGTTTGTTGCATAATCCCATACATAAATACGGTTACAGATTTTGCTCCAGTCGGAAAGGTCTGCCATAAGGGCAACATTCTTTTCACAAGAAGCATCGTCAAGTGCGTGAGCAAAGCAGCATTCTATTGTGCAAAGACGAACTATAACATTATCCTCGGGCACTACTTTTGTGGGAGCTTTTCTCGTATACTGATATGCGAAGGTGTCTATTGCAACATTATCATAACCTGCAGCCTTCACATCCCTTGCAATACGATTTACAAAAGTTATCATTGTACCTGAATATGAACCGTTTTCATCATCAATCCTTTTACAGTTCTTACACTGACACATATGCTGATTATCGTGCTGAGTAAGAGAAATTATCTGGAGAGATTCATCGGAATTATGCTTTTCTTTAAGAAGAGCAAAAACCTCGTCACGGACTATTTCATATACTTTTTCATTTGTAAGACATAACTGATCGGGAGTTCTATTGCCTTTATGAAGAGCGAAGTATTCGGGATGAGAATCAAAATAAGTTGCAGATGCACAAAACTGCGTTGTAAGAGTGTGGCAGAAATTTGAAATATAAGTAACAGTTCCGCCGAGTTCGTCAGGAATAGTTCTGTAAGGACTTCCGTTAAGACCGTTTGCAAGAGAATATTCCACATCTCTCGGACTTACCCAGTCTGTATCCGTATATTCAAAGAAGGGCTTATATTCTGTTTTCTCCCCTGCGGGAATTACGAGGTTTTCATTTTCGGGAATTGAATAAAGCGTTGAGGTATACCAATCACAGCCGCAGTATTTTTCAAGGAAAGCATAAACGCCGTGAATAACTCCCCTTGTACCGCTGCCCTTGATTGAAACCTCATTTTCACCCGTTTCAATTATGTATCCGTTATCGGCGGCTTCATCGGAATAGCCTATAACGAATTTTGTTCCCGTTCCGTCAGAGGCTTGGGGAAATTTCTTGCCCGTGATCTGATTGAGATACCTTGCGAGTGTATCGGCTGCCGCCGAAAGTCTCTCATCAGGATTTTCGGGAAGTACGATAAAGCCGCCTTCAGTAAACTCTGCGGCAGAAGCAAATACAGATAATACACAGGTAAAAGCAATGAGCAGTGCCATAACAAAACCGATTTTTTTCATAATAACCAACCTCCTGAAAATATAGTGATAAAAGATATCTGATATTATTATTTTTTAGTCTCTTTAACTAAGTTTCTGAACATTATTATGAGTATTATTACAGCTTCAATACCTGTAACTACATATGACGCGCCGATACCCAGAGCATTTGCCGAGCCCCCGAAAATAAGATTATTCAGAATCAGCGTTGATGCTTCATAGAGAATAAACCAACCGAAGGAGCAGACGAGAGCGGAAATAATACGCTGTTTTTTGCCTCTTACCATAAGCGCGCCGGCAAAGGCAAAGAGGAAGAATATTAATATAAGAGTAAATGCATAACCGAACATATCTGTCCAGGCAAGGAATGCTCTTCTGTGCCAGCCGAAAATTTCGAAGAAAACACCTATGAGAATGGGCAGCGCAATATAGACATATTTCTTATTCCTTATTGCAATTATCATAACAACAAGGGATAATAACGCCGCAATACCGTAAAGAACTATTGATGCGGGGAATAAAACATCATCACCGAAGGCCTTGAAATGGTCAGCAGCAAAATCTATCCCGTCGGGACCTTTTGCATTGGGATTGGAAAGATCACCCTCGTTAACAACGGTTATACCGAAAGCCTTCATATCTTCAATCAGCATCTCTGCATATTCTTTATTGTATTTATTGTATCCTTTCCAGTATCTCCAACATATTTCACTTCTTTTTATACGCTGAAGGAAGGTGTCATTTTCTGCCTGAGCCTTTGCATTTTCCCATAAGAGATCAGCTTTTTCAATATCAGCTTTATTAAAATCTAATGTTTCGGGCATAGAAACATAAATTTTCAGATGCTCACCCTGCGGAACAGGCTTTTCTATAGTCATATCAATGAATTCACGGATATTCTCCCAGCCCTTACCGTAGTAAGCCTCAAGAAATTCATTCATATATGCATCATAGTCTATATAAGGATTCTGCATAAGCTTTGAAAGAAGATAAGAACGCAGCTCACCGAACTCACCGTCACACTGTGCCATATAGTAGTTGCCCTCTTCATAAACACCCACTACATTATTTTCATAGAACACCTGAACATTTCTTTGAAGTACTCCGAAATCGGGAAATATACCGAGAGTGTGTGAATAGTTTGTTGTATAGTCCCATACATAAATACGATTACAGATTTTACTCCAATCGGAAAGGTCATTCATAAGTGCGACATTTTCCGTACAGGAGCTGTCATCAAGAGCGTGAGAAAAGCAGCATTCTATCGTACAAAGGCGTACAATTACGTTATCCTCAGGAACGACCTTCAAGGGTGCTTTTCTTGTATATCTGTAAGCAAAAGTATCAATGGCAACGTTATCATAGCCGGCTGCCTTTACTTCACGGGCAATACGGTTTACAAAGGTTATCATTGTACCTGCATACGAGCCGTTTTCATCGTCGATCTTTTTACAGTTATCACACTGACACATTTTAGCATCCTCACCGCTGTCACCCTGTGTCAGAGAAATGATCTGAAGAGACTTTTCGGGATCGTGTTTTTCTTCAAGAAGTGCCATAACTTCGCCGAGAATAAGATTATATACATCTTCATTTGTAAGACAGAGCTGTTCGTCCTGTCTTTTTCCGTCGTGAAGGGCAAAATATTCGGGATTTGTTTCAAAATAGGTGGTCTTTGAACAAAACTGAGAAGCTAAAGTATGACAGAAATGCGATATATATTCTACAGTTCCTCCCAATTCATCCGGAATAGTTCTGTAAGGACTGCCGTTGAGTCCGTTTGCAAGAGAATATTCCACATCTCTCGGACTTACCCAGTCTGTATCCGTATATTCAAAGAAGGGCTTATACTCCGTTTTTTCCCCTGCGGGAATTATAAGAGCCTCATTTTCGGGTATTGAATAAAGCTCAGAGGTATACCAATCGCAGCCGCAGTATTTTTCAAGGAATGCATAAACACCGTGAATCACGCCTCTTGTGCCGCTGCCCTTGATTGAAACTTCATTTTCGCCTGTTTCAATCATGTATCCGTTATCGGCAGCTTCGTCGGAATAGTCTATAACAAACCTTATTCCCGTTCCGTCAGAGCTTTGGGGGAATTCCTTGCCTGTAATCTGATTGAGATACCTTGCGAGTGTATCGGCTGCTGCCGAAAGTCTCTCATCGGGATTTTCGGGAAGTATAATGTATCCGCCTTCCGAAAGCTGTGCGGCAGAAGACAGCACGGGAAAAACAAAAGAAAAAACTAAAAAGATTGCTAAAACAAAACTGATTTTTTTCATAACAAACAACCTCCTGAAAATATAGTGAAAAAATAACCGGTTTGATTATTTCTTCCCCTCTTTTATTAAGTTTCTGAGCATTATTATAAGTATTATTACGGCTTCGATGCCTGTAGCTACATATGCCGTACTGATACCCAGAGCTGCTGCCGATGCCCCGAAAATAAGATTATTGACTATCAGAGTTACGGCTTCATAGGAAATAAACCAACCGAAAGAGCAGACGAGAGAAGAAACTATCCGTTGTTTTTTACCTTTAAGAGTTAAAAGAGCTCCCGCAAAGACAAAGAGGAAAAATATGAGAATAAGAGAAACCGAATAAGAAACCATATCCGTCCACTCAAGGAATACGTTTCTGTGCCAGGAGAAAACAGCAAAGAAAATACCTGTAAGAACGGGCAAAGCGATATAAATATATTTCTTGGCCTTTATTGCAATTATCATAGAAATAAGAGAAAGTACAGCCGCAATAAAGTAAAGAGCTATAGCTATAGGTAAGAAAACCTCATTTGCATATACCTTTTTGAATAAATCTTCAAGAAAATTTATTCCGTCCGGACCTTTGGCTTCATCGGGCTTTCTGTGTTCATTCTCATTTACCACGGTTATACCGAATGCCTTCATATCCTCAATCAGTTTTCCGGCGTCTTCTTTATTGTACTTGTTGTACCCTTTCCAGTATCTCCAGCATATTTCACTTCTTTTTATGCGCTGAAGGAAGGTGTCATTTTCTGCCTGAGCCTTTGCACTTTCCCAGAGCTCATCCGCTTTCTTTATGTCATTTTTGCTGAAACCGAGTGTATCCGTCATAGGATAATAAATTTCCAGGTGCTCACCTTTTTCGACAGGCTTCTCTATGGTCATATCAAGGAATTCACGGATATTTTCCCAACCCCTGCCGTAATAGGCACTGAGAAATTCATTCATATATGCATCATAATCTATATACGGGTTCTGCATAAGCTTTGAAAGAAGATAAGAACGAAGCTCGCCGAACTCACCGTCACACTTTGCCATATAACCGTTGCCCTGTTCAAAAACTCCCTTGACATTGTTTTCATAGAAAACCTGAATATTTCTCTGAAGCACTCCGAAATCCGGGAAAATACCAAGTGTATATGCAAAATTTGTTGCATAGTCCCAGACATAAATACGGTCACAGATTTTGCTCCAGTCGGAAAGGTCATTCATAAGCTTAACATTTTTTTCACAGGAGCTGTCGTCAAGTGCATGAGCAAAACAGCATTCTATAGTACAAAGGCGTACTATTACATTATCCTCAGGAACAACCTTCAAGGGAGCTTTTCTTGTATATCTGTAAGCAAAGGTATCAATGGCAACATTGTCATATCCGGCTGCCTTTACTTCCCTTGCAATACGGTTTACAAAGGTTATCATTGTACCCGAATATGAGCCGTTTTCATCATCAATCTTTTTACAGTTTTCGCACTGACACATTTTTGCATCCTCACCGCTGTCGCCCTGTGTGAGAGAAATAATCTGCAGTGACTTTTCGGGGTCATGCTTTTCTTCAAGAAGTGCCATTACTTCACCGAGGATGATGTTATATACATCTTCGTTTGTAAGACAAAGCTGTTCGTCCTGTCTTTTTCCGTCGTGAAGTGCAAAATATTCGGGATTGGATTCAAAATATGTTTCCTTGGAACAGAAGTCTGCTCCGAGAGTGTGAGCAAAATATGAGATATAATCGACTGTACCGCCAAGCTCAGAGGGTATTTTTCTGTAAGAATCGCCGGTAAGACCGTTTGCAAGTGAATACTCAACATCACGGGGGCTTACCCAGTTTGTATCTGTACGTTCAAAGAAGGGCTTATATTCCGTTTTTTCGCCTGCGGGAATTATAAGAGCCTCATTTTCGGGTATTGAATAAAACTCAGAGGTATACCAATCACAGCCGCAGTATTTTTCAAGGAATGCATAAACACCGTGAATAACTCCCCTTGTACCGCTGCCCTTGATTGAAACTTCATTTTCACCTGTTTCAATTATATATCCGTTATCGGCAGCTTCGTCGGAATAATCTATAATAAACCTTATTCCCGTTCCGTCAGAGGTTTGGGGGAATTCCTTTCCCGTAATCTGATTGAGATACCTTGCGAGTGTATCGGCTGCCGCCGAAAGTCTCTCATCGGGATTTTCGGGAAGAACAATGTAACCGCCGGCAGAAAGCTCAGCAGCAGAAGAGAACAGAGAAAATGCGAAGGAAAAAACTAATATTGCTACAAGAATCAAACTCATTTTTTTCATAACACTAACCTGCCTTCTTTATAATTTTATTTCATTTTGCCGACCTTGTCCCAGAGCTTATCGGATTTCTTACACCAAGCACTAAACCCGTCAGGAGTCTTCGGGAAACTGAGATAATGATTTTTAAGATTTACCCCGAGGATAACGCCCGCTCCAACGGTTTTTACGGTATTTTTAGTGATTATCCCCTTTTTCATACCCTTTGCGATATCTTTTATCATACCGCCTATAAGCTCCGGAGTAAGAGGGATTTCTTCACCCGTTGAAACAGAATTCATAAGGTCCTCGGAGAATATTATATCGTTTTCAAAAAAATATTCCCATTCCTCTGCTTTTGCATTTACTGCTTTTGTAAGAACGGCTCTCAGGAAACAGAAATCAGCACCCTGAGCCTTATTATAAAGATAATTAATTTCCCACAAATCCTCTTTTCGTGTCTTACCCTTTTTCAGTGCCCGGGAGAGTACCTTTGCGGCAATTTCCATATGCACCATACTGCTTGTAACGCCCTCACCGTTAAGGGGCTTTGTAAGACAGGCGGCATCTCCCGTTGCTATAAAATTATCGGCAACAAAGGAATAGGGACAGCGGCAATAGGGAGTCGTGCCCCTTTCAAAATACCGGATTTTGTGTTCGGGCAAAGGGATATTTTTTTCAAATTCTTTATAAATTTCCTCGGCATAGCTGAAGCTGTTACAGGCTCCGATACCTAAAATTGCTCCGTGAGGATCGTGCTGGGGGGCTATCCAGGTCTTATAATATGGCCAGCCGCAGGAACCGTTAAGATAATCTTTTTCGTTAAGAAGCTTTACATAACGAAGAATCACATAGAACATATCATTCCCGCCGAGCCTGAAATTTTCCACACCGTAGCCGTCGGGAAGCGCAGTTCTGACTGCTCCGCCCATACCTGAGCAATCAACCGTAACACGGGCAGAAATTTCTTTTTCTTCGCCGTCTTTTATGTATTTCACACCGGCTATTCTGCCGTTTTCAAAAACAGGAGAAGTAAATTTTGCACCGTAAATAAATTCGGCCCCTTTTTCCTTTGCCCACTTATTCATTTTAAGCACATATTCGTGCATATGCATACCGACAACGGTATCATAGGTGGTCTTGGGATAATTATTGAAAGGAGATGAAGTAAGTCCTTCACTGAATTCAAATGCAAAAGTACCGTCATCCTTAGACGGGAGCGGCAATCCGAAATTTTCAAAATCTCTTTTGCAGACGTGGAAAATATCATATTTTGAGCCGATCTTTTCTTCAGGGGATGCATCAATTATTGCAACAGAAAATCCCTGTTCAGCCATTCTTCTTGCAAAAAACGAGCCTGATGTTGCACCGCCCACAATAAGGACATCATATTTCATAAAAACCACCCTTTGATAAATCATAATTTAACGGCACAAGCCGTTAAATTATGATAATGATATACGCCGTTGGCGTATGATATATTGCTTTGCAATATGATGAATGATGTATTTGCCGTTGGCAAATATGTCGGGACCTGCGGTCGGCATTATAAGTGCTTTGCACGTTCCTTTATAAAGCGACGGGCGAAGCCCGAGCGGTAATAGAGCGAAGCGGAACAAGACGCGTCAAGTCGGATCGTAGCCATGTCGTTCTG
>JAZSRT010000051.1:0-2085 GCA_045538645.1 Acutalibacteraceae bacterium | reverse complement strand
CTTTCCCCGTAAATACCCCTCAATATCAGTAAAGTTCATTGTCTTGATTTCAGGTAAAACCTTCTCTAAAATCGCACCCTCTACAATAAGTCTGTGGTTTCGCTCCGTGCGTTCCTTTTTACGGTTGCGGTTTTCTGCCTGTTCAAGTCTGTGCTTGGCTTGTATCAGCTTTTTCTCATTATCGGTCATAAATATCACCTCCAATTTGTTGGCACCATAAGCGGTGTCGTTTTTTATTGTGTTTTTGTCTGTGGCTCCGAAATCTGAATGTTTTGGCACCGTTAAAACATATCAAGAAATGCCAATGCCTCTGCATCATTTTTCAGCTTCTGCTCCTCTGTCAATTCCATATTAAAGCTCTCCGAAGAAGGAGCAGGAGCTGATGCGGTAACTGAAATACCACACAGCTCCTCTTTCAGAATCTCACGGAACTTTTCAAGCAGTTCATTATCTGCCGTTTGCCTATCCGCATAAGCAATGGCCGACTTAATTGCATCAATGATAAACTGATTTCTTGACTTGTACTTTTCCTTATCAAGGCTGTTCAGATAATCAATGATTGCCGTGTGTTCTGTGTCGCTTAAATTAAAGCGGACATTTATGCGGTACTCACTCATAACCTGCCACTTTTCATCATAGTTTCAGCAAGGTACTCATAACCTTTTGCCGCCGCACAGATGTCATCAACAAAACGCACACGGTCTGCATTGAACTTGTAGAAATTCTTTACAAGGCAACCGCCACCACCGGTAATATACAGAAGCATAGTGTTTTCATCGTAACCGTGATCACGAAGTCTGTGGAAGATTTCAGCTACATATTTCTGTACCTCTGCTTTTATAATCTTCATATCAGACTGAACAATGTTTGAAGTACCCTTACACAGTACCTCGTCAATAATATGCTCGTTGATCTCTCTCTGTGTTTTTCTGAGGAATGCTTCACGGATATCAACAGTACAGAAGTGGGTACCGAACTTTTCTGTGTACATTCTCTCTGACTGCGGTCTGCCGTTAATGACATAAAGCACATTCATTGTACCGTTACCAATGTCAGCGACAAGGTTCACACCGTCCATTTTGGTTGCGAACTGCGAAACCGCCGCATACCCCTGCGGATAGATACTTGCACCTGCTATTTTGATTTTGTACTCGGTATGCTGCCAAGTGAAAGTTACTTCCTCATTCTTTGTGAGATATGCTTTGAAGTTTTCTTTCTGACCTGCTGTCCAAGTAAGGGGCAGACCTGCTGCAATGTGAACTGTGGCTTCGGTCAGGTCTTCAGCACTTAACTCCTTTGCAATAGCTACGAGTGTGAGGGCGTAATAGTCCTCGTCTTTGATTTTGTCGGGAAGAAACTCTTTGTGTCCTTCACCGATAAGATAAAACTTGCCACCGTAAACAAGCATATCCTTTGTGAAAAGCGGCTCTGAATCATAAGCCG
Organism: Acutalibacteraceae bacterium; assembly: GCA_045538645.1. Classification (GTDB taxonomy): domain Bacteria; phylum Bacillota; class Clostridia; order Oscillospirales; family Acutalibacteraceae; genus RUG806. The sequence continues at coordinate 642 of JAZSRT010000051.1, read as the reverse complement.
TAATGCCTGTTCTGAAACAGTGGTTTGCTGTTTTGATGTTGCCGTATCCATGGTCAACACCGATGATGATTACATCATTAAATTCTTTCATTTTGAATTACTCCTTTTAATTAAAATTTTGTTGGATAATGAATTTGGGCATAAAAAAATGCACCCTCTACGGGTGCGGTGGAATAATGGGTCTGTCGCGAATGTTGAAGATAAACACTCCTTTCATTAAAATATTTTTATATGTAAAGTTGGTAGTGGGTTAAAATCGCCCACTACTAGAATTACCTGATGCGAAGATTCCAATGGGCACTTATTGCCCATTGGAAAAAGCATAACCAATATCTTCCAAGTGGTTAAAATAGCCATTTGGAGAATATGGGTATAAAAATTATCAAAGGACCAAATTAGCCCTTTGATAAAAATGTGACGCAGTATTCATATACCGGAATTTAGCTTTTTAGGTATAAAAAAACACCTGATACTGTTGAAGTAACAGGTGTGTATGTAAATGGATTGATATTTGTAGCGGTGTTGTGATATAATGTATCAGTGAATTTGACTTTTATATTTCGGAGGATTATTTTATGAATCCAATCACAATAAAGCCTTTAACATCTGAATTAAATAAGGATTATCTCGACTTTTTCGATA
>JAZSRT010000082.1:0-9180 GCA_045538645.1 Acutalibacteraceae bacterium | reverse complement strand
TCAAATCGTTTCTAGGTCTATGGAATAGAAAAAAGCCCGTAAAGTCTAGACTTTACGGGCTTTTTAACGTGGCGGAGAGTAAGGGATTCGAACCCTTGATACGCTTATGACGTATACACGATTTCCAATCGTGCTCCTTCGACCAACTCGGACAACTCTCCAAAGGACGAATGTTATTATAACCGATGAAAAACAAAAAATCAAGTACTTTTTTAACTTTTTTCACGTCTATAAATTATTAATCCTTAATTCCTATGACTTTTAATGCAAGAAGTTTCAGCTCATCAAAAGTTCTGACAGTGCTGAATTCATTTCTGAGTTTCGCAGAACCTTTAAGTCCTTTTGTATACCATAATGCGTGTTTTCTGATTTCGCACATACCGTGCTGCAAACCGCGGATATTGCAGATGTGCTCAGCATGCTGAAGCATAATGCTCATTCTTTCCTCGGGTGAAGGTTCAGGAGAATAACTGCCTTTTGTCAAATAATCATTAATCTGAGAGAAAAGCCAGGGCCGTCCGAGAGCACCTCTGCCTATCATAACAAGATCGCATCCGGTTTTTTGATACATTTGTTCTGCATCTTCCGGAGTGAAAATATCACCGTTACCGATAACCGGGATGCTGACAGCTTTTTTTACATCGGCAATTGAATCAATATCAACCGGGGGTGCATACATCTGTTCTTTTGTTCTTCCGTGTACCGTTACTGCCGAAGCTCCGTTTGACTCAATGATTTTCGCAAATTCTACACAATTTACGGAAGATGAATCCCATCCTGTGCGGAATTTTACTGTTACCGGGATATTTACAGCATCAACAACAGCACGGGTAATTTTTCCTGCAAGTTCAGGATTTTTCATCAGAACACTGCCTGATTTATTTTTTATTATCTTTGGTGCAGGGCAACCCATATTTATGTCAATAATATCGGGTGAGAAGTGCAGAGCATATTTTGCCGCTTCTGCCATTATTTCAGGTTCATTACCAAAAATCTGTATGGCAGCAGGATGCTCGTGTTCATCTATTTTCATCAGTTCCCTGGATTTTTTGTCATTCATACTGACACCCTTTGCACTGACCATTTCGCCAACTGTATAAGCGGCACCGTAATTTTTACACAGAACTCTGAATGAAAGATCAGCAACGCCTGCCATTGGCGCCAAAGCACAAAAACCATCAATTTTTACATTTCCGATGTTCATATTATCACCGAAGTTATATTAACACAAAAAAATCTAAAAATAAAGTAGCCATTTTATAAATGTTATGTTATAATTAATTAAATTTCAGCCGAGGAGAAACTCATATATGAAATATCTTGTAATTGACGGCAACAGTATTATAAACAGAGCCTTTTACGGAATTAAATTGCTTAACGCAAAAGACGGACATTTTACAAATGCAATTTACGGATTTATGAATATTTTGCTGAATCTTAATGAAAAATATTCTCCCGATGCAATTATTGCTGCTTTTGACGTTCATCAACCTACTTTCAGACATAAGCTTTACACCGAGTATAAAGCCGGCAGAAAAAGCCCTCCGCCTGAATTAATTGAACAATTTGAACCTCTTAAGAAATTATTGGCTGCTTTCGGTTGCACAATAATTGAATGTCCCGGATATGAAGCTGATGACATATTGGGTACAGTTTCCGTATCTATAAATCAGAACGATCATTGTTATATCGCAACAGGTGACAGAGATTCATTGCAACTGATAAATGATAACGTAACTGTTGTGCTTACTACAACAAAAATGGGTAAAACTCAAACCGTTGAATATGATAAAAATTTGTTGTTTGAAGAATACGGTGTTGCCCCAAAGGGTATGATTGAAATTAAAGCCTTACAGGGAGACAGCTCGGATAATATTCCCGGGGTTGCAGGTATCGGTCCCAAAACTGCAGGTGAGCTGATCAAAAAATATGAAACAATTGATAATATTTATTCCGATATTGACAACATTGAGGCTACAGCAGGCATAAAAACAAAACTGATAAACGGCAAAGATAATGCTTTTTTCTCAAGAGAACTCGGAACTATTTGTACAAAAGCCCCTATCAACACAAATATGTCCGATTATCTTAATACTGTGCGTGATAATAAAACATTAATCAGTGAGCTTGCTCGCCACGAAATGTTTAAGATGATAGACAGGCTTAATTTAACCACGGAGCGCACGCAGGTTTTATCAGAAAATGCAAAGACTGATAATGAGCATAAAATCATCATCAGTCTTTTAGACACAGAAAAAGCAAAAGATATTTTACTAAAAAAAGAAAAGGTCAGTATATCGTTAAAGGCAGATAAAAATTATCCTGAATTTGCCGTATTTACCGATGCAAATGATATAATTATTGTTGAAAACAATACAATTGATTTTATGAGTTTTCTTAAGGAAATTCTGGAATCCGACATAAAATTAATCACTGAAGATTGTAAGTCAATTTATTCATTCTGCTTGGAAAATGAAACAGATCCTAAAAATATTGTTTTTGACATAAGACTTGCTGCTTATTTGCTTGATGCTAATTCAAATGATTATTCGGCTCAATCATTGGCACTTTCATACAATGTAAAGTCGCCTTCAATTGAATTTTCCGATAATGATTCGCAGGAATTTTATACTGAAAACCGTGCATATTTCGAAGCTGTTGCGTTACTGTATATTCTTTCTGAAAGACTCAATGCGATTATAACCGAAAGGGAGCAGAATAAGCTTCTTTCGGAAATAGAGATTCCCTTAGCAAAAGTTCTTGCTGATATGGAAAGGCAAGGAATAAAGGTTGATGTAAAAGGCATCAATGAATTTTCTGATATTTTATCAGCAAGAATATCTCAGACAGAAAATGCAATATACGATGCTGCGGGAGAAAAATTCAATATTAATTCACCTAAGCAGCTGGGAAAAATTCTTTTTGAAAAATTGGGTCTTCCTGCGAAGAAAAAAACAAAAACAGGTTACTCAACAAATGCTGAAGTTTTAGAAAGCCTCGCTGATGATTATCCTGTTGTATCTATGATTCTTGAATACAGGACATACACAAAGCTGAAATCTACCTATTGCGACGGTTTGATTAAGGCTGTTGATTCGGATAACCGCGTCAGAAGTACATTTAATCAGACAGAAACCAGAACGGGTAGATTATCATCTACCGAACCTAATCTGCAAAACATCCCCGTAAGAACAGCCTTAGGTAAGGAAATGCGCAAATTTTTTATTGCGGAAGACGGATATAAAATTATCGATGCTGACTATTCGCAAATAGAATTACGAGTTCTTGCGGCACTTTCTGATGACAAAAATATGATAGATGCCTTTAATTCGGGAACTGATATACATTCTGTTACAGCATCTAAGGTTTTCGGTGTTCCTTTAGAAGCAGTCACTTCTGAACTTCGAAGTAAAGCTAAAGCAGTGAATTTCGGAATAGTTTACGGAATCGGTGCTTTTTCATTAGCAAAAGATATCAAAACCACGAGGGCAGAAGCGGATTCTTTCATAAAATCATATCTTTCATTGTATTCATCAGTAAATCATTATATGGAAAAATGCATCAGCGATGCAAAAGAGCTCGGATACAGTGAAACGTTATTCAAGCGCAGAAGATATCTGCCTGAGCTTTCTTCATCAAATGGTATGCTGAGAGCTTTCGGAGAGAGAGTTGCAAGAAATATGCCTATTCAGGGAACCGCTGCTGATATAATAAAAATTGCAATGATAAAGGTTTATAACCGACTTAAAAACGAATATCCCGATGCTAAGCTTATTATGCAGGTTCACGATGAATTAATGGCAGAAGCTCCTGAAAAAGATGCCGAAGCAGTTGCCGCAATCATAAAAGAGGAAATGGAGAATACCGTAAATCTCGCTGTAAACTTTGATGCAGACACAGCAATCGGTAAATCTTGGTATGATGCTAAAGAATGATTGTATTATTAGTTATGCAGACGAAAATGATGCCGTGCAAATTGCAGATATTGAAACAGAATGCTTTTCTTCCCCATGGAGTGAAAATCAGATAAGAGCGGAGATTTGCAACGATAAAGCAGTTTTTCTGACAGCTAAAACTGAAGATACCGTTTGCGGCTATATCAGCGGTCAGCTTATACTTGATGAGTTTTTTATATCAAACATCGCGGTAAAAGAACAATTCAGAAACTCGGGCCTGGGTACATCTTTACTGAAAAAGCTGATTATAATACTGACAGAAAAGAACTGTTCATTGCTTACGCTGGAAGTTCGTGAGTCAAATTTTACCGCACGGCATCTATATGAAAATTTCGGTTTCCGGTTTCTCGGAATAAGAAAAGATTTCTACACTTTACCGAAAGAAAATGCCTGCATATATACTTTATATTTAACTGATAAGACAAAGGAGAATTTTTCTTGAAAATATTAGCTATCGAATCGTCCTGTGATGATACTGCTGCGGCAGTTGTAAAAGACGGCAGGGAAGTGTTATCTTCTGTTATTGCTTCACAGGTACCCGAACATATATTATATGGCGGAGTTGTTCCTGAAATTGCTTCAAGACGGCACTGCGAATCCATATCAGCCATTGTTGATAAAGCACTTAAAGAAGCTTCACTGGTTATAAATGATATTGATGCAATAGCCTGTACGTATGCACCGGGGCTTATAGGTGCTTTGCTTGTAGGAGTAAATTTTGCAAAGGGGCTTTCCTTCAGTTCAGGTAAGCCTTTGATACCGGTTCATCACCTCAGAAGTCATATTGCCTCAAATTACATAACTTCACCTGATCTTAAACCGCCTTTTTTAGCGCTTGTTGTTTCTGGCGGACACACGCATATTATTAATGTAAAAGATTATACGGATTATGAGGTTATCGGCAGAACCCGTGACGATGCAGCGGGAGAAACCCTTGATAAGGCAGCAAGAACTTTAGGACTTCCGTATCCCGGAGGGCTCAATATGGACAGGGAATGCGCAGACGGTAATCCGTCAGCCTATAAATTCCCGTCACCTAAGGTTCAGGAATCGGAACTTGATATGAGCTTTTCGGGACTTAAAACTTCTGTTATTAATCTTGTTCATAATCTTAATCAAAAAGGTGAGGCTATAAATATAAAGGATATCGGCGCATCGTTTATGCACAGTGTTGTCAGCTGCTTATGTGACAGAACACAAAGGGCAATATGTATGCTGTCGCCTGACAAGCTTGTTCTTGCAGGCGGAGTTTCTGCCAACTCTGTTTTAAGAAAAGAAATGCAGAAGCTTGCAGAACAGAATAATATCCGGCTTTATATGCCTCAACTTAAGTATTGCGGAGATAATGCTGCAATGGTTGGAGCACAGGCTTATTATGAATTTAATGCAGGACAGATTGCTTCATTAAAACTTAATGCAACCGCGGCTTTAGATATTGACAAAAATATTACATTATAGTAAAATATACGCTGATTTGAAATTTTTTTCTAAATAAGGAGAGAACCAAATGTCACTTACAACAAACAAGTCTATTCTCAGCTGGATAGAGGAAAAGGTTGAGCTTGTAAAGCCTGACAAGATTGTCTGGATTGACGGCTCAAAGGAACAGATTGAAGCTCTCAGAGCAGAAGCATGTTCAACAGGCGAAATGCTTAAGCTTAACGAGGAACTTCTTCCTGATTGCTATCTTCACAGAACACATCCTACAGACGTTGCCCGTGTTGAAGACAGAACTCTTATCTGCACTCCCACAAAAGAAGAAGCAGGCCCCACAAACCACTGGATGGAACCCGGCGAATGCTATGAAATGCTTTATAACATTGCACGTGATTCATATAAGGGCAGAACAATGTATGTTATCCCTTATTCAATGGGTCCCGTAGGTTCCAAGTTCTCCAAAGCAGGTATCGAGCTTACTGACTCTATCTATGTTGTTCTTAATATGGCTATTATGACAAGAGTAGGAAAGTCAGTTCTTGATGTTCTTGGCGATTCAAATGACTGGGTTCGCGGTCTTCACTGCAAATGTGATATCGATCCCGAAAAGAGATGGATTTGCCAGTTCCCCCAGGATAACACAATTATCTCCGTAAACTCAGGCTACGGCGGAAATGTTCTTCTCGGTAAAAAGTGCTTTGCTCTTCGTATTGCTTCTTATCAGGGTTGGAAAGAAGGCTGGCAGGCTGAGCATATGCTTATCCTCGGTGTTGAAAATCCCCAGGGTGAAACTAAGTATATCTGTGCTGCTTTCCCCTCTGCTTGCGGCAAAACCAATCTTGCTATGCTTATTCCTCCCGAAGGATACAAGAAGGCCGGTTACAAAGTATGGTGCGTTGGCGACGATATTTCTTGGATCCGTAAGGGTGAAGACGGCAGACTTTATGCTATCAACCCTGAAAACGGTTTCTTCGGTGTTGCTCCCGGCACAAATATGAAGTCAAATCCCAACGCTCTTCTTTCTACAAAGCAGGGAACAATTTTTACAAACGTTGCTCATAACCTTGACAATAATACAGTTTGGTGGGAAGGCCTTGACAAGAATCCCCCCGAAAATGCTAATGACTGGATTGGTGAGCCCTGGAACGGAAAGACATCTGAAGTTAAGGGTGCACATCCCAACTCAAGATTTCCAGCTCCTGCTGTTAACTGTCCTTGTCTCAGCTCTGAATTCGAAAATCCTCAGGGCGTTCCGATTTCTGCTTTCGTATTCGGCGGCAGACGTGCAAAGCTTGCTCCTCTTGTATATCAGTCAAAAGACTGGAACAACGGTGTATTCGTAGGTTCGATTATGGCTTCCGAAACAACAGCTGCAGCAGCAGGTGCGGTAGGTGTTGTTCGTCGTGACCCCATGGCAATGCTTCCTTTCTGCGGTTACAATATGGGTGACTATTGGCAGCATTGGATCGAAATCGGTAAAACACTTGATCCCGAAAAGGCTCCCAAAATCTTTAATGTTAACTGGTTCAGAAAAGATGATGAAGGTAACTTCTTATGGCCCGGTTTCGGTGATAATCTCAGAGTTCTTAACTGGATTCTTGACCGTTGTGACGGTAAGGTTGATGCAAGAGAAACTGCTATCGGTTATGTACCTTTTGCTGATGATATTGACCTTACAGGTATTGAAGACGAGGTTTCAAAAGAAACTCTTGAATCTATACTTGTTGTTGATAACAACCTCTGGAAGGATGAAATCCCCGGTATTGAAGAATTCTACGGTAAGTTCGGCGATAAGCTCCCCGAAACACTTAAGAACGAACTCGAAAACCTCAGAAGCAGCTTAAACTAAATTAATATACAAATACCGTACTTTGTTTGTTTTTGAAGTGCGGTATTTTTTTGTGCATATATTGTCATTTATGTGCGTTTTGTGTTACAATATTGTTAAATCAAATTAATTTAAAATTTTAGGTGTTACTTTTTTCAAAAAAATACACTTATTTAAATGAACGGAGAAATTTGTTCTGAAACAAAAGACCGGGAGCAACTTCATCTTTTTAAGAAATTAATATTCGAATAAAAAATGTTCCGCTTTTCTCTGCAAGTTTTGTCTGCAGTATTTGTTGTATTTTATGTTGCAAGGGAGTTTATATTTTGAAATACAAGCGTTTACTTATTATTTTTATAATGTGAGTTTTTTTGAAATAACGGATAGTCATTATTTGAAAATTATATTGTAATCTTAATTTGTACACTGATTCTCGATTTTAAGTTTGAAATTTCATATTATAAAGAATATGGAGGATATTTCAATGTTAGATTTTAATGATATTTTTCAAAAAATCGGCAAAAAGAGACTTGTCTTAATTATTATTGCTTTGTTTTTATCTTTTTTCAGCTCAGTTATGCGGGCATTATTTGCACGGGAAGAATTTACTATGGTTCTGAGTTGTATAAGTCTTTTTATGGTATACGTTTTCAATTTTATTCCGGAGTATATTATCATTAAGACATTTTGCAAAAAGAAGAAAACTAAAATAATATTGTTTTCAATAATAATTTTCTTGGACACGTTTTTCTTGCTTGATTATACACATCAGATTTTGATGCTGTATAATGTTATTTGATATCGGAGGAAAAAAATATGAGTAACAACAGAAAAAACGTTATTTTAGTGCTCAGAATAATTTCAATTATAATTACCGTATTAATGGGATATCTGTTTTTTGCACAGAAAATTTCTCCGGTGATAGCTGCACCTACAATTATGTTAGCAATGTTTTTACTTGTTGTTGCTGATATATTTTCACTTAATTTCAGCAACGAAAAAGATAAACGGAAAAGCCGATTTAAAATATTGCATTTGATATATTTTGCAATGCTTTTAATATTTATTTTGATAGTCCTGAGCGTAAAGTTATTTAATTAAAGAACATAAAAAAAGAAGGTCATGGGGCATAAAAGTGGTTAGGACAGAGGATGGCCCTCTGTCATAGACAGCCAAGACACAGAACCGTACCTGTCTTGGTTTGATGTGGATTATTTTTGCAAAATTCAATTTACTCTTCTTATGCAGTTGTATAATTTAACGGAGGTAAAAGTATGAATAAAAGAGCTATTAATATCATTATCATAACAGGAAGTTTAGTTATACTATTTTTTGTTATTGCTATAATTAATACAAAAGATATTAATGAACATGAGCATTATATGTTTTCAAATATTGATGAATTAACTATCTTATCACCGTACATAACAGAACAAATTGAAAATGATAATTTTGTTAATGACCTTGAACCTATAAATCAGTATACTTGTAAAGTGCAATTTTCTGAAAATAATTTCACTGTTTTTGCCTACGAATTCAAAAGTGACTTGCAACGGGTGCAGTATATAGAAAACAGAATGCAAATGACTTTTGCTGATTCTCAGGGCTTTTTCTTAACAAGCAATATGTTTTTAAAAACGAAGTATATTGCTTACTTTGAGAATAAGCTTTTGTATATCGAAGGTTCCGGTCTCAAAGCTACATATGAATTTTTAGATTATTTAGTACAAGATTTTAATATTTTCCTCGGATGAAATCGGGTGATGAATTAGAAGAAAAATCAGGGGACGGTTAGCGTGAAGTCTAAGTAATGCTGAATTGAGATAAAAGGTATAACAAATAAAGCCCATAGAATGAGCGAAATATTCAAGAAGAATATGTCAGATTCTTAAATTATCCATTGCAAGAAAAAATCACGGGACGGCTCTGTGATTGTAAATAAATTCACGGTATTGTTGA
>JAZSRT010000035.1:0-11207 GCA_045538645.1 Acutalibacteraceae bacterium | reverse complement strand
CCAAAGGCGTATATCATTATCATAATTTATCGGGCAACTGCCCGATAAATTATGATTTTCGGGGGTTTTTTATGTTTATGTTTACGGGTTTTTCCGAAAAGGCAAATACGGCACTTAACAATGCCGTGAACTGTGCTGAGGATATGGGGCATACTTATATCGGCAGTGAGCACATTGTGCTGGGGCTTCTTAAGGATCCCGGCAGTGTTGCGGGTGTGATACTGGGGGCACAGAAAATTACTTATCAGACATTTTATGATACGGTTCGCAACAATATCGGACTTGGTGTGCCGACTTCACTCAGTGAGCACGATATCACTCCGCGAGCCGCAAAAATAATACGTTCGGCAGTATCCATTGCGGCTTCTTCGGGGCTCAGTCTTACGGGAACGGAGCATCTTCTTATGGCAGTTCTCAGAGAAGACAGGTGTTTTGCCAATAAGGCTTTAATAAAAATGGGTGCGTCACCTGCCGTGATATACGGTGATATAAAAAAGGCTTTCCCCGAAAATCAGGGGGATATGCGAAGGAGTATGCAAAAAGAAAGGTTTCCGTCACAGACTAAGCTTTCAACTCTCGAAAAATACGGCAGAAATCTTACTTCCGCTGCCGCCTGCGGAAAGATAGAGTCCGTTACAGGCAGAGATAAGGAAATAGAAAGAGTTATCAGGATACTTTGCAGACGGTCAAAAAACAATCCTTGTCTTGTAGGTGAACCGGGGGTGGGAAAAACCGCAGTTGCGGAGGGACTTGCATATAAAATAGCTATGGGTGATGTGCCGGAAGAAATTAAAAATATGCAGGTGTATTCTCTTGAGCTTACCGCAATGGTTGCAGGTGCAAAATACAGGGGAGATTTTGAAGAACGTATAAAAAATGCCGTAAATGAAGCTGTCACCGCAGGCAATATCATTCTTTTTATAGATGAGATACACAACCTCATAGGTGCAGGCTCAGCAGAGGGAGCAGTGGATGCGGCAAACATTCTTAAGCCTGTTCTTGCAAGAGGTGAAATCAAGCTTATCGGTGCCACAACCTCAGAAGAATACCGCAAGAATATCGAAAAGGATTCTGCTCTTGAAAGGCGTTTTCAGACGGTGAATATAGAAGAGCCCACTGAGCGTGAATGCCTTGATATACTTTATCATCTGAGGCAGGGCTACGAGGCTTTCCATTCGGTTAAAATTACCGATGAAGCTATCCGTGCCGCTGTTGAATTGTCCGTAAGATATATTCCCGACCGCTTTTTGCCCGACAAGGCAATTGATCTTATCGATGAGGCCTGCTCAGGGGTGAAGCTCAGGGAAACAGCATTTCCGCCTGAAATTTCCGAGCTTGAAAAACAGGCTGAAAAGGCAGGTAAGGACAAGGCTCAGGCCGTGAATTCGCAAAATTTTGAACAGGCGGCAGCATTCAGGGATAAAGAGAAAAAGCTTCTTAAGGAGCTTCAGGAAAAAAAGGCAAGATATAAAGAAAATATCGATACTTTGCCTGAAGTAAGATTTTCGCATATTGCAGCAAGTGTAAGCAGCTGGACGGGTATTCCCGTGGGAAAATTAGGGGAAAATGACCGCGAAAAGCTATCCCGACTCGAACAGGAATTGTCACGGGAAATTGTGGGTCAGGATGAAGCCGTCAAGATGGTTTCGCTTGCTGTAAGAAGGGGCAGAGCAGGGCTCAGTGACCCTATGCGGCCTACGGGAACTTTCTTGTTCTGCGGGCCTACGGGAGTGGGAAAAACGGCTTTGGCAAAGGCTTTGGCACAGGCTGTTTTCGGCAGTCGTGATTCTCTTATCAGGCTTGATATGTCAGAGTTCTCAGAAAAACACTCGCTGTCAAGACTTATCGGCTCTCCGCCCGGCTATACGGGATTTGATGAGGGCGGACAGCTTGTAAAACGGATACGCAAAAACCCTTACAGCGTAATTTTACTTGATGAAATAGAAAAGGCACATCCCGATATTTTTAACTTCCTTCTGCCTATGCTTGAGGACGGTTTTTTAACCGCCTCCGACGGCAAAAAAGCGGATTGTAAAAACAGTATTATCATTATGACTTCAAACTGCGGAGCAAGAATAATTGGTGAGGATATTAAGTCGCTGGGATTTTATGAAAACGACAGTATGAAGGACGGCAGTTTTATAAAAAACACCGTGGAAAAAGAGCTTAAAAAGGTCTTTCCGCCGGAATTTCTTAACCGTGTTGATGAAACTGTAATATTTTCACGACTTTCGCAAGAAAGCATAGCTCTGATTGCAAAAAAAATGATAGGAGAAATACAAAAGCGGCTTAAAAAACAGGGGATCGTCTTTGAGGTTGAGGAGCCTGTTTTTTCATATCTTTCAAAAAAAGGTTATGATAAAACCTACGGAGCAAGAAACCTGAGACGGCTTATCGTAAACGGAATAGAAACACCCTTGTCGGAAAAGCTTTATGAAAATGCAGACAAAGAAAAGATAACCTGCAGAATTGAAAACGATGAGCTTATCTTTTACTGATTAAAATTTTTTTTGTTTAAATCAACTATATTTATAAAAAAATATTTTGATAAAGTCACAAGCCGAAAATATTATTATCTTCTTGAAAAATAATAAAAAAAGTATTATAATAACTCCGTATCGATATGTCTTCCCGCGACATAAATTTTAAGATAAGGAGTTGTTTGTATGCGATTTAAGAAAATACTCAGTGTATTTCTTTCTGCAGTCATGCTTTTCAGCGTGGTTTCTATCGGCGTTGTCGGTGCTGCCGCTGAAATTGACTACACCGCTCAATACCGTTTGCTTGCAGAAGCTCTTCAGAATGAGCACGTCCGTGAGCTTACCAACTACACAGTTACAAATACTACACTCGATAACGGAACCGAAGGCTTTGATCAGGAAGCCAGAGGCTTTGCTTATGACCACAAGGTTGTGGCAAAGGATAATGCCGCAGGTGATATCCTCAAGGCATCCAACCGTTTCTATTACATCGCAGAATCCATAATGAGCTATAAGTACGGCACAGGCTGTTACGATGCCTCCACACTTATCAGCTACATTACAGATAAGATAAAGCCCCACTTTGCTTCCACTTCAGGTTCGGGCGAAGTTATTTATGAGGATTTCTACGGTAACCGTTATTATCCTTCAGCTGAAGAAATTGCCGCTTATAAAAAGGCGGTAAGTGACATCACTGCTGTAGGTGCCGAAGTAAGTCAGGCAACTCTTACAGAGTTCGGTATTTACTTTATGGAAATGGACGACTGGGCATACTACAATATTGATGCTGTCCTCAAATACTTTATGGGTAATGTTCTCAAGATAAACACCGGCAACTGGTATCACAGATTCTCTTTTGCGGTTGAAACCTCTGTCAGCAACATTCTTGAGGAATGCGACGGTATTGAATCCATAGGTAATCCCACACTTACAATCCGCACGGCAGTTTTTGAAATAAACTATCAGAAGGAATACAACGAAAGCATGTCAAAGACATATTATTGCTTTGCTCCTCCTTCTCTTCAGACTGTTTATGATAACTATGCAGCACAATACGGCTGGACCGATGCTCAGCCCGCTGACCTTACAAAGCCCGAAAACGGCTTCCCCGGACTTCTCAGAGACGGTCAGGCTTCGGCTTATATGATAAAGGTAAGCTATGATAATACAACCGTTCCTTATCTTTTACTGGCTGCAAGTAAGTTTGATTCTTATGTTGCAAAGCCGTATGACGAAGCAAATAATATCAAGTGGGACTCTCAGTTTGTAAGCTGGAGTGATACCACTGTTAATAATCACGCCGATACTCCCGTAATTCTCGGCTATGCTGCCGACCTTGCAACCAACTACAGTAATGAGGCTCTTCAGGCTGTATTCGGTAAGCGTCTCGGTAATATGGTAACACTTGCATACCTGTTCAAGACCTCAAGAAGTGATCCCACAAGAACAGTAAGAGGTACTGCACAGTATGTAGCTTCGGCTGAAAAGCTTGACGATATCATCCACGACCTTGATGCTCTCGTTGCTCCCAACGAAAATGAAACAGATGATGTTAAGATTTCAAACCGTGTTGCAACCGTCGTTTCTATGTTCCTTGATGTGGGCGACCTGCTCGGCATTGAAGGCACAATAGACTATTCAACACTTGAAGACCTTATAGGTAAGGTTCTTCAGCAGATGGTATTTTCTGACAGCATTATAAATATGCTGGTTGAGCTTGTATATCCTATGCTTGTTGATCTTCTTGAAGATCTGCTCGGCAATCTTACGGGTGTCGGCTTCATAGACGGTCTTATCAGTGATATTCTTGATGATGTTATTTCTGACAATGACCTTGCTATTAAGCCCAATGATCTCGGTTCACGAATTAAATCCGACTATCCCGGTCAGTATGATATTGCTGCTACAATTCTTCAGAATGCATCAGGTAACGACTGGGCAAATGTTAACTTTGCCGGTATGGTCTGGGGCGTAGATGAAGCACCCGCTGAAGGCAAGGCTGATATTTTCCTTGATGCTCTTTGTGCAGGCTTGGGCGGCTTTACCCGTCTTCTGGTTACTGTTCTTTGCGGTGACGAAGAATATAATGATACAGATATGCAGGATGTGGGTAACTTCGGCAGATACTTTGACCTTAAGCTTATTCCCGCTCTTTCCGCATGGCTCGTATCTCAGGGACTTTATACAAAGCTCTTTATTCCGCTTTACAGAGTTCTCGGACTTGAAGAACATGAATATCTTTCATCAAAGGATTTCCACGCAGGTGTTGTAAAGGATATCCGTTCCTGTCTCAGAGAGGCTGTAAGACCTATCATTACATGGGTTACCAATCATGTTGCAAAGAAACCCTTTGAAACAATAATGACTCTTGTTCCCAATCTTGTTCATTTCCTTTCAAGAACAAGTACTGTTGAGCTTTCCCATCAGGACGACTGGCAGAATCCCAGCTTTATAGCAGGTAATCAGGATGAATGCCATAAGGGCTTCGCTGATCTTCAGACTTACAATCTTTGGACGATTATTGACAACGTAAATCTTGCTATCGTCGGTATTATCGGTGTTAAGATATGGTCAGGCTCAATAGCAAGCTTAGTCGGTGAAGATCTTGATATGCTTAAGAGTCTTAGTGATCTTCTTAATAAGGTTATTGAATTCTCATATGATACCGATGAAATTTTCTCTGAAAACATAGCCTGTTATTCGGATATGTACG
This sequence comes from Acutalibacteraceae bacterium, assembly GCA_045538645.1. GTDB lineage: Bacteria > Bacillota > Clostridia > Oscillospirales > Acutalibacteraceae > RUG806. The sequence continues at coordinate 6,014 of JAZSRT010000035.1, read as the reverse complement.
GAAATATCGTTCTACCCGATTCAACGGAATATGCGCTGAATCCCGGTTTGTATCCGAATGCTCATATGCAGTATTGGTCAGATGCTTCAAATACTAAGTTCTCTCTTACAGAAGACAAGGACCATCCCTTCCTTCATAATAACATTACTTATGTTCAGAAGCCCTATTTCATTCCCGCAGTTCCCGAAGCAAAGCTTATCTCCTGCGGTACTGTAAATCCTGCTACAAATACCGTTGATGTTGAGCATCCCGGTCTTGTATTCAAGTTCCTGCTCCGTTATGTGCTTTCTGCACTGGGATACAGATATGACCTTAACAAGGAAGATCTTCCTTCACTTATTGAGTGCTTCGGACTTGATATGGAAAGCGAGCTCTTTATGGGTCTTACGCTTGGCGACATCATCACCAACGTTATGCTTCATCCCGACGAAGCAATATGTGCACTTCTCGAACTGTTCTATTCCAACGAAACAGGCGATCTTTATACACATAAGCCTTATACTTATCCCGTAGAGAATATCGACTATCACGAAACAACTCTTCTTAATAAAACAATCAACCCCACACTCACATACGGTGCAGATGTTAAGTATTCACAATACTGGACCAGAGAATATGCAAACGAATTCGTTTCATCTCTCGGACCTCTTGCTGAAGACATACTTATTATGCTCGGTCTTGAGGGTATGGAAGACGGTCTCGGAGCATTCCTTGAAAATCTCCTCAATGAGAACGTATTTAATAACGACCTTGTAAATACACTCTTTAATACCATTTATCAGCTTCTTGGCGGACTTAATGAAAGTGTCGGTATTGACATCGAAGGCATTCTTGATGCAGTTCTTGATGTAAACTTTACTCCCATAACCGTAGCGCGTGCAGTTGATAAAATGATGGGCTTCGAAACAGAAGCAACAAGAGCTATTAAGACCGCAGGCACTTGGATGGGTCTCTTTGACGGCGGTGCTTTATATGATCCTATTACAGGTGAAAATATTCCCATAATAAGGGATGTAGAGCTTGACTGGGGTATTGACACAGCAGAAGAACACGGACTTTCCCGTGCAGATGCATTCTTAAGAACAGTTTCCGCGCTTCTTTCTCCTGCAGCATTTGCGCTTAAGTTCTTATTTATGGATTATGACCTGAGCATTCTCGGTCTTATCAATCTTCCCTCATATGCAGGATATCAGTATGCATTTATCGGACTTCTTGAAGCTCTTTCATGTCCTGATATTCTCACTTATGATGATTATTACAAGGCTTCTCTTGATCCCGAATGCGGAGATGCAAACGTTATCTATTATCTGTTCTCTCCCTTACTCGGACTTCTTGATAAGGTCTACGCAAATCCCGTTGATACGGTTCTTAACCTTATTCCCAATCTTCTGTTCTTTATCTCAATCGGCGGACTTAATGATTTTATAAACAATCTCATTCACTTTGCGTATGTTCTTATTGATATCTTAAAGCCTGTTATCAATGCTTATGACCTTCTTGAAGGACTTATTTCAAACATTGAGATTTCAGGTCTTACACTTAACCTTACACTTCCTCTTGACCTTGATGTAAACTCTCTTATAAGTGACCTTTTAGGTACTCTTGTTGGTGATGTTCTTACAATAGAAGGTGTATCGCTGCATCTGCCTTATATTGATCTTTACACGCTTTGTGCAGGTACGCTTGAAAAGTTCACATCCAAGGAAGTAAGAAGCATTGTTCATCTTAATGCTGCAGGCGGCGGTGAGCTTCTCACAGCACTTCTCAGAATCGTATTTGAAGTTCTTTATATGCCCGAAAACCATCAGGCTTTAAGCCAGATTATCAGTAATCTTGCAGGTGAAGGCAAGCTTGACGAATACGATGAAGAAACACTGTATATGGTTATAGACGGTCTGTTCGGACTTATTGAAGATAATAATGTGCTTGATATAGTACTATATGTTGTATATATGCTCATTACTAATCTTGTACCCATTGCAGACACTCTTGCACCCAGATTCCAGGCAAACAATATGACAATAACAGACCTTATTGATTCCGCTTCGGATATGGATTCGTTTATTTCAAAACTTTCATTGATTCTTAAAGATCCCAATGCAACTGAAATCCCCGGAACTGCAACGGATATGAATGCCATAAGCTCACTCTTTGCAAGAATAAAAGCATTGTTTGAGAGAATAATGCAGTTCTTCCGTGACCTTTTCAATTTCGGATAATTAAGAAAACTGCCGCTGTCGTAAATTGGCAGCGGCAAAATTTTCAGATTAATGAGAGGATATTAAATATGAAAAAGATTATTGCAATTTTTCTATCCGTTATTATTATTGCAGGTCTCACAGTTCCTGCATTTGCTGTTGAGGAGAAGTGCGACTGCGGATTTAATCCTGTTATTTATGTTGCGGCACTTGGCAGCGGAACCATTTACGAAAATCCCGGTACTGAGGATGAACGTGCACTTTTCCGTCCCGAAACAATGCCTCTTGTAGCAGAAGCTGTTTCTTCAATACTTCCCGCTATCCCTTCACTTATGCTCGGAAATTATGATGCCTTCGGGGATGCACTTATCGGTTTTGTAAATTCCGCATTCGGTGCATTGGCTCTCGACGGTGACGGTAATTCAAGAGAAAATGTATATGCTCCCGAAGAATATCCCACAAGCGAAGAACACGGCATTGAGCATTCTTATTATTTCGGCTACGATTTCAGACTTGATCCCTATACCCACGCCGACAGACTTTATAAGGATATTCAGACCCTTAAGGAGCTTACCGGGCACGATAAGGTACAGCTTAAGGCTTCAAGCATGGGCGGCGTTGTTACAATGGCTTATCTTGAAAAATACGGCACAGAGGATATCGAAACTGTTATCTTCCAGAACTGTCCCATAAAGGGTACTGCCGTTGCAGGTGAGCTTTATTGCCGTAAGTTTGAAATAAATAAGGATGCACTTCTCAATTATGCTCTTGATGCAATTCCCAGTCTCGAACAGGACTTTTTACAGGGCTTTCTTTACGGACTTGCAACTGCTCTTGATGATGTGGGCGTATGGAATTTCCTTATTTCAATCGCAGATAAGATAGTTGAAAATCTGATTGACAGAGTTTATGACGAAGCTTTGATTCCCATATTCGGTACACTTCCCGGAATCTGGAGCTTTGTTCCCCACGAATACTACGAAGAAGCAAAGACCGTTATGCTGAATGAAGAAACTCAGGCAGGTCTTACAGCAAAGCTTGATGCTTATCATTATAATGTACAGTGCAAGGCAGAAGAGATACTGAATGAAGCCAATAAAGATGTTAAAATATATATAGTTGCAGGTTATGATATTCAGCGTACACCTCTTGTAACTGCATATATGAATACATCAGACGGTACTGTTGATACAAAATACGCTTCTGTCGGTGCAGTAACAGCGGATATCAGAAGCACATTCTCCGAAGGCTACACTCAGCAGATTGATGACGGTCATAATCATATTTCTCCCGATTTTACCATTGATGCATCAACCTGTGCACTCCCTGAACAGACCTGGTTTATCAAGGATATGCTTCACTGCACCACTCATAACGGCCACGATAAATTCTATGAGCTGATACTTACATCTGAAGAACAGTTTTATGTTGATACATATGAAGAATATCCCCAGTTCATGCAGAACAACATCCCCGACATGACCCTCGATAAGATAGAAAACCTCACAGCAACCGAAATGTTCAAAAAGCAACCCAACTTTACAAATTTTGTAATGATGATAAGGTCATTTATAGAAACAGTTAAAAATTTCTTCAAAAACCTATTCTGACAAAAAGCAGGCTGCCCGGCCTGCTTTTTTATTATATAGGAAATTCCTTCCTATAAAATAAAAAAAGATTGTATGTCCCTGTGAACGCTCAGCTACGCTTCGCTCGGAGATGGACTATCCGAAAACGTTTCGCCGCAGGCGTACGGCGAAGCCGTTTTCTTGATTTGTCGGGCAGTTGTGGCCGATAAGTTATAAAGATAACAGATAAAAGTAAACTGTTGAGCTGTCGGAAGGGCTACGGCCCTGAATTATATGATATAAGCTGCAAAGCGGTTTTTTGCAGGGGTATTCTTCACTTTTACTTTTTGCATATTATGATTTGTGACAAAGTTTTACATTTTTTGTCTTGTTATTGACAAGTGCTTTATTAAATTGTAAGATATATTCGTGTTTTTGTGTTGGAAAATGTAATAAAGCGTATTTTTATTAAAATGGTGCTTTATTGCAGATTTTTGCACACATTAAAACAGCGGAGGTATTTTTTTGAGATGAGAAAATTTAGATTTCTTGCACTTGTTCTTGTTATAGCCTTAACGGTTTCTGTTTTTTCTGCCTGTGGCGGGAATGAAGGAACAGAAGAAACTACGGTATTATCCGGCGAAGAAGAAACCGTATCGGGTGAAGAAGGCAGCACCTCGGATGAGGCAGATGCTGATGAAGAGGATGACTTTGCTCTTGTTTCGGAAAAAATCGGCAGTACCGATTATGCCATTCATCCTGCCGAAAGCGGTATTTATTACACAGACGAAAACGGCAAATACGGTGTGATGACCTTTGACGGAAAAACAGATACAGGGGCAATCTATGATTTCTGTACACCCGAAGGACCCTATTATACTGTGGTAAGCACCATTCCTCAGGAAGCATTACAGCCTTCTGAACTTAACTGTAAGGCACTTATTGATGTAAACGGTAATGAAATAATTCCTGCAGAATATGCAGTTTTCAGTGTTCTTAATGAAAGATATATAAGAGTTTACCGTGTTATGGGACTTACCGAGGATGAAAGCGAAGCTTTGCTTGATTTTAAGGATAATTCATTTTCTCTCACCCTTGCAGAGGGCAATCAGCTTTATAAGGGTGAATGGGAAATATTTGATACCGTAAAAGGAAGTGTTGTTGAAGGAATTCTGGGCACCAAGCCTTCAACCGTTACGGCTTACGGTAACTATATAAAGTATACCGATGACAGCGGAAAACAGTTTACCGTTAACAGTGACGGAAAAGAGCTTCCCGCAGGTGCTGTTTTGTTTGAAAACGGTTATTACATAATTACGGATAAAAATAAAACCACCCTTTATGATACCGAAGATAACGAGCTTTTTACAGCAGGCAAAAAAGACCATAAGCCCATTGAAAGTGCAGGGGAATATTTTCTTGCAGAAAAAGCCTCTTCGGCTGAAGATAAGTATGTTTTCCTAGATAAAACCGGTGAGCCTGTTTCGGGTACTTTCAGTGCCAAGCCGGAATTCCACGGCGATTATACCGTAATAAATGAAAATATATACGATTTTAACGGAAATAAGGTATTCGAAGAAGAATACAGACAGATTTATTACGACAGTGTTTTCGGCAGAGGCTATTTCCTTCGTAATGAGGATGAATATACACTTGTGAAAAATGACGGCAGTGTTATTGCCGAATTTGTGGATGACGACTCCATAAGCATTTCACCTCTCGGCTTTGTTGCCACAAAGAGAGAAGATGACGGCACAAGGCATTATTATTCCGTAAAGGATGAAGAATATATTCTTACCGGATATATTCTTGATTCCTGGCTTGTTGAAAAAGAAGTAAGTTCAGGTATATTTGAAGTGATAGATGTGTATACAGGCGAAGCAATTGTAAGCGGCTATAAGGATTATATCACCGTAGCAGCAGACGGCAACATTATGTACATCTATGCCAAAACCGAAGCCGGCATATATGATATTTATACAATAAAATAAATCACAGCTAATAAAAAGGCCGCAGACCTTACCACCCCCGGTAAAGCCTGCGGCCGATTTGTTTCCCAACGGAAAATCATAATTTGCAGGGCTGCAAGCCCTGCAAATTATGATAATGAAATACGCCTGCGGCGTGTGAAATATTTGTCTGCGACAAATATGAAATTTGACCTGCGGTCAAGTGAAATTTTTGCCGTCGGCAAAAGTGAAGGAAGACACTTCGTGTCTTATTCCGCTTACGCTCTATTGCTCGCACC
>JAZSRT010000070.1:0-10508 GCA_045538645.1 Acutalibacteraceae bacterium | reverse complement strand
AAAAAAGAGCTATCCTTTTAATTTATAGGGCGAAAGCCCTATAAATTAAAGTGAAATTCACACCTTCGGTGTGAGTGAAATATTGCTTCGCAATGTGAAATATGAACTTCGTTCATGTGAAATATTTGCTTCGCAAATGTTTCGGGACCTGCGGTCGGCATTATATGTGCTTCGCACGTTCCTGTAACGGGAGGGGGAACCCCTCCCCTACGTCCGCAGAGTACTCTCATCGTAGGGGCGGGGTCGCCCCGCCCGCAATAGAGCGTAAGCGGAATAAGACACGAGGTGTCTTCCTTCACTTTTGCCGACGGCAAAAATTTCACTTGACCGCAGGTCAGATTTCACATTTGTCGCAGACAAATATTTCACACGCCGCAGGTGTATTTCACTATCATAATTTATCGGGTTTTGCCCGATAAATTATGATTTACAGGAGGTTTAGTTATGTCAATGGATTTTAAGAAAAAACTGCCTATTCCTATGGAGGCGAAGTCGCTTTATCCTGTTTCGGAAAAGGCAGCTGAGATAAAAGAAGTAACAGATAAGAACATTGCCGCTGTCCTTTCGGGGGAATGCAATAAAAAGCTTCTTATCATAGGTCCCTGCTCTGCTGACAGAGAGGATACTGTGTTTGAATACTGCTCAAGGCTCAGAAGAGTGCAGGAGGAAGTAAAGGATAAGCTCATTATTATTCCCCGTGTTTATACCAACAAGCCCCGCACCACAGGTGACGAATATAAGGGTATGCTTCATCAGCCCGACCCAAACGAAAAGCCCGACCCCTTCAAGGGTATTCTTGCCATTCGTCAGCTTCATACAAAAGTGCTGACAGAGCTTGGTCTTTCAACTGCTGATGAAATGCTTTATCCCGCAAACTACCGTTATCTTTCCGACCTTATGTCTTATGTTGCGGTAGGGGCAAGAAGTGTTGAAAATCAGGAACACCGCCTTGTTTCAAGCGGTATCACAGTTCCAGTAGGTATGAAAAATCCCACTTCGGGGGACCTTAGTGTTATGATGAACGCAATTACAGCCGCACATCACTCACACGAATTTATATACCGCGGATGGGATGTTGAAACCTCGGGCAATCCCCTCGCCCACGCAATACTCAGAGGCTATGTCAACAAGCACGGTGAAGCTATTCCCAATTACCATTATGAGGACCTCTCGCACTTATGTGAGCTTTATAATAAATCAGGCCTCAAAAATCCCGCCTGCATCGTCGATACAAACCATTCAAACTCGGGCAAAAAATATCTTGAACAGCCGAGAATTGCAAAAGAAGTACTCCACTCAATGCGACACAATGAAGAAATCGGCAGAATGGTCAAGGGCTTTATTATAGAAAGCTATCTTTTAGACGGCGCACAGAAAATAGGCCCCGACGAAATCCCCGGCTGCTCAATCACAGACCCCTGCCTCGGCTGGGAAAAAACCGAAAAACTCATCCTCGACATTGCAGAGCTTGCATAGTTTGACTGTAAAAAAAACAACTTGAAAGTGATATTGTTAAAGAAAAAAGTGCAGAAGTTTTTTCGCTTCTGCACTCTTTTTATCACTCTGACGTAACATGATTATACATTTTTGTTACAGCTTCATTCATATTGACAGGAATAAACTCAATTTCGGGATGTTGATTTTTGTATACAACAAACATCTGGTGAGCAAAACCTTGTCCCATCCACTGAAGTCCTTCAAAATCAATTATAACCTCCTTGAATTTATCAAGCCTGTTACATACTCTGTTTGCCTGTGAACGCGAAACAGGAGCATCGCTGAAAATGTTTTTCAACGGTATACGTGTTTTTATAAAGCTTCCTTCGTCATTTGAATAATCATCAAAAATTTCAAATGTTTTTTTATTGGAGAAATTGGAAAGACTCATAAAAACCAGAGTTCCTTCAGTTATCTTTTCTTTTGCCGTTGATACGTGTTCATCCTCGAACTTATCCGTTGTAAAAATTTTATTTCCGGAAACAATGAAATAACGGTCCATAAGCTTAGATGTAAAGAAAATTCCTTCGCCTGAATGATTTGCAGAATCAGTTGTAAGTTTTCCTTTAAAAAGCTCACAAATTGCTTCATCAAGATTCGGCAGATTGAAATGTATTTTTATTTTTTCAAAAATGCCGACACCGTTATCCTTTAACATAACAGAGGTTGAAAGATAATTCATAAAAATTACAAGTTCAAGTGTTTCGGCTTCGGAATGATCCATTACATTATTGACCATTTCGCTTAATGAGTAGTTCCAGATACGCTGAATGTTCTCGGGCAGATGCTTAATGAGGGGCTCAAGATAATTGCAATAAGCAAAAGTATCATTATCAAGCTGTCCTTCACTGCGTCTGAGGTCATAGTGGTATTCTTCTGTAATCAGTCTGTATGTGTCTCTTTTTTCTTTAAAAATAATTTTTTTATCAACAAGCTCATTTATATAACTACTGACAGTATTACGGCTTAATCCGAAAGTTTCCGAAACAGTTTTTGATACCCCTTCAGCACCCTGACTGATTTTTTCCAGCAAATACATAATAATTGTATTTTTTTTATCCTGAGTAAATTTCATTTTATCACCTCTTGACATTCATATTTTATATTAATATACGCAAATTGTCAAGATTTATTCATCATAAACTCATATTTATTACTCATAAATAAAATATAATTCCTTTTAAGTTTTTTTAAGAGGAATTTCTCAAAAAAAATATAAAAAGTGCAGAAGTTTTTTTCGCTTCTGCACTTTTATTATATTTTACCTTATATGAAATTCCTTCCTTTAAAGTAAAAAGATTATATGTCCCGGTATGCATTTTTCCTGCAGGTAAAAAGCGGAACAGCGGAGCACGTTTAAAGAAATTTTTTCATAACACGCATATAATCGCGCTTTGCATTGAACACTGCCATTATATATGCCCTGTTCTCTTCTTTTTTATAAAGATAAAAAATCAGATAATTCTTATGCACAAGAAAGCGGTAGCCGCTACTCATCAAGGTCCTGTCTGCCGGAATTGAACCGCATTCGGGAAAGCTTTTTAGTATATTGCACCTTTCCTGAAGCTCCTTTACAAAGCGTGCTGCAACAGCCTTATCCTTTGATTGCTCAAAAATATACAGTGCAATTTCTTTCAGATCAGTCTTTGCCGTAACCGTCATTTTTATTTCGCAACTCACAATTCAGCATTCTCCAATTCTGCAAAAATATCAGCAAACGCGGAATCAGCATCCTGAACACGGCCAAGCTTAATATCATCCATAGCCTGTGCCAGATGAGCATAAACGGAAAGCTTTGCTTCAAGCTCGGATATATAATTAAGCTGTTCTCTGAACTGCTCGTGGCTGAGAAGAACAGTATCCTCTTTTCCGTTAACGGTTATTGCAACGGGATTCTCCCTTGTCAGAGCAGAAATCGCAGCATAGTTTGTTCTGATGTCTTTTGACGGTCTTATAGAAAAGCCGCGTTCCATAAAAATAACCTCCGTATTTCTTGGTAGTCATATTATATATTAATTTTACAACCTTGTCAATAAAAAAACCGCTTTATATATTTTGTTATATACAATACATAATAAATCAAAAAGTGCAGAAGTTTTTTTCGCTTCTGCACTTTTTTCTAATTATCTTGTTATGCCTTCGAGGAAGTTTTCTTCGGTTACTCTGCCTTCGGAATTGATTCTGAAGGTTTTTATTTCGTTTGCGCCGAAGTCTGCCTTAAAGCCGCAATCGAGCATATCGCATACTATGTTTGCTCTGGTTTCCTTACCTGAGGTTTCATACATTCGAAGTATTGCATCGCCTGAGCCGTCTTCTGAAAGCTTGAAGGCTGTCATAATTACATTATCCTTATCGCAATAAAGGAATGACTTTGTCTGAGGCTCCGGTCCTTTGTGATAGCTTTCGGGAACAAGCACGGGACGGACATTGAAAAGGGCTGCTTCATTTGCGATGCCGTTTACTTCGGGCTTGCCGTCGCAAAGGAAAATACCGTATTCAAAGGTCTGCTTTCCTTCATCCGTAAAATTGAAGTCAGCCGCAGGTCTGTGTGAATAGTGGTCTGCAAAAATAACATTTCTGATAAGTGTGATTCTGAGGTCATTTCCGGGACAGTCGTAAGAATACTTACTGTCGTTGATAATACCGAGGGTTCTTTTTGCACCGTCTGCATCAAAGGATATTGCACCCCATTTGCCTGCAGGCTCTTCTTCGCCGTTTGCGGGTCTCTTTATAAAGCCTGCGGGAATTTCATATGTATTTTCTGCATTTTCGCCCGATACGGGGAAAGACATTTTAAGAAGGGTAAACTTTTCCTGCCACAAAGCCTTGCATTTTACTCTCAGTGTTCTGCTGTTTGCTCCTAAGATAAAGTCCTGAGAAAGATGTGATTCACCGAAGCGGTGTTTAACTCTTACCACAGCACGTGCAGGACCGTTTTCAACAAGCTCTATGCTTTGGAGCTCCATAATTCCTTTTATATTATGGAATGTAAATACATTATGCGCCCATGTGTCTGTTTCGTGATCGTCAATTACTGTGGGGACTGCAACTGCTTTTCCGACACCTGCATAATCGAAGCCGTTCTCTTTATTGATAAGGCTGATGATTGAACCTGTCTTATCGGAGAATGTTGCTTTGATGTATTTATTTTCTATTGTAAGTCCATCTGCCGTTACATCGGAGGAAACACTCTTTACTTCGTCTTCTTCTCTCCACCAGGTAAGCCAGTATGTGCTGTAGCCCAGTGCCGGAACCTTTGCAACAAAGCAGGTATCCATATGAGAGTCGTTTGAACGTGATGAACGTACATTCTGGAAAGGAACATCATTTCCGTCACTGTCTTTTACACTGTCTGATGCGTTATATGCACGGACGGGAATTTCTATATCAAATGAATGGGGATTGAATACAACAACGGGACGGGGGAATTTTCCGCAGTCCTGATTTCTGACTTCGGTACAAACAGGGTCAGAAACGCCGTCTATCCAGGTATCAATCTTTCTTGCGATTCTGAGCACCGCTTCGTTATATATCTTAGCGGATATATTCATAGCATGTCCCATAGAATCTCTTACATCGTCATAGGCTTCCATAATGGAGCAGCCGCAGAGAATATCGTGGAACTGATTGAAGCACACTTCTCTCCATGCAGCTTTGAAGTCCTCGGTTTTTGCTTCCATTTTATATTCTTTATTGGCAACGGTTGAGAAGGCTTCGGAAGCAAAGAGAGAATTTTCAGCCTGACGGTTGAGCTTTTTAACAATGCCTGTTGCACTGTAGCATCCGCTTGCATGGTGCTGAAGCTCATCGCGCCATATGGGAAGGTCGGGGAACTGAATTGTGAGAGTCCTGAAATATTCATCGGGGGATGAGAACTTAAGTCTGTGATAGCCCTCACGCACCATATTTTCTTTAAGATATTCAATATCAGCTCTTGTGGGGCCGCCGCCGTGGTTACCGACACCGTAAAACAGCATCATTCCGTGACCTGTTTCTTTAATGAATTCCTCGGCACAGTCTATACCGCTGTCTATGTTTTTCTGACCGTGATCCGCATAACCGTGAGGCAGACGGTATGTAAGCACCTTTGAGCCGTCCATACTCTCCCAGATAAATGTTACGGGGATATCGGGGTTTTCATTGGGAGTGGGCCTCTGGAAAACATAGTTAGTCATACCGCCCTTAAAAAGAAGCTGAGGCATCATAGCATTATGACCGAAGGAATCAACATTATAGCCTGTTGTGCAGATTTTTCCGAATTTTTCATAGTAGTAAAGCTGTGAATAAAGTGCCTGACGGGCAAAGGATTCGCCTGAGGGCATATTACAGTCGGGCTGTACCCACCATCCGTTTACGGGCACCCATCTGCCCTGCTTTACACGTTCTGTAATCTCAGCGAACATATCGGGGTCAATTTCTTCTACCCATTTATAATAAGCGGCAGATGAACAGGTGAATACAAAGTCATCATACTCATTAAGTCTGTCAAGAGCACTGCGGAAGGTCTGAAGCACTTCCCCGCAGCCTTCCTGCCAACGCCACAGCCATATGGGGTCAAGGTGGGCATTGCCTATAAGATGTATTCTTGATGTATCAGCCATTTTTATTCCTCCTCAATAAGCCCGTAGTATCTGCCGAGCCAGTATGCGAATGTATATATGTATGCGCTTTCAACCTGATATTGGTCTCTGCCGCCTTCGTGATCTCTGTATGCGTAAGGATTTCTGTCATATTTTGAAATGGGGAATTCATCGGGAGGAAGTCTCCAGGATGCTTCCTTTTCTCCGCCGAAGCGGTAACGGCAAGGAACATCGTAACGGGAAGAAAGACCTACAGATGTAACAAGTCTTGTGATACCCACACGTCTGAACCAGTCGGAAAGTGCCTCGGTGTCGATTTCATCCTCGGGACAGGAAAGCATAAAGGGAATATCGTATGCGGGATTGTGCTCTCTTCTGAAGGTACCGTTCCAGCCTCTGTAACCGTTTTTATAAAGCTCTTTAAGCTCTTCGTTTTCTTCAAGAGTTATAAGAATCCAGTATGAAGAGGTTGCAAGCATATTGTCGCCGTACATAAGTCCTTCAACGGGTTCTACACCTTCAAACATTGAAGACACAAAGAATCTTTCGTTGTGAAGAGATGTGAGCTTTGCATAGCCTTCTTCGTTAACAAGCTTGTTATATGTTTCTTCCCAAAGTCCCTTTTCGCCTGTTATATGCATTGTAACCTTAAGATACATAAGAAGCTCTGCTGCATTAAGACAGCCGTCTGACCAGCCGAGAGGCTGATTGAAATATGCCTTGCTCCATTTAGCCCAAGTGGTAGGCTTTCCTGTTGAGGTTTCGTGGAATTCGTAGCCGTGGTCTATAATGTGCTTCAGTGTGTTTTTAGCAGCATTGCAGACTATTTCATCAAGCTCTTTATCTTCTTCACCTAAAATCTCGTGGAAGAAATACATAAGAAGATACTGATGGGTTATTTCATCGGAGCTTGTATCTCCCTTATAAACAAGACCGTCCTTTGTGTAACCGAGGTCCTCATAAAGATGAGAGAGTCTCTTGGGAATTTCCGCGCCTGCATATATTTCTTTGCCCGCAATACCCTTCTTTTTACCGTCGGTGGTGGGCAGGCACACAGCCTTATCCCCTGTTATTCTGTAAAAAAGTCCGTCATCGGGTACAGGCTCGGTGGGAACAAGATATGTTCTCGCAACAAAGCCGTCACCCCTGCAAGGAATATACATAAGAAGCATACAAGCCTCTGTTGCTCTTACGGCAGAAGCCTTTGCCTTTAATGTTCTTTCGTCCGATTCGCCGTATTTCTTCTTATAAACGGCATATTTGCAAAGCTCGCCCACTGCATATGCACAGGTGAAGCTGCCGGAATTATCCGAATGACCGTAGGGTACTGCACTTGACAGTTCTCTGGGTACCGTAAGATTTCTCTGGGTGCACATACCTCTTCTTGAAACATATTTTTCGGTTTCTTCGGTAAGTGTTAAAGCCTTTTCTTCGGGTGAGATTTCACGAAGCTTAATATTTGTAACACCTGTTGCAGTTAATACCCATACACTTTCTTCATCGCCCTCTTCACAGTAAATTGCCTTAACGTCATTATCGGGCAAATCTCTTGTGGCAGAAAAAAACTGAACCTTGTCAACATCTCTTTCGGCACCTTCGCAATATCTTGTAAGACCGTTGGGCGCACCCAGCCACAAAGCACTGTTGCTTTTTGCAAAGCAGGTATAGTCCTTTTTTCTTGAAGGAAGCGGATAGCGTACACCTGACAGGTCGGGAGCAGTTTTGCCTGCCGAAAAAAGTTCCCTCGGAACAGCTTTTGCATACCTGTCAAAAAATTTAACTTCACGGGCCAATGTATTTTTTAATATAATGGATTTCATATAATTCCCCTTTATTATACATAGTCAAGTTAATATTACTATTTTTTTATATAAAAAGCAAGTGAACTTGTGATTTTATACAAAAAAAGTTTAATTCTACTCAGAGTAGAGTGGCTTTTTTATCGGTAGACACCGCAAATGTATCGGTAGGATGACTTTTTAACTGCATCCGTATATTATGAAAATACAGTTAGTTGCAAGGAGGCATTTTATGAAGCTTTCAAAAGTTACATTACCGACCTATTCAAAAGGAGAAGAAATCTTTAATGCTGTTTCACACGGTATGGGAATTCCCCTGGGAATTTTATCCTTAATATTCTGTCTGTTAAAAGCAACCGATATCAATGCTTATCTCGGAGCAACAGTATTTGCGGCATCGGTAGTTATACTCTATACCTGCTCTACCCTATACCATTCTCTGAAAAAATCAGATGCAAAAAAAATTATGCGCCTGCTTGATCATTCAACCATTTTTATTCTCATAACAGGCACAAGCATTGCATTAACGGTTATCTGTGTATATCCGTATAACAAAATACTGGCAATCGTTATGAGCTCATTCAGCTTTATTATGAGCACTGTAGGAACCGCACTTACTTTTATAGATCAGGAAAAATATAAAAAGGTACAAATGACGCTGTATATGATAGTCGGCTGGATAAGCGTTATTCTCATTTATCCTATTTATAAAAATTGTGCAAACGGTCCTCTGATTATCGCTTTAATAATAGCAGGCGGTGTTATTTATACCGTAGGAACTGCCTTTTATGCAGTCGGAAAAAAGAAAAAATATTTTCACTGTATTTTTCATATTTTTGTACTAAGCGGAACAGTTCTTCACTTTTTAAGTATTTATACCGCAATATAATTTATATCAAAAGCTCCCGGATTTACCTGTTAAAGTAAGTCCGGGAGCTTTTTCAGTATTTATATACAAATGAATTTACTTTTTCTTTATCACAAACCATGCAAAAAGATATGCCACTATGCAGGCAATCTGTAAAACGGCGCAAGGGACAAAGATATAAACAAGTGTTTCCATTCCCAATGTAAAATAAAGTGCAAGCGCAGATGACCAGATAATAAGAGAAACAAATATGCATCTGAACACCATACGCCACCATAGAGAAGAAAAAACTGTCAATGTAATTGCCGCAACGGGAACTGCATATAAAAAGGGATAATGTGCATATTGGTTGATTGACGGTATATTTTTTAATACAAGAAAAACAACTGAAGCAATAAAGAAAATACTTACGGCTACAATAATAGGAACAAAATATCTTGAGGGCTTCAGTTCACCTTTGGGATTAGCCGATTTTATATCTATCTTTTTTTCATCAGAAAGCATTTCTGTTATTGAAACGCCAAAAAGCTCGGCAATTTTATATATTGTATATGCATCGGGGATGCTTTCCCCTCTTTCCCACTTGGATACTGCCTTATCACTGTAACTGAGCTGATAGCCGAGCTCACTCTGCGTCATTCCCCGCTGTTTTCTCAGCATACACAGCTTACTGCCGAAAATACTTTTAAATTCCGACTCACCCAGCATATCGTCACCTGCTTTTTTTATGATGTAAAATAAATTTTAACATATTTTTATTATTTTGGCAAGAACTTTGCTTGAAAGTTTAACAAGGCTTGTTTATTCAAAAAAAAGATGCTATGATAAAAAAGATATATATATAAAACTAAATGAAACGGTGAAATAATGAAAGAAGAACATTCAAGAACTGCCATGCTTATAGGAGAAGAAGCACTGAAAAAGCTTCAGGGCAAGCATATAATTATATTTGGTCTGGGCGGTGTGGGCTCATACACGGCAGAGGCACTCTCACGTGTGGGCGTGGGCACGCTCACCCTCGTTGACGGGGATAAAATATCACTTTCTAACATAAACCGTCAGCTTTATGCACTTCACTCAACCGTGGGAAAGTATAAAACAGAGGTTGCAAAAGAAAGAATATATGATATCAATCCCGATTGTAAAATTAATATCATCACCGATTTTGTGACAAAAGAAAACATCGGTTCTTTCTTTAATGAAAAATACGATTTTTGTATTGATGCCATTGATGACACCAATGCAAAAACCGCAATTGCCGTAATATGCGAAGAAATGAATATTCCGCTTATCGCTTCTATGGGAACAGGGGCAAAGCTATCGGGAGAACATTTCAGAATCACGGATATTAACAAAACCGAATATTGCCCCTTGTGCAGGACTATGAGAAAAAAATATAAGGATGCGGGACTGAAAAAGGTAACGGTGCTTTATTCCCCCGAATCTCCCGTCAAGGCGAAATTTATACCCGAAAACGAAGACGAAAAAAGACTCCCCCCGTCAAGCATCAGCTTTATACCGTCACAAGCAGGACTCAGGATTGCAGAATTTGCAGTAAAAAATATAATAGAATAAAACCGCAGACCTACCGAAAAACACGGTAGGTCTGTGTGTTTATCATTTATTTTTTCTGTAAATTTATTAAAAAAAGAAAAAAGACGGCTTTTAAGCCGCCGTTTATTATATACCTTTAAGCTATTGTTTCTGAAGTGAATTCCTCTTCGCAAGAGCAGGATACATAATTTTCTTCATCTGTTGTGTTCT
>JAZSRT010000052.1:0-32045 GCA_045538645.1 Acutalibacteraceae bacterium | reverse complement strand
GCCCTGCAAATTATGATTTAATAAGCTTGAAGGCGAAAGAGTATTTGATACTCTCTCGCCTTCAATTATGGCTTTTTTAATTTCAGCCTTTATTACCATTCTTTGATAATTTCAGGATTTTGGAATATTTCATCCAGCTTTTTCATAAAAGGAATTATATCATTGGCTCCGCCGATTTTATGGTCAAAAACAAGGGTAAGGGGGAGAACTTTTTTTGTTCCCAACTGTAAAACTCCGTTTTCGTCCTTATATACATATTCGGTATCTTTTAGTCTGCCTGTTGCAAATAAAAAGACCTGGGGATATAAAGGCGGAATATATGTGATATTTACATTGAGCTTATCATAAAGTGTTCCCCAGTTGGTAAAGCAAACGGTTCCTTCTGTGAAATCATCTGCAGTAAGTCCGTCATAGGGCTTTTTTGATGTGTTCACTGTTCTGTATTTTTTCTTGAAAAGCTTTGAAAGCTTTGCAATTTTAGCCTTGCCGAAATAGGCAGAACGAAACTGTGAAAGGGTGGAGCCTATTTTTCCTTTATAGGCAAGCCCCAGCATTCTCTGACCGCCCACTTTGAACATTACCCTTTTGAGATTAGTGTTCAGAAGTTTTCTTTTAATTTCTTCGGTGATAAATGCAGTTTCACTTAAGCTCTTATCTTCAAGATGCTGAGCTTTTACCTGAAATGTTTCACCCGATTCAAGGCAGACTGCCAGTGCAACATCAATGTGCTTTTTGATTATAAGTCTTCCGCTGGTTGAACGGTGATTATATTCAAAATGAGCATTAAGTCTCGGGGCGGCTTTTAAGCCTTCAACGAGAATTTTCAGCATCAGTGTATTGAATGTGAGCTTATAACCGCATGTGTTTTTTAGTTTTATGAATTCTTTATATAAAGCCGTAACATCAGCCTCATAATTACATGCAGTGCCGGGAATGTCACGCTGAGAATTAACAAGAACATTGCTTGTAAGACGGTCGCGTATGGTCATATATTCAATTATGTCACCGTCTTCAGGCGCAAGGGACGCTTTTTTTATGTATTCCTTAAAGCTCATAATAAACCTTCTTTCAGTTTTTACTGCTTTATATTAACACATATTGTATAATTTTTCTACTTTTTTTTGAATGAAATGAATCTGTTGTATATTTATCTTATTTATGCTATTATAATATCAGTTAAGTTTATATTCCGGGGATGATATATAATGGCAACGTTTGATGATTTTATGAAGCTTGATATAAGAGTGGGAACAATTATCGAAGCTTCGGTTTTTGAAAAAGCAAGAAAACCCGCTTACAAGCTTAAGGTGGATTTTGGTGAAGAAATCGGTGTCAAAAACTCATCTGCACAGATAACTGACCATTACAGTCCCGAAGAGCTTATCGGAAAACAGGTTCTCGGTGTGGTAAATTTTCCGTCGAGACAAATTGCAGACTTTTTCTCGGAAGTGCTTGTTCTCGGAACGTATTCCGAAGGCGGAGTTGTGCTTATTAAGCCTGATAAGCAGGTGAAAAACGGAGATAAATTAGGTTGATATACCGGGGAGGTTAATATGAAGCCTGAAGAGTTGCTCAGCATATTGAATACTGCAGAAAAATTAAAGTGTATCACACGGCACTGTGATACAAGCACAAAAAGACGTGAAAGTGTTGCAGAGCACAGCTGGCGGCTTTCTTTATTTGCATTGCTGCTGGAAGACGAATTTTCTGATACCGATATTAATAAAGTAATAAAAATGTGTATTATTCACGACCTTGGTGAAGCATTTACGGGAGATATTGCAACTTTTCTTAAAACTGATAAAGACAGTGAAAAAGAGGATTCGCTTTTTATTTCCTGGGTAAATACTTTTCCTGAATATCAGAAAAAACAGTTTTCTGAGCTGCTTGATGAAATGGAAAAGCTCGAAACCAAAGAAGCGAAATTATATAAAGCCCTCGATAAGCTTGAAGCTGTTATTCAGCACAACGAAAGCGATATTGCTTCCTGGCTTCCTCTTGAATATGACCTTCAGCTGACTTACGGAAAAGAAGAAACGGAGTTTTCTCCTTATCTGAAAAATCTTAAAATGCATATTGATAAAATAACAAAAGAAAAAATTGCATCGGAAGGGAAATAATATTCCTTGTGTATTTGCAGTTTGTATGGTAATATATATCAATAAAGCCGGTTGGGGTGAAAAAATGGTAGTTGCGGCAGTGCTTGCAGGCGGAAGCGGTACAAGAATGGGAACGAGTATTCCCAAGCAGTTTCTTGTTATTGAAGATATCCCGGTTATAATAAGAAGTATCACCGCCTTTTTGTCAAATAACAGGGTAGATTCGTGTATTGTCAGTGTTTCGGAGGATTACATTGATTACACAAAAGAGCTTATTTGTAAATATATTAAAACAGAAAAAGATATTTTTGTTATCACAGGCGGAAAAACCAGAGGCGATACTCTTTTCGGTGTTCTTTCTTTTATGAAAAAACAGAATATTCTTGAAAACAGCATTGTGCTTACCCACGATGCCGTAAGACCTTTTATAAATGACAGAATTATAAACGAAAATATTGAAGCCGCCAAAAAATACGGTGCCTGTAACACCTGTATACCTGCTGTTGACACTATTCTTGTAAGTAATGATGGTGAGTTTATTTCTCACGTGCCCGACAGAAGTACGTTATATCACGCACAGACGCCTCAGAGCTTTCAGGCAGACAAGCTTTATAAGCTTATTGAAAAAATGCCTCAGGATGAATTCAGACTGCTTACGGACGGCTGCTCCGTGTTTACTTATCACGGCGAAAAGGTTTATCTTGTAAAAGGCGAAAATTATAACATAAAAATCACATATCCCGACGATATAAAGGCGGCAGGGAATATAATAAGACAATATTACAACTGAACGGAGAAATTTATGGCTACACTTACCGCTGTTGTTACAGCATATAACAGTAAAGAAAATATAAAATACACTCTTGAAGGCCTTGTTGAACAGTCCACGGAAGAATTTGATGTGGTTGTTGTTGATACAGGCTGTGATATCGAAACAAAGGCACTTATAAAAGAATACTGTGATGAATATGTAGGCTTTAAATATGTGGAAATTCCGCATTGTCTTGTACCTGAAGCACGTAACGAGGGTGTAAAACACGCAAAAGGGGAGCTTGTATATTTTATTGACGGCGGTGACTATATTTCTCCCGATACCGTTCAGTCAATACTTGATGCCGCCGATGAAACAAAGGCTGATATTTTTATCCCCCGTTACTATTCATCGGGCGAAAATGAACCTTATTATGACAGATGGACTGATTTGCTTGTCGTTGTGCCCGAAATTGACCGTTTCGACAGAGCACTTCTCAACACGCTTGATTTTGACGGACGTGTTTACAGAAAAAAATTCTTTGACCTGTATTCTCTGCAGTTTCCTTCCGTTCCCGTTTTTTATAACGCGGCATTTTTGTTAAAGTGTGTTTTCGGCTGTGATGCAAAGGTATCGGGTGTTTCGGGGGCAATATACGCAAGAAGACGCGGAATATATAAAGACGGTTTCCCCGAAAAGGGTGAGCCCACAGGGGATAACCTTGATATACTTATGTCTGTATATGATGAAGCATACATAAATATCAGAAACATTATTGAAGAAGAAACAGGTTCCGTTGACGGGGATGAATATACCATTCAGGAGATACTTACTGTTTATTTCACAGAGATAACCAATAATTTTTACAGGTATTTCTGGTATCTTTCTGATGAATCACTTGAAAAAATAAGAAATAAATATGAAGAAATATCAGCACTTTTAACTGAGGAAAGACGCAAAAAGCTGAATGAAGAGTTTAAGGACCTGCGTTTCCCCGGAATGTATATCACAAGAAAAGATGCCGCAGAGCTTCCTCTTTTCAGTATTCTTGCAGATTTATCGGACAATACACAGCTTGATGAATTTATAGATTCTCTTTATATTCAGAAATTCCCCTTCTTTGAACTGTTCATAAAAAAGAGTGCTGCAGAGGATGAGTCTTTCCCCGAAAGATGGAGAAGTGTGGAAAATATAGTTGTTTTACCTGATGAAGGCTTTTTTGCCGCCGCAAGAGCCGGTGCAAAGGGTGTTACGATAAACGTAAAAGACCCTACACCCCTCGACCCGAGAATTCTTTCCGAGCTGTCACTTACAAAAGCACCCAAGTCTTTTATTCAGTATATGTTTACAAGTAAAAGAAAACAGTATTCCGCAAAAGCATACCTTAAAAATAAAGGTCTTGCAATGCAATAATTAATTGATACGAGTAAAAAAAAGTATCATTTACCGCAGAAAATCACGGTGAATGATACTTTTTTTGTATTTCTTTATTTTTACGGCTTAAAAATATCGGACGAGGGAAATTACTTTTCCGAGAATGATTATTTCATCGGATATTATCGGTGCATAGTCGTCATTTTCCGGCTGAAGACGGAAGTGACCGTCTTCTTTGTAAAATCTTTTTACCGTTGCTTCATCCTCAAGAAGCGCAACTACAATATCACCGTTTGCGGCAACAGGTGTTTTTTCGGCGATAATAATATCCCCGCTTAAAATTCCGCAATTAATCATACTGTCACCCTTTACTTTAAGGGCAAACAGGGGTTTATCGGAGTTTTCGTTACCCGAAAAGGGTATGTAACCTTCTATTGCTTCAACCGCTAAAATGGGCATACCTGCAGTAACGGTACCGATAAGGGGAACCTGAGTTACATTATTCTCCTGACCTCTTACCCTTATGGAGCGTTTGAGCATAGGATCTCTTTCAATATAGCCTGCTTTTTCGAGGGCATCAAGATTACTCTGTACCGATGAAGTGGATTTGAGACCTACTGCGGCGCATATTTCTCTTACTGTGGGAGGTACGCCGTTTTGCGAACGCTCTGCAAGAAATTCGTATATTTTTTTCTGAGTATTGTTTAATTCTTTCATATCTACCTCCTGTAAATATTACTTTAAAGACAGTATAGCACAAATGTTCAGAAAAAGCAAACATTTGTTTGTGATTTTTTTAATTTTTTTCAGAATATTTTTGTCAATACAGGACAAAATTCAAATAGGAGGTAATAAATATGATAGATGACAGTAAAAAGAGTTTTAAAAAGATGCTTAAAAGCAATGCACTTTATTTTGCGTTAGGCTTATGTCTTCTTGGTGCAGGTGTAGTAGGATTTACTTCGGCAGGGAATAAGACCCCTTCTCTTGTGACCGAAATCACAACTAAAAAGCAGGAGAGTATTACCATTGCAGAAAAAATTACCGAGGCTCCTGCAGAAAAATATGAAGTAAAGATAAATATTGATGAGTTCACCACTGCAAAATATGAAGAACCGTCAACCGCCGCTGTTTTTGATAACAATGCAAAAAAGCTTGAAGAAGAAACAACGGAAGCCGAAGAAGTTTATTTTTCAGCTCCCTTATCAAATGCCATGGGGATGGATTACAGTATGGGGATTCCTGTTTTTTCAAAAACACTGGGCGACTACAGAACCCATAACGGTGTTGACTTTAAAGGTGTCAAGGGCGACAGCGTAAAAACCGTAGGCGAGGGAACTGTTGTTTCTGTTGAAACAAATGCCGTATGGGGAAATACTGTAACAGTTGATCACGGAAACGGAATAATGTCAAGCATTTCGGGGCTTGGTGATGAAGCTCTGATAAGTGCAGGTGCAAAAGTATATAGTGATACTATTATAGGAGTAGTGGGAACTGTACCCGTTGAAGGCGACGAGGATTCACATATACATCTTGAAATGCGCGTAAACGGCGAACTCATCGATCCCCTTGAAATCCTCGGTCTTATGGGAGAAGAAGAATAAATCATAATTTGTAGGGAAAAGCCCTACAAATTATGATTTATGGGCTTAAGTTTTTTGTGAACTTAAGCCCTGTAATTTTTTATTATTTTGTTTTGATTTTTATATAATTTTGTATTTTATCGCTGAATTGTGAGAGGATTATTGCTGTGAACATAATTATACAGCCGATTATTTCATTTGCAGAAAGTCCGATGTGGAGCATTACGGCGCTGCAGAGAACTCCGAAAACGGATTCGAGGCACATAATTATGGAAGCTATTGTGGATTCTGTGTATTTTTGTCCTATTATCTGGAAGGTATAAGCAAGTCCGCAGCTCATAACACCTGAATAAAGAAGGGGCAGTATGCTTTCGTGTATGGCGGGGATTGTGGGTGTTTCAAAAATAAACATAAATATGCAGGTTATAATGCCTGACACCGTAAACTGTGTAAAAGAAAGTTTTACTGCATCGGTTTCGGCGGCAAACTTTTCTATAACCAGTATGTGTACTGCATAGCAAACGGAGCAAAGAAGTGAGAATATGTCGCTCGGGGTAATACCTCCGAAGCCTTCGCCGTGTACGCAGAGAAAATAAAGTCCCACTGTGCCGAGAATAACACATATCCAGGTGATTACAGGTACTCTTTTTCTGAAAACAAGACCTATTATGGGAACAAAGAACATATAAAATGCCGTAATAAAAGCAATTTTACCGGGGGAGTGGTCGGGGAAAGAAAATGCAAACTGCTGTAAATTGCTTGCAATGCAAAGTGCTACACCCATAATACTGCCGCCGACAAGAATTTTTTTTGTTTCGGCTTTTAATCTTGCTTTTTCGGGACTGCCGTATTTTTTTATATTGACAATATCCTTTATAACAATAAACGGAAGGAGGGTTGCAGCACCGAAAAGAGTACGGATTCCGTTGAAAGTAAAAGCTTCAACAGACTCCATACCGAGAGATTGGGCAACAAAGGATGAGCCCCATATAAAAGCTGTTATAAACAGCATAAAAATACCTTTGAACTGAGTTTTTTTCATCGGAAAATCTCCCTTTTTTCTGATATCCAGAAAGAAAGATTATCACAATATATAGGGATTGTCAAGCAAGCATTTTTCGCAGTTTTATCAGTATTGCCTTTTCTTTTCTTGATACCTGAACCTGAGAAAGTCCCAGCTTTTCGGCTGTTACGGTCTGAGTAAGACCTTTGAAGTATCTGAGGTCAATTATGCGTCTTTCGTTTTCTTCAAGCTCTGTAAGTGCTTTTTTCAGGTCAAGCTGCTCTGACAGCTTTTCGTCAGGGGCGGGGACGGGGATGTCCGTTTGTGAATCGCCTTCATCTGCTGTAAGAGATATCACGGGCAGACACGCACTTATCAGTGCCGCCGCTTCGCTTATTTCCATTTTTGCCTCTGCGGCAATTTCGCCTATCGTCGGTTCTTTACCTGTTCTGATTGCAATTTCCTCTTTTAAGGCTAACAGCTGCCGTGCCTTTTCTTTTGCTGCTCTGCCTATTTTTACACTGCCGCCGTCGCGGAATATTCTTCTTATTTCGCCGAGTATTGCGGGGACGGCATAGGTTGAAAACTTAAAGCCTTTTTCGGGGTCAAAGCCTGCCGCCGCTTTTATAAGTCCCACGCAGCCTGCCTGAAACAGGTCTTCGTATTCCACACCTCTGCCCTTAAAACGGTTTGCGCAGGAGTGGACAAGTCCGATGTTTTCTGTTATCAGATAATTATTTTCTGAAGGATTCAGCATTATTCACACTTTCCCGATATTTTTTTTGTGAGTGTGACAACGGTACCCTTGCCCGGAGTTGAGCGGACATTCAGCTTATCCGTAAAGCTTTCCATTACGCAAAAACCAAGTCCCGAGCGTTCTTCACCTGCTGTGGTAAAAAGGGGTTCCATTGCCTTTTTCACATCTTCGATGCCGACACCCTTATCGCGGATACGTATTTTTACTGTATTATCCTGATAAATGGCGGCATCTATGTAAATTCTTCCCTGTTTTTCTTTATAGCCGTGAACAATGGCATTTGTGACCGCTTCGCTGACGGCAGTTTTTATGTCACTTATTTCTTCAACCGTAGGGTCGCACATGGAACAGAAGGCTGCTGTTACTGTTCTTAAAAATCCTTCATTAACGGATCTTGACATTATATTCATTCTGAAATCATTAACGGGCCGTTTCATTTTTTTATCACCTGAATTCTATTTTATTCTGCATTCCTGACATCATCAGTATTTTTTTATCCCTGTCTTTAAGGCCTGTAACAACAGTTTTGCAGCCTTGTCCGGATGCGTTTTTGTATCTGCCGATAACAAGCCCCACTCCCGATGAATCCATAAAAGAAACATCGGAAAAATCAAGTATAAGCTCAGACGGGCGAAGCTTTATCAGTGCAGTATCAATTTCATTTCTTAGCCCCCCTGCGGAGTGGTGGTCAATTTCACCGTTTAATAATACTTTCATTATTCCGTCGGAATTTTCAATTTTCATTTTTATCACTCCAAACAAAAAAGAAGTCCGTTACAGATATGATAACGGACTTCTCGTGAGAAACTTGTCTTATTATGTTTTGTATAAAAATTTATTTGATGCCGGGAGCTTTTAAGATACCTGTCGTGCGAAGTACATATTCATAGCTCCAGTTTATACCCTCTGAACGCCAGGCTCCGGGACCGTGCCAGGATTCTTTGACATTAACAAGATGAAGGGGACCGAAGGAATTATATCTGTGAAGGTAAGCTGTCAGTTCAACTGTATGCTGTCCCTTGCCTACACCGTTTACCTTAAGAGTATAGGGCGGATAGATTATACTGCCTTTTTCTTCTGAATCAACGCTTACTTTAATAAGTGCACCCATATAGTCGCTTGCGGTAACGGTGAGGTCATCTGTTTTGGTTTCTGCCTCGATAATATAGGTTACAGCACCGCTGTAGAAGGGGAAGCCCTGAGGAAGAAGAGAACCGAAGGTAATCTTTTCGGGTAAGGGAATAATTTTTGCATTGCTGCCGTTTACCGATACACCGAAAGCACCGAGAATGAATACATTTTCAATATTTGCGGTTTCACCGAAGGGAAGTTTGATTTCAAGTATGTTTTCACCCTTTATTATATCGGGAAGCGCAATTTTACCTATTGAAATGTCTACATAATATCCGGGAAGGATGCTGTCTGCCCTGATACCGTTGAATGTAACCTCTGCAACATCGGCATCTTCAAGTGCAAGAACAGCGCCATTATATTCAATATCACTGTTAAAGGTGAATCTGAGTGTTACTTTATGGTCTTTTGGAAGATTGCCGAGAACCCAGGGCTGAACAACGTGACCGCCTCTTTCATCAATACCGAGTCTTTCTCTTACTTTATTATCGAGGCGGAGAATTTCTTCTTTTTCACTGAAGCTCTTATCATCGTCCAGCTTCCACTGTGCCATATCAAGTAAAAGAATGTTGTCTTCGCTGAGGTGGTAGTTTACTGCGTCACAGAGAGTTTCGGGAGCTTCATCGGGGATAAACTGTGTGTTTTCACAGGAGCTTTCGCCTGCAGTGAGTTTAAGAAGCAGTGAATCATACCCGTAGAGCTTGTATCTGATAATGGTTTTGCCGTTATGATATTCTGCTTTAACGGGGCGAATTTCACCGTCTGATGTATCATACACTTCGGGAGAATATGTACCGTTCAAGATTATCTGAATATCTCTGCCGCCGTCATAGTGCTTGTTATCGGGTTCCTTTGAACGGCAGACAAAAAGCCAGCTGCAGTCATTATCACGGCGTAACTGATACATAAATTCATCGGTAAGTCTGCCGTCTGAATATCTTATTGTAAGCTCTCTGTTATCTTCAAGTGCAGTAAGAAGAGAAGCACGGGAGAAATCAATATTATCGCATTTATCAAACAGAGCCTTTCCGCATTCACAGGGTTGTGCATCAATAAGAGAAGGTGCATCACCCATAAATATCAGCTTGCCGCCGCAGTTCTTGAATTCTTCAAGTCTTTTAAGTGTTGTGCTTCTTAATGTTTCGCAGCCGGGGACGATAATTGCGTCATATTCCATCTGACCTACTTTAAGA
The DNA here is from genome assembly GCA_045538645.1 of Acutalibacteraceae bacterium. Taxonomy (GTDB): domain Bacteria; phylum Bacillota; class Clostridia; order Oscillospirales; family Acutalibacteraceae; genus RUG806. The sequence goes on along the minus strand of JAZSRT010000052.1, from coordinate 22,154 downwards.
GGTGCACTGCCTTTTTCGCAAAGGGAGGGAAGAAGTGCTTCTGAAATAAAGTCAAAGTCAATACTGCCGTCGATAAGCCAGTTGGTAATATTATAAAATCTTTCATCAAGGCTTTCTCTGAATACGGCTGATTTATCATTGGGTCCCCAATGAAGCCAGAAGCTTTCAACAGGGTGGATAACACCTACTTTTACGGAAGGCTTACCTCTTGTAAGAGCAGTATTCACTCTTGCAAAATGGTCTTCAATAAGATTATATTGCTTATACCAGGGGGACTGATAATGAATGGATGCGGGGTAGTCACGTTTTGCTTCGCCCTTCATGGCATACCATGAAAGATGGGGAACACGTATTGTAACGCCAAGACATGCCTGCCAGTCACCCTGATGCTTATAGGTTCTGAAATCACAGTCCCAGCCCGTGACACCGTAAAGCTCAGACAGCATACCTTCATAACCGAATTGATGCACTGCAGACTGTGCCTGCTTTGCTGTTGTGAATTCGTGAGAATTGCAAAGCATATCAATACCCGGCAGCTGAAAGCTTCTGTATGAACGCATAGCTTCGCCCAATGCCGCAGTCTGTGAACGAAGGGAGGGTTCTTCCATCATATGACCCGTAAGGGCAATGCCGTTTTCACTGCACCAGCTGCCTACTGTATCAGCAAAGGCAGCAGCAAACAACTCTGCAATGAAATCGTGATAACGGTAACGGTGAAGACTTGGTGCGGAGTCTTTAAGATCCCAGAAAACTTCGGGAAGAGTATCAAAAATATCAGCTCCGTATGCTTCTTTATAAAGCTCGGGGACTTTGTCTGTCCAGGGCATTGTGATATCCATTTTATCAAAAGAGTTATTCAGAACACTTTTTCTTGTAAACTGCGGTTCGTCGGTGAAAATTGCAGGAACGGTTTTGTCAAATTCATCGCCGACTTTTGCTTTATACTTTTCGTGAGTAACTTCAATAAATTTTTCAATAGCTTCACGGCTGAGAGTGTCTGCATAAGACTGATTGTTGTACCAGCTTGAGGGGGTGTGGATTTCAAGGAAGGCATACCACTTTGTACCTTCCGCTTCTTCGCTTTCGTCAATTTTTCTGTAGCTTTCGAGATATCCGTTAGCATCAAGGGTTATATCATAACAGGCAATAAGCTGTCCTTTGCCCGAACGTCCGCCCTCTGAACGGGAATCGTTTGAAGAAAAGCTTTCTGCTTCTTTAAATGGTGTAAAAAGAAGACATCTGCCTCTGTATTTTTCGTCTTTTGTAACAAGACCGCCTGCGGCACCCGAGGGCCAACGGTCTTCGTCATAAAGCCAGGCGAGCATTTCTTCGGACTTTGCTTTGTCAACACAGTCCTTCATAAGTGACATATATTCTTCACTGAGGTATTCATTTTCGAGACCTGTTCTTACGTGAAGATGAAAACCGCCAAGTCCCATCTCTTTAAAAACATCTATCTGACGGCACAATTCTTCTGTTGTAAGGTGAGAATTAAGTGCCCAGAAGGGAGTTCCTCTGTATTCGGATGTGGGATTTCTGAAAAGTTCTTTTTTCAGCGTTTTATCACTGTTCTTCTTGTAAAGCATAATTAGTAACACCTCCTATGGTATTCAGTTTATTTTAACATAATAAATTGATTAAAACGAGGGTAAGAACGTACAAATTAAAACGGCAATAATTATATAAAATGACAATATAATACGGAAAAGCTCAGGCATATTTTTTTTACAGGAATAATAAGAATTTAGTATGTATGCAACAAAGGTGGGTATATAATGCGAAGTGCACTGATAGGAAAAAAGGACGCATCTCTCATAATAATAATGCTTATATGGATATTGGTTATTCTGGGTGTGGTAGGTTACACACTCAGCACAACGGTATCTGCAGGGGAGAGACGCCTGCCTGTTTACAGTGTTGAAACTGAAGAAAAGCAGGTGGCTCTGACATTTAACTGTGCGTGGGATACAAACGGACTTGATGAGCTTTTGGACCTGCTCAGCCGTGAAAAAATAGCTTGCACCTTTTTCTTTGTGGGGGATTTTGCGGAAAAATATCCGGATGCAGTGAGAAAAATACATAATAAAGGGCACGAAATTGCAAATCATTCCATGTATCATAAGGATCCCGTAAAACAGGAATATGCCGATATTGTAAGTGATATAAACACCTGTAATGAGCTGCTTTTTTCTTTAACAGGCGTATTTCCGACTCTCTACCGTGCACCTTCAGGGTCATATGATAACAAAACAGTAGAAGCCGCAGAAAGCCTCGGCATGACGGCTGTTCAGTGGGATGTTGACAGTATAGACTGGAAAGATCCCACTGCGGAAAAAATAAAAAACCGCGTTACCGATAAGGTAACAAGCGGTTCTATAGTTCTTTTTCATCTGGGAAAAGAGAATACTCTTGAAGCTCTCCCCGATATTATAAAAATGCTGAAAAATTCAGGTTACTCCTTTAAAAAAGTAAGTGATATGCTTTTGCAGGGTGAAACATTTATTGACAATAACGGGCGTCTTTTTACCCAAAAACGATGAAGATAATACTTTGGCGGGAGACATTTTTCTTACATGTTACTTGTTTTATTTTTGTATTTTTTCTGTTCTTTTTTTGAAAGGCTGTTGAAATAGTCTCTTTTCTTTTGCTTTGGTGAGCGAAGATAAAGGATAATTACAATTGAAACAATAATGACTATTATACAGCATATCTGCCAGAGGGTCAGTCCGAAGAATAAATGGCGGAGCTTGTCGCTTTCATAGTATCTTGCAAATTCCCAGCAAAAACGCGTTGTGCTGTAGACTGAGGCTGTCAGAGGATATGCCGAGCCTCTCGGGAAAATATGATATTTCTTCAAAAGAAAATGACACAAAACCAATACAAGAATCATTGTTATGACTTCAAATATCTGTATCGGAAAAACTTTTGCTTCGAGTATGGGGTTATATATTCCGAAGCTGTCACATAAAAAGCCCTGACAACAACCTGCAAACATACATCCGAATTTTGCACAGGTAAGAATTATAAAAATTCCGGGGGTAAGCAGGTCGATATTATCTCTCCAACAGCTTTTTTTTACCATCATAAAGAGCTTTTCTGATATAATAAAGCCGAGAAGCAGAAACAGAGGCGTGAACATAACCGCACCAAAAATGGCAACAGAGCTTGTTTGTCCAAGTCCGAAGTGTGTAGAAATAAGAGTGAATACCTTTCCCATTATAAGGGCACCGCCGACACCGGCGGCATAGGTAAATAAGGTCATAGTAATTGCTCTTTGCCGGGATATATTATGTTTTTTGCATTTTAATATACTGTATATCATCATCAGTGCGAAACCGACAAGATACATTCCTTTATAAATTATATCGCTTCCTTCAAACATATCGTTTCACCTTTTGTTGTTTTTTTTATTCGGTAGGAAGAACTACGCTGAATGTAACAGCGGGCTCTTCTGAACAACTGACATCTACAGATCCTTCGTGAAGTTCTACTATTCTTTTTACCATAGGAAGACCTAAACCGTTTCCGTTGGTTGAATGAGATTCATCCCCCTGATAAAACTTATCAAAAATTCTGTTCTTTTGTTTCTCTGACAAGTATCTGCCGTAGTTTTGTATTGTGATAATCACAATGTTTTCGCTTTTTTTTATTTCAAGCATAATTTGTTTGCCTTCAGATGAAAACTTGATTGCATTATCAAGTAGATTTACCCAAACCTGTCCCAGCATTTCTTTGTTGCCCACAATACTGATATCTTCACCTGTAAAATCAATTTCAAGATTTTTTGCTGCCCACTTATGATACAGGGAACCTATTATGATACGTATTTGTTCGCTGAGATTGAATTGAGATTTGTTTGTAAGAATAGTTTGCTGTTCAAGTCTTGAAAGTGTCAGAATGTTTATTGACAGATTGCTGAGTCTTTCACTTTCCTGAATGATAATGTCAAGATATTCATTTTTTTCTTCAATTGTGAGATTTTCGTCTTTAAGAAGTTTTGCAAAACCGTTTATTGAGGCTATGGGTGTTTTGAATTCGTGTGAAAAGTTGTTGATGAAATCATGGCTGAGGGTTTCCGTGCTTTCAAGCTGCCCTGCCATATTATTGAACATTTCAACAGTTTTGTTTGTCATTTTTCCGTGTGACTTGCTTTTTGAAAGTCTTACGGAAAAATCACCGCTTGCTATTTGTTCCATTGCATCAAGCAGCCGTTGCATTCTTTCAGCAGGTCGGTGAACGATGAGAATTGAAAGAAAAAAACCTATGACAGTGCAAACAAGGGCATAATCAACAAACATCAGGGTTTTGTAATTGATTTTTTCAACGATTCCGAACCGCCTGAAAAAATAATAAAAACAAGTTGCAACAGCCAATGTGAGCAAGAGAATAACAAATACCGAAAGACCCGACAGCAAAGTGATTTTAATGCTGCCGTAGGTTGATTTTTTTGATTTTTTATTGTTTCTTTTCATCATTTACAACAGCCATATAGCCGATACCGCGTATGGCTACTATTTCAAATTCTTTCCAACCGTCAAAGCGTTTTCTGAGTCTGTTTACGTGTACGTTAACGGTGGTATCCACGGTTTCTGAATTCATTCCCCAGATGCTGTCCATAAGCTGAAGTCGGGTAAAGACCTTTTCGGGGGAGGAGAGAAGAGTATAAAGCAGATAGAATTCTTTCTGGGGTAAAACCTGAAGCTGCCCGTTTTTGCTGACGCTGAGAGAGTCGTAATCAAGGGTAACATCGCCTATTTTAAGCTTGTGTTCGTTGATTATCTGAGAACGGCGAAGAAGTGCCTTTATACGCAATAATAATTCCATTTCATTTACGGGTTTTACCATATAATCGTCAGTGCCGGCAATAAAACCTTCGCATTTATCTTCATTCTGATATTTTGCTGTTACCATAAGTATCGGCGTGTTGTTGCCCGCTTGCCTTAGTTGTCTTGTGAATTCGTACCCGTCCATAAGAGGCATCATAACGTCAAGCACAATGAGATCGATATGCTTTGTATCGATAATCTCAAGCGCTTCAATGCCGTTTGTTGCTGTTACGACTTTGTAGCCAGCCTGATTGAGAATTATTTTCATAAGCTTAGCAGAATTAAGATTATCTTCTGCAACAAGGATCTGAAACATAATAAGCCTCTTTTCTATACTATATATTATATTAGGAATAATATCATATAAAAGTTAATAAAACATTAATTTGTATAATTTGTTTACAGTTTATTAATAAATTGTACAAGTTTGTTAATTTGTTGTTTATTATTTATTGGTACTATAATATGTGACTAAATGGAGATATGCGTCTTTATCTGATGCATAGTGTTTCGTTAAGGGAACAGAATATAGTTTTCAGGAGGTATATTCCGTTTTTTTTATGAAACCTCTGTTAAACACAGAAAGGAAGATATTATGAAAAACGCAAAGAAAGCGCTGAGCATGTTCTTGTCACTTCTTATGATATTCACGGCTTGCTCAGTGGGTCTCAACGGTGCGCTTATTTCTGCGGCAGCCGCAACTGCTGAAGAAGTTCAGACTGTTGTTGACAAGGCTGTTGCAGTTGCCGATATCGGTGGTGCAACAGGAGACAAATGGTCCTATACCGTAACAAGTAAAGAGACCTATGTCGTTTTAGAAGCTGCACAGGCAATTTATGACTATGCAGAAGGTATTCTCGGTGCAAGAAGCATAAACACCGAAGAACTTTATGCTGAAGTAAGAGCCAATCTCGGTTATGCGGAAGGTTCCGAAGCAGCACAGTTTGTGAAAAACATCATTTCACCCTCAGGTTCGGATGTTTACAATGCTTCAAACACAACAAAAACAACTACGGGTACAACTACCCAGGCAAAGAATTATGCAAACGGTGAAGCTATTGATGCCGGTAACTTCACTGCTCCCTCAGGACTTAATGCAGTAAGTAAAACTGCTACCGTTAAGGTAGACGAAAGTGCATACCTTTTGTCCTATGATTCTATTGAAGCTTTCCCTGAAAGCATTGTATCAGAAGTTGTTTTCAGCTTCAATAACACAACTAAAGTAACAGCAAATGCCACGGCTGCTACTACTTTTACAGCAGGTAACGGCTGTACTACATCAGATAAATATTCCACACCTTATAAGGCTGTTCAGTTCCATGTTATTGATACAAAATCAGTGACTCCCACAAACAGCGGAATTAAGGCTAAATTTGCGGCTTTTGTTGCAGCTTTCACAGATGAAAAGCTCTCTCAGACAAGAGCAGATATGCTTGGTAAGACAGAAGCTCAGCTTAGCGATGAATACGATTCAGCTTATGCCGCATTTAATCCTATATATAATGTATACGGAAAAGACTTTATTGATTATTTCTACGGTGACGGTACTGCCGATAAGATAATCGCTTACATGGCTGACCTTACATTCGCTGAAAGAGTAGTCAGATCTATTCCTTCTGTTAAGGCTCTTTATGAGGCTGTTAACACAACCTATGATGAGACTGACTATGATGCAATGTATGCTCTTTATGTAAGTATTGATGCTCTTCAGCCTGTTGCAGAAGAACTCACAGCAGAAGAACTTCAGTATATAGTAGATGGCTATAATCTTACAGGTCTTACTGTTGAAGGCGTTCAGGCTTTCAAGGCTGAGCTTTATCTTGATATGGAAACTGTTAAGGTGGAAGAAATAAAGGCTTCTGTTGATGCTGATATTGAATATTATCTTCCTCTTGTTCAGGATAAACTTAATTTTAATGATATATCAGATGATGAGCTTGCAACTCTTCCCGGAAAATTCCAGGCTTATGCAGAAGCTGTTGCTCCTTACAGCACTGCTGCAGAATACAGAGTTTTCCCCGAAGGCTACTCTGCCTATGTTTCAGAAATTACAGGTCTTATAAATGAAAAACTTGTAACTCGTGAAGCAAATGCTATGTATCTTCCTATCTATGATTATTTTTCATTAATATTCACCAATTTTGCTGATTGGGCAAACGGTGATTTTGCTTGGGAAGCAGAAGATGAAAACGGTGAAACAATAATCGTCGGCAGATATGAGGAAGACCTTAAAAAGCTTCCCGAAATTGATGCTATTTATAATGAAATAGTTAATAAATACGGCAAAGATGTTGCTGATGCTATCGTCAAGGTAACCTACGAAGGCGAAGAAATGAGCCTTAAAGAAGCTGTAGAGAAGTATCTCCAGGTTGTTCTTGATGCGGCTAAGACCCGTGTTGAAGAAACACTTACAGCAGTAAACACCTATGCTGATGCTATTCCCGATAATGACACAATTGATGTAAACTTCTCCAATGTTGTCGAACTCGGTACAGCTCTTCTTAAGTACAGCGAAGTTCTTTACACTTATATGGATGGCAAGGGCGCTATCGGCAGTGAATATGATGCCATTGCTGCAAAGGTAAATACAATCAAGGAAGCTTATGAGGCATTTATTGCAACGGGCGGTCTTGGTGATTTCGTTAAGGTTGAATATGATGAAAACGGCATTTATACCGTTCGTTATGCAGGTATGGAAAATGACCTTGCAAGAGAAGGCGAAGAAGACAACTATGAAGTAACTGATGAAAAGATTGAAGCAATCATAAATAAGCTTGACGGCTTTATCACATCAGAAGAATTTTGTTCTCTCGTAGGTCTTGCTGACGAAGAAGGCAATCCCTATACAAGCCTTAATGATGCTGTAAACGGTCTTATCGGCGGACTTTTCACCGATGATACAGTTAATATGCTTCTTGGTATGCTTTTCCCGATGGTCACAAGCCTTCTTGAAACAGAGCTTCCCAATCTAATTGCAGACCTTGCAGGCGGCAGCGGTGAAAGACCTGCGGGCTCTGACCCCAATGCTTCCGCGGCTCTTGACCTCAGCGGTCTTGATCTTGGCGAAGATTTACCTGTTGGCTTAGGCGGTGCTTTGGATATTTATATGAACACTGCACAGTATCAGGGGACACAGAAACAGAGAGATTTTGCTTCTGTATTTGGCGGTATCGGTGTTAATATTTATCCTGCTGACCTTGCTAAGAGCCTTGCAAGCTCCGGAATTCTTGATACAAACTCCGATCTTTATAAGGCTATGATTGCTGCGGGCAACACTTGGGTGCCTCTTGCAGTTGATCCTACAGCAGAAGAACCTGCCTATGAATTTGACTATGCCTGGGGCGTAACAGATTACGATTCATTTGTAAAAGTCCTCGGTGCAATTCTTGATGCACTCGGATCATTGGTAAATGCTCTCATCAGTAATGAAACATTCAGTGTTTCAAATGTTTCAAATATTGCCTATGCTGCATCCATAGGAAAAGCTAAGGTTTCTGTTGGTGAATATATTGGTATTGACGCAGGACTTAAAGCCAATGCCGGCATTAACCTTACAATTGCTCCCGTAAATATTTTTGACAAGGTTTGGATTCCTCTTCTTGAAGCACTCGGATTTACAGATAACGGCTATGCGATAAATGCAGTACCTGCAAAGGCAACAGGTGAACAGATGGCAAGAGCATTGTTTGATCCTGTCTTCCAGCTTCTTGATATGATTCTTAAAGCACCCCTCAACCGTGTTCTTGAAATCCTTCCCGCTTTGTCTTATGTTCTTTCAATTGATAAGATACAGGGTATTCTTAATACTCTTGAAATTGACCTTTCTCTTGACCTTATTTTTGAAAACCCGGAAGTTGAGGTTGATATGTTCTTAATTGGCGGAATCGTTGAAGGCCTTGCTGAAAGTGCACTTAACGGAATGTCAATAAATGTTCTCAATATTGATGACGAAGGTGCTATGGTAAATCTCGGTGACGAGCTTGATCTTAAAGACCTTATCGGTGTTGACTACAGAAACCTCAACGAGCTTATCGGTATGCTTGCATCCGATATCTATCTTCCTCCCATTCCTCAGACAGATCTTATCTTCCTTGCTGATGTTGATACAAATGCTCCCTCTTACAGATCCTCGGGCAGCCGTATTAAGTTCACTGCAGACAAGGCAGACGTTCTTTACTTCCTTCTTGACTACCTTGCAGGTGCACTTAATGAAGATCTCCTTAATTCCATAATCGGAATGATTCAGGGTGAACCCGAAGAAGGCGAAGAAGCTGAACCTGTTGAAATTCCCGCATTTGTATTTGACCTTCTCGGTAATGTGAACGGCAATACATTGGGACTTATCACAGTTCTTTCCGAAATCTTTGCTCCTCAGACTTATTCCATGACAGATATTGACTGGTATGAGTCAAGCGTAAGCGATGCACCCTATAATGCTATTTATCTCAAGTACGGCACAGACTGGACAAGAGAAGATGCTGTAGCACTTGTTGATAATCTTGATTCTCTTCTCAAGACCATTCTTGACCTTGCAGGAACAGATCTTGATATAAACACATATCTTCCCGAACTCATCAACGGCGCACTTGAAGGCGCATTCACAAACGCTAACCTTACAACCGTTATTTCAGGTATCGCATCTCTCGGCAATACCGAAATGGATGCTATGCTTGCAGACATTCTCGCTGATGTACTCGGCGCAGACCTCGCAGAAATCTACAATGCATTCGGATATCTCTTCGTAACAGAAGAAGAAATGGCAGAAGAAGGCTTTGTAGCTCCTCTTGCTCCCGGTGCAGACGGTTATGTGAACAACACAGGTGTTGAAGCTGTTGTTGATGCAGAAGGCAACATCACTTGGGCATTCGGCGGCGAAGCAATGGTAGACGGCGACAGAACAATGTTCTTTAACATCCTCTTCGCAGGTCTCTCACCCTTTATGCCCACACTCGAAAAACTTCTCACAGGCGGCAGTCTTGAAGCTCTCGGAATTCTTGAAATTCCTTGCTATGACGGATATTCTTACACATTCGCACAGCTTCTTGAAGTTCTCGGTGTTGAAGATGTTCTTTCACAGGCTGAATTTGAAGCACTTTGTGCAAGTGAAGGTGTTGAAGCTGCTCTTATTAGTGTAATAGATGCAGTATTCGCAAGACTTGATGAAATTCTCACAGGCAGTGTTATCCTCAACCTTGCAGAAGTTCTTCCCAACCTTCTCTACTTCATCGAAAGCAACGGTCTTTCTGCATTCGTAAGAAATCTCCTTAAACCTGTACTCGTTCTCGTTGACAGTTTGAGACCTCTTGTTGATGTTGATATCAACGCAGTTCTCTCATACTTTATTTCCGAACTTATTAACGGAAAAGAACTCGCACTTGATGTTGATGTAATCCTTAATATGATTTTCAAGGGTGAAATTCCCACTCCCGAGGATCCCGAAAACTACAAGACAGTAGCTATCGATATAACAGATCTCAGACTTTCAAGTCTTCTCAAGGTTGCTGATGCATATCTCGGAACTGACCTTTATAACAGTCCCATTGCAGATCACGGACTTGATACAATGTTCGCATTTACAGAAAGCTATGTTTCCGCAACAGGTGAGACTGCTTACAGAACAAACATCGAAATTCCCGATGCTCTCACAGTTCTTATCTCTGCACTTCTTGAAGCACTTATCTCTCCCGTAGATGAAAACACAACAAATGCAGATCTTATCTTCGCTCTTATCGAAGACGAAAATGTTGTTAACATTATAAATGCAGTTATCTCACTTATCGGCGGCTCCGAAATTGCTGAAAATGATTACCTTACACCCAATTGGGCATATATGTATGATGGTGAAGATGTACTCCAACAGCTTGCTGATGCTGACGGCGCATTCCCCGAAAGAACAGGTAATGCATTTGAAATCTATACCCAGTATCAGAATAACTGGAGCAAAGAAACAGCAGAATATATCAACAGCATTCTTGATATGTTTGTTAAGAATATAGTTGATATAGCAAAGAATGATGGTTCATCTCTCGGCACAATTCTTGATGATGCTATCGTTAACGGCCTTTACACAGACAGCATTCTCAATTCCATGATTGAAGCAGTTGTTGGTCTTATCGTAGATTATGAAGATATAATTGTTGCTGCAGGCGGTCTTCTTGATGCAGAAGGACTTCTCCAGTGGATTGAATGGTGCGAAATTACAGAAAACGAAGACGGTACAAGAACAGTTAAGTGCGTAAAGGATTGGGGAATGGATTCTGCAGAGTCCAACGAAGCAAAGAAAGAAGCATTCGTTGAAGGCTTTGTTGAAACACTCAAGCCCGCATACAGACTTCTTGCATGGCTTCTCTTCGGCGAAGATATCACATTCTTCGACGGCGCAACTAAGGATGCACTCATAACTATCACAGGCGGCGAAGGCTACAAGTATGCATTTGTTCCTCTTCTTGAAGCACTCGGTGCAACAATGGGCGCAGATACTGATACAGGTATCAAGTCTGCTGATGCTTTCTATGAAGACGGCGTTCTCAATATGGAAATGGCTGTAAGAGACATTTTCACGGCAGTTGTAGGCGTTCTTTCCGCTATCTGCGGCGACCTTCAGAATGTAACAGAAGGAACAGGAACTCTTTCAGCTTTGCTTGAAATCGCTCCCAATGTATTCTACTTTATTAATGCAGGCGGACTTAAGGCAGTTGTAAATAACCTTCTTGTTCCCGTAAATGCAGTAATCGAAAAGCTTGCTCCTCTCGGTATTGAGCTTGATTTCTCAACTCTTATTCCCGATGTTGATATCACAAACTTTGATTTCTCCGAAGTATTCAAGCTTCTTGAAAATCTTCTTCCTCTCTACTTCCCGGCATATACTCAGGAATTCCTCTCCACCTTCTATATGGGTAAGGCAGAAGCTTACACATCAGCAAACGGTCAGACAGCATATAAGATGGTATTTACAGAAGAGGAAACAAGAGCAGACTTCATCACAGTTGTAATCTCCTTCGTGGCTGACGCATTTGTTGATTCAAGAAATGAAGCAACAATTAAGGGCTGGTTCGGTGCTGACAACGAAGAAATCTATGATGTAATTATGGCATATTTTACAGATAAAGCTGTAAAAGTAGATATGCTTGAGTTCGATTGGGCTCTTACCGAAAAGGCTGATACAGGCGAAGTTCTTTCTCCTGTAACTATGGACAGTATCTATTCTTACGTATACGGTGAACTCTATACAAGAGAAATGGGCGCATACATTGAAAAGTGGCTTCCCTCATTCGTTGATACTATGATAGTTCTTCTCGGTGTTCAGGATGCAGAAGGTGCTAATTACACAGGTCTTGAAGACGTACTTGATACTCTTGTTGGTTCCACAGTTTATAAGAAGGACATTGTTGAAAGCCTTTATAACGCTCTTACAGGTCTTATAAATGATCTTAAGGCAGAAATCGGTGAAGAATTCTTCAATCAGGTAACAACAATTCTCAAGAATGCTCTCGGCGTTGACGTTGGTTATCTTCTGAATGAATATCAGGTACCTGAAATCGCAGAAGGCGACCGTGAAGCATTTGTAGATGCAATTCTTGACATGCTTACTCCCGTATATCCCGTGCTCGAATGGCTTCTTACTTCTAAGAATATTTCATTCTTCCACACAGCAGACGGTACAGGTAAGGACAGAATTATTATTCCCGGTGCAGAAGGCTATGCTTTCGGTATAATTCCTCTCCTTGAAGCTCTCGGTTGTGAAAATGTTCTCACTCCCGATGAATACAAGGCTGCTGTTAAGGAAAATCCCGAAGCTCTTCTCAGAAATATTATTGATCCTATCCTTGATAAGGTAGATACACTTCTTGCAGATCCCGTGAATGAAATTGTAGAACTCCTTCCCGGTGTTATCTACTTCCTTAACTCCAACGGACTTGATACTGTTATCAAGAATACTGCAAATGCAGTATTCAGCGTACTTAAAAATATTGAGCCTCTTATCGGTGAACTCGATATTTATGAGCTTATCGGCTTCAACTTTGCTGAAATGAACGTTGATACTCTTATCGCTGACCTGCTTGAAGGTCTTGAAGAAGACACAGGCTTTGAGCTTAAAGAAGTTGCTATGGAAGCTATCAATGAACTTACTGTAGGTGAAATTGTTTCCTTTACTTCAAAGAACGGTCTTACAGCATACACAATGAAGTATGCAACAGGCGCAGACAGAACTGATATGATAACAGTTATTCTCCGTCTTGTACTTGCATTTGTATCAGAAGAAGAAAACGTTATCGCTCTTGAAGCTATGCTTGCTGATAATCTCAGCGGTGAAGGATATATGTTCCTTTGCTCACTTCTTGAAAACTTCTCACAGATGTCAGCAGCTGAAGACGGTATGGATGAAATACTTTATACTGTATATCAGATATTCTATGCAGCTAACGTTGCAGCACACAAGACAGAAAACTGGCTTGATAACTTTAACGGTGACTTCACCTTCCTGAAGCAGTTGTTTGAAACAAGTGACCTGCCCTTACTTAACGATATAGGCGCTTCTCTCAGCGACCTTCTTGATAAGATTGGCGATGGAATATTTGATTCTGACGGTCTTGCTTCTGACGGACTTATTAAGTTCTTCACAAAGATTTTTGAATTCTTTAACAAGATTGTTGAGTTCTTTAAAAATCTGTTCAGCATCTGATTGATACAAACTGAAAATTTCCCCGAAGGTTAAAGCCTTCGGGGAAACTTTTTTGATATTTAGAAATTTCTATATACAAGAAAACGGCTTCGCCGTATGCCTGCGGCGAAACGTTTTCGGATAGTCCATCTCCGAGCGAAGCGTAGCTGAGCGTTCACAGGTACATATAATCTATTTGTTTTTATAGGAAGGGATTTTCTATAAAGTAAAAAAGAGATATCCGGGAAAGATATCTCTTTTTATTAATTATTCTTCGTTATTTTTTGAGGGGAGTTCGATTTTTCCGTAGAGGGAACCTGCAGCATCTTTTCTGGGTTCTCTTGTCTGAGAGGGCTGATAAGCTTCTTTCTTCTGGTAGCCGCCTTTTCCGCCTCTGCGGTTGTCTCTTCTGCCGCCTCTGTTGTAGCCGCCCTTAGAAGGATGTGTAGGCTGAACGCCTTCTTCAAGAGCAATTATAACTTTTCTTCCTGCATCAACACCTGTTGAATAGGATGTTACACCTTCAATTTCCTGAATGGTAGTATGAACAATTCTGCGTTCATAAGGATTCATAGGATCAAGAACAACATTTCTGCCGTATTTAAGTACCTGTTTTGCACTTCTGTGAGCAAGTGAACGGAGATTATCGTTTCTCTTTTCTCTGTAATTTCCGATGTTTACGGAAACCTTACGATGCTTGTCATCGTCGATTCCTTTGTTTACCGAAAGACGGAGAAGATACTGAATGGAATCAAGAGTTTCGCCTCTTCTGCCGATAAGAGCACCGTCTTCTTCGCATTCAATTTTGTAAATATATTCGTTGCTGTCGGGGGATTTTAAGAGTGAAAGGGAATATTCTGTAATACCAATACCTTCAATTATCATTCTGAGGTATTTTGCTGCGCCGTCATTTTCACTGATTTCTTCTGCAGTGAGAGGAGCTTTTGCTTCTTTTTTAGGAGCCTCGTCCTTCTTGGGAGCTTCTTCTTTCTTGGGAACTTCAGTCTTTTTTGGAGCTTCCTCTTTTTTTACTGTTTCTTTCTGAAGGGGTTTTGCTGTGTCTTTATTTTTCTTTGGCTGTGCTTTAGGTGCAGGCTTTGCTTCTGAAACCTTGTTTTCTTTTGTGGCAGGAGCCTTTTCTTCTTTTACGGGTTTGTCCGGTACTTCATACCATACTTTTACTTTTGCAGGTTCTATTTTAAGACCGAAAAGCTTTTTCTTTGCGTCCTGTATAATTTCCTGATGGAGTTCAGCTTCATCGGGAGCAGCCAATAAAATTTTGGCATTTTCAAAGGCTTCAGCAATGCTTGGACCTGTGCCGATTTTTTCGATTATCATTAATAACGAAATCCTTTCTGAATTATGTGAACCGTAAAGGAATACACGGTATTATTTTCAAATTATTAATTTTATTTGTCTGTTTCTGTTGTTATATATTTTGTTTTTAATACTTGTTCACGTGATCTTCTGGTTACTGTTTCATCAATCATCTGACCTGCAATAACTGCATCAGGTTTTAATGCCATAGAAAGACCTACAGTCTGGATAAAGGAGAGGATATTTGAGATAATCCAATAAAAACCGATACCTGCAGGGAACCCGAATGAGAACATAAAAGACATAACAGGTGACATAAATGTCATACAACCCATTGCGGGATTTTTTGCCATTTCAGGGTTTGTCTTTTTCTGTTTGAGATACATAAACAAGCTTGTAAGAAGGGCAGTAACACCTGCCAGAACGGGAATGAGAATAAGAATGCCGCCAACTTCTCTGGGATTTGCCGTAAGGTCAATTCCGAAAATTCTGAAATTTTCAATAAAGCTTTCAATTCTTGTAATATCCGCTTCTGCAAATAACTCATTTCCGAGTAATGCTTCTTTTATTGCATCAAACTTATTCAGAATAAGAAGCTCAACCTGACGGGTATTGTTTACAACTGCATCCGGCAGGGTTTTGTATGCTTCGGTAAGAGCAGTAAGCTGAGCATCACTGAATCTGAGAACAAGCTTAAGAGGAGAATAGATAGCACCGTAAAGTCCCATCATAACGGCAAGCTGAATAATCATAGGAAGACATCCCATATTGTTCATGCTGAAGCCTTCTCTTCTGTAAAGTTCCTGAGTTTCTTCAGAAATTTTCATCTGAGCTTCTCTCGGATTAAGAGTTGAATATTTTGCTCTGATTTTGTTGACTTTTGCCTGAAGTCTCATTTGCTTTGCCGAGTTTTTCTGCTGTTTTACAGACTGCGGCAGCAAAATAAGTCTTATAACAAGTGTAATAAGAATAAGTGACAATAAATAGTTATTTGTTAATTGGAAAAGTAATGAAAGCGCATATCCGAAAGGAATGGCTAATGTGTCATAAATAATTTCAAACATTCCCAGTGAGTCCTCCGAGTTTATTTCCTGTTTCTTCTTTTTGATTTAAGATCCGGAACAGGGTCAACCCCACCCGGAAATAACGGGTTGCATCTTAAGATTCGCAGTGCTCCCATGGCACCGCCGCGAAAGAAGCCGTAACGGTCGATGGCTTCAAAAGTGTAATGGGAACAGGAAGGATAGTATCTGCAGACAGGCGGAAATGCCGGAGATATGAATCTCTGGTAAAACCGAATGGCTTTAAGTGCCGCCTTTTTCAGCATCCTTGATAACACCTGCCGTAATCAAATGTTTTCGCATAATAATGCTTAAATCCGTACTTTTTTTGTGGACCGTTTTTCGCCTTGCGACAAATACTATGTCAAAATTACCGTTCGCTTCGGGTAAGCAGAGATAAGCTTCTCTGATTACTCGTCTCGCACGGTTTCTTTCAACAGCATTGCCGATTTTTTTGCTTGTTGTTATTCCTATACGACAAATTCCCGCGCGGTTTTTTACTACATAAGTAACCAACGCAGGATTTGTGTATGCCTTTCCGCGGGCATAAGCCCTGCGGAAATCAGTGTTGGAATTTAGTGTATTGAATCGGGACAATTTCCACGAATCCTTTCAGCGATCAATTAATAAGAAAGCTGCTTTCTGCCCTTTGCTCTGCGGCGGGCAAGAACCTTGCGGCCGTTTCTGTCTGACATTCTTTTACGGAAGCCGTGTTCCATCTTGCGCTGACGTTTTTTAGGCTGATATGTTCTTTTCATCTTAGAACCCCTCCATTCTTTTCTTCTTTAACAGCTAAGTAACGGAAAAACGCTGTATATTCGAAAAAAGGCGCAATGCACCCCTGTTTCTACAGTTTCTCATTATATAATAACTGAATGCTTGATGTCAACTGTTTTTTTAGGACAATATTTTAATTTTTTTTCTTATTATGTTGTTTTAAGCTTTTTTTTGGTGTATCATATATAATGTAAAATTATATTAATAACAAATATACCAAAAAGCATTGAAGCGTTTCCCGGAGGTGTGGTATGAACAGCGTTGTTGAAAAACGCAGAGCTGCGATAATCAATGTAGTGTACTTTGCAATTATTATTGCATTGTTTTATTTTTCTTTTGATTTGCTGTTTCCGTTGATTCTGCCTTTTATAATTGCATTTATAACGGCCAGTATTTTTAATAAGCCTATCAAAGCCATAAACAAAAAGATTCCTGTAAAAAGAAATATTCTCAGTGTTATTTTTGTCCTGCTGGTGCTTGGAATTCTTGCAGCAGTGTTCTTCTTTATCGGAATGGAAATTTTTGAAAGACTAAGAGGATTCTTTGACTATATTATGTCAATGTTCCGCAATATAAGCGGGTTGTTTAACGATGTCAAGCTGTGGATACTTGATATAACATCGTTTTTGCCTGAGGCAATAAGAAGTGTTTTGCATGAAAATGTTTCAACATTCTTTGATAATATAATAGAGAACGGTTTTTCTAATATTTCTATTAATACGGATGCTATAGACTGGTCTTCTCTGCTTTCTACAGGCGGTGCTGTGATTTCCGGAACTGTAGGACAGATTCCCTCGTTTATAATTGCTTTTATCGTTACTGTTATATCCACAGTTTTTATTACCAATGACTACGACAGAATTGTCGGTTTTATGGTGCGCCAGTTTTCAGAGCATTCCGCTCAGAGAATAGTGACAGGTTGGCGGCTGGGCGTGTCATCTCTTAAAAAGATGGTTAAGGCATATTGTCTTATTATTCTGTTTACAACTTTTGAACTGACAGTCGGTTTTTATATTCTGAAATTTATCGGAGTTTTTCAAAGTCCGTATATTATAATAATTTCATTTGTTATCGCAATTATTGATATAATACCCGTACTCGGCACAGGAACGGTATTGATTCCGTGGGGAGTATATTCCTTGATTACAGGTAAAATAGGGCTTGGTATAGGATTGCTGGTTCTTTATGCTGTTATTCTTGTTGTCCGTCAGATAATTGAACCTAAGCTTGTTGCCGGACAGGTAGGTCTTCCGCCGATAGTTACCATTGCTGCAATGTATATCGGCACCAAGACTCTCGGTGTGCTCGGATTCTTTATATTGCCTTTTATTGTTATTCTGATAAAAGTTCTTAATGATGAGGGGATAATAAATATCTTTAAAAAAGAAATCAGTGAAAAAATCCGTGGCGGCGTAAATGACGAGAATACAGAGAATGAAAGTTCCGCAGAAAATGCTGAAAATAAAGCAGATGTACAATAAAATGTATTATATCGTCAGAATAAACGGGTGATAATGTATTTATTAACAGATTCGTAAAAAAATATTGTTAAATCTGTTCATAATTCTAAAATAGAATTATAAGACAATAAAGATGTGTTATTATCTAAATGATAATTGATTTATGGAGGCGGTATTATGCTCAATACCTTGATTCAGACAATAGCTAACCTCGGTTTTGATGCAAATGCTATTACTGCAGCTTTTGTGAAAGCTATAGAAGCAATTCAGATGGGTGATATGTCTTCGCTGGCCGGAATCACTGATATGTTTGCAGGTATTCTTGCTGCATTTACGGGTGTAAGTTCTGCTGATATCACAGCTATTATATCATCACTTGTTTCAAGTGTTATTGCCATTCTTTCAGATGATGCAACAAGTTCTGTTCTCTCTACAATTACAGGTGCCTGATTTGTGTGAGTTTCAGTTTGGATTTTGTTTTGATGTCGCCCGATGGATGTTTTCTGTCGGGCTGTAATTTTCGGAAATCGGCTCATTAAGGTACTGATGATTCTGTTTTTTTGCGATATCACAGAATCGAATTGAATACTGATGATTGTTTCGCTTTTTTTGTTACGGTTGCTACATATATAATGTAATTAATTATTAAAGGGATGTACTTATGAAAAAAGTAATATGTGCTGTCTGTTTGTTTTTAATTTTAGTGCTCAGCGGATGTACGCTCAATTTACCTGAAGTCAGTGTAACTGCCGGGTATGAGTATGAATACCGTACAACAGTTCCGTCCGAAACGGAGCAGACAACGGAAGCACTTTTGCAGGAAGAGGAAACTACAGCGGAAGCTGTAACAGAGGAAAGCACTGTGATGCCTGAAATTACTACCGTGTCTGCGGTTGAGCCCGGTACGACGCAAGTATCTTCTCCGCCGGCATCAGGGGATGCTGCTGAAACAACAGAACCTGTCAGTGTATCTCCTGAGATGAATCTCAGTATTTCTATGCCTGATAAAAACGGCACTATGGTAACAGATAAGTCTGCCGATAATAAGTTTATTAAGCTTATATCCGAAGGACGAAAGATTAAGTCTGATATGCTGGTTGCTGTATTTGCAGTTCCTGAATCAGGTCAGAATTATGTCTTTGAATTTACCGACAGCACAAAACGCACGGCAGATACCCTGAGAAGAGTTTATCTTATTGATTCATCCGGAAAGGTGACGGGTGTTGCTGCCGCAAACGGCTCGGAAAAAGAAAATCTGTCGTCTGCCGAGAATTGGTTTTGTATGAATGTTCTTATTAAAGGGGTTATTTTCCCGGCAATAGCAGATGAGCTGAAGTAAAAGAGGCGGGAAATGCCCGGTTGCGTGTTATAAAAATTCCGGAACGTTATTTTTTGTTCCGGAATTTATTTTGTGTTCAGGTTAAAACGGCTGAATTGACATATATTGTGCATAAAAATGATGTTTATGCATTAAAAATGCATTAAAAACTGTATAAAATTACACAAAGCAAAACAACTAAAAAAATTAGCACTTTTTACGAAAAAAATTTCAAAAAATTGTTGCATTTTACAGAAAAGTATGTTAGAATACACGAGTGCTTGAATGGATTGGGCAAATTATGCCCTTTTCAGACAGGTTGATGTGCGATGATACGGAAGGTGGCTACGCTTGACGTAGGGAATTTCCGTGGAGTATGTCCGATTAAAAAACCGGGCGAAGTATGACCGTTCAAGGGGGAAATCTGTGCCTTAACCGGATTTCCGCAGCCCTTTTGCGGCGAAAATTTCTGTAAATCGAGTCCGGAATAGCTTGCGAATATTCCGGATTTAAAAAATGGAAGGCGCGAACAACCCGGCGCCGTGTAGAAATTTTCAACTGAGCAGCCCGCCAAATTTCTAAGGAGGCGTTCCCATGGCAGTTAAGGAAAAGATCAGAATCAGACTTAAAGGCTACGATCATTCACTCGTAGACAAAGCAGCGGAAAGAATCGTTGAAACAGCTAAGCGCACAGGCGCACAGGTTTCCGGTCCCGTACCGCTTCCCACAGAGAAGGAAGTTGTTACTATCCTTCGTGCTGTTCACAAGTATAAGGATTCCCGTGAGCAGTTTGAGCAGAGAACCCACAAGAGACTCATCGATATTATCAGACCCTCAGCCAAGACTGCTGAAGCTCTGACAAATCTTGAGCTTCCCGCCGGCGTTGATATCGAAATTAAGATGATGTAATTTCGGTTAGCTATAGACAATCTTTGATTGCTTAAAGCACCGCAGGTCAAGTCGGCAAATGCCGACCAATAATCTGAAGGAGGAAAAATCAAAATGCAAAAAGGTCTTATCGGTAAAAAGATTGGCATGACTCAGCTTTTTGACGAAAAGGGTATTGTTATTCCCGTAACAGTTCTTGAAGTTGGTCCTTGTGCAGTCGTACAGAAGAAGACAACAGAGAAGGACGGCTACAATGCTGTTCAGCTCGGATTCGGTGACATGAAGGTTAACCGCGTAAACAAGCCCATGAAGGGTCATTTCGCAAAAGCTGATGTTGCCCCCAAGAAAGTTCTCAAAGAGTTCAGACTTTCTGACACAGATGCAGTTAACGTAGGTGACATCCTCAAGGCTGACATTTTCGCAGCAGGCGAAAAGGTAGACGTTAGCGGCACAAGCAAAGGTAAGGGATATGCCGGTGCCATCAAGAGATGGAACTTCGGCAGACTCAAAGAAACACACGGTACCGGTCCCGTAGCAAGACATCAGGGTTCAATGGGCGCTTGCTCCGACCCCTCAAGAGTTTTCAAGGGAAAGAAGATGCCCGGTCATCTCGGTGCTGAAAAGGTCACAGTTCAGAATCTGGACGTAGTTAAGGTAGATGCAGAAAACAATCTTATCGCTGTTAAGGGCGCTGTTCCCGGCGCAAAGGGCGGTTACATTGTTATCACAAATGCCGTTAAGAAAGCGTAAGGGAGGAATAGAAGATGCCTAAAATTGACGTATTAAATATGGCTGGCGCTAAGGTATCCGAGCTTGAGCTTTGCGAAAGCATTTTCGCTATTGAGCCCAATACATCGGCTATGCACATCGCAGTTGTAAATTATCTCGCAAATCAGCGTCAGGGAACTCAGTCTACTCTCACTCGCTCTGAAGTATCAGGCGGCGGAAAGAAGCCTTGGAGACAGAAGGGAACAGGCCGTGCAAGACAGGGCTCAACAAGAGCTCCCCAGTGGTATCACGGCGGTATCGCTCACGGTCCCAAGCCCCGTAGCTACAGATTTGAAATCAACAAGAAGGTTAAGAGACTTGCTCTCAAGTCTGCTCTTTCTTCTAAGGTTGCAGCAAGTGAAATGATCGTTCTCGAAGCACTTACACTTGATGCTATCAAAACTAAGGAAGTTGTTAAGGTTCTTGCAGCTGTTAAGGCAGCAAAGAAAACTCTTATCGTTCTTCCCGAAAAGAATGATGTTATCTATCGCAGCGCTCGTAACATTGAAGGTGTTAATGTTACATTTGTTAACACACTCAACGTTTATGACATCCTTAACTGCGACAGTATCGTAGTTCTCAAGGATGCGGTAGCAAAGATTGAGGAGGTTTATGCATAATGAGTAAGTTCGCACAGGATATAATCCTCAAGCCGGTAGTTACCGAAGAAAGCATGCTCGGCACAGCTTATAAGAAGTACACATTTGTTGTTGCTAAGAATGCAAATAAAATAGAGATCGCAAAAGCTGTTGAAGAGCTTTTCGGTGTTAAGGTTGACAAAGTCAACACTATGAATGTTCGTGGTCATTTACGTCGTTACGGCCGTTTTGAAGGCTACAAGCCCTCATGGAAAAAGGCTATCGTAACTCTTACAGAAGACTCCAAGACAATCGAGTTCTTTGACGGTATGTTCTAATAGACCTTCCGGACAGCGATGTATGGTTTAGCCGGCCGCTAAACTATCCGGAAACCGAACACAATTTTTTCAATGAAAATGAAAGGCGTGTGAAATAAAATGGCTATAAAAGTCTATAAGCCGACAACAAACGGTCGCCGTAACATGTCTACAACAGACTA
>JAZSRT010000040.1:0-11057 GCA_045538645.1 Acutalibacteraceae bacterium | reverse complement strand
ATAGGCACAAACCTCTTCTCCGAGAGTGACACGGTGTTTGAAGAATTCGGAGTGGACTTCGTAAACGACGAACTGGTAAAACGCAGTAATTACTATAATTTTAACATTCTTATATAATAGTTTTGTATACAAAAAGACCGTGCCTAAAAAGCGCGGTCTTTTGCATATTCAGGTGGAAAAGTGTATAATTTCAGTGTTTTTAAAGAATATTCGGATAAACTAAAAATGGATTGAAATCAAATTTCGGAAAAAATTGATTCTGATAATATATAATTTGTCAGCTAACTTTTTTAATATTTCAGCTAATAGATTGAAGCATAAAAAATGACCTGAAAATTAAAATGTAAAGGCGGTGATTTCCAATGGTTTATTCAGATAAATTAAATTGTATCTGAACGGAGGAATTATTATGCAAAGTAAGTTCTGTAAACTTTTTTCAAAAATCAGTTTTATATTTGTTACGGTTTATGCCGTTCTCGGAATCATTCTTACTGTTTTTTTTGAAGTAGATTTTTTGAATGAATTCTTAGCACCAATCAAAATAATGCACTTGATTTTTCCGCTGTTTGCCATAGCTGTTTGTTTTTCCTGGCCGTTTTTCGGACCTGTTGCA
Source organism: Acutalibacteraceae bacterium (assembly GCA_045538645.1). GTDB lineage: Bacteria > Bacillota > Clostridia > Oscillospirales > Acutalibacteraceae > RUG806. Next base: position 10,444 of record JAZSRT010000040.1, on the reverse strand, counting down.
CTCGGAACACTTCTTGTAAAATTCATATTTTACAAACGCAATAAGCCTGAGAACAAAAAGCCTTACATAAAAGATATGATACTGCATTTAGTTTTTTCTCTTGTGGGAATGGCAGGAATCTTTTGTATGTATTATGATAAATTCGGAATGCCGGATTTGTTTTAGACAGAGCGGTAAACAGATATTCTGATAATTAAAAACAGCACAGGCTTACTTTTTCGGTAAACCTGTGCTTTTATTCATTATATGAAGTAAATCAGCGAAGCCAAAAGTATTTCGGCTGCAAAATATGTGTACATATTGAAAAGCTTTAATTTGAAATTCTTTTTGTGCTTTTTGTCGAACATAAGAAATGATATTGAAAAGTCGGAAAGCACAAAGCATACTGCACCAAGCACGGCACATATAATAACAAAGAAATTCACTCCGCCCGTAAATGCACTGATGCCGAGAAGGGATGCCTTGCAAAGCATTGTTAGAATAACTGTTCCGTAGATTATTATGGGCAGCTTCATAATGCCCTTGAGATTCATCTTTGAACGTATCATGCATACAATGAATAAAGCCACCAGAACGACCACTGCAATTATTTCGGGGACAGAGAAAAAGCCTCTTTCGGGATTGAATACCTCAATGCCCTTAAGATATGCCCTTATAAAGCAGATGTGGGAGGTTAAAAAGCATACAAAACCCAGTGCCGTCCATATTTTATGGAACCACATATGCAAAAACAAATCTCCCAGCCACGAAAAAACAAGGGCAAGCATCATTGCCTTATCAAATTCGGAAAACTCACCTGTCATAACAACACAAAGTACGCCCACGGCAATATAGCCTGTTGCGCCGAGCATTTTAAGCGCCCATGATTTATAGCAGGCACCGTCTTTTTGCGCATAAACATAAAAATATGTAATGCCGATAACAAGAAGGGCAATAACTGCCGTAATGATTTTAAGTATCATAAATTATCCCGCTTTCTTTCTTCTTCTGAAGAAATATATCTGAACTGCTATAACAACAATAACGGCGGCAATGCAAAGAAGAATTCTCGGGAGCGTAATTGTTGTACCTGCGCTTCCGTCTTCAAGTGCTGAGAAATTTATTTTTATATCGTTTGCAGCTTTTGAAAGAGCCGCATAACTGTCATTAAGATCCTGCAAAGAAGCCGAATTATCGTGAAGCAGACTTTCTGCAAATGCTACTGCATCGGTATATGCTTTTTTATAATCGTTAAGTGCTTCATCCTTAAAATCGGGGAGTGTATGTTCTGTAACATACCTTCTGTAAAGGTCTGAAAGTCTGAGTCTTGCTTTTTCACAGTTATTCTTATATTCCGAGAACATATCTGCGTGATCGGTAATTATAACGGAATAACCTCTTGAAATAAGATCACTCCACCATTTTTCGCTGTCTTGTCTGGCACCGCAGGTTTCGGGGGAAGTAACATCGGCAATTACACGCATTTTTTCGGAATAATTTCCGATTAAGCTTTTATAATAATTGATGCCGTATCTGTTGCCGGTGCGAAGCTCCACGCCTGCAGCACCCGATTTATCAATTGAATTTACAAATGATACTATATTAAATATAACATTGCCCTTTATTGCACTTATTATTCCGATATTTTTATCACAGCCGTTCATTGCGGCTGTAACCTCTTTTTTACTGCCTTCGGCTAAAATAACACATCTGTCTGAAGCGTTATTGCCGGAAATAAGCTGTGTCACACCTGTTACATCAGTTGCACTGCATCTGAGTATCAGCGGAATATCATTTTCTTCTGCACATATAAGTGCTTCTTTAAGAGTGGGGATAAAATATTCGGTTTTTTCCGTATTGCTTCCGCCGCAGGAATTTCTGAGAGGATATGAAGTAAGTGTTTTTAAGTCTGTTTCTCCGACTGTAAATACTTCATCAGTAAAAAGCATTCTCTCGGTGGTAGCATCCGCAAAAAGTATGTATTCACCGTCAGATGTCTTTTTCACATCAACAAGCACAAAGTCGATATCTGTTTTTGCGGCTTCTTCTATTGCGGGAAGGGAATTTTCGGGGAATTCGTCCCATTCGCCTTTATCCGAAACACCTATGATACCGCCTGAGATATCATTCAGCTGCTGTATTGAATTTTCCGTTCTTGATCCGTTTTTTTCTTCAGCACTTACCGAGGGGATAAATGTAAAGGTGAGAAAAAGAACCGTTGAAAAAAGCAAAATAAATTTTGATTTCATTATGTACATTCACTTTCTTAAATAAATAAGGTTAATTTAACATTTATATCTTATCATAAAACCGTATAAATAGTATCATACAAAATTTACATAAACAAGTCTAATTTTTACAAGCACTTGAAAAGGCGTTTTTTGTGTTGTATTATATAGTCTGCAATAATTCGGATTTGTATATGGCTTTTATATAATATGTTTTCAATTCTGAACGGAGTGTGTATATGTCAGTTAAAAAGAAAGTTGTAACCTCTGCCGCAAGCGTTGCACTTGACGGTGTACTTAAATATATTGATAAAAGACCCGAAGAGGGCTTTTCAAATATTCTTGATTTTGCCGAAAAGCTTATCGGAAATATGTTTCCCCCCGAAAACTTCAAAAAGCTTAAGGCGGGCGCACAGGACCCCGACAATATCTATACAAAGCTTGCAAGAAGCATTCTTAATGATGTAGACAGGGGAATGCTCAAGCATATGCTTCTCTCCCTCGGTATTGAAGCCGGTTATTTCGGCACAAAGGAAGTAAGAGCAAACAGAGAAAAGTATAACTGTAATATTCCTTTTCAGATTCTTATAGACCCCACAAGTGCCTGCAATCTCAAATGTAAAGGCTGTTGGGCTGCCGAATACGGTCACAGACAGAATCTTACTTATGATGAAATGAATTCTGTTGTTTCTCAGGCAAAGGAACTCGGTACTCATTTTTATATGTTCACGGGCGGTGAGCCTCTTATAAGAAAGGATGATATCATCCGTCTTTGCGAAGAACACGCAGACTGTGCTTTTATGGCATACACCAACGGCACTCTTATTGATGATAAGTTCTGCGAAGAAGTAAAAAGAGTGGGCAATCTTGCATTCGCATTAAGCATTGAAGGCACCGAAGAAAGCAACGATTTCAGAAGAGGTGAGGGTGCTTACAAGAGAACTATGGAGGCTATGGCAACACTCAGAAAGCACAAGTGCCTTTTCGGTATTTCCGTTTGTTATACAAGACAGAATGTTGATTACGTAACAAGTGACGAGTTTGTTGACCTGATGATTGAAAGCGGTGTTAAATATGCCTGGTATTTCAATTATATGCCCGTAGGTCACGGTGCGGATAAGGAGCTTATCCCCACACCCGCACAGAGAAAGTTTATGTATTTCTGGCTTCGCAAAATGAGAAATTCCAAAACAGGCAAGCCTATGTTTGTTATCGATTTCCAGGATGACGGCGAATTTGTAGGCGGCTGTATCGCAGGCGGCAGAAACTACTTCCACGTAAATTCTGCAGGTGACATAGAGCCTTGTGTATTTATTCATTATTCCGATTCAAACATCCGTACACATACAGTGCTTGAAGCTTTGCAGAACCCCTTGTTTATGGAATACAGAAAGGGACAGCCCTTTAACGATAACCACCTTCGTCCCTGTCCCATGCTTGAAAATCCCGATAAGCTCAGGGAAATTATTAAAAAGACAGGCGCAAAATCAACAAACCTTATTGTAGAAGAGGATGTTGACACTCTCTGCTCTCGCTGTGACGAGTTTGCCTACGAGTGGCAGAGCGTTGCCGATGAAATCTGGGCAACAACTAAACACCCCATTACCCACACACAGTATTACCGTGATAACGGAAAAGCAAAAAGACAATAAGTTACTTATTTTTCTTGATTGCTGAAAAATAATATGATATAATAATCGGGAAGAAAATTCTTTCCGGTTATTTTTTTATTGAGGTTGTGTTTTATTATGAGCATTAAGAAGATTACAGCCGTTTTTGTTGCATTGTCTCTTTTGGTTCTTTCTCTTGCTTCCTGCGGATATGAAATAAGTATTAAGAAAAAAGGTGAGGGGGAAGATGTCAGAACCACCACAATAGTGCTGGATGATGAAGGGAATTCCGGTAATGATCCGCTTATTATTCCCGATGTTGCCACCACTCAGCAGAATAACACTAACCCGTCAGGCGGAATACAGGTAGATACTTCCTATCAGGCTCTTGCTATGTCTGCTGCGGATGTTATTGAGTTTTATAAACGTGCAACATCCGATGTAAAAATAAGAGCACCCGGTTACGTCAGAAGCGAGCATCACGAAGTATCCGACGTTACGGGCGGTGACGGAAGCATTCAGCTTTTAGACAGAATACTTAACCTTGTTGCTACAGAAGTGCTTAAAGAATCAGGTGATGAAGAAGCAATAATAAGCATTATGGCACACGATGATATTGCCGTAAGACAAACCTTCCCGCTTTTTAATAAAGATGTGGGATGTGAGCTTACGGATATGTCAATAGTTAAATCGGCAACCTGTTATTCGGACGGAGCTACCTACAAAATCGTTATTGTCTTTGATGATATTCTTAATCCCGACCCCGAAACAAGCCCCTTTGCAGATATTATGAACCCCATAGACAGAGATGCGCTTTCAGGGCCTATAGAAGAATATCTTGTTGTGCTTGATATGAATTCCTATAAGTTTGATATCAATTACACAAATTGTGAAATTACCTGTATCATAGACAAAGAAACCTCAAGAATGACAAGTCTTAAGCATAAGCTGATAATGGATATTGATATCGTTATGAATCTTGACCTTATACTGTTCCAGACAAATAATATAAAAGCAAGCGGAACAATAGTAGACTTCCTCGAATACCACAGCTTCGACTGGTAAAGCCGCAAGTGACGCAAAAATCACCCTATTTGGCGCACAAATAAATATAAAGGTATCCTTGAGTATCACAGTGTGATATTTAGGATACTTTTTTTGCTCTTTTTTTACTGAGTTGTGCTTTGTCCCCGACGATTCGGAGTACCAATGTACGCCTTGCCATCGTCGGGGACAACAAATAGGGCAATTTTTGCGCCACTTGCTACTGCGGGGCTCAAGGGAAGTTTGCCGGTGAAGGTTCGTCGGGCTTCGCCCAACGAATTTTGGTTTTTTTGGTTTGTTTGTCAGGGAAGTAAAGGTCGGACAGTTCATAAATGCCCACATTTCACGGTATTGCATCCGTTTTTCCAAAACGGCGCACTACCGCAAAATCTGAACATTTCTGAACTGTCTCTCCCATGTTCTTGGCTAATTGCGATGTAAACATAGCTTCTTCTGCGGGCTCGTTTGCAACATCGCCCTGTGGGGCTCGTTTTCAACATCGCCCTGTGTGGGCTCGTTTTCAACGTCGCCCTGTTTTTTTTGTTGGGTAAAAGTAAAATTACAAAACATAGCTTTCTTCCTGTATACTGAATATGAAGTGAGATAAGCAGTCATAAAAAGTCCTTCGCCTCTCCATATTATACTCCCTCCCGCATCCCAACGTTTTGCGTTTTGCGTTTTGCGTTCTGCGTTCTGCGTTCTGCACTCTGCACTTATTCTTTTCCTTTTGCGGGGGATATAATATTGACAAAAAATGTTATATAAATTATAATAAATTTTATGAATAATGTTGCAAAATATTATGCTTTTTTGGAATATTTATTCTTGCTGAGGTGATTACTGCTTTTCAGCGCTCAGGGCTTTGTCCCGGGATATTATACTTACGGAAAAGAGGAGAAATTTATGGCAGACCAATATGTTATCAGTGCGGCTAATCTGAGTTATATCGAAAGGAATCTTAAAGCAATAAACGGTGCAATCGGTGCGCTTGAGTCGGATATTGACACTGTAAATGAGAATGTTAAGGTTGTATATAATGAGATAGGTGCACTTGCAAGAGATTTTTATGCCTTTGTTGACCTTCAGGTAAAGGCTAATTCAAAATCCAATTCACAGCAGCGTCTTATTCAGATAAGACAGGAAATGGAAAAGCGCTTCGGCAGATACGATGAAGTAAGAGACCATACAACAGGTATTCTTCAGGCAAATGATCTTGGTATTGTTAAAAAAGAAACTATCAGCAATGTTACCGAAGAGCTTATGCTTGCAACGCCCGGTTATTGGCTTTCCCCCTGTCTTGTTGCACTTGCAGCCTGGATAAATGACCAGCCCGAGCTTGCAGAAAGAGCCCTCAGGGAAGGCATCAAGCGTAATGATGAAAAAACATCCCTTTTCTTTGCCCTTGTATGCAGACGTGCAGACCGTAAACAGGCATCCCTTAAATGGACACAGCGTTATCTTGCAAATCAGGATGAAGAACAGCTTGACAGAAAAACAGTTATAATTCTTGACGCATTTGCAAGCGGACTTTTAGGTGCAGACTCAGAGGGTGTTATTTCAAAGCAGATGGGTGAATGGATGGACAAGCTTTCTGATAAGCCCGGTTTTGTTGAACAGCAGATTTCACAGTGGTCGGATGCTATTAACCTTAAAAGAAAGCCTCTGCCCGCAAACGATTATATATATCTTCGTAAATACAGCCGCACCTGGCCCGTGCTTGCGGATATTATGGAAGGTGCCAACCTTCACGCAGAGATACTCGGATATTTCATTAATATATTTGAACAGCAGGATTCAACCGATACCCTCAAAGAACAGCTTGACGATATTCTCACAAGCCTTGTTACGGATTTTGACGATGAGGAGCTTCCTTTAAGAAAAGAAGAAAAATATCATCAGTTCGTTGTTGATTTTGAAGGTGATGAGGACAGAGCAAAGAAAAATATGGCACTTGAAGAAAGTGCATTTGAAGTACATAAAGATTTTACACAGCTTCTCACAGATGCCGCTATGAAGCCCGAAAGCTCACACGCAAGTGTTTCTACACAGAAATTTGCAATTGCGCTTTCAAAAGATTGGATTGGTACCGCATACGATGATGTTGTAGCTCAGAACCGTATGAAGATACCCAATGAAATAGCCATAAATGTTGATACCTTTAACGATATTACAACAGACGGACGAAACGAGCAGGAGCTTTTAGGCAGATTCCACGCTCAGATGAATCAGGAAAGAGCAGATGCACTTTCAAAATGCGTTCTTTCAGGATTTGATAAGTTCAGCCTTTTCGGCGGTATCGCAATTGCCGTTATAGGTGTTCTTGCCTGTGTATTCGGTCAGATTTTCTTAGGTCTCATTGCCGTAGTTGCAGGTATTGCGCTTGTAATAAACCACTTCTCCAAAAAGAAAAAGGTAGATTCTCAGCGTCAGCAGATAGACGAACAGTATAACATAAAGATACAAAACGGTTCGCAGATTATCCTTGCCACACTTGCAGAGGTTGTTGATTTCCGTGCTCAGTTCAGTGAAAAGGATGCCGAAAGCCGTAATGTCAAAGACTTCCTTGAACAGATAAGCCCCGAACAGTATGTAAGAAAGCTTTCAGACAGCAACCGCCGTATAAATGTCGGCAGATAACAGGAGGATGTAAATTATGAATAATTCCGGAAATATAAAAAACACTGTTTATTGCATTTACTGCGGTTATGAAAATGACAGAGAAAGCAAATTCTGTATCAGCTGCGGCAAAAAAATAGAGACAGTTGAAGCTAAAGAAGCTCCCGCTTTTGATGAAGCACAAGCTCCCGCCGATAATACCCCCGCTTTTGATACTGCCGAGTATACGGAGATAACATTATCTCCCGACGATAAAAATGAAGCTGAGGCAGCTATGGCATTTGATGCGGCTGAAGAATCAGCTCCCGCATTTGCCGCTTCTGAAGAAAATAACACTCCTGCATTTTCAGAAGCTTCGGATTTTGCGGATGCGGCAGAGCTTGATTCAACAATAATACAGTCTCCGAAAATTAAGCCTCTCGAAAAAACAGCAGCTCCCGCGTTCGGTTCAGTTGAAGAAAATAAAGAAGAAGCTGAGAAAGCAGAGCCTGCAGCAGAAGAAAAGAAAGCCAGAAAGGCATATACCGAAGAAGATTTTGCTTTTGCAACAGGCCTTCCCGAGTGGAGCCTTGAACCGCCTCAGGTAATGGTAAGGAGGCACAGAAGCTGATGATGTCTTCCCGTATTACCCCTCCTGCAACCTATTCTCAGTGGGTGGACATTCTTGATATGCTGAAAGCAAAAACAGATGACGAAGCTGTGCTTGATGCAATGCTTAAGGGGACTATAGACTGGCAGACAGGTGTTGCCGAAAGATTCACAAAAAAGCTTACGGATGTAATCAATTTCAGAATGAATGCGGCAACAGACAGATTCCAGAAGGAAATGAGCCGAGCCTACGGTCAGGAAAGAGTTATTGTGGGGGCGCTTATAAGCCTGCGCAAGGAAATGTGTTTTCTTGCAAAGGCAATAAACCTGCCCTGCATCCCCGAAAAAGACCGTGCTCAGTATTACAGCCTTGTACGTGAGCAGGCTGATAATATTCAGAATTCTCTTGAGGATTCTGCAAAAAAAGACCGCACGGGAAAGCTTTCAAGCATTGTGCGTAACAACAAAGTCAACTCTTTTTGAAAGGATAATAAAATATGAGTGACGTAGCCAAAAGCAAAGAGTTACTGAAAAGGTATTCCATTGCCCGTATTCCTTTTATTGCCATAAATACAATTGAAAGGGCAAGAACTCTTGATATTCTTAAAGACATATCAGCAGAACTCTCGTTACCTTTTTATGTTCACACACTCTCAAAGGGTCTTTATGACCTTTCTACCGATAAAGTGATAAATGACGATAAATCTGTTTACGGTGCAATTGATTTTATGAGTGAACAGATGGCACGTAAGCAGTATATGACACTTGTGCTTACCGAAATCCCCGATATCAGCACCGATAACGGAGATTCAAGGCAGATTCTTGACCTTGTTACACTTGCCAACGAAACAGGCGGTGTGGTTATCGTTCTTACAAATAACTCTGTATGGAATCAGCTTCAGAGGCAGGGAATGGTAATAAAAATCGACCTTCCCAATGAAGACGAAATGTATTCCATAATCAAAGAATATATAGACGATTACCGTTCTGAAATTCCTATAGAATGGGATAATTCGGATATCCGTGAAGCCGCCTCAACACTTTCGGGTGTAACACGTATAGAAGCCGAAAATGTTATCGCCGCACTTATTGCCAATAAATGTATAAAAAAATCCGATATGGATGAGATACGCTATGCCAAAGACAGATTGTTTTCTGATATCTCGGGTCTTGAAAAGATAGATGTTGACGAGAGCGTAAAGGATGTAGGCGGTCTTGCGGGATTAAGAAAATGGCTTGACGAAAAAAAGGAGCTTCTCACTCCCGAAAAGCGCGACATATTAAAATCAAAGGGGCTTCAGCCACCCAGAGGTATACTTCTTGTAGGTGTGCCCGGCTGCGGTAAGTCCCTGTCGGCAAAATCTATTTCCGCAAACTGGAAGCTTCCTTTGTACCGACTTGATTTTGCCACCGTTCAGGGCAGCTTTGTAGGTCAGTCCGAACAGCAGTTAAAGGATGCACTTACCACGGCAGAGAATGTTTCTCCCTGTATTTTGTGGATAGATGAAATAGAAAAAGGTCTTTCAGGTGCAGGCACATCCAATGACGGCGGTGTGTCCACAAGAATGGTAGGTCAGTTTTTGTTCTGGCTTCAGGAATGCAAAAAGCAGGTATTTGTTGTTGCAACGGCAAATGATGTTTCAATGCTTCCTTCGGAGCTTTTACGAAGAGGACGCTTTGACGAGCTTTTCTTTGTTGACCTTCCCACGGCAGATGAAAGAAGAGATATTCTTTCACTTTATATGAGAAAATATCTCAAGCTTAATTTTTCGGGCGCAGTTGCCGATAAAATAGTAGCCCTCACAGACGGATTTACGGGTGCAGACCTTGAATCAACGGTCAGAGACCTTGCATACCGTTCCATAGCAAACAGCAGCTTTGTTCTCAACGAAGAAAATATGCTAAGTGCCTTTAATAACGTGGTACCCCTTTCTCAGACAAGCCCCGAAAAGATTGAAGCCATTCGCGATTGGGGCAAAGAAAGAGCCGTCCCCGCCTCAGGCAAACCCATAGGCGGCGAAGAGCTTCTACACAAAAAATCAGGCCCGAAAACAAGAAAAGTTCTGGTCTAAATCATCATATGCAGGGCTGCAAGCCCTGCATATGATGATAGTGAAATACACCTGCGGTGTATTGCTGAAACTTTATGTGTTTTCGTTCTGCGTTCTGCACTCTGCATTCTGCACTTATAAAATGCCGACCACAGGTCCCGAAACATTTGCGAAGCAAATATTTCATATGAACGAAGTTCATATTTCACATTGCGAAGCAATATTTCACTCACACGAAAGTGTGAATTTCATTATCATAATTTGAAGGGCTTTCGCCCTGCAAATTATGATTTCCGGAGGTATTATGCCAAGACCTATATTAAATCAG
>JAZSRT010000069.1:0-6852 GCA_045538645.1 Acutalibacteraceae bacterium | reverse complement strand
GGTGGAAAGCATCAGCCGGTTCATTTCGTCATGGATACTGACCTTTGCCTGCAAAATTTCCTGTTGCCGAACCGTATCTTCGATGCGCATACTATAAGCTTGCAACTCACCCTTCAGCCGTGAAAGCTCCGCCTTATCCTGCTCAAGAGCCTGCGTTTTGGCATACTCCGCAGTAATATCTGATGCAATCATTTCGTGAAGCGTTTCGCCCCCGAAAGCGATGTCACGACAGACAAAACGCCACACCTCTCCATCGACAGTCAAGATTTTATCTTTGATTTTGTTGTAAAAATGATTTCCGTTGAGCAGATGACTGCCCGTCAGGCAGACGCACAGACGGTTCATGCAGATATTCGAGAACAGCACCCGTCCGCTGTCGTGCCAGCAGCATACGCCGCAAGGCATCTGATCCAGCAGGCGCTTTACTGCAGCCGGTGTGATGCTTCGTTTTCCGCAGCGCAGAATGACGAGAAACAAGATCACAGCCGCCGCTGTGAGAACGAAAAACGCCGCCAGCCAGCACAGCCACGGAAGGCTGCCAAGCTTTCTGCTGACGGCGGCAATCTGATTTGTGCCGCCGACAAGGTGAATGTCGAACAGTACCTGCCACAGAAAATATGTGCTCATAAAGTGAAGCATAGAAAAAGCGGCAAGGCGGTATCTCCTGTGACTTATCGCCAGTACGATCCCAAAGATACAGATCAGGCACAACAGCAACGCCCAAAGCGAAAATAACGACCGGAAAAGTTCTGTAAGCATATAAAATGCCGTCATGCTTCGCACCCCCTTCCGGGCAGAGTGAAGCAAATATATGTTACATCATCCTCTTGCAGGATATCGGTTTGTATGTTTGCACGTTTCAATATCAGACGCATACCGTCGGCAACAGAAACTGACAGATGTTCCATCGTCAGCTTGCACACCGCTGTTTCACTTGATGAAAGGTTGACGAACACTCCGCGCAGAACTTTAATATTTGCTTCAAGAAGCATACCGAACGTCTCAAACACCGCAAGGGCTGCTTTGACGGAAATTTCGCCGTCAGACGTGTTGATAAGCTCCGCCGGTATGCCGGAAAAATTCAAATAGCGCAATACCTCTGAGAAGGAAACGGCCAGTTCGCCCGCCTCGATCGTTTGACACTTGTCAGATAGCAGCATAAGGTTCGCGTATCGCTTGATGAACGCGCCGAACAGGGTGATCTGCCGGCAGCACGTCTCCCGAACTGCCGCGTCGGAGGATGCGCGCGCAGCTTCCGCCAGGCGCGAGATTGCACGGGACTGCCTCTGTGTGTGCTTGGCAATTGTATCATACAGCGCCGTGCGCTGTTCGATTTTCGCCTGCTTTTCCGTAAGCTCGTTTTGCAGGCGGATCAGCTCCGCTTCCTGCGAAAGGGCTTCCTTTGCCCCTTCGAGTTCTTCGTTTAATCGGTCAAGCTCGGTCAAATCATCCTGCCAGAAGCCGAATCCGCCCGGCAGCTCCATTTTGTGCAGGACGGTATGCGCACCGATCCTTGCGCCGTCGGGCGCGTCGAACTGCTCCACGGTCAACTCGATGGCAGAACCGGAGGCATAGACCGTTTTGCCTTTGCTGTCTGTGATCTGCGCACGGATGGGAAAGGTCTGAAACAGCTTTACGTATCCCTTGTTAGTCGGAATCATACCAAGCTGTATACAACATTCCAGTATACCTGCCACCATAAAAATCAGTGTTTCCGGCAGCTCGATGATATATGTGCCGTTGAGCTTTGGCATTTTTTCAGTTGCCAGCAGAATGCTCTCGGCAATCCCGATGACAAACGGAATAACGGTCAGCCATGCGTACTTTTTCGCGCTGCTTATACTGCATTTAAAACCAAGAACAAAAACAGCTGCCAGATATAGCGAATACTGCCATGCGGTAATGATATAAATCAGCCATCCGTAGGAATATTGCCCGTCCCAGCCGGCATATCCCGGCTGAAAGAGGAATACCTGCTGATGCAGATCATTTGTAAGCACCAGCAGAATCATTACAACGGTAACCGCACCGATCCAATACCATTTTTTTAAAATCCTCAACTCATCCTTCGGCGAGATAAGCAGAGCAATATAGAAGAAAAAAAGAGGGATCAGAAGCATCGGCACATAATACAGATACCATGTATGGCGCGCCAGCACGTCCACGCCGGCAAATACGCTGTATTTGATGCCGCGCAGCAGAATAAGAAGTAAAGCCATACATGAAAGCGATTTCATTATGACCGACAATCCGCCCGCCCTCGGCAGTCTGTAAGCATAGTACAAAACCAAACACACAGATAGGAACAGCAGATAGATCGATGAAACGTTCCGCGTCGGAAACCGGTCGGGAAGGATGCTTGCACAAGGTATAATGTTGACCGCCAGAAGCAGATAGTATAGCGCAAGCCGCTTGAGCGTTGATTTCACTTCATGCATGTTTCTCAACCCCTCCGTTATCAGAGTCATATCTATGATACCACCCGGATCAATATCCTGTCAACGTACAGTTTGCAACAATGAAAAAATAGTGATAAATCATATATATTGTCTAAAAGCCATGAGACGCTTCAGACAAGAAAAATAACGTGTGTAAGCCCTTGTGCTAATGCGAAATGCGTACCCCTGTACTTTTTAACGATGCAGCATAAGGGAACGCATTTTGTATTAAAATAAGTCACTACTTACACATTGGAGAAATCCGAACTTAATGCCAATCGGCAATGGGTTCGGATTTTTTATTTTTATCCAGGATAACAGTTTTTGAGGTTGTAACAAAAAAGCAGGCGGGACTTCCGTCTCGCCTGCAGCTGTCTTACTCATTCTTCAGCAGTCTGTTCATATTCCCTGAGTTCCCGCTGTCCTTCCTCGCTTTCAAAATATTCCTGCATTATCGGAAGTAAGCACCGTGCAATTCTTTCAATCGCATAATCGGGAATTTCCATGCCGCTGTTTGATTTTTCTGACGTCAAATTGGTTTTGCGCTCCTTTCATAGAAAAAGGAGAAAATTCTATGAAATATCGATCACAAAAATCCTCATCTATATTTTAAACCATTTTAAATTTATTTGTCAAATAATCCTGAGCAGTTGAAAACACCTGATTTTCTGCAACTTAAAATTTCGCCCGTAATGGGCATTATACGCAAAAGTAGGGTTACAGGTCAAACTATACGCACCCCTTAATTACCGCACTCTGAGGCCGTTGATATACAACGGTTTCAGAAGCTCTATTTGGTTAATTTTTAACTGTAATGAAAGTGTTTTTTATCACTTGATTTTTGCAACCTTAAAGTTCGTTATGTGGAAAAAGTAACCGCAAAATCGGGGTTACAGGTCAAACTATACGTACCCCTCGATTACCGCACTTTCAAACCCTTATATATCAACGATTCCAAAGCCTACTTTTTCTACGTTTTCCAAACTATTAAAAGGAGTTTTTTTATTTATGATTAATAGCATTATTTCTTGTGAATTTAATATCAACACCGCTTGTGTTGAAGTTAAACTTGCCGATGGCTCAATGGTATCAATCGACTGCATTGCCGTTGAAAACGAATATGCAAACAATATGTACGAAACATCAGAACTTGACTTTCTTATCTACAACGAGCCTATGAGTTGTGTCAGATTACTGCTCAGCGATAAGATGGAAGAATATCTGCGAAACAATACAGATTATACTCCGTTATCTGATTTGAGATAACATTGTAAAATCAAAGCCATACAAGTTGACCTAAAACTCAACTGTATAGCTTGGCTTTTGTTTATATTAAGTTGTTTTTATAATTCTTCAATATAACTATAAATCCAAATGTAAGAACATCAGCACAGAACCCAAACATTGTATTTCTCGATTATCTTAAAACACACGGTTTTTTTGTTAATTCTACAGGCACATATTGGATCCCATATGATAAGATTCCTGGGATTGAAGGAAGCCAACTTAACAGACTTATTTCTGTTGTTAATTGTGGCAACAATACTGCACACCAAGTCAAGCTTTCGATAAGCAAAAATGGAAAAGAATACCCTGATGAAAAAGCATTGTCTGTAAAAAAAGATGATGAACTGTTTTTGCATATTGGAATTGATAATAGCATTTCCATGAAAGACGATTTAATATTGACGTTAAGATATTTTGACTGTTTTCAAAATGTATATGAGCAAAAATTCTTGTTAAAAAATGAGTCTAATTGCATATATTTCAAATCATATTCAGATGTAAAGTTGATAAGCAAAAGCAAAAGTATGGAATTTACTATTCAACCATAAAAGCAAAGAGAAGAATCAATAAAAGCCACAATCGTTGATGTAAAATATTATTTGTATGATAATAACCTTTACTTCCTTCTTGCTCTAAACGTGTTTACTCCTACTCACGAGCGGTTACTACGCCGTACTGAAAAACATAAGATGGATGATAAAGCCAGTATCCAGCTTTTTTAAACTATTATTAAGCCCAATGGGCGCAGCTCGGAGAGAAGATTTAAATTTTCTCTCCGATTTTTGTTAGGGGTTTGGGGAAGAAATTCACCAACAAGCGGTAAAAAACCGACGAGAAAAATTATGAACGAATTGTAAATCGGCATAATTGGAAAATGAGGTTTTTGCAAAAGTGGGTACAGATTAACTGTATAGAGGAACCTTTCAGAAAAATCAAGTCAGTTGACGGTATTTATTGTGTTAGCGAAAAACTCGATTTCTGCAAAAACTCAGCCTGACCTCCCCTGCGTTTTTGCAGAACACTTTTGCTTTGAAAAGCGGAAATTCAAAAAGTGTTCTTTGCTAAAGTATGTCACATTACCTACCCTCTAAAAATTCAAGGTTGATTTTCGGGTGTGAATGTACTCCTGAAATTAACTTTTATCAGATGAAAAAAGATAGCAAAAACCTCCGAAGTGTTAAGATTAAATCAAAACATTTCGGAGGGTTGTTGAATATGTACAAATTACAGGGTGAAAATTTGACTTGCAGAGCATGTGCCTGCGGTAGACTTTTACAAGTCAAAGTGCTATACTATAATTATATACAAGAAAAATGATTGTTAAATAAAGTCTACTTTTTTTAACAGGATGTGATTTAATGCAAGATGTTTTGTTTCTCGGTAACGGGATAAACAGAGCGTTTAACGGCGATTCGTGGAATAATCTTGTTGAGAAGATTTCAAGGAATATGAATCAAGCCTGACCGCTGATGACGTTGAACACTTGCCGTTTCCGATGAAGGTTGTTGCTTTGTCAGGTGACAGAGTTGACAAGGCTATGCAATTTATATCGAAGGATATGAATTTTGTTAATTCTGACAGGCAGTCTGAATTGATAAGACGAATCTTTGATTTGCCGATTGAGAATATTATAACGGCGAATTACACTTTTGAACTTGAACAGATATCGGGAATCAAACCATCTCTTTACAGTTACAGAAAGATTCGCAAATTTACCAAAGGCTGTAAGGGCAAAGAAGATAAATTCGGTTTGTTCAGATATTATCAGCCTGAGAATTCCGATAAGAAGATATGGCATATTCACGGCGACATAACAGCTCCGTCAACGGTAATAATGGGCAATTATTATTACGGAAAGTTGCTCAGCGAAATTCAGACATATACATCAGGGTTTATCAAACGATATAAAACGTTAAAAAAACAAGGTTTGGAAATAACGGAACAAAGCTGGGTTGATTCGTTTCTGGCGAAGAACGTGCATATTCTCGGATTCGGGCTTGATTTAAGTGAAGCTGATATCTGGTGGCTGATTTGCTGCAAAAAGCGAAACTTTCCTGATACGAAAATATATTTTTATGTTCCGAAGGATAAAAAACATCCGCTCGGCAAGGCAAAAGAGGCTTTGCTTCGGTCATATAACGTTGTTATCGTTGACGATATTCCTTTTGATGGGGAATATGAACGTTTTTATCATAAAGCAATAGAAAGAATAGAATCTGAAATTCAGAACGGAGGAAAAACAAATGAAAATGTTTAAGAAGATTCTTGCGACAGTTTTGTGTGTTATCATGGTGTTCGGTTCGGCGCCGCTTTCGGGATTGGTTGGGCTTGACTTGCCCGAATTCAATCTCTTTACACCCAAGGCTTCTGCGGCAACTTACAGCGGTACTTGCGGTGATAATCTTACATGGACTCTTGATACGGATACAGGTGTACTTAATATAAATGGTTCAGGTGAAATGTATGATTGGATATCGGATTCATCCGTTCCGTGGTATTCATATCGGTCATATATCGAAACAGTAAAAATCAGTAACAGCGTAACAAGCATAGGCGAATATGCGTTCTACTACTGCTCTGGTCTCACAAGAATAACAATCGGTAGTGGTGTAACAAGCATAGGCGAATATGCGTTCTACTACTGCTCTGGTCTCAAAGATGTTTATTATACAGGTGATTTGGCAGGATGGTACGAAATTGAACCAGCAGATTATAATCCTATGTATTATGCAATTAATCTTTATATCAACGGAGTTTTGATTGAAGGAGATATTGTTATCCCCGACGGCGTAACAAGCATAGGCGGTTCTGCGTTCTATGGACGCACCAAACTCACAAGCATAACAATTCCCGACAGTGTAACAAGCATAGGCGAAGATGCGTTCAGTTATTGCACCAAACTCACAAGCATAACAATTCCCGACAGTGTAACAAGCATAGGTTATCGTGCGTTCGCAAATTGCGCCAGCCTAAAAAGCATAACAATCCCAGACGGCGTAACAAGCATAGGCGGTTCTGCGTTCTATGGATGCACCAAACTCACAAGCATAACAATTCCCGACAGTGTAACAAGCATAGGTTATCGTGCGTTCGCAAATTGCGCCAGCCTAAAAAGCATAACAATCCC
>JAZSRT010000092.1:0-12201 GCA_045538645.1 Acutalibacteraceae bacterium | reverse complement strand
CAAAAGACAAAGCGCATTTAAACTTACTGTGAGTATCAATTTCTAAATTTCATTCATATTAAGATAGTCTAACGCACCCTTATATTTACTGCGCGGCAAATATGGTGATTTTTGCGCCCCTTTCCCCGACAGATTATGATTATCTTGACTTTGTGTTTGGCTTTTGGTATTATAGAATTGATAAATTATACGTGTAAAAGGAGATATATTATGGCGAAAAAGTTTCTTATAATTAATGCCGATGATTTCGGGCTTTGTCACAGTGCAAACGAGGCTGTTATGGATCTGTTTTTGTCGGGCAGCATTTTTTCTTCAACTATTATGACACCCTGTCCCGGTGCGGATGAGGCCATTCAGTTTTCAATTGACCATCCCGAATTTGCAATCGGTGTGCATCTTACCCACACAAACGAGTGGCAGAGTAATTTCCCTTGGGGACCTATGACAGACCTTCCTTCTCTTAAAAATCCCGAAGGCAGAATGTGGCCCGAAAGTGAAGATTTTGAAGCAAACTGCGAATATGACGAAGCTGTTAAAGAAACAATAGCACAGATTGAATACTGTGAAAATAAGGGTATGAAGCCCTCGCATATAGACAGTCATATGGGTGCGCTTTACGGCATGAACGGCAAGCTTCTTATGCTTCCCAAAACTCTCGCAGTATGCGGCAAAAAGGGTTATCCCTTCAGAATGTTCTCAAAGCCTCTTAAAGAGCAGTGTCCCGAAGGCACTCCCGTGTGGCTTTTCTCTGTTGCAAGTATATTGTCGGGAATGTTCGGCAAAAAGAACAATGTTCCTATGCCCGATTATCTTATATTCCCCGAAAATATCGAAACAGGCGAAACATATGAAGAATTCAAGTATAACTTCATTGAGTATCTTATAAAAATTCCCGAGGGTATATGCGAAACCTATGTGCATCCCGCAATGCCTACGGATGAAATGAAATCAATCACAGGTACATGGAAGAGAAGATACTGGGAATATCTTGTTATGAAGGATCCCGAAACTCACGCAGCCTTCAAAACTCACGGCATTAAGCTTATCAGCTACAGAGAGCTTGCAGAAATGAGAAGTAAATAATAAGGAGAATTCATTATGATAGAGCTTATTTCGAGAATGCTCGGACTTGTTTTCAGAGAACAGTGGGCACTTCAGAACATTTTTGACGGACTGGGCGACCTTTTAAGAGGCGGCGGTGCAAGAGGTATCGTTGCTACATTTACAATGATTTTTCAGATGTTCAATATGCTGGCTGCAGGTGAGGCTGTTGATGCATGGGGACCTGAGCTTGATCTTACGGGCTACGAGCTTGTATTTGAAGATGAATTTGAAGGTGAAGAACTCAACCTTGATTTATGGCAATACAGAGGCACAGGCGCATCAAGAGCAGGATTTTATGCACCAGGTCAGGTAAGTGTTGAAAACGGTGAACTTAAAATCAGCGGCGAATATCTTACAGACGGAGCCTTCGGCGAAGGCTGGTACGGCGGTGCAATAGCACTGAATGAACGGTATGCAAAAGGTTATTTTGAAATTAAAATGATTTGTGCTCCTTCAAAAGCATTCTGGTCTGCTTTCTGGCTTCAGGGCGACGGAGCATATAATCCCGAAGTTTCAAAAGGCGGTATCGGTGCAGTTGAAATTGATATCTGTGAAGCCTTTTACGGAATGAAAGGCAAGGATGACGCCTATACTCCCGCTATGCATCTTTCGGGACTTAACGGTACAACAGAAAACACGATTTTTACAAGAAATCTGGGCACCTTCAGAGGTAATAATATTTATTCCGAATATAATACCTACGGTATGATGTGGACAGATGAAGAATACATTTTCTATGTTAACGGAGTTGAAACTGTCCGCACGGATTTTGGTGACGGAATATGCGAAAATCCTGAAGAAGTTATTGTTTCTCTTTGTGTGCCTACCGCTTCAAAATTTGAGGGAATCAGCACATCTGAAGGTTGTGAAATGTTGGTTGATTATGTAAGAATCTATCAGCTTGCAGAATAAATTAATATTTTTCAAGGAGGACTATTTAGTATGGTAGAACTTATTTCAAGAATGCTCGGACTTGTTTTCAGAGAACAGTGGGCACTTCAGAATATTTTTGACGGACTGGGCGACCTTTTAAGAGGCGGCGGAGCAAGAGGTATCGTTGCTACATTTACAATGATTTTTCAGATGTTTAATATGCTTGCAACAGGTGAGGCTGTTGATGCATGGGGACCTGAGCTTGATCTTGCGGGCTATGAGCTTGTATTTGAAGATGAATTTGAAGGCGATGAGCTCAATATGGATATCTGGAAGACACGCTCTGAGGGCGCAGGCAGAGCAGGTATCGGCTCACTTGAACAGGTAACTGTCAGCGATGGTGCTCTTAAAATTACCGGTGAATACCGTGAAGACGGTCCCTACGGCGAAGGCTGGTATGCAGGTGCTATAGGTCTTAAGGAATGGTATACAAGAGGCTATTTTGAAATACGTATGATATGCGCCCCCTCAAAGGCCTTCTGGTCTGCCTTCTGGCTTCAGGGCAACGGTTCTTATAATCCCGAAACCTCAAAGGGCGGTGTAGGTGCTGTTGAAATTGATATTTGTGAATCTTTCTACGGCCGTGCGGGACAAGAGAATGCTTATACTCCCGCTATGCATCTTTCCGGGCTCGGCGGTTCAACTGAGAATACAATATTTTCAAGAAATCTCGGTTCATTCAGAGGAAACAATATCTACAGTGAATACAATACCTACGGTATGATGTGGACAGAGGACGAATATATTTTCTATGTAAACGGTGTTGAAACTACACGTACGGATTTCGGTGACGGAATATGTGAAAATCCCGAAGAGGTTATTGTTTCTCTTGAGCTTCCTCACGCAGTTAATCTTGAAGGTGTAGGTCAGGACGAAGTTGTTGATATGTATGTTGACTATGTAAGAATTTATCAGCTTGCTGAATAATCAGCTTGCTGAATAATCAAAAAAGAACGGTTCCCTCGGGAAGCCGTTCTTTTTTTCAATGTAAGAGTATGCCAAAATCATAATGAAGAAAACTTATATCTTAAATGAATATGAACAAGAAAGCGGCTTCGCCGCATCGCGGGGAACCGATTTCGTATTGTCCATCTCAGGAAATCGCGAAGCGAGTTTCTGAGGGACTTATAATCTTTTTTACTTTATAGGAAGGAATTTCCCATAAAGTAAAAAACAGCTCCTCCGACGGTGGGTCAGAAGAGCCGGTTTTGATTATGCGGTTTTTATTTCTGCTGTTTCGGGCGGGGGAAGCTTTGTTTTCTTTTCCGAAATAATTTGTATCACAATAATAAGTACAACCACTGCAATACCTACTATATCGGTAATTGTTTCGGGAACTATAAGACACAAGCCGCCTGCAAGGGTGAGTATTCTCTGCCACCAGGGGAGCTTTGTGAACATATGTCCTTCCATACCTGCCGCAACTGCGTAAATGCCTATAAATGATGTGAATATGATGGAGATAACATCGAACACACCTGCATCTATAAACAGCATTTTGGGGTTATATGCGAACATATAGGGGATGATGAATGCGGCGATTGCAAGTCTTGTTGCCGTGACACCTGTTTTTAAGGGGTTTGACTTTGCTATAGCCGAGCCTGCATATGCTGCAAGGGCAACGGGAGGTGTGATGTCTGCCACGATTCCGAAGTAGAAGACAAACATATGGGCGGCAAGTGCGGGGGTGCCCATTCTGATAAGGATGGGAGCTGTAATTGTTGCCATAATAACATAGTTTGCAGTTGTGGGAACACCCATTCCGAGAACGATACAGCAAAGCATTGTAAGGAAGAGTGCTAAGAACATACTGTTCTGAGCCACGGGAACAAGAGTGTTGAGAAGAAGCTGACCGAGAGCTGTCATTGTAACAACACCTGAAATAAGTCCTGCCATACCGCAGGCAACGGCAACACCTATGGTGTTCTTTGCACCGTTATGAAGTGATTCAACAATAATTCCGGGATTGAGAGTTGAATATTCTTTTGTTATAAAAGAAATAACAACACAGCTTATCATACCTGCAAAAACAGCCTTTGTCATCATTGATGCACCAAAGGGAAGCCATATGCCTAATGTTATTGCTACGGGGATAAGTGAAACGGCAAGTCTGCCCATATCCTTGGCAGTAGCTTTTCTGCTGATGATGTTTTCTATTATTCCCTTGGGGAAAAGGCTTACTATAAGGGAAGCAAGTATTGCGAAGCAAGCCGAAACACCTGCACTGAAATAATTCATACAGATAACAAGAATAATAATGGGTAAAAGCAGATAGCCGTTTCTTACGATAAGCTTGAAGAAATTGGGAATAGCTTCTTTGGGAAGACCTTTGAGACCTAATTTCTTTGCTTCAAAGTGTATCATAAGGAATATTCCCGTGAAATAAAGGGCCGCGGGAAGAATGGCTGTTACGGCAATTGTGGCATAGGGAACACCCGTGATTTCTGCCATAAGGAAAGCCGCCGCACCCATTATGGGAGGCATTATCTGACCGCCCGTTGATGCTGCCGCTTCAACTGCGGCTGCAAATTCAGGTTTATAACCTGTTTTTTTCATCAAAGGAATTGTAATTGAGCCGCTGCCTACCGTGTTTGCAACGGATGAACCCGAATACATACCTTCGAGGGCACTTGAAATAACTGCAACCTTTGCGGGACCGCCTACTGCGCCGCCGGCAACAGAGTTTGCAAGGTCAACAAAGAATGTGCCGATACCTGTTTTTTCAAGCAGGGCACCGAGAATAATAAACAATACGATAAATGTTGTACATACATATACGGGAGTTGAGAATAAGCCGTTTGCTACATCATAGAAAAGGCTGTACATAAGATTTCTGAGAGCCTTATCGGGATTTTCTGTATAGGCTTTTATTGCGGCATATACGATAAACGCGCCTGCAACAAAAATAATGGGCAGACCTACAGCTCGCCGTACAAGCTCTATCAGAAGAATTATTGCAATAAATGCAATTACTATCTGAAGAGTGCCTATTCTTCGGGACATCTTGATTATTTCTTCCTGCTGGAAAGTATAATAAAGGAAGGATGCCGCACCTGCAAAGGCAAGGAATATATCATATACGGGAACGTAGTTTAATTTTTTAGTCTGCTTTTTATAGGCAGGGAATATAAGATAGCCTATAAAAAGAATGAAAGCCATAAATGTGGTAAGCTTTGTGTATTTTGTTGCATTCGGAAAAAGCAGCGCCATTGATATCATATATACGCTGAATGAACAAAGAAGCCCTGTGATTATATGCTTTCTCCAACCTGTAAAAATTCTGGTATTACTTTCACGGTCGAATTCCTGCATTATTTTATCAGAGTCAACAACTTCTTCGTTGATATTGACATTTGCAGTATTTTCGTTCACTGTTTTTTCCCCTTTCCTGAGTTTTTAAAAGAAAGTGCCGCAATGTAAAACTGCGGCACGGATATAACCGATTGTTTTCAGTATTCTGAAATTAAGCAGCGGTTGTTTCTTCTGCTGTTGTTTCTTCTGCTGTTGTGTCTTCAACTGCTTCTGTTGTTTCATCAGCTGCAGCTTCTGTTGTTTCGTCAATATCTTCAGCTGCTTCAACTATGCCTTTTTCAACATAGTACTTGAGTGCGCCGGGATGAAGGGGAACATCACCGATACCGTTAACTGTTGTGTTGATGTCCATTTCAGCAGCCTTAGCGTGGCAAGTAGCTATATCAGCATTTTCCCAGAGATCCTTGGTGATCTGGTATGCCTGATCTTCGCTCATTTCGTTAGTAACAACGTATGTAGCCATGATAGCAACTGTGTTTACGGGTTCTGTAACGAAAGCGTAATCTTCGCTTGTCATTTCATACTTTGTATAGAAGGGATAGTCGTTCATAAGAGTGTTGATAACTTCTTCACCGAGGTCAACAACAACAACGTTTGTGCCTGTTGCAAGTTCTGTAATAGCTGTTGTGGGAGTACCTGCTGTGATGAAAGCAGCATCAATAGCACCGTCTTTAAGAGCTGTTGCAGAGTCTGAGAAGGAAGCATATGTAGCATTGATGTCTGTTTCGTAATCAAGACCTGCAGCTGCAAGAATCTGAGTTGCATTGTAGAAAACACCTGAGCCAGCGTCACCGATAGCAACGTTTTTGCCCTTAAGGTCAGCAACTGTCTTGATGCCTGAAGCTTCTGTAGCGATAAGCTGGCAAACTTCGGGATAGATGCAAGCGATAGCTGAGAAGGAGTTGATGGGAGCTTCGAAGCCGTTTGTTCCGTTATAAGCATAGTTCATAACGTCGTTCTGAACAGTAGCCATATGATAGTCGCCGTCGTCAATGCCTTCGATGTTAGCCTGAGAACCGCCTGTTGAAACAACTTCGAACTTGTAAGTGTCTGTTGTTAAAACCTGTGTGGAAGCACCTGCGAATGCATAGTATGTACCTGTTGTGCCGCCTGTGCCGACTTTAATGTTGTCAAATGTTGTGTCGCCGTAAACTACATCAGCAGCTGCGGCTGTGGTGCCTTCGTCACCTGCTGTTGTTTCTTCGGCGGTATCGCCGCAAGCAGCAAAGCAAGTAACACAGAATGTGAGTGCGAGAAGGATTGCTAAAAACTTCTTCATTTTGTTTTACCTCTTTCTTAAAAATATACTAACTTATTAGTCCATATCATACTATCATATTTTACATAGTGAAGCAAATACAAAAATTGGATAGGGGATATAAATAAAATTTATATTAATTTAAAACTTATAATTTTTTTTGCATAATATGTGCAATGTGTCAATGGTTTTTACTTGTATTTTCCCAAAAACACCTGTATAATAAAAACAAATCATAATTTGCAGGGTTGCAAGCCCCACAAATTATGAAGATAAAAAATAATAGACAATAGATAATAAAATCGGGACCTGCGCTCGGCATTTTAAATAGAGCGCAGCGGAACAAGGCGTTTACGCCTTCCATTTCTTTTATCTTTTCTCTATTATCTATTATCTCAATAATTTAGCGAACTTTCAGTTTGATAAATTATGATTTGCGCTATTGTGAGGTGGTTTTAGTGTTTGACGGTATGGATTATGTGTATGAGGTATATCTTGAGCGCAGTTTTTCGGGGGCGGCTAAGAAGCTTTTTGTTTCACAGCCTGCTTTGTCGGCATCTGTAAAAAAGGTTGAAAAACAGCTTGGTATTACCATATTTGACCGCAGTACAAATCCCATTTCATTAACTCAGGCAGGCAGGGTTTGCATAGAGTCTATAGAAAAGATGCGTGCCCTTCAGCATAATATGCTTAATCAGCTTAATGACCTGTCGGATATGAAAAGCGGAAGTGTGATTGTAAGCGGGGAGAACTTTATTTCGTCTTTTATACTGCCCGATATTATCATTGAGTTTATGAATACCTACAGCGGAATTACGGTTGAGCTTGTGGAATCACATTCCCACGACCTTAAAAACCAGCTTCTGGAGGAAAAGGTTGATATTCTTGTGGCTCACGATTTTGACCCTGAGCTTTTCATTTCATATCCTCTTGCCGATGAAACGCTTTTGCTTGCAGTGCCTGCATCTTTTCCGATAAATGAAAGATTTGCCGATAAAAAGCTCCTTGATGAGGATGTTAAAAATAAGCGTTATCTTGACAGAGACTGTCCTACGGTTGATCTCAACGATTTTTCAAATGAAGAGTTTCTTGTGCTTAAAAAGGGAAACGATATGTACACAAGAACCATGCAGCTTTGCGAAAATGCGGGTTTTGTTCCTAAGGTCAAAATTTATCCCGATCAGCTTCTTACCGCTTATAATATGACAAGGGCGGGCTTGGGAATTACCATTGTTACCGACAATCTCTTAAAAGCCGAGCGCGGTGCTTCAAAGTGTGTATTTTATAAGCTTTCGGGTGATAATACCCGCAGAAAGCTTGCGATGGGATATAAAAAGAAAAGATACCCCTCAAGAGCAATGGAAGCCTTTGTGCAGTGCGCAAGGGAAGTGTATAATTGTTACGGAACCTCGGCACGGAATCCTTGATTTTGCAAAAAAATTCCGATAAAAATTATCTTTATAACAGAAAGTGAGTATTATTATGAAAAGACAGAGACACTGGCTTAAAGGTGATTGTCACCTTCATACCTGTAACAGCGACGGACAGTATAAGCCTGAAGAGCTTTATGATATGCTTTTTGACCTGGGAATGGATTTTGCATTCATTACCGACCATAATGTAAATACTCCGGGAATGAAAGCCTTTGATCACAGAGGCGTTGCAATTTTTCCCGGTATGGAGATATCGGGAGGCCTGGGGCACGTAAATATTTTCGGTGAAAACCTGCCTTTTGAAAGAATTGACCGTCCCGCTGATGAAAAAGCTTATTATGAGCTTGTTGACAAGGCAAGAGCCGCAGGTGCACATATCAGCGTCAATCATCCCTTAGACAGAAAGCTTTCGTGGAGAGTAGACCGTGACACATTTAAGATGGATTCCGTTGAAGTGTGGAATTCTCCCATGCACACAGATAATGTTTATTGTCTTGATTGGTGGGCGGCAAAAATAATGCAGGGTGAATTTATTCCCGCTGTCGGTGGCAGTGATTATCACAGAGATTATGTTGTTACAAAGCTTCTTTGTGTTCCCACTACATATGTTTATGCCGAATCGAATTCCCTTGAAGATGTGCTTGCCGCAATAAAAAGAGGTAATGTTTTTGTAACAAATTCCCCGAAGGCACCGAAGCTTTTCCTCACAAGCGGAGATGCAGTGCCCGGTGAGACCGTAGAATTGAGTGAAAGAAACTTTGTTGATATCGAGCTTGAAAAGCTCAAAGCAGGGCAGACATTAAGAGTATATCATAATGAAAATGTCATTTATGAGCTTACTGCAAAAACTGCACATAAGAATATCAGAGAAACAATCCCCGTGCCCGGAAAGGGCTTTGTAAGAGCAGATGTAAGATTTACTTATTCTCTTCCCGTTAAGGCTGTTTATGCAAAGATAGCAGGCGGAATGATGGGTATGCACGATAAGGGCGAAGCTATTCCGGATATGATTTATAGCTTTACTAACCCGATATTCTTTGTATAAGTGCAAAACGCAAAGTGCAAAACGCAAAACGCAAAACGCAGAAAAAATGGCTTTAGTTTAAAGAATGATATATATAATAAGGCGAAAGAGTGTTAATGAAAATACTCTTTCGCCTTTAAATTATACTATATTGAAATTACCTGAGGGCTTATGCCCTTACTAATGCACATACCGTCGGCATTTTACAGAAAAAATCTTATGCCTCGTTTTGCGTTTTGCACTTTGCACTTTGCACTCTTATCACCCTGCGATGAGATCAAAGAGCATTTTGATATATGTGCCGAGCATCTCAACGATTGCCTTGATAAGGTTCATTGGGTAGTTGATGATTGAAGAAGTGAGGGATTCATCGAGAGTTGAATCTGTTGCGCTGCCGCCTTCTGTTTTCATAATAGCGTATGTGTCAACAAGTTCAATTTCCTGTGTTTCGTCATCTGCAACATATGCTTTATAAATAAGCTTGCCGCCGTCTATTTCTGTTACACAGAAGCATCCGCCCCAATCGCTTGTTGAGAAAGCTTTGTCTGCAACTTCAAGAATGGGCTTCATTGCATCTTCGTTTACGCCGTATCTTTTTGTACCTGCTGTTGAGGGAAGAGTGTAAACAGTTCCTTCGGGATTTACTGCAAATGTAACACTTTCACCGTTTACGGTTTCTGTTACGTATTCAACATTTTCAACTGCCTTGTCGCCGTAAACCTGAGTTGTTCTGAGATACATATGGTCGTGACCTGCATATACCATATCAATATCAAGCTCATCAATTATGGGAAGAAGAACATTTCTCATAATAACCGTGTCGGGCTTGTTGATGTTCTTACCTGCGGAATAAAGAGAACGGTGCATCATAATGAACTTCCAGGTTGCATCCGACTGCTTCATATCGTTGATAAGCCAGTTTCTCTGAGCCTGTGTCATAGGATACATATCATTTGTATTAAGCACTGCAATGTGAGCATTGCCGTAATCGAATGAATAGTAAACACCTTCAATTGACTGATTGTCGCTTTCGTCAAGAGCAAACATATTCTTGAAGCAGTTTGTGTTGAACTTGTTTGTGATGTTACCGTCGTGGTTGCCTGCAACGGGAACCTGTGTATAATTGTTGTTGGCAAATGCGAAGTTGCTGAAATACCAGTCCCATTCGTCATTTGTATTGTCATTTACATAGTCACCGAGGTTTGCAATGAATGCTGCTTCGGGAGCAACGCTTAATGCACCTTTGAGGGTGAGGGCAGCCTGTGCGAAATTTTCGTCACTGCTTGCCTGAACGTCTGCTATTGTAATGAAAGAAAAGCTGCTGTCGCCGTTATCTGTTGTTACTGTGCAGGTTTCGCCCCAGAGATTTTTTGAAGCATCGCCCACTCTGTATGTGTAGGAAGTGCCTGCTTCCAGATCGTTTACATATACCTTGTGGATATACTGATCTCTGTAGGTTGAAACCGAACCTGTGTAAGCTTTTGCGTTTACAAAAGTTCCGTCAAATTCGGAAGTTTTTACTATCTGAAGATCGGAAGCGCCTTTTTCATAGGTGTACCAGGAAAAGCCTCTGCTTGTTGCACCGTCTTCCACCATAGTGCAGGAGATTCTTTTTACTTCGTCTGCAGATGCACCGAATGCGGATGTGCCGAAGAGCATCATAAATGCAAGAACGAGAGCAAGTGCTCTTTTAATATTCTTTTTCATAATTTTCCTCCGTAATATTATTAATAAAAGTATAGCACCTGACAGACATAATGTCAAACAGATAATGCTTTTCGTCAATGTGCACAAAATGTCGAAAAAAATTGTAACAGCCCTTCTAACAAAATAGTCAAAATTTTGCTTGAAATTCCGGGATACTTTTGGTAAAATTACATTTGGGGGTGAATGTCCTTGAATAATAAAAAAGAGAATGTATCAGATATTCCCGTTTATCTTTTCAAACAGGGCAGAAATTGCCGAGCATATGAATTTTTCGGTTCACATTTTACCGATGAGGCAGTAGTTTTCAGAGTGTGGGCTCCCGAAGCACGCAGTGTGAGTGTTGTTGGGGAATTCAATTCCTGGAATGATTCGGCAAACGAAATGCAGCAGATTGCCGACGGTATATGGGAAGCTGAGATTCTGGGAATAAAGCAGTATGACAGCTACAAATATTCGGTTCTCGGCTCTGACGGTGTAAGGCGGATGAAGGCAGACCCTTATGCCTTCCATTCGGAAACAAGACCTGCCAATGCTTCAAAGGTATATGACCTTGAAGGTTTTGTATGGCACGATGACGGGTATTTGCAGAAGCTTTATAAAACAGATGTATACGCTTCTCCCGTAAACATTTATGAGCTTCACGCAGGGTCGTGGAAAACATATCCCGACGGTGAACCGTATTCTTACAAAGCTCTGGCGGATGAGCTTGTGCCTTATCTTAAAGAAATGTCTTATACGCACGTTGAGCTTATGCCTGTGCTTGAGCATCCCTTTGACGGAAGCTGGGGATATCAGGTCACGGGGTATTTTGCCGTGACTTCACGTTACGGAACACCTCACGATTTTATGTATTTTGTGGATAAGCTGCACTCAGCCGGTATCGGTGTGATACTCGACTGGGTACCTGCGCATTTCCCCAAGGATGCCCACGGACTGTATGAATTTGACGGCAGCTGCTGTTATGAATATTCCGACCCTCTGAAAAGAGAACACGCCGACTGGGGTACAAGAATATTTGATTTCGGCAAAAACGAGGTTATCAGTTTTCTTACTTCAAGTGCCGCATTTTTCTTTGATAAATACCATATAGACGGATTAAGAGTCGATGCCGTGGCTTCAATGCTCTATCTCGATTACGGAAGAAAAGGCGGTCAGTGGAGACCGAATATCTACGGCGGAAGAGAAAATTTAGAGGCAGTGGCTTTCTTAAAGTATCTTAACGAAAGTATATTCAGAGACTATCCCCATGCACTTATGATCGCAGAGGAAAGCACAGCCTGGCCTCTTGTCACAAAGCCCGTTTCTGTTGACGGATTGGGCTTCAACTTCAAGTGGAATATGGGCTGGATGAACGATATACTTCGTTATTCCGAGCTTGACGGTCTTTCAAGAAAGTACAATCACGACCTTATAACCTTCTCAATGTTCTA
>JAZSRT010000028.1:0-14310 GCA_045538645.1 Acutalibacteraceae bacterium | reverse complement strand
CTCTACATCCGTGATAAGGAGTTTATTACCTTTCTCGGTCCTTCGGGCTGCGGTAAAACTACCACTCTCAGGATAATAGCGGGCTTTCTTGAGCCTGACGGGGGAGACGTGATTTTCGACGGCAAGAGAATCAATGGTGTTCCTCCTCACAAAAGAGAGGTTAACACCATTTTTCAGCGTTATGCACTTTTTCCGCACCTTAATGTTGCCGAGAATATCGCATTCGGTCTGAAGCTTAAAAAGATGCCGAAAGATAAGATAGAAAAGAAAGTTACGGAAATGCTTTCTCTTGTTAATCTTAAAGGCTTTGAACACAGAAATATCAACTCTCTTTCAGGCGGACAGCAGCAGAGAGTTGCTATTGCTCGTGCGCTTGCTGTAGACCCCAAGGTTCTTTTGCTCGATGAGCCCTTAGGTGCACTTGATCTTAAGCTCAGAAAAGATATGCAGGTGGAGCTTAAAAAGATACAGCAAAGCCTTGATATTACCTTTATTTATGTTACTCATGATCAGGAAGAGGCTCTTTCTATGTCCGATACCATAGTTGTTATGGACAGCGGTAAAATTCAGCAGATAGGTTCTCCCACAGATATATATAACGAACCCAAAAACGCTTTTGTTGCAGACTTTATCGGTGAAAGTAATATTGTAGACGGTATTATGAAAGAAGATAAGGTTGTTGAATTTTCAGGTCACGTTTTTGACTGTCTTGATACGGGATTCGGTAAAAATGAAGCAGTAGACGTTGTTGTGCGTCCCGAAGACGTGGATGTTGTACCTGTTGAAAAAGGAATGCTTACTGGTATTGTAACTTCCGTTACTTTCAAGGGTGTTCACTACGAAATTATAGTTGATATCGGAGGCTTTTTATGGATGATACAGTCTACCGATATTCAGTATGTAGGTGACAAAATAGGTCTTTTGATAGAGCCCGATGCTATTCATATTATGAAAAAATCCGAGTATTCGGGTACCTTCGGTGATTTCTCCAGTTATTCGGATGAATTTGATGAATTGTCCGATGTTAACGCAGGAGTCGATACGGAGGACGCAGACGATGAGTAAGTCAGTAACAATCGGAAATAAAAAAGCTACTCTTGCTCCGTTTTCTTCATGGATGGTTGTTTTTGTGCTGGTTCCCATGGCACTTGTTGTGTACTATGCATTCACAAATGCCGACGGCACATTTACATTTGAAAACTTAAAGTGGATATATACCTACCGTTCCACTATGTTTTTATCCCTCGAACTTGCATTTATTGCAACCTGCATATGCCTGCTTCTGGCATATCCCATTGCATACAGTATGTCAAGAGCAAGTGAAAAAATTCAGCGTAATGCCACTCTTATAATAATGCTTCCTATGTGGATGAACTTTCTTGTAAGAACATATTCGTGGATGACAATTCTTGAAAACAACGGTCTTATAAATTCTGCTCTCAGGAGTATTTTCGGTGCTTTCGGCGGTCAGTTTGACGGTTTTCAGATGATAAATAACCGCGGCGCCATTGTTCTCGGTATGGTTTATAATTTCCTGCCATATATGATACTTCCCATTTATACTTCACTTACAAAGATAGACAATTCTCTGCTTGAAGCTGCAAGGGACCTGGGTTCCAACGGTTTTCACGTTTTCAAGAGAGTTATTCTTCCTTTAAGTGTTCCCGGTATAATTTCGGGTATCACAATGGTGTTTATCCCTTCTATCAGTACTTTTATCATTTCAAGAATTCTCGGCGGCGGCAAGGATTTCCTTATAGGTGACCTTATTGAAGACTATTTCCTCGGCAATTCGGGCGTTGTAAACTATAACATAGGCGCCGCACTTTCAATGGTGCTGATGATTCTTATTCTTGTTGCAACCTTCTTTATGAATCACTTTGATAAAGATGCAAAAACTTCGGGAGGTGGCAGAATATGAAAAAATTCCTTAAGGTATATAATGCTCTTATTCTGGCATTTTTGTATCTGCCCATTCTTGTTGTTGTTTTCTTTTCTTTTAACTCAGGCACATCCCGTGCAAGGTTTGAAGGCTTTTCACTTCAATGGTATTTTGAACTTTTCCAGGATGAACTTATTTTGCAGTCCCTGTATTACTCAATAATAATAGCTGTTTTATCGGCACTTATTGCAACCCTTATCGGAACGCTTGCGGCAGTAGGTATCAATTCTCTGAGGGGCTGGAAAAAGTCGGCACTTTTAAGTATCAATAACATCCCTGTTGTAAATCCCGAAATTGTTACGGCTATTTCAATGATGATACTTTTTGTGTTCATACTTTCCCGTTTTAACGGTATGGAAATGGGATTCGGAACACTTCTTATTTCCCATATCACATTTAACATTCCGTATGTTGTGCTTTCCGTTCTTCCTAAGCTTAAGGGAATGGATCAGAATATTTACTATGCGGCTCTGGATTTGGGCTGTCCGCCCGTAAAGTCATTTATGAAAGTAATTATACCTCAGATACTTCCCGGTATAATTTCAGGTCTTATTATGGCTTTTACACTGTCACTTGATGATTTTGTTATCAGCTATTTTAATTCGGGTGCTACCTTCCAGACTCTTCCCGTTACCATTTATTCAATGACAAAAAAGCCATACTCTCTTAAACTCAATGCACTTTCAACACTTCTTTTTGCCGTAATTCTCGGACTTATGCTTATTTCAAACATCAAAAAGCCCGCAAACGGCAAAAAAGCAAAGAGATAAGGAGGGTATATTATGAAAAACAGAATTTTATCCCTTCTTTTTGCAGCTTCTTTGATTCTCTCTCTTGTTTCCTGTGGCGGAACTTCGGTGAACACAGGAGAGCCTCAGTCCATTAATGTATATAACTGGGGCGAATACATTGACCAGTCGGTCCTTGATGATTTTGAAGCCGAAACAGGCATTAAAGTCAATTACACCACATATGCAAGTAATGAAGAAATGTATTCTAAAATTGTAAGCGGTGCTGCTTCATATGATGTTATTATTCCGTCCGAATATATGATATCAAAAATGATAAGCGAAGACTTACTTGCTGAACTTGATTTTAATAATATCCCTAATTATAAGTATATAGGCGATGAGTACAAGGGGCTTTCTTATGATCCCGACGAAAAATATTCCGTTCCTTATACCTGGGGTACTGTTGTTATCGTTTATAATACAAAGTATGTAGACGAAGAAGATGTTAAAGATGAAAGCATAAATCTTTTATGGAACGAAAAATATGCGGGTAATATCCTTATGTTTGATAACCCCCGCGATGCTTTTGCCTTAGCCCATATCAAGCTCGGACATTCTATGAATACAACCAATCCCGATGATTGGTATGAAGCCGCCGAGGAGCTTAAAAAGCAGAAACCTCTTGTTCAGGCATATGTTATGGATCAGATTTTTGATAAAATGCTTAATGAAGAAGCATATATCGCCACTTACTATGCAGGTGATGCTATAACTATGATGGACGAAAACGAAGACCTCGCCGCTTATGTTCCTAAAGAAGGCGCAAATATGTTCTTTGATTCAATGTGTGTGCTTAAAAGCTCAAAGAACAAAGAGGCTGCGGAAAAGTTTATAAACTTTATGTGTGAGACGGATATTGCAGTGAGAAATGCTGAAGTTGTATGGTACGCAATTCCTCACACCGCCGCATACGAAGCCCTCGACCCCGAACAAAGTGAAGATCCCCTTGTATATCCCCCTCAGGAAGTAAAGGATAAGTGCGAAGTTTTCGTAAATCTCAACGAAGAAACCCTTATCCTCCAGAGTGAACTCTGGATAAATCTGAAAACACAATACTGATAAGAAAACGCCTTCGCCGTACGCTTGCGGCGAAGCGTTTTCGGATAGTCCGGCTCCGAGCGAAGCGTAGCTGAGCACTCGGAGGAACATATAAAGCAAAAAAAGCACCCGAAAATTTCACGGGTGCTTTTTTGTTGACGGAATATTATGTTTTTTTACGTTAATCACAGAATTGTTTCCCTGATTTTATTTTCGACGAAAAAAAGATAGTGCTTGACAATATTTGGTGTATTAAATAAAATTATAATAGTAATTTTTGTCGGAAGTGAGGGGTTTTCTTTGCGTGAGACAGAAGTTGATAACAGCAATATCAACAAGCTCTGGGATGAATGTAGTCAGAGTATCAGAAAATTGTGTGAAATAAAATTGCAGTCTTCTCCCGAAGCCGCTGAAGATGTATATTCCGAAGTGTTTCTTGCTTTAACAAAGGCAGTAAAAGCCGGCAGAGAGATTACATACTATAAAGCGTGGCTTTATAAAACAGCAAATAATCTTATTTCCAAGAAATATGACGAAATAAACAAAGGTAAAGAAGTTTTTATCAGCTTTAACGATATAAAATCTGATTTGGTTGAATTGTCGGTCAATGTAGATATCGTGGATGCTGTCATAAATGATAAAACGATTGATTTGATGGCAGACGATATTATTGACAGTCTTACCGATGAAGAACAAAAGATTCTGCAATATTATCATTACGATAATATACCCTTAAGGGATATTGCTGAACGTATCGGAAAAACTGAAAGTGCCGTAAAACAACAGCATTACAGGCTTTGTAAAAGGATCAAAATGCGTGTAAAAGAAAAAATTGAAAATTTTTAAAAATTTTTTTATTTTTTTGTGTTACTTTTTTTGATTTTTGACACTATTAGTATGAAGGTGGTAAAAATGAACAAAGAAATTTTGAAAAAAGTATTAAGTGTTTCGTCAATAGAGTTCTCATATGAGGAAATACAAAATCTGTTAGACGAAGAACTTGCAAAAGAACCCGAAGAAATGGACACTGAGCTTGTTGAGCTTTGTATTGAGGTGCTGAGCAAGAAAACTGAAGCAGACAGCATTGAAAATAATGAAGCAGAAACAAATACAGATGTTCCGATTCAGCAGGTAAACAAAGCTCATAAGAAAAAATCTGTTAAAAAGTTATTTCTGATTGCAGCTATAGTTGCCGTTACAGTATTGATTTCAATATCAGTAAGTGCAAATATATTCAAGAACGAGCTTCCTGAAGGAATGGTAAGAATCGGTAATGATAAAATTTTACTCGATCTTACAAAGATTGAAAATACATTACCGGAATCAGAGCTTGATGCATTATACAAGTTTCAGGATGTTTTACTACTTCCGGTTTTTTCAGAGGCAAAATGCGATATGACAATACTTCCTGATAATGAAACTGTCAATGTGTCATTTGAATTTAAAAAGTTAGGTGTAAACGGATATATTGATATCAAAGATTCTTATGCATTCAACTCAATGTTGAAACATACTGTAATAAATCTGGATGTTGAACAGATGAAACAGATATCAATAAATGGTATTAACGCGGTTGTTGTATCGACAACAGCATCTAATGTTTCAGTCTTATACAATTTAGGGGACAAATTATATAATATAAAATTTTATGAAATGAATATTGAAGATGTTGTTAATTTGTTGAATAATTAGTAAGGAGAATAAATTATGAGAAAAGCTATTAGATCAGTTCTGGTATTTGTATTATGTCTGATTTCTTTATTTAATTTTCATGCATTTGCGTTAGAAAAGAATGATGTTGAAGTAAAAGATATAGTTTTGTCACAAGAAGAGTTCAATGCGATATTAGCAAAGGGATATATTTATACACGTCCTGAGCGTGCAAAGGGATTGATTGACTTGGCAGGTATTGGTATAAATAATGATTATAAGCTGCTTCAGTTAGTTGCGGCTGTAACCTGCGATATGAGTGTTGTAAAATGTGGATTTGAGGATATTATTGTTCAGAGAAGAGCATCATCTTCATCATCATGGACTACATATCATACCTTTGATGATGAATATAGTGATTTTTATACTCATAGCATTATAAAAGCAGTTACAACCCAGACAGGCTACGAATACAGAGCTATATGCACATGCTACGCAAAGAAAAATATTTTTTCTGTTGAGCGCTTATATGTGGAGTCAAATATTATCGCCTGGTAACAAATAAAATGCCACCTTCATATACATATAAAAAGCTGTGCCGAAGAAATTCAGCACAGCTTTTTTTGTTGATAATAATGAACCATAAAATCGATTTTTGGTTAAAATATTAATAGCAAATAAATTTGTTTGATGATAGAATAAAAATGTTCAGTACTTCTGAGATTGTTATCATTTGTGATTTTAATTCAAGTAATGATAAAAGGGAGTGACAGATAGTATGAAAAATAAAAAATATGAAATATTTTGTTTTGTTTCAACAGCCATAATCGGTATGTATGCAGTATGCAATTTAATTGCAATAGCTTTAGCATTTTGTATTTGGGATAAATTGCTGATAAGTGATTTGATTTCAGATTTGTTTGGGTTAGCAGTAGGGCTTGACGTATTTACCTGGCACATTTTTTCAGTCCTGTGTATCATCACTTTTATAATCAAAGCAGTTTATATTATAAAACACAGAAAAAAATCGTATGTTCTTACGGGAAATGCTATGTTATTAAATAAAAAATATACAGCAGATATAATTTTACATATTATATTTTCATTGATAAGTATAGGCTGTATAGTTTTTATTTTCAGTAATTGTTTTTGATAAAATAAGTCTTAGTTCAAAGTATCAAAATATTAATTTGATTTATATTATCAGTAAAAGAACGGAGTATGCTTATGAAAAGAATTGTTTTATTGATTTTAGTTTTGTTTTTGTTTTCTGCTTGTGTACATACCGAAAAACAGGAAGAAAATACCACCGATGATATTGTGACACATGAAAATATAACGGAAGATACAACTTTGTCTCTTGCGGAAGAAACCACTTCTGCCAAAACTGCAGAAACTACTGAAGCCCGTACAGAAGAACAAACCTCTTTACAGGAAACTGCAGTGAAAGATGTTAATATAAATGAGATAAAGGCACTGTTTTTTGAAACAGAAAAAGCATATTCGTATTTTACGGGATATGCCGATAATGTATATGCTGAAGGTACAGCTGAAATAAACGGTCAGCGTTATGACAGGTGTTCTCTTGCAAATTCTCTTGACGGCTTAAGAGAACTGGTGTCCCCTTATATAAGTGCCGAAAATACCGAAAAGCTTATAAAAACTTCTGTTATGGACGGCGTGCCTTTATTTGCCGAAAGTGATAACACGTTATGGCGCTTCGGCGGTTTTGCAGCTCAATGGGGACTTGATGCTGCAGTAACAGAAATTGTATCTGCAACTCCGCAGACAGACGGAAGTATAAAAGTGGACGTGAATATTACAATGCCCGAATTTGATATTGAAACAAAGGCAGTATATACCTGCAGACAGTCGGCAGACGGTAATCTTATGTTTACTGATGATTTTGAGCTTCCCATTATACTTGTAATGAAGGATGCCGATATATAATCAGGTGAATAAAGCAAACGCCTCCTCTTTCCGAAAAAAAGAAAGGGGAGGCTAAAATTTGCTTATTTTTACCGTTTTTTTGCAAAGAATGTTAATTCGTCTTGTATGTCACTTAGCATCTTAAAATAGCAATTTACGGTCATTTCGCAGTCACCGAGGGCTCTATGTAAGGTTCTCGGCGGAATGTTATAATATTCCGCTAAATCGTCAAGCTTATGATGCTTTAATTGAGGCAGAAGCCTTTTGCCGATTTTAAGAGTATCAACAAAATCATTCTCAAAAAGAATTCCCGTTTTTTCAAGGCATTTGTCATAAAGAAAGTTAATATCAAAATTAACGTTATGCCCTAAAAGAATATCACCGCCGACAAATGTGCAAAAGCGTGTCAGCACATTTTCTGCTGAGTTGCTTTTTGCAAGTTCTTTGTCTGTAATACCTGTAAGTGCCGTGATAAATGGCGGAAGAGGCCTTCCTACGTTAATTGTTTCGGAAAAGGTTCCGACGGTTTTTCCGTCAGATACTCTAATACCCGAAACTTCTATGATATCATCATACAGAGGGCTTAGGCCTGTGGTTTCAATATCTATACATACAAAACTTCTGGGAAATGAAGTCAGACATTTGCCCTTAAACGCTCTTTCACACGCCATAATTATTTGATTATTTTATTTGCAAGGTCAGCTATTTCCTTGCAGTCGGAAAGCTCTATCATACCCTTGTCACAGGCAGCGGCAAGTTTTGTATTTATAGGAAGCTTTGCAATATTGCTGATTGAGTGAGCAGCTGCAATTTCTTCAATATGGCTTTCACCGTAAATATGATGACGCTTGCCGCAATCGGGACACTCGAAATAAGAATAGTTTTCAACAATACCGAGGACGGGAATATTCATCATTTCAGCCATTTTTACAGCCTTGTCAACAATCATTGAAACAAGCTCCTGAGGAGATGTAACAACAATTATGCCTTTAACGGGCAGAGACTGAAAAACAGTAAGGGGAACATCACCCGTGCCGGGAGGCATATCAACAAACATATAGTCAACATCGCCCCATACAACGTCTGTCCAGAACTGCTTAACGGCACCTGCAATAACGGGACCTCTCCAGATAACGGGATCCTTTTCATTTTCAAGAAGAAGATTAAGTGACATAAGACGTATGCCTGTGGAAGTTTCTGCAGGGAAAATACCAAGGTCATTTCCTTCTGCTCTTTGATGAATGCCGAAAGACTGAGGCATTGAAGGACCTGTGATATCAGCGTCAATAATGGCTGTTTTAAAGCCTTTTCTCTGCGCTTCAACAGCTAAAAGGGAAGTTACAAGGGATTTTCCCACACCGCCCTTACCGCTTACAACGGCAATAACATTTTTAATGTCGGACATTTTATTTTGTTCTTCAATTAAAGAACTTTTTTTGCCTGCACTGCTGCATTTTGCGGAGCAGGTTTCACAGTTGTGTGTACAATTTTCGCTCATAATAAAAACACCTCTTTTTATTTACCTAATAATTATACCCTTATTTTGTTTTTAGTCAATGCTTTATAAAATTTTATTTAAAACAGAAACACTCCGGAGGGGGGATCCGGAGCATTTCTGTTTTTGAGGAGATATTTTATGAAGAAAACGAGATAGCAATTTCTTAATGTGTCTATACTATAACCGCAAATGCTTAAAACAATCTTAATTGCAAATATTAAAATAAAAATAACTGAATTAAATTTACGGTTGTAACAGCAAAGACTTGCAAATATGTATAAGCTTTATTAATAAAAAGTTATACAAAAAAAATAGTTTTGATGTCAAGCGGAAATGTGATTTTCTACATATAACAGCTGAATTGTGTGTTTTGTATATTTAACTACTGTCTGTTTACGGGTGAGCTGTAGTGTGTTGTTATTAAGTGTAGCTACTGACAGTCAAAGGCTATTAAAAAATACTTTCTTTAAGTTTCATTTCAGTTTTAATGTCTATACTTAAGCCACAGTATAAAACTACTGTAATTAAATTTGCTTTGCTCGTTTTTCTTCATAAATAATCTCCACAACGAAAAAACCGCATTTTATCTGCGGTTTTTTCGTTTTCTTGATATTTATCTGTCAATTATTTCTGCAAGCTTTTGTAGGAATGCCTCTTCACCGAAGGTGTTCATTTTGAAAAACATTGCCTGACTTCCGCCTGCTGTTATTCCCGAAAGAAAAATGGGGGAGTTGTCATTTTCCTGAAAAAGAGTGACCGTAAGGCTCACACGGTTACCACCCATATAAGAATATCTTTCAAATACTCTTACGGCGCATTTTGCTTCACCGCTTTTAAAAAATGAAGAATCTTCCAAGGAAGCGGAAACACTGCCGTTTAATATGCCTGCTTCAATACTACTGAGAATTTCACTGAAGCCTCCGTTAAGACATCTTTCAAGTTTTGCCATAACTCTTGTTTTCCTCCTTTAACAAAACTGTTTTATCTTCTTTTGTTTTTTCAACAAAATCAAATTGCCACTTTATTTTATTCTGCTTTTCAAAATACAGTGATGAGCATACAGTATGAATTTCTTTTTCTTCTTCCGACGTTCCGATCATCAATACCGTAGGACCGTCTGCCCCGCCTATTATTCCGATATAAGCGGAGCTGTCAGGCAGGTACTTACAGTCTGCAGAGCGTTTTTTCGGTGAATCTGAATTTTCGGTATCTTTTATTCGGAAATTCGAATTATTTATTTCCGGTGACAGTGTAAAGCTTAAAATTCTGAATTTTTCCGGGAACACTGTATCTTGTTCGGGAAAATTTCTGAAATCAAGAACTTCGTCTGTGATGCTTTTTATTTGTAATGTGTATTCATTGCCGTTTAACGGGTGTACTATTCTGATTACATCATTATTTTCTGCAAAAAATTCTGCTGCGGTAATAAATTCGTTTTCTGCCGTTATTTTTATGCTTAAGTTATTAATTCTTCCTTTTGTACTACAGGGAAAACTGATTCTGTAGAAGCTCCAACAATTATTATCGCTGAGATTATAAAGCTTTACAAGTTTTGCCGCTTCTTTATTATCAGTATTGCCCGGTATGTATGCTGTAGAGTGCATATGACAGCAGTTTACTGTTTTTTTGTTTTTAATAATTTTTGAGGTAAAGTTATGTTCAAGGGGATTTTCTTGTTCTAGCTTTGCAGTTTCTTTTGGTGAAAGCTGTTCAACTTTATTTTCATTCAGAAGATCCCATTTTTTTATAAAAGCATCAAAGTCTTCAGCTTTTGTTTCAATGCAGATATCTAAAACAATACCCTTTGAGCAGGTATAGTATGCAGGAATATACCAGTTTTTGTTATCTTTTGAAAAGCTTTTGTATACGGAGGTTTTTCTGCCTTTCTTTTCATTGATTTTATGATAAAAAAAGTCTCCCGAAAAATATACATCCGATATTTTTTTATTTTTCTGATAATACATAAACCCGCCTCCGATAATATTATATATTTCTTATGGGTTAAGATCAAGAAAAAAATAAAGGCTGATGCTTGACGTATCAGCCTTTATATATTTAGAAAAGTCCCGTGATTTTGCCGTTTTCATCAACGTCTATTTTTTCTGCTGCGGGGACTTTGGGAAGTCCGGGCATTGTGAGGATGTCACCTGTGAGAACAACTATAAATCCTGCACCTGCAGATACTTTTACGTTCTTTACTGTAACAGTAAAGCCTTCGGGGGCACCGAGCTTTGTGGGGTCATCGGAGAATGAATACTGTGTTTTTGCAACACAAACGGGGAGAGAACCGAAGCCGAGAGCTGTTAACTGTTCAATCTGCTTTTTTGCATTAGGCATAACAGTAATACCGCTGCCGCCGTAAACCTTCTTGACGATTGCTTCAATCTTTTCTTCGATTGTTGTGTCAAGCTCGTAAGCAAAGGTGAAATTGCCCTTTTCTTCCTCGCAAAGACGTACAACTTCCTTAGCGAGCTCTTCACCGCCCTTGCCGCCTTCTGCCCATACCGTTGAAAGAACCGTATTTACGCCAAGCTCTTTGCATTTAGCAATGATAAAATCAATTTCGTTGTCTGTATCTGTGGGGAAGCGGTTAACCGCAACAACGCAGGGGAGCTTATAAACGTTTTTGATATTTGAAACGTGTCTCAGAAGGTTGGGTATACCCTTTTCAAGAGCTGTAAGGTCTTCGGTACCAAGAGCAGTCTTTGGAAGACCGCCGTGCATCTTAAGAGCGCGTACTG
The DNA here is from genome assembly GCA_045538645.1 of Acutalibacteraceae bacterium. Taxonomy (GTDB): domain Bacteria; phylum Bacillota; class Clostridia; order Oscillospirales; family Acutalibacteraceae; genus RUG806. The sequence continues at coordinate 2,721 of JAZSRT010000028.1, read as the reverse complement.
TTGCAACAACTACAACAGCATCGGGAGTAAGTCCTGCCATACGGCACTTGATATCAAGGAACTTTTCAGCACCGAGATCAGCACCGAAGCCTGCTTCAGTAACGGTGTAGTCGCCCATCTTAAGTGCTACCTTAGTAGCCATAATGGAGTTACAGCCATGTGCAATATTTGCAAAAGGACCGCCGTGAACGAATGCGGGAGTGCCTTCAAGAGTCTGTACAAGATTGGGCTTTATCGCATCCTTGAGAAGTGCAGTCATAGCACCTGCTGCCTTGAGCTGTCCGCAGGTTACGGGCTTATCGTCATATGTATAGCCTACAATGATATTTGAAAGCTTTTCCTTAAGCTCTGTAATTGAATTTGAAAGGCAAAGTACAGCCATAATTTCACTTGCAACGGTAATATCAAAGCCGTCTTCCCTGGGAACACCGTTAGCCTTACCGCCCATACCGTCAACAATAAAACGAAGCTGACGGTCATTCATATCAACACAGCGTTTCCATGTAATTTTTCTTACGTCAATACCGAGCTGATTTCCCTGCTGAATGTGGTTATCAAGCATTGCAGCAAGAAGATTGTTTGCAGCACCTATTGCGTGGAAGTCACCCGTAAAGTGAAGATTTATGTCTTCCATGGGTACAACCTGTGCATAGCCGCCGCCTGCTGCACCGCCCTTGACACCGAATACGGGACCGAGAGAGGGCTCACGAAGAGCAACCGTAACGTTCTTTCCGATTCTCTTAAGACCGTCTGCAAGGCCTATGGTTGTGGTTGTTTTGCCTTCACCTGCAGGTGTGGGGGTAATAGCCGTAACAAGAATGAGTTTGCCGTCCTTCCTGTCGGTTTCCGTAATAAGTGCGGGATCAATTTTTGCCTTGTAATTGCCGTACTGTTCAATATATTTTTCGTCAACATCTGCAGATTTTGCAATTTCTCTGATGTGACGCATCTGACAGCTCTGAGCTATTTCTATATCGGATTTGTATTCCAAAATATTTTCCTCCTTTGGTTTTTTACTTTATAGGAAATTCCTTCCTATAAAGTAAAAAAAGATTATATGTCCCTCCGAACGCTCAGCTACGCTTCGCTCGGAGATGGACTATCCGAAAACGTTTCGCCGCAGGCGTACGGCGAAACCGTTTTCTTGAGGGGAGAGCAAAGAAGCAGAAATCCTGCTTCTTTGCGTGTTTTTATTCAGTAAAATATTTAACAGCTGCCTTGAACATCTGAATATCATACTCGCCGGGAACATTCTTGTAGAGACCGTCGCCGATTCTTTCTGAGTGACCCATCTTACCGAATACTCTGCCGTCGGGAGAGGTGATACCCTCAATAGCGCAAAGAGAACCGTTGGGATTGAAGTCGATATTTGCGGTTGCATTGCCGTCAAGGTCAACGTACTGTGTTGCAATCTGTCCGTTCTTGCTGAGCTCTTCGATAAGCTCAGGGCTTGCCAGGAACTTTCCTTCACCGTGGGAAATGGGTACGTTTACAATGTCACCCACATTCATAAGACTAAGCCACGGTGACTTTGTTGAGGCAATACGTGTGTGAACGATTCTGCTCTGGTGACGGTTGATGTTGTTAAAGGTAAGTGTAGGACAGCTTTCGTCTGTATCTATAATCTTACCGTAGGGAACAAGACCGAGCTTTATAAGAGCCTGGAAGCCGTTACAGATACCGCACATGAGACCGTCGCGGTTGTCAAGAAGGTCTGTTACAGCTTCTTTAACTGCAGGGTTGCGGAAGAATGCGGTAATAAATTTAGCTGAACCGTCGGGCTCGTCACCGCCTGAGAAGCCGCCGGGTATGAAGATAATCTGGCTTTCCTTAACCTTTTCGGAGAAGCCTTCAACACTTTTTGCAACATCTTCTGCAGTAAGGTTTCTTATTACGAAAATTTCAGCCTCTGCGCCTGCTTTTTCAACAGCCCTTGCTGAGTCGTATTCACAGTTTGTTCCGGGGAATACGGGAATAAGCACCTTGGGACGGGCTACCTTATTCTGAGGTCTTGCACTGCACTTGCCGTCAAAGGAGAAGGTGGGAATTTCACCCTTGTCTTCCTTAGCTTTTGTGGGATATACGTCCTCAAGAGTTGCCGTGTGTAATTTATAAAGCTCTTCAATTGAAGCAGAGTCTTCACCGAGATTGATAACGGGTTCTTCGGTAGTTGTACCGATTTTCATTACACCGGGAAGTGTTACGTCTTCCGTAAGCTCAGCCACAATAAAGCCCCACATGCCGAGATGCCAATTGTCCTTAAGGTCAGCGGATGCCTTGAAGCCGATGTTGTTACCGAAGGACATCTTCATAACTGCTTCGCCGATGCCGTGTTCAACTGCCCATGAAGCCTTAACCTTACCGGCTGCACAAAGCTTATGGAATTCTTCCCAAGTAGATTTCAGGCTTTGGGCACTTTCGTCTTTTGAACCGAAGAGATATACGGGATTTCCTGCTTCTTTGAATTCCGGTGTTATAACATCCTGCTTGTTAATCGGAGCAATAGCAAAGGAAATAAGTGTGGGAGGAACATCCTTGTCAAGGAAGGTTCCTGACATTGAGTCCTTACCGCCGATTGCTGCGGCGCTTAATTCAAGCTGAGCATCAAGCGCACCTAATAAAGCTGCAAAGGGCTTGCCCCAACGCTCGGGCTCAGTTCTCAGTCTTTCAAAGAATTCCTGTAAAGTAAGGTATGCTTTTTTATAGTCACAACCTGCGGCA
>JAZSRT010000118.1:0-22816 GCA_045538645.1 Acutalibacteraceae bacterium | reverse complement strand
CATACGGCGCTGCTTATACTCTCCAGGAAATCCTTACCGTCAAGTCCGACGATATCAAGGGCCGTGTAAAGGCATACGAAGCTATCGTCAAGGGACAGAACATTCCCACTCCGGGTGTTCCCGCATCGTTCAAGGTTCTTGCAAAAGAGCTCCAATCCTTGGCGCTTGACGTTCGCGTTCTCGATAAGAACGATAACGAAATTCCGCTTAAGGATTATTCCGATGATGACGACGGACCGGATGAAAGAAAGTTCAGCGAAGAAGAGCTCGGCAAGAGCGTTCTCGAAAACGGCGATGAAATCATGTATGATGACGAAATGACCGTTCTTGAAAACGATCTTGAAGAACAAGAAGATCTCGGATTGGACGAAGAAGTCTTCGTTTACGACGAGAACGAAAATTATGATGAATAAAGGAGATGCGATAAATGGAAAACAACATCGAATTTGAATCCATAAAAATAGGTTTAGCCTCTCCGGAAATGATAAGATCATGGTCTTACGGCGAGGTAAAGAAGCCGGAAACCATCAACTATCGTACCTTGAAGCCCGAAAGAGACGGTCTTTTCTGCGAACGTATCTTTGGCCCGACCAAGGATTGGGAATGCCATTGCGGTAAGTATAAAAGAGGCGCTCGTTTCAAGGGCAAGATCTGCGAAAAATGCGGCGTTGAGATAACCACAAGCCGTGTCCGCCGCGAAAGAATGGGCCACGTCGAGCTTGCGGCTCCCGTTTCGCACATCTGGTATTTCAGAGCAATCCCTTCCAGAATGGGCTTGTTGCTTAACCTTTCTCCGAAGCTTTTGGAAAAGGTGCTCTATTTCGCACAGTATATCGTCACCGATCCCGGTGAAACTCCTCTTGCGAAATATCAGCTTCTCACCGAACAGCAATATCGCGAATACCGCGAAAAATACGAAGACGATTTTCAGGCAGGCATGGGTGCCGAGGCTATCAAAAAGCTTCTTTCCGAGATCGATCTCGAAGCGGAATCCGAAAGACTTAAAAAGGAGCTTCTCACCGCGCAGGGACAGCGCAAGGTGCGCGATATCAAGCGCCTTGAGGTTGTCGAAGCCTTCCGTCTTTCCGGCAACCGCCCCGAATGGATGATTCTCGAGGCACTTCCCGTTATTCCTCCCGAAATCCGTCCTATGGTTCAGCTTGACGGCGGCAGATTTGCTACCTCCGATATCAACGACCTTTACCGTCGTGTTATCAACCGTAACAACCGCCTTATGAAGCTCATGGAGCTTCAAGCACCCGATATCATCATCCGCAACGAAAAGAGAATGCTTCAGGAAGCGGTCGACGCATTGTCCGACATCGGCAGAAGAGGCAGACCTGTTACCGGACCCAACAACCGTCCTCTCAAATCTCTTTCCGATATGCACAAAGGTAAGCAGGGACGTTTCCGTCAGAACCTTCTCGGTAAGCGTGTTGACTATTCAGGACGTTCGGTTATCGTTGTAGGTCCCGAACTCAAGATATACCAGTGCGGTCTTCCCAAGGAAATGGCTCTTGAACTCTTCAAGCCCTTTGTAATGAAGCGTCTTGTTGATCTTGATATTTCAAAAAATATCAAGAATGCAAGAAAAATGGTTGATAAAGCAGGTCCCGAAGTATGGGATGCTCTCGAAATCGTTATCAAGGATCACCCTGTAATGCTTAACCGTGCTCCCACACTTCACAGACTGGGTATTCAGGCATTCGAGCCCATCCTTGTAGAAGGCAGAGCTATCAAGCTTCATCCCCTTGTATGTACCGCTTTCAATGCCGACTTCGACGGCGACCAGATGGCTGTACACGTACCCCTTTCCGCTGAAGCACAGGCAGAAGCAAGATTTTTGATGCTTGCTGCAAACAACCTTCTTAAACCCTCAGACGGAAAGCCCGTTACCGTTCCCACACAGGATATGGTTCTCGGTTCATACTATCTTACTACAGAAAGAGACACAGAACCGGGTACAGGTCACGTATATAAAGATGAAAATGAAGCTGTTATGGCATATGATGAAGGCGATCTCGGTCTTCACGCACCCATTAAAATCCGTATGACAAAGGTTGTTGACGGAAAAGAATACACAGCTATCATCCCCACAACTCTCGGTAAAGTTATCTTTAACAGACCCGTTCCTCAGGACCTCGGATTTGTAAAGAGAGATCCTTCCGATCCCGCAAGTATGGTTGCTCTTGAAGTTGACTTCCTTGTGGAAAAGAAGAGTCTCGGTAAGGTAATTGAAAAATGTATTGCCGTACACGGCACAAACATTGCCGCAGATGTTCTTGATAAGATTAAAAATCAGGGATATAAGTATTCAACAAGAAGCGGTATCACCGTATCTGTTTTCGATGCCATTATCCCCGAAAAGAAGAAAGAATATCTTGATGAAGCCCAGGCTAAGATCGATGAGATTATGAAATACTATCGCCGCGGTCTTTACAGTGATACAGACCGTTCAAGCGCAGTTATCAAAGTCTGGACAGAGTGCACAAACAAGGTTTCTGCCGAGCTTAAGAATAATCTTGACACGGCAGGCAATCCTATCCATATGATGATCCACTCCGGTGCCCGTGGTAGTGCTTCACAGCTTAACCAGCTTGCAGGTATGCGAGGACTTATCGCTAATACATCCGGTCAGACCATCGAAATCCCCATCAAGGCTAACTACAGAGAAGGCCTTAACATTATCGAATACTTCATTTCTTCCCGTGGTGCACGTAAAGGTCTTGCCGATACTGCTCTTCGTACCGCTGACTCAGGTTACCTTACACGTCGTCTTGTTGACGTTTCGCAGGAAGTTATTATCCGTGAGGATGATTGCGGTTGCACAGAAGGACTTGAAGTTTCAGATATTTACGGTGATGAAGATAACATCATTGAAGGTCTTGTTGAAAGACTTACAGGCAGATATCTTCTGAATGATCTCTTTGACGAAAACAATAATCTTGTTATGGATAAGGAGCATATGCTCACAGAAGCTGATGCAAAGAAGATTGTTGAAGCAGGCTTCAAGAAGGTAACCATACGTTCTCTTCTTACCTGTGATGCCGCACAGGGCGTATGCAGAAGATGCTACGGACGTAACCTTGCTACAGGCCGTTCCGTTTCCATAGGAGAAGCGGTAGGTATTATTGCTGCTCAGTCCATCGGTGAACCCGGTACTCAGCTTACCATGAGAACCTTCCACACCGGTGGTGTTACAACCACAGCCGATATTACACAGGGTCTTCCCAGAGTTGAAGAACTCTTTGAAGCAAGAAAGCCCAAGACCCTTGCTATTCTTACTAAGATTGCAGGTACTGTTTCTTATGCAGAAGGCAAGAAGGGCGCTCAGAACATTGTTGTTACGGGTGAAGACGGCAGGGAAGAATACACCATTCCTTACGGCTACAGAAGAACCGTTCAGGAAGGCGATACCGTTGTTAAGGGTCAGGAACTTACCGAAGGCAGTATAAATCCTCATGACGTTCTTGAAATACTCGGTGTTGAAGCTGTTCATAATTACCTTATCCGTGAAGTTCAGAGAACTTACCGTACACAGGGTGTTGATGTTAACGACAAGCACATCGAAGTTATTGTCCGTCAGATGATGCGTAAGGTAAAGGTTGCCGAATCAGGTATGACAGACCTTCTTCCCGGTGCAACAATCGAAAAGAGTGAATTCAAAAAAGCTAATCAGGCAGCAAGACTCAAGGCAGAAGCCGAAGGCAGTGTTGTTATGGAAGCTACCTGTGAGCCTGTTCTTCTCGGTATCACAAAGGCTTCACTTGCCACAGATTCATTCCTTTCTGCAGCATCCTTCCAGGAAACAACAAGAGTTCTTACGGATGCCGCAATCAAGGGTAAGGTCGATCCTCTTATCGGTCTTAAAGAAAACGTTATTATCGGTAAACTTCTGCCCTCAGGAACGGGTATGAGATGCTATTCTAACGTCGGAATAGAAAAAGCTTATGAAGAAATAGCAGAATCAGAGTATAGTTTGGATAATTTGAACGAAAATTAAGTATTTTCTTTGTAAAAGGTGTTGACAAACAGGTACCTTTAGTGTTAGAATTATCAACTGTGCGATGTTATTTTGGTTCAACAGGGGAAATGTCGCATGATATTTCCCCTTTTGATATATAATAATCCTTATAAGGAGGTGCACAACTTGCCAACCTTTAACCAGCTTGTACGCAACAGCAGAAAGTCTCTTGAGAAGAAGTCTAAGGCTCCCGCTCTCGGTAAAGGTCTTAATTCACACAAGAACATTATGACCGACCACAACTCTCCCCAGAAGAGAGGCGTATGTACAGTTGTTAAAACTGATACACCTAAGAAGCCTAACTCTGCTCTGAGAAAACTTGCCAGAGTTCGTCTTACAAACGGTATTGAAGTTTCTGCTTACATTCCCGGTGTCGGCCACAATCTTCAGGAACACTCAGTTGTTCTTATAAGAGGCGGAAGAGTTAAAGACCTTCCCGGTGTGCGTTACCACATCATCCGCGGAACACTTGATGCTCAGGGCGTTAACGGCAGAATGCAGAGCCGTTCCAAGTACGGAACAAAGAAAGCAAAGGCTAAGAAATAATAAGCCGCTTTCACATCGATCAGGACAAAATCTTCTTGCAGGTTGAATTTATTCACCAATGTAAGTTTATATATATACGCTTAAAGCGGATATTGAACTTCATTGGCGCCGCGGGAATTTGTCACTCGAGTACCTATGATATCATTACTATGAAGGAGGGAAGCGAAGTGCCAAGAAGAGGCAATATAGCAAAACGTGATGTTTTGCCCGATCCGCTTTACAACTCAAAACTCGTAACACGTCTTATCAACAGTGTTATGTATGATGGCAAAAAAGGTGTTGCACAGAAAATTGTTTACGACGCTTTTGACATCATCAGAGAAAAAACAGGAAAAGAACCCCTCGAAGTTTTCGAGGCAGCCATGGAAAATGTTATGCCCTTACTCGAAGTTAAAGCTCGCCGTGTAGGTGGTTCAACATATCAGGTTCCCATGGAAGTCCGTCCCGAGAGAAGACAGACACTCGGTCTCAGATGGATTACTCTCTATGCAAGAAACCGCGGAGAGAGAACAATGAAAGAAAGACTTGCCAACGAAATTATGGATGCTGTTAACGAAACAGGTTCAGCTTTCAAAAAGCGTGAAGATACTCACAAGATGGCAGAAGCTAACAAGGCTTTCTCCCATTTCCGTTGGTAATTTTACACCACTTAAGTTTTATCTTGTAGATTTTTTATGGAGGACATTATGCCCAGACAGGTATCACTTGAATTAACAAGAAATATCGGTATTATGGCTCATATTGACGCCGGTAAGACCACAACTACAGAAAGAATCCTTTTCTACACCGGTATTAACCACAAGCTTGGTGAAACACACGACGGTGCAGCAACAATGGACTGGATGGCTCAGGAGCAGGAAAGAGGTATCACAATCACTTCTGCTGCTACTACTTGTTTCTGGAAAGGTCACCGTGTTAATATCATCGACACTCCCGGTCACGTTGACTTCACTGTTGAAGTTGAACGTTCACTCAGAGTTCTTGACGGTTCCGTTACGGTTCTCTGTGCAAAGGGCGGTGTTGAACCCCAGTCTGAAACAGTTTGGCGTCAGGCTGATAAATACCGTGTTCCCAGAATGGTATATGTCAACAAGATGGACATTATGGGTGCAAATTTCTACAACGTAGTGGATATGATGAAGGACAGACTTAAATGTAATGCTGTTCCGATTCAGTTACCCATCGGTGCAGAAGCAGATTTCAAGGGCATTATCGACCTCGTAGAAATGAATGCAACCATATATGACGACAAAGAAGGTCTCAAAACCGAAATTGTTGACATTCCCGAAGATATGAGAGAGCTTGCTGACACATACCGTGCAGAGCTTCTCGAACATGTCGCAGAACAGGATGAAGAACTCCTCGAGAAGTATCTCGAAACAGGAGACCTCGACATTCAGGAAATCAAAGACTGCATCAGAAAGGCAACTCTTGCCAATGAAATGGTTCCCGTTGTCTGCGGTACTTCTTACCGTAACAGAGGCGTTCAGAAGCTTCTTGACGCAGTTATTGATTATATGCCTTCACCCCTCGATGTCGGTGCTGTTAAGGGTATCGACCCCGATACAGGTGATGAAATTGAGCGTGAAGTATCCGACAATGCACCTCTTTCAGCTCTTGCTTTCAAGATTGCTACCGACCCCTTCGTTGGTAAGCTCTGCTTCACAAGAGTTTATTCAGGTATTGCAGTAGCAGGTACATCCGCTTATAACTCAACAAAGGGCAAGAATGAAAGACTTGGCCGTATTCTTCAGATGCACGCTAACCACAGAGCAGACCTTGAACAGTGCTACTGCGGTGATATCTGTGCAGTTGTTGGTGTTAAGAATACAACCACAGGTGATACCCTTTGTGATGAAAAGCATCCTATTATTCTTGAACAGATGGAATTCCCCGAGCCCGTTATCAGAGTTGCCGTTGAACCCAAGACCAAAGCAGGTCAGGAAAAGATGGGTATTGCTCTTATGAAGCTCGCTGAAGAAGATCCCACATTCAAGTTCTACACCGATGAAGAAACAGGCCAGACCATTATTGCAGGTATGGGTGAATTGCATCTTGAAATCATCGTAGACAGAATGCTCCGTGAATTCAAGGTTGAAGCAAATGTCGGTGCTCCTCAGGTTGCTTACAGAGAAACAATTACAAAGCTTGCAGAATCCGACACCAAGTTTGCCCGTCAGTCCGGTGGTCACGGTCAGTATGGTCACGTTAAGATCCGTATCGAACCCAACCCCGAAAAAGGCTTTGAATTCTGTAACGAAGTTGTGGGCGGTGCTGTTCCCAAGGAATACATCCCCGCAGTTGAAGCAGGTGTCAAGGGCGCACTTTCCAACGGTGTTCTCGCAGGTTATGCTGTAGTTGACGTTAAGGTTACTCTTTATGATGGATCCTATCACGAAGTTGACTCTTCTGAAATGGCTTTCAAGCTTGCAGGCTCAATGGCTTTCAAGGATGCTATGCAGAAGGCTGCTCCCGTTCTTATGGAGCCCATTATGAAAATTGCTGTTACAGTTCCCGATGATTATCTCGGAACGGTTATCGGTGATATCAACTCCCGCCGCGGTATGATCCGTGATCAGGAAAACCGTAACGGTGCAACTCAGGTGAATGCAGATGTCCCCCTTTCATCAATGTTCGGTTATGCTACAGACCTTCGTTCCAAAACACAGGGTAGAGGTCAGTATGTAATGGAACCCAGCCATTATGCACAGGTTCCCAAGAATATTGCAGAAGGAATCTGCAAAAAATAATCAGATTTTTTAATAAATCTCATTAAACACTTGCATTTTTGCAAGATGTTTGTTACAATAACAATCGCTATTGATTATTAATACAAATCAGGAGGTTACATTCTCATGGCAAAAGCTAAATTTGAAAGAACCAAGCCCCATGTAAACATTGGTACTATCGGTCACGTTGACCACGGTAAGACAACTCTTACTGCTGCTATCACAAAGACCCTTGCTATGAAGGGCGGCGCAGAATTCATGGACTACGCTAACATCGACAAGGCTCCCGAAGAGAGAGCTCGTGGTATCACGATCAACACAGCTCACGTTGAGTACGAAACAGAAACTCGTCACTATGCTCACGTTGACTGCCCCGGCCACGCTGACTATATCAAGAACATGATCACAGGTGCTGCACAGATGGACGGTGCTATCCTTGTTATCGCTGCTACAGACGGCCCCATGGCTCAGACAAAGGAACATCTTCTTCTTGCTCGTCAGGTTGGCGTTCCCTATATCGTTGTTTTCATGAACAAGTGCGATCAGGTTGATGACGAAGAACTCCTTGAACTTGTTGAAATGGAAATCAGAGAAACTCTTTCTGAGTATGAATTCCCCGGTGACGACACACCCATCATCAAGGGTTCAGCTCTTAAGGCTCTTGAATATTCAGGAACAGATATGTCTGCTCCCGAAGTTGCTTGCATCAACGAACTTATGGAAGCTGTAGACTCCTACATTCCCACTCCCGAAAGAACTGCAGACCTTGCATTCCTTATGCCTGTTGAAGACGTTTTCACAATCACAGGTCGTGGTACTGTTGCTACAGGTAGAGTTGAAAGAGGTCAGCTCAACACAGGTGCAGAAGTTGAAATCGTTGGTCTTACAGACGAAAAGAGAAAAGTTGTTTGCACAGGTATTGAAATGTTCAGAAAGATTCTTGACTATGCAGAAGCTGGCGATAACATCGGTTGTCTTCTTCGTGGTGTTCAGAGAACAGAAATCGAAAGAGGCCAGGTTCTTGCTAAGCCCGGTTCAATCCAGCCCCACACAAAGTTTAAGGGCCAGGTTTACGTTCTTAACAAGGATGAAGGTGGTAGACATACTCCTTTCTTCAACAACTACCGTCCTCAGTTCTACTTCAGAACAACTGACGTTACAGGCGTTATCTCTCTTCCCGAAGGAACAGAAATGTGTATGCCCGGTGACAACGTTGATATGGACGTTGAACTTATCACTCCCATCGCTATCGAAGTAGGTCTTCGTTTCGCTATCCGTGAAGGCGGCCGTACTGTTGGTTCAGGCGTTGTTATCGCTGTTAACGAATAATTAAATATTCTGACAGTTTCAAACCCCGTGATGAATAATCACGGGGGATTTTTTTAGTAATAAGAAAGAGGGAAAACCGCAAATCATAATTTGTAGGGCTGCAAGCCCTACAAATTATGAACGATGTGTGCCTACGGCAAGTGATACACTGCTAAAGCAGCGTGATGTATAACCTGCGGTTAAGTGATGTGTTTGCTTACGCAAACGATTCTGAACCTGCGGTTGTCATTTTAAATAGAGCGCAGCGTAACAAGACGTTTACGCCTTCCTCAACTTTTGTCGAAGACAAAAACATCACTTGTTTCGCAGAAACAAATATCACTGTCCGAAGGACAACATCACTCATTCCGAAGGAATGAACATCACTATCATAATTTATCCGTAGAATGTCTGCAGAAGAATCAGCATTATCACTCCCGGGATGCCGCCGAGGGCGGATATGCTTATTGTGTATACATTCAGCGGCATATTTTTCCCGTATAAAGACATCATAACGTCTGCCGCTATAAGTGCCGCAATGCCTGAAAAAAGGCATAAAAGTACTGTTCTCGGCGGCATTTTTTTTATCATAAATATTCCTGTTATAATTGCGCATAATATAAGTGCCGTGTAAAAAATCATCAGTGTACTCCCGGACTGCTTTTTTTCTTAAAGTAATACAGTTTTCTGTTTATCACTGAATTATATGTAAAAAATAATCGGTATATGTACTTTTATCTTTTACGTATTTATTTATTTTTTTTGGATTACCGTACTATACTTAATAATGAGGTGAGATTTATTATGGACAGTCATTCAAAGACATACGAGCAGTTTTGTTTTGTAAAACAGAAAAACATAATAATGGAAGAAACTGTTTTTCATAACGGTAAAAGAAAGATAATCTGTACAAATCTCAACGAATGTAACAATTGCGGCGGTTGCAGGAATTCAGTTTTATGTTCATTGTGGAAAAATGATAAAATCGTTCAGGATAAATGCAAAAACGGTGAATGCGGATAATTGACTAAAGTTCTGTAATTTGGTATAATTTAATAGTCTATGTTGACTGTAATTAATCAGAAAGGACGGACATTTTATCCGAACCCGTTATTATGGAAATTTTATCACTTTATCCTACCCTTAAAGAAACTATATGGGGCGGCAGAACTCTTATAGATGAATACGGATTTACCACCGACGGTGACAATGCGGCTGAAGCCTGGCTTCTTTCCTGTCATAAAGACGGTCCCAGCTTTGTTACGGAAGGAAAATATAAAGGTAAAACCCTTAAAGAAGTAATTGACCTTGAAGGAAAACAGGTTCTCGGTACCAACAATAAGGATATTGCCGATTTCCCCGTACTTATAAAAATAATCGATGCCTGTGACAAGCTTTCCGTTCAGGTACATCCCGATGATGAATATGCACGTGCTTATGAAAACGAAAACGGCAAAACCGAAGCCTGGTATGTGCTTGACTGTGAGGAAGGCGCAAGTCTTATTTACGGTGTAAATCATAATATGACAAAAGAAGAATTTGCTTCTGCAATTGAAAAAGGAACTTTGCTGGAGGATATGAATGTTGTAAGAGTAAAGCCCGGTGACGTGGTATTTATTCCTTCGGGAATGCTTCACGCAATTGGGGCGGGCATACTTCTTGCCGAGGTTCAGCAAAGCTCAAATTCCACATACAGAGTTTTCGATTACAACAGACGTGACAAAAACGGAAATCTCAGAGAGCTTCATGTTAAAAAAGCCGTGGACGTTGTAGACCTTAAGGCAATGGATGTAGACTTTTCTCCCGAAGGAGAAGAAAAAGCAGAAGGTGATGCAAAAATTACCTATCTTACCGGCTGTGAGTATTTTAAGATGATACTTACCGAAGTTGACGGAGTATATAAAGATACTGCAGACGAAAAGTCTTTTGTTTCTCTTCTTGTGCTTGACGGTGAAGGAGTGCTTACAAGCGAAGAACAGTGCATAACACTTAAAAAAGGTTCAAGCATATTTATTCCCGCTTCAAAGGGTGAATATACCCTTAAAGGTAAATTGCGTATTCTTAAAACAGAAACATAAGGAAAATGTAAAATGTCATTGATAAGTTGTCAGAATCTCTGTGTGTCTTTTGCACAGAGGGACATTATAATAAACGCGGCTTTTGATATTGCCAAAGGTGACAAGATAGGGCTTATCGGTTCAAACGGCTGCGGTAAGACCACACTGTTAAAAGCCCTCTGCGGACAACTGGAGCCCTCTTCGGGCAAGGTTGTAAAAGCATATGCCACAAGTGTCGGTTTTGTTGAACAGCACGCATGTGCAGGCAGTACACTTACTGTTTATGATGAACTGCTTACGGTTTTTTCAAGACTTTTTGAAATTGAAAAGGAGCTTGAAGAAATTAACAGAAAAATAGAACTGACCGACGGTAAAGTGTCGCAGTATATAGAAATTCAGGCGGCATTAACTGAAGAATATCAGAACAAGGGCGGACTTACATATAAAAACAGGGCACATTCCTGTCTTATGGGGCTTGGCTTTACTTCAGAAGAAGAAAAACTTCCCGTAACGTCGCTTTCGGGCGGTCAGAGAACAAAACTCAGTTTAGGCAAACTGCTTTTAAGCGAACCCGATGTAATGCTTCTTGACGAGCCCACCAACCATCTTGATATAAAAAGTGTAGAATGGCTTGAGGATTTTATTGCAAAGTTTCAGGGGACTGTTATTATCGTTTCCCACGACCGTTATTTTCTTGATAAGACCACTGACCGTACTCTTGAAATTGCCAATAAAAAGCTTTATCAGGGAAAAGGCTCTTATTCAGCTTATATGAAAACAAAGGAGCTTCGTCTTGAAACCGAAAGACGTGAATATGAGAAAGCTCAGATTGAAATCAAGCGTATAGAAAAAATGATTGAACAGCAAAAGCAGTTCAACCAGGAAAGAAATTATATTACTATAGCAAGCAAAGAAAAGCAGATCGAGCGTATAAAAGCTGAAATGCCTGAGCTTCCGCCTAAAGAAAAAACGGTAAAACTCCGTTTTGGTGAATGCATAAGAGCAGGTGATGAGGTTCTGATTGCCGAGAATCTTAAAAAAGAGTATGACGGAAAAACTCTTTTCAGCGGTGTGAATATAAAAATATTCCGCGGTGAAAAGGTGTTTATTTTAGGGCCCAACGGATGCGGCAAAACCACGCTTCTGAGCCTCATTATGAATAAAATTCCAAAGGATGACGGACTTTCACGTTTCGGGTATAATGTAACCGTGGGTTATTTTGAACAGACACAAAAAACTCTTATGTCTCAGAAAACCGTGCTTGCAGAGCTGTATGACCGTTTCCCCACAAAAACCGTGCCGGAGTTAAGAGGTTATCTCGGGGCTTTCAATTTCAGAAATGATGACATTGAAAAGCTGATGTGTGATCTTTCGGGCGGTGAACGGGCAAGAGTGGCTTTGCTGATTCTTATTCTTAAAAAGCCGAATTTTCTTATTCTTGACGAACCTACAAACCACCTCGACTTCAATTCGCGTGAGGTGCTTGAAGAAGCCCTGAATGAGTATGACGGCACAATACTTTGTGTTTCACACGACAGATATTTTGTGAACCGTGTTGCATCAAAAATACTCTATTTTAGCGGGGAAGAAGTAAAAGCATACGAAGGCAATTATGACGACTACCTGAATTTTATGGCTGAAGCTTCCGCCGTTCAGAGTGAAAAGGCACCTAAAAAGGTCAATGATTACAAGCTCAGAAAAGAGCTTGAAAGTCAGGAGCGTAAGAGAAAAACAAGGCTCAGTAAGCTTGAAGCTTCCCTTGAAGAAGCACAGGTAAAGAGGGATGAACTCAATGCCGAATTGTCTTCTCCCGAAAATGCCGCAGACTTTAAAAAGGTAATGACACTTACAAAACAGCTTGAAGAAATAAATTCTTCCATAGAAGAAATGGAAATGGAATGGCTTGAACTGTCAGAATAAGAGCATATTTTATTGTGCAACCTGCAGTTGACAAATTTTAAGCCCGACTTGATAGACAAAAAGCTTGTAATATGTTAATTTTAAGGTGCAGAAAACAACTGCACCTTATTTTTGCTCTTCAGGAGGAAGTAATATGAATTTCGGAGAAAGAATATATGAATTGCGAAATAAAAACGGAATGTCACAGGGGGAATTTGCAGACAGGCTTGATGTTTCAAGACAGGCTGTTTCAAAATGGGAAAACAACAGTGCAGTTCCCGAGCTTGATAAACTGCTTAAAATGAGTGAGATTTTTTCGGTAAGTCTTGATGAGCTTGTAAAAGGGGAGACGGCAAAAGACAATGTTAAAGAAACAGAAAATACCGTAACCGAAGTGCCGGTTCCCGTTATTATAAAACAGGCTTATCCTATCAGAAAAATTGCGGCTCTCATTCTTTTCGGAATGGCATTTGTTACTGCTGTTGTATTTTTTACAATGGGCGGTTTCCCTGCGATGCTATATGGGGTTCCTTTTGTTTGTTTAGGACTGATATGTTATTATTCCGAAAATCATCCCGGAATAAAATGTTTGTGGCTTATGTATTATATTCTGGGTATCTTTTTTCTTTTAACAACAGGAGCATTTTCTTATGATGCTTTATTCACAGGCGAATGGACTTATTCTTCCTTGTTTGCTTTAGGGCTTGTTGCGGTTAATATTTTTATGATAGTTTTTACATCAGTAAAGCTTAAAGACGATCCCATAAAAATTAAGGAAAAAGCAAAAAGAAATCTGATCCTGTTATGGTGCCTTGTTGCAGCAGCTGTTGTGGGCAGTATCATTGCGAATTACCTGCTTACGGCATTGATGATCAGAATGGCAGAAAGTGCTTCTCCTGCTGTTACATTATCAGATTTTATTTATATTGTTAATGGCGTTTATGAGCTTGTTAATGTAACGCTTATTGCATCTGCGATTTCTTTTACCGTAAGATATAAAAAACAAAAATCATAATTAGTAAAAATAGAAAACAGGCTTGGTTTTACCGGAAAATGTAAAATTAAGCCTGTTTATTATTTATTCAGGGATAACAACAGAAACATTTTTACTGTCGTCTACATACACATTTATGTTTATTTCTTCAACATATGTATCTGTTTCGGGGGAAATATATCTGAATATTACAGTGGTTTCACCGGGGGACAGGGAAGTTAAAAGAAATTCAAACTTATTGTCTGTTTCGTTATAGTTTTCGGAACTTAAAATTACTATATTTTCATCATCGATACTGCATTTCCACTGACTTGATGAATAGGGATTTGCATCAAGGGTTATCATTGCGGAATTTCCGTTTTCCAATACATTGATATTTGCATCTACGGATTCTGCGCCTATAACCGTATTTTCGGAAGGTTCTTCCGTTATATCCTTTGAAGACAGAAGTCTTAATTCGTCTGAGAGGAAATAGTATGTTTCCTGCTTTGCACTTTCAAATGTCTGCCTGTTTTTTGATATTACGGTTTGGGCAACTGCATTGAATTCGGGATTTGCAAGATTTGACAAGGGCAGGTAATATCTGAATGTGCGTGCTTCGTTATCCCATAAGAAACAGAAATAATAAGAATTGAGCGTATCTTTATAATAACAGACTCCAAAATCGGAATAACCGTCAAAATTCATATCATCGCTTATGGCAAGGGGAGTGCCTTCAGTTTTATCGGTAGTGTAATTTTCGGCAAAGACAGTGAAACGCTTGCCGCCGAATTCATCAAATATAAGAAAATATCCGTCCTGAAGATAAATTTTAAGAGTTCCGTAAATTTCGGAATTAAAAGAATATATTTCTTCTGCCTTGTCTTCCGAAAAAATTATATTGACGGTTTCTGCTGCCGCAGTTTCGGTTATCTCTTCCGTTGTTTCTTCGGTTGTCGAATCCTCGGTTGTTGTTTCTTCCGTTGTGGTTTCGGGTTCGTCTGTACCTTTGCAGGCAGCAATTGTAAAGACAAATAAAAATATAAGTAATACATATAAATATTTTTTTATCATAAATGTACCTCGCAAAAAATCGTTTATAACATATTATCATTTTTATGTTTTTTTATCAAGGCGAAACGTGTAAAAAACAGTTGAGTTTCTTTTGTATCTATGTTATACTTACTTCTGTTAAATTTTTCTTAAATAAAGGAGAAAATGTTATGAAAAAGTTTTTCAGCGATTTCAAGGCTTTTGCCTTAAAAGGCAATATTATTGATATGGCAGTCGGCGTTGTTATCGGCGGTGCCTTCGGTAAAATTGTAAGTTCCCTTGTTGCCGATATTATCACTCCTCTTATCGGACTTCTTACAGGCAATATTTCACTTTCCGAGCTTAAATTTGTTCTTGCGCCGGCAGTTCTTGATGAAGCAGGTGAAGTATTAACTCCCGAGCTTGTACTTACATACGGTGTGTTTCTCCAGGCAGTTATTGATTTTCTTATAATTGCTTTATCTATCTTTATCGTTTTGCGTGTTGCTATGAACACACACAAGAAGTTTGAGGCTTTGAGAAAGAAAGAAGAAGAAACAAAAGAGGAAGTTCAGGAAGAAGCAAAAGAAACAGAGCTTTCCGTTCTTCTTGAAATCAGAGATCAGCTTTTCAAAAAAGATTGAAATTAAGCTCCGGATAGATTTTGAGGTATATAAACTATGAGTGAATTAAAAAAGAGATACGGCTTATTTACGGCTATTTGCATGGTCGTTGGTATTGTTATCGGTTCAGGTGTATTTTTTAAGGCACAGGATATACTTGTTGTTACAGGCGGCAATATGCTTCAGGGCATACTTGCCTGGGGTATCGGCGGTATAGTTATGCTTTTTTGCATACTTGCTTTTTCGGTTATGGCACAGAAGTACGAAAAAGTCAACGGTGTTGTTGACTATGCAGAAGTTACAATGGGCGGAAAATACGGATATTTTGTCGGCTGGTTCCTTACATTTTTGTATTATCCCACAATGACATCCGTTCTTTCATGGCTTTGCGCAAGATACACCCTTACATTTATCTGTTCGTCAAATCCCGATTTTGCCCTTCATATTGCAGCATCAGAAGGCGGTGCTGTGTACGGTCCCGAATGTATGACACTTGCCTGTCTTTTCCTCGTGCTGAGTTTTGCAATAAATGCACTTTCTCCCAAGCTTGCAGGTAAAATTCAGGTTTCAACCACAGTGATAAAGCTTATCCCCCTTGCACTTATGGCAGTTATCGGAACTATCTACGGTATCACACATCCTGCCGAAAGTGCCGAAGCATCAATAATTGTGCATAATTTCTCTCACGAGGTTCAGTCATGGGATCTTTTATTCCCCGCTGTTGTAGCCACGGCATTTGCGTATGAAGGCTGGATAGTTGCCACTTCAATAAATGCCGAGCTTAAAAACTCAAAGAGAAATCTTCCTATTGCGCTTATAGCCGGCGGACTTATAATTATTGCTGTATATATTTTCTACTTTGTCGGTGTTGCAGGCGGTGCATCTGTTGAAACTCTTATAAAAGACGGTGCAACCGTAGCATTTACAAATGTTTTCGGACCTGTTTTCGGAAATATTCTTAACCTTTTTGTTGCAATTTCCTGTATGGGAACCTTAAACGGGCTTATGCTCGGTTGTTCAAGAGGTCTTTATTCCATATCAGTGCGCGGATACGGCCCCAAGCCCCGTATATTCAGCCAGGTGGATAATGAAACCAATATGCCTGTAAACTCCTGCATTATTGCCGCTTTGCTTACGGCCGGCTGGCTTTTCTATTTCTACTGCTCACAGCTTGCTCCCAAAAGCTGGTTCGGAATGTTAACCTTCGATTCATCAGAGCTTCCCATTGTAACTACATATGCAATTTATATCCCCATATTTATTGCATTTATGGTAAAGGAAAAGAAGCTTCATCCCGTAAAGAGATTTGTGCTTCCTGTTCTTGCAATAATAGGTTCTTGTGTAATGGTATTTGCCGCAATTTATGCACACGGCATAAGACCGTATATGCAGGCAGCAGAAAACGGTGAATTCAGCTGTCCCGTAATTTTCTATCTGCTGATTTTTGCTGTTATAATGTTCATAGGTATTTTCTTTATGGACAAAAAAGCAAACAGAAAATCCTGAAAATAAGCAATATAAAAAACGCAAACCTTCATCGGGCTTGCGTTTTTTCTGTTTACTTGTTTTTACTCAACCGTTATCTTTATCGGTATTTCCATAACTTTACTCTGAGCGGTTTTTTCAGTTATGCCTGAAGTGTAGGCAATCTTAAGCGCAGAGTTATAAACACCTTTTCCGATAACACTAAGGGTAATATCCACCTGCCAGCGGTAAGTATCGGGTGAGCCTTCTGTGGCGGTAAGTATGAGTGAATCAAGGGTTTTGTTTTCGCTTGTTTCATTAAGTGCGGTAAATACTATATTGTCATATGCAATATCTGTAAATTCGAGGCTGTCTATCATTGCATGAAAATCAGCCTGTGTTTTTTTTGCGGTTAAAAAGCAGGTCAGTGTAAAAGTTTCGGCACCGCTTTCTGTCTTTTTTAAGACGAAATCTGTGTTTTCTACGGTGATTTCAATACGGTCAGCAATACGGTTTTCAAATTCTCCCGATTGAACGGATGGCTTTTTTCCGCCCACTATTGCGCCGACAGTAAAGCTTATTCCGGCAAGAAGTATTATAACCGACAAAAGTGCGGTTATTTTTTTTGCTTTTGCACTCATTAGCATCATCCCTTCAATTTTATTTTATAAGACAGAAGAGTAATTGTCAATCGGAAAAAAGTTCCCGTGTTTTTTTATAAAACTCATCGTATGTCATAAAAGTATTAAGTACGGACAAAAGATTTTTACCCGTAAGTCTTGCGGGCAGACCGACGAAGTGCAATAATTGACGTCTTTTTTCGGCACTGTTTTCGCCGCCCGTTAAACCTGCTTCATATAAATCTGAATTTGTTATTTCACGTTTATCGGCATTATGTGTTTTTTCTGAAAAAAGACCGCTGTCAAGAAGGGCTTTTTCCAAAAGGGAATTGTCAATTCCTTCAACGCCCAATTTACCTTCTTTTGAGGGTGCTTCTTTTCTTTTTTCTTTGCCGTATATATCGGGAATATAAGCGTGAGTAACCGTATTTTCCGGAACAATATTTTTCAGAAAATTTCTTATCTTAAATCCTGCGGCGTCAGAGTCAGTAAGAATAAGTATGCCCCTTTCACGGGCAATTTTTTTTATAAGTATCTGTTTTTCTTTTGAATTGAAAATACCGAAGCCGTCGGTGGTTATGATAAGTGCATCTATAATACCCGAAAGCCGTGCCTTATCGTATCTGCCTTCAACTATTATCGCTTTGTCGGTGTGAAGCATACTACTACTCCTTCAAAGAGGCGAGCTTTGAAATAAGCTCGGTCAAAAGTATTTCGTCCGATATCTTACTGCTTTTGCTTTTTGTGTCGGCATCAAGCAGAACATCAAGAGCTTTTCTTATGCTTGACAGCTTACTTGCCTTTGCAAAGGGAAGTATCTTTCCGAAGGTGTGTTTTGTTTCTTTATACTGAAAATCCTCGGCAAAATCAGAAACATTTTTATCGGCATTGAGTGCCACTTTAAGTCTGTAAAGATTTACATAAGCACTTCCCAAAGCTCCTATAATGGAATTTACGGGAGTTTTTTGTCTCAGCAGTTCATTTAATATACTGAATGCCTTGTCGGTATTGCCCGAAAAGATACTTGCACTGATATCAAAAACAGAGGCTTCAACACTTTTTACCGCCGTTATGTCTATCATCTCTTTTGTAACGGGTTCACCGCAGGAAAAAGCACAGACCTTGTTAAACTCGTTAAGCACCGTCTGCATATCGTCACCGACACTTGTCACAAGATAATATGCAGTTTCGTAGTCTATTGACGTGCCTTTTTCTTTTGCACGTGACACAAGAAGCTTGGCTGTTTTTGCAGGTGTTCTGTGTTCAATCTTTACCACACAGCCGTATTTTGTAAACAGTTTTATGAGATTATCCCATTTTGCATTTTTACCCTGAGGGATTTTTGACGCGCTGAAATAGAATATCATAACAGTGCTTTCGGGGATGTTTTTTAAATTTTCTTCAAAATCCGTAAGTTCTCCCGTTTTAAGTGAATCGAGAGCATAATTTTTTATAAACAGACAGGTTTTTTCCGCCATTACAGGCAGATTTTCCGCATCAGCAAAAATAACATCCAGGGGAGTGTCGTCATCCTCGTATGAGTGAAAATTAAAAAACATAAGACTTTCGTCAACTGTTTTTGATTTAAGCTTATTGCAGTAGAATTCTTTCAGATAATCATCATCACCGCAGAACAGGAATATATTTTCACTTATATCCGATTTTATCATTTTATTGAATACGTCTTCATCAATTAACTGCATAGCTTTCTCCTTCAACGGTGATTTTAACAGGTTTGTCTTTGTTTGTAAGTATGTTTTTATTAACGTCAGATTCTTTATCCGCAAGTATTATTACGGTCTTAAAATTATCTTTATTAAGTAAAGACGGAATATCGCCCTCGCATATAAGAATATCTCCGCTTGTAAACACAGAATATTCTTCCGGAAATTCTGTATTTTCCCCGGAGCAGATAACGGTTTTTATGTTGTTTACGGTAAGTACTGCCATCGAACAATCTTTTTGGCTTTGAGTATAAAGATTTGCATCCTCACTTAATTGTGCCGTGAAGCAGAAATATTTTTTCTCTTCATTCGGGTTTGTTAATATATTTTTCGGTGACAGCCTTTCTTTCAGATATCTTGCATTACTGCCTTCTTTTCCGGAGCAATCGGGAAGAATAAGATAATCTGCGTTTACACATCCTTCATTCAAGAGAAAAGAAATATTTTCCGAAGCATCGCTGTATTTTTTCCCTATACCGTATACTGCAGAAAAGTTACCGTAAGAATATACAGAAATGCAGGGAGTGCAGGTGTTTTCAGGTATGTATATAACTGTTTTATCTTTTCTCAGAAGTGAATCGGATAATGCAAATATCAGAAATACTGCTGAACATATCAGAACAAAAACCGAAAAGGTTCTTTTGCTCCTGAAAAGTGTCGGGACAATAAAATACAGTATCAGCGAAAGCACGATAATGATAATTACGGCTGCAGGTTTTATCGGAACAATACTGAAATCGAACTGCCCTATAAAACTGATATATTTTATTATAACATTGCTTAAAAATTCCGCCAAGCCGAAAAGCTTATCCGATAAAAATGAACCGTGAGGAAATATCAGTGCCGCACCGCCCGTTATCATAAGAGCCTGAGAAACCGGAGTCATAAGAAGAGATGAAAAAGGTGATACAGCTGAAAAATAGCCGAAGAATACCGATACCACCGGCATTGTTGCCTGAAGCACGCAAAGAGACAGTATCAGCGGATTTGTTGTTGCATATAATGCTTTTTCGGCAAGTATATACTTTTTCGGAGGAAAAGCGGGATGAGAAGTTACTTTTGATGTTGTTATAATCAAAGTCAGTGTTGCGATAAATGACAGCAGAAAAGAGACGTTACCGAGAAGAAAGGGTTCATATATTAAAAGTGCTGTTGCGGCAAGCCCCAAAGAATTCAGCGAGTCACTGCTTCTTCGTATCATTCTTCCGACAAATACGCTTAAAAGCATAATTCCCGAACGTAGAACCGAAGGGGAAAAGCCCGTAAGAACCGTATAGAACAGCACAAAAAGGGAAGCCAGTATATTGGGAAGGTGCTTTGATGTTCTTCTCGTTTTAAATATCACAAAAAACAGGCTTGTCCATATGGAAAGGTGCATTCCCGATACGGCAAAAATATGGGAAATTCCGCTCATACGTAAGTCTGAATTTATTTTTCCGCTCAAAAAGAACTTATCCCCGGTTATAAGGGAGTTTGCTATTGCCGCCGCATTTTGTTCCATATTATTGAAAAATTTATCGCTTAGATGCTTTTTCAGAGAAAGAATCAGCGAATATAAAGTCTGTTCTTCTGCGGTTTCTTTTACGCTGATTTTTTGTGAGACTATGGCAGTAAGATAAATATTTTCCGACAGTGAGTGATAATAAAATATACCTTCGTCGGCAGATTTTTCAAGTGAATAGGCGATGAATTCTGTTTTATCCCCGATATTGAGTGCTTCGCATTCATATGCATACACATATATTTTTCCGGGAACGGATTTTTGTTCTACAGTGCAATCGGTAAGCAAAAAGCTGTATGTTCCGCTGTCGTCTTTTACGGGATAAGAATAAACCGTGCCTTCAATAATGCGGTTGTCACCGGCTGCTTGAAAAGCCGTGTCTGTTTTTGTCTGAGACAAAGTGAAAGCGCAGGCGGCTATAAGCATTACCGAAAGCGCGATATATGAATGCAGAAGATATTCTGAACGTTTCACTGCCATAAAAACAGTGAGTATAAATGCAAAAACAAGAATGGGAAAAATTGCAAAATATCCGAAAGACAGCATCAGTGTAGTGATGAAAGCAATAAAAACGGCAGAAAATACAAAAGGTCTTTTTAACTTTTTTTGTCCGTAAACTGATTTATTGTGAGGAAGCATTAAGAGCCTGTATTATTTCTTTGAATGTGCCGATGGGATTTTTCGGATCTTTAAGCTTTATTGCATAATAGGGTCTTGTTGATGCATTTGCCATAACTCTTCCGCGAAGAGAGGAGAGTTTTGCGAGAATGTTTTTGTCTATTTCATTTACAAAAAGAAGAAGGGTATTTCCTCTCTGGGTGATTTCGTATATACCGCTGTCGGCGGCAGAATTTCTCAGGAGCGATACCTTTATAAGCCCCATAACACATTCGGGCGGTTCGCCGTAACGGTCTATGAGTTCGTCAAGTACATCCGAAGAATCCTCTCCGGTGTGAATATCGGCTATACGTTTATATATGCCGATTCTTTGAGGATAGCTTGAAATATAGCTTTCGGGTATAAAAGCATCGATTTGTATATCTACCTGGCAGGTGGGCTTGGGTTTATAGTTTTCTTCGCCGTTTTTCTGTTTTGCTATGGCTTCGCTTAAAAGCTCCATATACATATCGTAGCCGACGGATTCAAGGTGACCGTGCTGTTTTGCACCTAAAAGATTTCCCGCACCTCTTATTTCAAGATCTCTCATAGCTATCTTGAAGCCTGAACCGAACTGCGAAAATTCACGGATAGCCGAAAGACGTCTGTCTGCTATTTCGCTGAGCTGCTTATCCCTTGTAAATGTGCAGTAGGCACTTGCTCTTCTTGAGGAACGTCCTACACGTCCTCTTAACTGATGAAGCTGTGAAAGCCCCATTCTGTCGGCATTTTCTATAATAAGAGTGTTTACATTGGGTACATCCACACCTGTTTCAATTATGGTGGTGCAGACAAGAATATCTATTTCGCCTTCGGTAAGCCTTTTCCATACATCCGAAAGCTCTTCTTCGTTCATTTTTCCGTGAGCCACGGCAATTTCGGCATCCGGGAAAAATTCTTTTAATGAGGCGGCACATTCTGTGATATCGCTTATGTTGTTATGAAGATAATATACCTGACCTCCTCGGCGAAGCTCTTTTGCTATTGCCTGAGAAAGTATTCCCATATCGTGTTCGATAACATAGGTCTGAACGGGATAACGGTCCATTGGTGCCTCTTCAATAACAGACAGGTCACGTATTCCCGACATTGCAAGGTTGAGTGTACGGGGAATCGGAGTTGCCGATAATGTAAGAACGTCAACAGCAGGGAACTTTTCCTTAAGCTTTTCTTTCTGGGCAACACCGAAACGCTGTTCTTCGTCAACGATTAAAAGACCTAAATCCTTGAATTTTACTTTTTTTGAAATAAGTGAATGTGTTCCGACGATAATATCCACAAAGCCTGCATTCACTCGTTTTATGATTTTTTCTCGTTGTGTAGGAGTACGGAATCGGGACAGCATTTCTGCTTCAATGGGGAAACCGTCAAATCGTTTCAGAATTGTCTGGTAATGCTGTAATGCAAGAATTGTAGTGGGTACAAGGATTGCACATTGTTTTCCGTCTGCAATACACTTGAAAACTGCACGCAAAGCCACTTCAGTTTTACCAAAACCAACGTCACCACAGAGAAGTCTGTCCATTGGGTGTGGCTTTTGCATATCGTTTTTAATTTCTCTTATAGTTCTTAACTGGTCTTCTGTTTCTTCGAATTCAAAACGTCTTTCAAAGTCATTTTGCATATCAATATCTTCTGAGAATTGATAACCTTCGGTTT
>JAZSRT010000039.1:0-7565 GCA_045538645.1 Acutalibacteraceae bacterium | reverse complement strand
ATAGAGCTTTGTAGTTAAAAGATATTCATCTTCCGCTTTGTGCTTTGCAGGGGCTTTCTTATTCTGCTTCATTTTTTCCTGTACCAATTCAAACAACTCCTTATCAACTATTGCGGGAATTCCTCCCGGTGTAATAACATCCTTAAATTTGTATTCACCGATATATTTTCGGTTGTGCAGCATACGGGCAACAATGTCAACATCTAACTTGGTTTTCTTATGAGTGCGTACACCTTGATAATTGAGCATATTTGCAATATGCTGCATAGACATACCCTCGGCATAACTCTTAAAAGCTAAAACTACCGCAGGTGCAGTAACCTCATCAATTAAATAATTCTGCTCTTTATCTACCTTGTAACCAATCGGCAAGGTACCGCCGTTGTATTTGCATTTAAGAGCATTTTCCATCATTCCTCTTGTAACCTTTTCTGCAAGCTCTACTGAGTAATATTCAGCCATACCTTCGAGCAAACTTTCGAGCAATATACCCTCCGCACCCTGAGATATGGTTTCTGTAATAGATACAACCTTAACTCCGTTCTTACGAAGCATATTTTTGTAATGAGCAGAGTCATATCTGTTACGGGCAAACCGGTCAAGCTTCCATACGAGTATTACTTCAAAAAGCTTTGAAGCACTGTCTTTTATCATCTGCTGAAATCTCGGTCTGTTGTCTGTCTTGGCAGATAAAGCTCTGTCGATATAGGTATCAACAATTTGAATACCGTTCTTTTCGGCATAGGCTTTACATTCACGGAGCTGACCGTCAATACTTTCTTCCTTCTGATTGTCGGAAGAGTATCTTGCATAGATAACGCCTATCATATATTTTTTACCTCCTTTAAATTCTGTAAATATTGTAATTCATATACTTGTTATTGTTAAATGTGCGGATGCGACTTTTATATCGCACCCGCTGTTTTTTATACGATTTCTTTTAACTTATCCCAATCCTTGTCCCATTCCTCAAACTCTTTTCTGCCTTGTTCACTTTCAAAGAAGGATACAATATCAGGGAGAAAACATCTTACAAGAGATTCAGCGGCATCCTCTGAAATGAGAACACCGCTGAGATTATCGGAAATAACCTCACTTTCGCTAAAATTTATCTTAACATCATCCATAGGCTACCTCCTTATCTCGCATCCCTGTCACGGCTTCGCATCAGATGTCTGTAGTAATATTCACAAGATTTTAATATGAAGTCTTCTAAATCTTTTTCCTTGATTTTCGGAGCAATTTTCTGTATCTTTTCTGCAGGCATTTTTATCATAGGCTTCTGGTTTGCTTTATCCTCAGCTAAGATTTCACCAATATGCTCAGGAGTTAAACCTTCCTCTCTGCTGATTGCACGAAGCCTTTGAGCCTGAGATAAATTTGGAGTGGCATCACATACACGGATTTCTTCAACTAAATCTGCTTGCTCCACTTCGTTCAGATATGAAAGCTCTACTGCAGGTGTAAATGCAATTCGTTCTTCATCAACAAGGTCAAGAAGTTTGGGAATGAGATTTGTCAGACGGATATATCTTTTAACTGTATCTTTACTGACATTTTCTGTTACACCTATCTGTTCGGTTGCTAACTTCGGTGCAACTTGCACCGAAGTTAAGTCTGTACGTTTACCTTGGTGTTTCAAAGCCTCTAATTTGAGTTTGTAAGCAAATGCTCGTTCACTTGGCAGAATATGCTCACGATGAAGATTACTGTCCACAAGCATAATTGCCGCTTCATCACGAGTGATAGCATAAATAAAAGCAGGGACTTCATTCATCCCTGCCTTAATTGCTGCGTGTAAGCGTCTGTGTCCGCTTATCACTTCATATTCATCTGTGTTTTCAATAGGTCTGATAAGAATCGGAGAAAGAACACCTTGCTCCTGAATACTCTCTATGAGATTATTCATCTCTTCATTATCTAAAACTTTATACGGATGTCCCTCAAAGGGATGAATTTTTTCTACCGGGATGTTTACCGGTGCTTTTAATTCTTTATTAGCCATTTTATCGGCTCCTTTCATTTTTATTCTTAATATTTTGATTATTACGGGCTTTTCGCCGTTCTTCAATTTGCCGCTGTCTTTCTTCCTGCTGTTTTACATAGCGGGCATATTCTTCCTGCCTTGCTATTTCAGCCTTGGTAAGATAATGAGGTGGCGGCTCACCTATGAGCTTTGAAATTGTATCAACGCTTCGGTTAAAATCGTATTCGCTGATGTTGTAATCTGCTTCGGCTTTTTGTCTTACCTCGTTCTCTTTTTCGGGGCGGATTTTCATCCTCTCAGCTTTCAGTTCCTCTGCATCTGCTTCATCGGCCTGCTTTTCGGTTTCTTGATACTGAACAAGTGTCTTTTGGATTTCTGCTTCCATTCTCTTTTCCTCGGCTTCAAGCTTTGGTATTTCAAACTGACGCATTTTCTCAAAGTAAGCCTTTGCATTAACAATATCCTGTTCGGTTTCACATTCATTTTGTGAGAGAATACTCTGCATTTTGAATTTCAGCTCTTTAAGCTCAAACTTATAATGTTCAACATCACATCTTGCCGAGTTATATTTCTGCTTCATAACCTTTGGAGTGAGCTTTAATTTCTTCTTTGCTTCTTTGAGTTTTTCTTCGGTTGTCTTAATATCTTCCTGTAGCTTATGGAAGTACACATAAAACTCATCTGCATCACGGACTTCATTCATAGCCTGATGCTTCATGTTATTGATGCTCTTTCTTTCACATTCAAGGATAATCATACCGACACGGATACCTTCAAGAGCATCTGCAAGTGCGGGTATGAGCAGCTTTGCCGCAGTGATGACCAGCTCTGTAAGTGCCTCAACAGTTTTACGAAGGCTGATAATCAGACTGTTATCCTTACGGATGAGAATGTTGATTCTCATTCTCTCTGTGACTTTGCCTTTCTTCTTCATTTTCTTGCTTGAAACACCCTCGTGAATAGTCGGTTGCAGAAGTATTCCTCTTGCCGCAAAACTGCGGTGGTCAATAGGCTCAATGTTCTTTTCCTCTAAATCTTTGTTTACAATATCCGCCCACAGCTTTCGCCAGGCATAAAGCTGTTCATCACTGTTCCAACGCTCACTTATGGGATTCTGTCTGCCGTACTTTGTGCTTTTTGGATATTTGTTTACTCTCTCATAACCGTCAGCCTTTGACGGAGGCAGATATACTTTCTTGCCGTCAACATAATACTGATACTGCTTTTCCCAACCTTCATTTTTTGCAGATAAAAATTCAGAGGCGGTAAAGCCTTGTTCCTTACCGTCTCTGATACATAGATATTCTTTTTCTGTTTTTCTTTGCCAAGTACCGTCAGGATTTAACGGCCTGACAGTTGCCATAATGTGAGCGTGAGGATTACCTTCACCCGTATCGTGAATACAGACATCAACACACATTCCGTCATCAACAAGATCCTTTGCAAATTCTTCTGCCTCCGCTATCTGCCTTTCACGGCTGACTTCAATGGGCAGAGCAACAATAAACTCTCTTGCCAAACGGCTGTCCCTTGTTTTTTCAGTTTCTTCAACTGCGTTCCATAGCTTGCTTCTGTTGTACCATTCGGGCGGAGCGTGTGACGGGAGAAAGATTCTCTCATAGACAAGACCGCCTTTCTTGGTGTAATCGTGTTTAATGCCGTCATACTCGTTAGTGATTTCACTGCAGCTCATATATGCACTTGCGGCTACGGCTGAGCGACCAACACCACGGGTTATGACTTTGGCTTCAAGGTGATAAATTGCGAGGATCACCGTCCTTTCTGTTTGTTTTTATTTGTAATTAATGATAAAATGTTTATATAATTATTGAATTCTCATTTTATGTCGTGTACTTTTTCCTTTATCCGAATTACACTTTTACTGAAAGGAGTGCTATCAATGGATATGAAAAAAATAGGTTGCTTTTTAAAAGCCTTGCGAAAAGAGAAAGGTCTTACACAAGAACAGCTTGCTGAAAAACTTGGTGTAGCGGGCAGAACTGTATCAAGGTGGGAAACTGCTTCAAATATGCCTGATTTAAGCGTGCTTATTCAGCTTGCAGAATTTTACAACATTGAAGTTGGTGAAATTCTTGACGGAGAAAGGAAAGATATAATTATGGATAAAGAGGTAAAAGAAACATTGACTAAAATTGCAGATTACAGCAACGATGAAAAACAAAAAGCAGTTAATGTTTATAAGTTTTCTCTTATAGCAATGTTTTTTATAGGGTTTATAATTGTACTGATAGAATTTGCCATGCTTATAGATTTTAGATATATTATTGCGGAAAGTTTGCCTTTATTAGTAGGTGGTTGTACCTGCATTATTATGACGGTTAAAAACGGATTGTGGGACACTTTTTCAAAGAAGAAAAACACTCCTGCAAGAGATGCTGTTACAAGTTTTGTTATTACTTTTATTGCTTCAATATTTTGCTATATTATGCTTTTAAACAGAACCGAAGATTTAAAGCGTTCAATTATAGTTTCATTATGCTTTTTTGTTGTAACTTTTCTGGTCGGTTTTGTTGTTCTTCGGCTACTTGCTATATTGAGCAAGAATAAAAAAGAAAGAACAAACAAATAGAACTATTCTTAAAAAATATATCTATATACTAAACTCTACGATTCATAGGTTGATAAATTCAGCAGTTTTATGATATTCTTTTGTAAAAGGTGGTGTTGATATGACCTCAAAAGAATGCGGTAATTTTATTGCTGAACTTCGCAAAGAAAACGAGCTTACACAAAAGGAACTTGCAGAGAGAATAAATGTTTCTGATAAAGCTGTTTCAAGATGGGAAACAGGCAAAGGTTATCCGGATGTTACTTCACTCGTGTCTTTAAGTGAATATTTTGATGTTAGCGTAAATGAACTGTTGGCAGGTAAACGATTAACTGTTGAGAATATTAAAGAAACGGCAGATGAAAATTTGATTTCTGTTTTTGAGCAAATACAAAATAATAAGAAAAAACAAATAGTTCAAACCGCATTATATACTGTTGTTTTTTTAGTGATTTTATCTCCTGCATTGAGTATTATTCTTAAAGAATTTTTTGCAACTATTTATAAAGAAGTCAAAATAGAAAATGTTATATCCGCAATTATTCCGACGGTTATAGCTCTTATACTTTTGGTAGTAGGCTGTTTTATAAGAAAAGGCAATCTTTCAATTTTGCATTCTTATCACTACAAAAACGTTACTGACTTAAAAGGTTATGCAAAAGAAATGGGTAATGGTATT
This sequence comes from Acutalibacteraceae bacterium, assembly GCA_045538645.1. GTDB lineage: Bacteria > Bacillota > Clostridia > Oscillospirales > Acutalibacteraceae > RUG806. The sequence goes on along the minus strand of JAZSRT010000039.1, from coordinate 2,330 downwards.
ATCTTTATGAGCATACCGATATTTCTTGATGGATTTTTAACTTTGTTTGCACATATAAAAATCATATCAATAGTTAGTTCCGTATTGCTTTTCGCAGGGATAATTATTTGCGTTATATACCTCTTTAAAGTGCAAACAAAACACAACGGCAGTTTGTTTTAAAGCAAATATCGTCTGCCCCCTCGGAGAGCGCACTGCACCACTTTTACGGTGGTGAGTAAGTGCGCCCTTAAGGGAATATATCAGCCTTTATTTCAGTTTTTCTCGTAAATACCCCTCAATATCAGTAAAGTTCATCGTCTTGATTTCAGGTAAAAGCTTCTCCAAAATCGCACCCTCTACAATCAGTCTGTGGTTTCGCTCTGTGCGTTCCTTTTTACGGTTGCGGTTTTCTGCCTGCTCAAGTCTGTGCTTGGCTTGTATGAGCTTTTTCTCGTCATCGGTCATAAATATCACCTCCAATCTGTTGGCACCGTAAGCGGTGCCGTTTTTTGTTGTGTTTTCCTCTGTGGCTCCGAAATCTGAATGTTTTGGCACCGTTAAAACATATCAAGAAACGCCAATGCCCCTACATCATTTTTCAGCTTCTGCTCCTCTGTAAGCTCCATATCAATACCCGCCGAAGAAGGAGTAGTTACGGCAACTGAAATACCGCACAGCTCCTCTTTCAGAATTTCACGAAACTTTTGGAGCAGTTCATCATCTGCCGTCTGTTTCTCTGCATAAGCAATAGCAGATTTTATTGCATCAATGATAAACTGATTTCTTGACTTGTACTTTTCTTTATCAAGGCTGTTCAGATAATCAATGATTGCCGTGTGCTCTGTGTCGCTTAAATTAAAGCGGACATTTATGCGGTACTCACTCATATCCTACCCATACTCATCATAGTTTCGGCAAGGTACTCATAACCCTTTGCCGCCGCACATATGTCATCAACAAAACGCACACGGTCTGCATTGAACTTGTAGAAATTCTTTACAAGGCAACCACCACCGCCGGTAATATACAGAAGCATAGTGTTTTCGTCGTACCCGTGGTCACGGAGCCTGTGAAAGATTTCAGCTACATATTTCTGTACCTCTGCCTTGATAATCTTCATATCTGCCTGAACAATGTTTGCAGTACCCTTGCACAGTACCTCGTCAATGATATGCTCGTTGATTTCTCTCTGTGTTTTTCTGAGGAAGGCTTCACGGATATCAACAGTACAGAAGTGAGTGCCGAACTTTTCCGTGTACATTCTTTCCGACTGCGGTCTGCCGTCTATGACATACAAAACATTCATCGTGCCGTTGCCAATGTCAGCCACAAGGTTTACACCGTCCATTTTCGTTGCAAACTGTGAAACCGCCGCATATCCCTGCGGATAGATACTTGCACCTGCAATTTTGATTTTGTACTCGGTATGCTGCCAAGTGAAAGATGCCTCTTCATTCTTGGTCAGATATGCTTTGAAGCTCTCTTTCTGACCTGCCGTCCAAGTGAGAGGCAGACCTGCCGCAATGTGAACTGTTGCGCCCGTTAAGTCTTCAGCACTTAATTCCTTTGCAATAGCCACAAGAGTGAGGGCATAATAATCCTCGTCTTTGATTTTGTCGGGAAGAAACTCCTTGTGTCCCTCACCGATAAGATAGAACTTCCCACCGTAAACAAGCATATCCTTTGTGAAAAGCGGCTCTGAATCATAAGCCGTGATACCTGTTCTGAAACAGTGGTTTGCAGTTTTGATGTTGCCATAACCATGGTCAACACCAATGATTTTGATTTCGTTAAAAGTTTTCATTAGTTTTTTACCTCCATTAGATTAAAATTTTGTTGGATAATGAATTTGGGCATAAAAAAAGCACCCTCTGTGGGTGCGGTGATAAAATGGGTCTGTCGCGAATGTTGAAGATAAACACTTCCTTTCAGTTAAATATTTTTATATGTAAAGTTAGTAGGTGACAATGTTTGTCACCTACTAGAATTACCTGATGCGAAGATTCCAATGGCACTTATTGCCCATTGGGAAAGCTTGAGAAAAAATATCAAAGGGTCAAAATGGCCCTTTGAAGAAAATGAGCATAAAAGTGGTAGTTGGTCATTTTGACCAACTACAAAAATCTAACGCAGTATTAATTTACCATAATTCAGGTTCTGGATATAAAAAACACCTGCTACTGTTGAACTAACAAGTGAATGTAAACGGATTGATATTTGTAGCGGTGTTGTGATATAATGTATCAGTGAATTTGACTTTTATATTTCGGAGGATTATTTTATGAATCCAATCACAATAAAGCCTTTAACATCTGAATTAAATAAGGATTATCTCGACTTTTTCGATA
>JAZSRT010000043.1:0-26299 GCA_045538645.1 Acutalibacteraceae bacterium | reverse complement strand
TGTGTCGGACATAGAGAGAGCCTCCTCCTGGTCGTGAGTTACGTATATAAATGTGATCCCGGTCTTCTGCTGTATCTTTTTAAGCTCGTTCTGCATGTCCTTGCGGAGCTTGAGGTCGAGCGCGCCGAGGGGCTCGTCGAGAAGCAATACCTCGGGCTCATTTACAAGCGCGCGAGCTATGGCAACTCTCTGCTGCTGACCGCCCGAAAGAGAATTTATGTTTCTGTGCTCAAAGCCTTTAAGATTAACGAGAGAAAGCATTTCGGATACTTTCTTTTCAATCTTGTCCTTAGGCATCTTTTTAAGCTTCAGTCCGAATGCAATATTGTCCGCAACGTTGAGATGCGGAAAAAGAGCATAACGCTGAAAAATGGTGTTAACCTTTCTCTTATGAGGAGGAACACCATTGATTTTTTTGCCGTCGAAGATAACATCTCCCGAATCAGGCTCAAGGAAGCCTGCGACAATACGAAGCGTCGTAGTTTTACCGCAGCCTGAAGGTCCGAGAAAGGTGATAAATTCGCCGTCTCTTATATATAAATTTATATTTTTTAATATTTGTTCACCGTCGAATGAAACGGAAATATTCTTAAGATCAATAATGACGTTATTTTCCAATTATGCAGCCCCTCTCCGTTAACAACGAATAGATATATATGCAGATAAATTAATCAACATATCAGCATAAATATATCGCAATAATCGTCAAATGTCAACATTTTTGAATAAAGAATTATAATACAAATATTTTAATAAACAAAATTTATTTTTGAAAGGGATAAATACTATTATTTCAATATATAGCTGTATTATTCCTCACCTACGGATTTTCAATAAAAAAAGAACTGCCGGAGCAGTTCTTTTAAGAGGTTTGATTAACCAAAGAGGTCTGTAAGTCTTTCATCAAGTGCACTGCCGATTTCATCAACAAGTGTTGCGCCTTCCTGATCAATTTCGGGAGCTACATCCACACCGAAAAGAGAAAGGATGAAAGTGATGATCTTTTCAAAAATCTTGAAGATGATGGAAGATTTAAGCTGATTGAAGTTAAGGGGAACTACAAGACCATCATCATTCTTGATGCTCTTAGTTGTGTTTTCTTCCTGAACTACGGGAGCAGTTGTAACTTCGTCTGCAGCTGTTTCATCAGCCATAACAGCGATTGAGCATGTTGTGAAAACAACAAGAACAGCCATAAAAATTGCTAATAACTTTTTCATAGGATTTCCTCCAAATATTATTTTACAGATGCATTATATAACACAATTTTATTAAAATCAATAAATTTTTGATTAATTAACGAAATTTAACTATTTTTTGTAATTTTGCACATTGAAAATAACAACTCTTTGTTCAAAATTGATGTTTATTTGTCAGGTTTATTTTTTTATATTTTTTTGTCTTATACTTAACTTGACAAGGGAAAATCATTAACATATAATTGTAAAAAAGACTTTATTTAAGGAGGCAGCAGAACAGAAATGATTATGTTTTCAGCTCCGTTTGTTTACGGTAATACTCCCGCGGAAAAAAAAGCTGCTGAAATTTTTTCGGAAGAAATCAACTCCCGATTAAGAATTGAAGAAGAAGCAACCATAGACTTTTCCGTAGCTTTTGCCGAAGATTCATCTTTTTCGAGTGAAGATGACTTTTCTGTTGAATACGAGCCCCTTAAAATTATATTCAGAGCTGCTTCAATAAGAGGCTTTATCTTTGCAACCGGGCTTTTTTTCAGAAAGTGTATTGTAAACAACAATAAAATATATTTGCCTTTTGATATTTCGGGGCACTATTCTCCCGACAAAAAAATACGAGGTCACCAGTTAGGCTACAGACAGACTAGCAACACTTATGATGCCTGGGATATTGAAGAATACAGACGTTATTATCTTGATATTATGTATTTCGGAACAAACACCTGCGAGCATATTCCCTATGAAAACGCAGTATCCGACAAAAATGCCATAATGAAAAAAGACGAACAGGTTCTTTTGTGTGAAGCAGCAAAGGTTGCCGAAGAATTCGGAATGGATGTTTCCGTTTGGTATCCCAACTGTGAAAAAGATATGGCTTCTGCTGTAAAAAACCGCGAAAAGCTTTTTTCGGAAGCAGCAAAGCTCGACTATATATTCCCTCCCGGAGGTGATCCCGGTAACATTCAGCCGGAGGAGCTTCTTGAAAGATGCTGTGAATTCAATAAAATACTGAAAAAATATCATCCCGCGGCAGGTATGTGGCCCTCTGCACAGCAGCCGCATCATCTTCCCGATTGGGGAACAAAATTTTTAAGAGAAATGAAAAAAATGCCCGATTTTATTGACGGTGTTATTACAGGCCCAAATGCCGCATTTCCTCTTGATATATTAAGAAAGTATCTTCCGAAAGAATATCCGATAAGACTTTATCCCGACATAACCCATAATTTAAGATGCGAATATCCCGTTCATTTCGACCGTGACGACTGGCACTATGCTCTTCAGACTGTAAACGGCAGAGAATGTGCTAATCCGAGACCCGCGGAATATAAAAAGATACATTCCGACACAAGAGGGTATGTTATTGGCAGTGTTTCTTACTCTGAAGGAGTAAATGACGATATCAACAAGGCCGTATGGTCAGCCCTTGATTTTGACCCGGATACACCTCTCAGGGAAATACTTGAAGACTATTCACGGCTTTTCTTCCCGGGAAGCGATTATGAAAAAGTAGCCGATGCAATATTCGGTCTTGAGAAAAACTGGGAAGGGGCACCTGAAGACAATCCTCAGATAGAATATACATTAAAGCTGTGGGAAGCAATCGGAAACGACTCCCCCTCTCTTTACGAAAACTGGCGTTTTCGTCAGTGTCTGTTCAGAGCACGATGTGATGCTTTTGTAAGAAGAAAGATAATATTTGAAAATTCGCTTATTGAAAATGCAAAACGCTGTGCTAAAAAACAGGATATTGCCGCTGCAGAAGAAATATTAAAAATGCCCACACCCGTGCATATATCATCTCTTTATAAAGAAATAGAAGACGATGCTGCAAAGCTTTTTGAACTTATAGGCTTACAGCTCGGAACAGAAAAATATTATGCAAAAAACTTTGAAAGAGGCGCAGTACTCAATACCATAAAGCTTCCGCTTACGGATTTACCTTGGCTTATCAACCGTTTCAAGAAGGCTGAAAAACTGAATGAAGCAGAAAAAGCCGAATTTATCCTACGCTGTTTTGACCGTAACAAAGTGGATAATGACGAATATTACTATTCTGTGGCACTTCACGGACTGTGTCCCGGCGGCGTTAAGCAGATGAAGGGCTTTTATATGAACATACAGGGCGACCGACCCGACAAAAACAACGGTACTCTTCCCACGGCACTGTTTAAGTTATATGACCATTTCAGTTTCCGCCTTAAAACCTGCATAAACGGTTATGAACAAGGATGCATACTTATGATAACTTACCGTAACACAAACAATGCGGACAGCATAAAGCACACCGTAAAAATAAACGGCAACACAGTTTATAAGGGACCGCAGTTCGGCGGCAAAAGAAATAAGGATTACGAAAATGATATGCTCCCGGAAGGGTTTATTGCTGTTGAATATAACATCGATCCTTCATTTATAATCAACGGTTGTATTGACCTTCAGATAACAGAGCCTGTAAACGGATTTGAAATTGCAGAACTGAGATTCACCAAAGAACCTTACCGTTCGGGCAGTTGGAGAGGTAACATATGAAAAAAAAGTTCATTGCAGCAACCGTTGCGGCAGCAATCGGTTCAATAGGAGCAAAACTCGCAAAGGATAAAATCAAGGAACAGATAAATTCTCCCGATACCAAACGCCGTCTTATGGATATAGGCAACAATGCCGCTATGAACTTAGTGGGCAAAATAGCCGACGGAGTTTCAGACAAGGGAATACCTTATATCAACAGATATGATAATTCCGGTTTTATGGAAGGTAACGGATATTTTCTGTCTTCTCCTCATAAGGATGCAAAATGGCTTTTAGGCTACTCAAAAGCATCCGTTGTACCAAAAGAAACCGAAGGTGATTATTATATCGGCGGCTATCTTGCTTTTCCGCCGAATAAGATGAACGGCATAATGAACGAACAGATGGTACGTGCATTTGCCGTAAGCGATAATTCAGACAGAGGAATCACCGTTTTTGCGGTTATTGACTGCATCGGCATTTCGGGCACAGACATAAGAGATATTAGACTTAAGCTTAAAGAGCTTATTTCCGAAAAGAATATTATCGCAATAAACATCAGTGCAACACACTGCCATTCGGGAATTGACACCGAAGGCTTGTGGGGCGACCTGCCAAAGGCTTTTATAAACAATAAAAAAGCCATCAAAAAAGGCAAGACAGAAGATATAATTTCGGGTAAGAACAAACAGTTTATGGAGCATCTGAAATCGGTATGTGCCGATACAATAAAGGAAGCCGTAAACAATATGCAGGAGGGCACTCTTTCATATGCAGCGATTCCCGTTGGTGAATATGTAAGAGATAAAAGACCTCCCTATGTTACCGATGACACTCTGATAAATCTGAAATTCTCTCCCAAAAACGGCGAAAAAAACATAAACGCGGTATTTATGGCAGCACACGCAACCTGTTACGGAGCCCGCCACAGAGAAGCAAGCCGTGATTTCCCCGGATATTTATGCGACCGTATGGAAGAAAAAGGCGTTGAAGCATTGTTTATTCAGGGAGCAGAAGCGGCTATAGCAACCAACCGCGGTCCTCACACCCCCGACGGACTTACAACGGATGAAAACATAAAGGCATACGGAGAAGCACTTGCCGATTATGTGCTTTCTTTTGACAGCACGCATTATAAAGAGCTGTCTCCCCTTATTAACACAACCGTATCTGAGCTTTTCCTTACAGCCGACAACAAGATATTGGAGCTGGGGGCAAAACTCAGGCTTGTTAACAATCCCCTTGTAAGAATAACAATGGTTGATGACGGCAATAAAGATGATAAGTCTTATGAGCTTCACCTTGTTACGGAAGTAGGCTACACCGTTCTCGGAAACGAGCTTACACTTGCAATGGTTCCGGGTGAGCTTATGCCCGAAATTGCAGTCGGCGGCGCTTTTGAGGACTGGGCAAGCTATAACGGTACGGCCTGGAATTATCCGTCATTAAAGGAAATTTTCGGAACCGAGCTTGCCGTTGTGGGACTTTGCAACGACTTTATCGGTTACATTGTTCCCGATAACGATTACGGCAGTGTTTTTGCTCCTCTGCACTACGAAGAAGCAGTTTCTGCCGGCAGAAAAACGGCTTCCGAAATCGTATCTGCATTTATAAGAATGAAAGAAAAAGCCGATACATTAACAGTAAAAACTTCACAGCTTATTGAAGAATAAGCTGTGAAGATAATAAGAATTACATTTTTTTGAAGGATACAAAAAAATACTATGGATATTAAAAGACCTGTAACAGCAATTATTGTAGGCGGCGGTCACCGTTCGATGACATATGCCGATTATTCACTGAAACACCCCGAAGACCTTAAAATCGTAGGTATTGCAGACCCGAACAAGGTACGTTGCAAAATTGCAGCCGAGCGATACGGATTTTCGGAAGAATTCTGTTTTGAAACTGCGGCTGAGCTTGCAAAAAAGCCTCGTTTTGCCGATGTTATAATAAACGGCACAATGGACCATCAGCATTTTGAAACTGCAGTTCCTTTATTGGAACTCGGATATGATATGCTTCTTGAAAAACCTTTTGCCGTAAGCATTGAAGAAATGAAGAACCTTATTTCCGTTATAAAAAACCACGGCAACAAGGTTATGATATGCCACGTGCTCAGATATGCTTCTTTTTATAAGGCAATAAAAGAAAAGATACTTGACGGAACTCTCGGCGATATAATAAATATTCAGATGTCCGAACACGTAAGCTATCATCACCTCTCTACCTCATATATCAGAGGGAAGTGGGCAAATTCCGATATCTGCAAAACAAGTATGCTTCTTGCAAAAAGCTGTCACGACATTGATATTATGATGTGGCTTATGAGCGACACCAAACCGAAAACGGTATCTTCCCACGGCAGTATTTATCAGTTCAAGCCTGAAAATGCGCCCGAAGGCGCAGGCACTCGCTGTCTTGTAGACTGCCCTCACGTTGATACCTGCAGATATTCTGCAAAAAAAATGTATCTCGGTCATCCCGACAGATGGGAATGTTATGTGTGGGCTGCCCTTGAAGCAATAAAAGACCCTACTCTTGAAATCAAAGAAAAATCCCTTGAAGAAGACAATCCCTACGGCAGATGCATATATAAATGTGATAACAATGTTGTTGACCACCAGTCTGTTCTTGTTAATTTTGAAAACGGAGCAACAGGCACACATAATATGGTGGGCGGCACGGCATTAAGCCTTCGGAAAATACATATCATAGGAACAAAAGCCGAGCTTCACGGTAATTTTGAAGAAAACTGCTTTACCGTTGAAAAAATTGTTACCGAAGCAGAAGAAGGCTTTGAAAGAGAAACCTTTGATACAAACACCCTCTGCAGAGAAGGTCACGGCGGCGGTGACGATGCACTTACGAAGGACTTCATAAACTTTGTAAGAACAGGCGAACAGTCAATATCCTGTACAGCAATTGATAACTCCATAGCAGGTCATCTTACCGTATTCCTTGCTGATAAGTCTATGGAAGAAGGCGGCAAACCCTATGAATGTAATTTTGCCGAGTATTGATTTTTTTGTAACACAATAAACATAACCTCCATAATATGTATTGAAGTTTTCGGATTTCAATCATATTACAGGAGGTTTTTTTATGCCTGAACAATTCAACCCGCCCACAGACAATATCTGTAATCAGAACATACGCGAAGCAATTTGCATAGATACGGCAAGAGTTTATGACTCCTGTGCAGATAAAGACTGTCTTGCTGATCTGAGAGTGTATTTTACCGATACGGTACAATCTGCAATTGATTCTGCAATAAATATCAGATGCAGAGGGACAGAAGTAATAAACGTATTTACCGATGTGGAGAGTGTCCCCTTCAACAGAGGATATTATTCTGTTGATATAACATTTTTCTTTGCGGTAACACTTGACGTATTCACTTCGGGCTCGTCTCAGCCTATAACAGTCACCGGTCTTTCGGTATTTTCCAAAAAGTGTATTCTCTATGGTGCAGAGGGCAGTGTAAAGGTATTTTCATCCGAAGCAGATATCAATGACAGCATTCTTCCTTCTGTTTCAACCAACCCCAGAGCTAAAGTACAGGTTGCAACGCCCCTTTGCCTTGATGCGAGAATATGCCGTCCGTGTGACTGCTGTAACAACATTCAGGATGCGGGCAGCTCAATCCCGAGATCTGTTGCAAGAGCCTTCCCCGGTTCCTTCGGGCCTCAGAGTAATCAGCGTGCCGTAAGAGTTACAATCGGCCTGTTTTCAATTATCCAGCTTGAAAGGGACGTACAGATGCTCATTCCCGCATATGACTTTTGTATGCCGACAAAAGAATGCTCCTGTGATACGGAAGATCCCTGTGATTCATTCAGAAAAATACGCTTCCCCGTTTCAGAATTCTTCCCGCCCGATTCACCGGATACAGCAAACGAACCCCGAAATGGCTTTGACCCGCCTTGCTGCTGCGGTGGATAACATAAATCATAATTTGTAGGGCTTTTGCCCTACGAATTATGATAGTGAAATTCACACCTTTGGTGTGAGTGAGATATTGCTTCGCAATGTGAAATATTAACTTCGTTCATGTGAAATATTTGCTTCGCAAATGTTTCGGGACCTGCGGTCGGCATTTTATAAGTGCAGAACGCAGAGTGCAAAACGCAGAACGAGAAACAAATAATTTTCAGCAATGCACCACAGGTGCGAGCAACAGAGCGTAAGCGGAATAAGACACGAAGTGTCTTCCTTCACTTTTGCCAACGGCAAAAATTTCACTTGACCGCAGGTCAAATTTCACATTTGTCGCAGACAAATATTTCACACGCCGCAGGCGTATTTCACTATCATAATTTATCGGGTATCTGCCCGATAAATTATGATTTGTCTTTGTTGCAAACTGTAAGGATTTAATGTATAATAAATTCAGATAAACAGACAGGATGTGATTTTATGTCTACATTGCAGAATTTTATTTGTCCCTCTTGTGCAGGTAAGGTTGAATTTGATGCGGTGCTTCAGAAAATGAAATGTCCATATTGTGACACCGAGTATTCAATTGAAAGTCTTAATGAACTGAACAGTGCTCTTAATGAAGAAGAAATTAAAAATGACAGCTTCTCTTGGGACGATAATGACACAAACGAAATAAGTGAAGAAGAAATAAGTAATCTCCGTAGTTTTTTATGCAACACCTGCAGCGGAGAAATTGTTACAGATACAACAACGGCTGCAACAAGCTGCCCTTATTGCGGTAATCCCGTTGTTATGAAAGATAAACTGGAAGGTTTGCTGAAGCCTGATTTTGTAATTCCCTTCAAACTCGACAAAAATCAGGCTGTAGCAGCTTATAAAAAGCATATTTCAGGCAAAAAGCTTCTTCCGTCGGTATTTTCATCAAAAAATCATATTGATGAAATAAAAGGAATATATGTCCCCTTCTGGCTGTTTGATTCTGCCGTGCAGGGCTCTGCACAATATAAGGCAACCACTGTGCGTCACTGGAGCGATGCTAATTACAATTACACCGAAACACGCCATTTTTCGGTTTTCAGAAGCGGCAATATGGCATTTTCAAAAATCCCCGTTGACGGTTCTTCAAAAATGGCAGATGAGCTTATGGAATCAATAGAACCATTTGATTTTTCGGAAGCTGTGGACTTTAATACAGCATATCTTTCAGGCTTTTTTGCCGATAAATATGACGTAGATAAAAGCGAAAGCATTTTAAGGGCTAATGAACGCATAAAGAAAAGTACCGAAGAATCACTTCGTTCTACAGTCCACGGATATACATCGGTTATGCCGACAACAGGCAATGTAAATATGTTAAACGGCAGTGCAAGATATGCACTTTATCCGGTGTGGCTTCTCAATACCACCTTCAACGGAGAAAAATATACCTTTGCCATGAACGGACAAACAGGCAAGTTTGTGGGTGACCTTCCGCTTGATAAAAATAAATATTGGAAATACTTCGGTATTGCTTCCGCTATAGGTACACTTGCCGGCTTCGGCGCTACGGTACTATATAATCTTTTTATCGGATAAAGGAGGACAGGTATTATGAAAAAAATATTAATTCTTTCGGTTTCTCTGTTAATGCTGTTCTCTTTACAATTCAGTGCTTTGGCTTACTATGATTACAGCGGCGGTGAACGTGCTTCTTTATTTAATGATTTTGCAGATGTTGTGGATCAATTTAAGGAAGATGAGCTTTTGTCCAGGCTTGAACAAGTAAGCACAGATAATGAATGTGAAGTTGCCGTTGTTACGGTATCAACAACCGGCGGCGAGGACATTACCGAATTCGCTGATGATTATTATGATACATTCGGTTTCGGCTACGGCGCAAATGATGACGGCATAATGCTTGTGGTCGCAATGGATATCAGAGAATTTGCTGTCACTACACACGGAAAAGCTATAGATATTTTCACGGATTATAATCTGAATATGCTTGAAGATACCTTTACGGGATTTTTAAGTGACAATGATTATTATAATGCATTCAAGGCTTTTGCGGCAGGAAGCGAAGCATTATTTATTGACTATAATGAATACACGAACAACACTTACATTCCCGATAATTACATAGAAAATGACTATTATGCGAACAGTTCGGAAAAAGAAAATGCAAATAAATTTTCGGAACTGTTTTCAATCAAGTGGATAGTATCATCTCTTGTTATCGGTGTTGTTATAGGCTTTATTTATGTAAGCATCTTAAAATCGCAGCTGAAATCCGTTAAAAGACAGCCTGCCGCATCAGAATATGTTGTCCCGGGAAGCTTTCAGCTTACTCAGCAAAGAGATATTTATATGTACGGTAACATAAAGAAAACTCCAAAGCCTAAAGCAAACAATTCTTCGGGAGGAAAAAGCGGCAGTTCCTTCGGCGGCGGCAGTTCAACCCACACTTCATCCTCGGGCAGAACCCACGGCGGCTCAAGAGGGAGCTTCTGATAATAAAATATACCGCATATTTACATTTATTTTACACAAAAACAGTCAACACAGTTTAATAAAGTCCATCAAATAAACTATCCGCCTGCTTTTACGGAAGCGGCGGATAGTTTTATTATTTACTTGCTTTTTTTGTTGTTTTTTCAACTACCATAACAAGAATCGGAATAAATATTATCTGAAGTATTATTCCGGGAACAGCATTGGTAAATGCCCCTGCAATAAATGCGGATACAGGAAATTTTGTCATATCAAAACCAAGAAGAATAAACTGAACAAGCCCCCACACAAGACGTCCTGCAATCATCGATACTAAAAGAGAAACATATATAAAAATCTTTTTCTTGGGTAAAATTTTATACATCAGCCCCGATAAAAATCCGTAAACACCCAATTCAAATGCCATAGAAACAGCCCCCGGGAACAGCACGGGCATACCGAGTGTGAGTGAACGCAGAAGCGGTGCCGTAATACCAACGGCAGCTCCCCATGGTGCACCGCAGATAAAACCGCACAAAAGAACAGGTATATGCATGGGGCACAGCATATTTCCTATCTGCTGTATCTGCCCTGTTAAAAACGGCAACACATAAGCAGTGGCAAGAAACACAGAGGACAAAGCAAGTCTTATCAGCTTTTCATTCTTTTTCATAATAAATTTCCTTTCAAAAAAAACAAAAAAGGTGCAACTATTCCCGCTTTCGGGAATAACGACACCTTCTTAGTATCAATAATAATAAAAAAATCAAATAAAGAACTTCTGTTCCGATGTTATTCTTCTGAATAACATATATATTTTATCATATATAATTCAGCAAATCAAGAATTATTTTCAAGTATATCTTCAAGTTTTTTCATCGAATCTTCAATAAGTACAGTTACGGAAACGGACTGCACGCCTGCTACGATATTTTCACATTTATTCATAGGGATAAGAATTCTGACAGCATCTGCACTGCCCACCGCTTCTGCCATTTTTGCAGTTATTTCCCCAAGCATAGAATCTGCAATAACAATACCTATAGGGCCTATAATGATATCCGCTTTTTTAGCTGTCACAATAACGGGGTTTTCCCCTGTGGCTGCTTTTTTTGCTCCTGCTTTTACCATTGCAGCCGTAGCATTTGCATTTGTGCCGACTGCTGTTATGTTTAAGTTCGGAAAACGCTGCATTACCGATTTTATAACAGTGCTGCCAAGCTGACCGCCTTGCCCGTCAATCACAAGAAGATTCATATCAGATAACCTTTCTTAAGAAATAAGCTTATATTCAAAATAAGTATATTCACCGTGGGTATATTTTCCCGTGAGAAAATTTCTTGCCTTGAAAACAACTTTATCGGCATATACTTCACATATATAACCAACACCGGCATCGGTGATACCGAAATTATTCTCTTTTCTGTAACCGGGAATACTTACAGAAATAACATTATTTTCTTTATTGAGTATTTCTTCAACGTAGTTACATACACCGCCGTGAAGATGACCGTTTATAAAAAAGACGTTTTTATACTTTTCCATTACGGCTCTTACTTCATCATTCTGTTCACCCATATCCCCTGTTTTCCATACTTCAGGAAGTCCGTGAGTAAAAGCAAAGGGCTGATGGCACATAACAAAGCAGGGTTTACCGTTTTTCGTTGCTCTTTTAAGTTCACTGTCTAAAAATTTTATCTGTCCGGGAGAAATATATGCCTTTTCGAGAACTGCTTTTTCAGTACAAAGAACAATAAATGTATATCCGTTCACATCATAAGAATAATAAGTTTTACCGTTTAATTTGATGTCAAGCAGTTTTTCAATATTTGAATTTACTGCTTTTGACGCACTCTTAAAAAAGAAACGGGCATCATGATTTCCCATAGTAGTAAACAGCTTAAGATCGTTTTTGTATTTAAGAAACACACGGAAAAATCTTTCATACTCTTTTTTTAATCCGTAATCAGCAATGTCACCCGCAAGAAGAAGTGCATCAATTTTATTTTTTGCATTCATAACATCAATAAATGCATTTTCAAGATTCTTTTCTGCACTTTCACGGTTGGGCAGATGAGTATCTGCAATTGCGGCAAAAGAAAGCTTTATATTATCGGAATCCTCAAAAACTATAGGGTCATCTTTTGTAATTTCATATATAACATCATATTTGGGATTCATTGCCCTGAACTGCTTTATGTATTTTTCAATCAAAAAAGGCATTGCCATATTCTTCACCCCTCAATAATTAACTGTAATATATCACAGTTATCGTAACATTACAATATATAATTAATAAACCTACAATCTTAAATTACATTTTTACATTTATTCGGAAGACCTGTTATAACTTTACTTATAAAACCCGTAAAGAGAAGATGTGTCGGTTATTGTATTGTCCACATACCATGACATACCTGCTTTTACAACAAAAATCTCGGCAGAAGCTACTTTTTCATCTTTATCGGTTATTACGTCAACCGCAATTTTACGCACTTCCGATATATCATCTGCATTGACATTATAAGCTGCAAACTTATCGGCATCACAGTTTTTCATATACTCCGAAAATGAAACTTCTTCTTCGTTGTTGACACTGACAATAAGTCTGTAATCTTCACCGAATGCTTTTTCGTAAAGACCGTCTTGCTTAATTGTCAGCTGAACACCTGTGTTTTCATCAAAGGTATCCTCTGTACCCGTAAGCTTTTTACCGTAAGCAGAAACATTTGCTTCAAAAGCGGCAAAAAACACTTCGTCGGATATATATTTATCTCCGAAAACCTCTTTGCGGGTAATAACAAGCTCTTCAAGATACTTTGTAAAAACCGAATCGTAATCATCCCAGCCGTATTCTTCAATAAGCTTCTCGTATACGGGATACATTTTTTCAATCAGCTCACCTGCAAGGCTTCCGTCATCCTTAAGTGTATTTTCACTTTTGAAAGAATCATTGTTATATCCTGTTAATCCCGTTTTGTCTTCGCCCGGCTTGTAGCCGTATTCTCTGTAAATTACGGGGTCAATATAATTTTCTCTGATAAAATCGCCGTATTTACTGTTTTTACTTACAAGAGTATATTTATAAGCGTTATATCCGTCACCGCTTTGCACTATTGAGTCAACATATATACGTGCAAGCTCATCGGGATGAAAAGCTGTATATCTTGAAGCAAATGCGAATACACATACAGCAACAAGAAATACGGCAACAGCAATTGTAGTAATAACTGCATAAAGCTTTGTGTTGAATACTTTTACTTTATTGTGTGCCATTTTTCATCCCTCCTTTATTCTGTCACTGAGCCGTCTGCGACTGAAGCTGCACGGCGTTCAATAAGTGTATTTACAATATTCTCTTTCTTATCGCCTACCATATCATAGAAGAAAACAGGGACTGCCTGTAAAACAACAAAAGCGGCAGGGATTATTGTATATATCATAAGAAGCTTATTGAGAGTTGCATCCGTCTGTGTTGCATATGCCACATTAAGGTCGGTTGATACAAGATAGCCGGACCATGTATAAAGAAGCCAGGGGCCCAATGCCTTTGTGAATGCAGATGCAATTTTTGAAAACAGTCCGTACCCTGCGTATGCAAGTCCTTCCTGACGTTTGCCTGTTTTATATTCAATTTCATCAACACAGTCTGCTATCATAATGTTCGGAGTAACATTGGTATTGCCGTGCTGAAGACCGCAGAAGAAATTAAGAATCAGGAAAGGAATGATAAGTCCGTCATTAAAGCCGATACCTCTTGATACAAGAAAGAGTATGGCAAGCGAAGATGCACCGTAGAAACTGAAAAGAATAAAAGTCTGCTTAGTTGAGAATTTTTTAAGAACGATATTAACAAGAAGTGTACCGACTGCGGTGCCAATTCCCATCGGCAGCAAAAGACCCAGTTTAAGGTCCTTTGAACCGAGAAGGTAAATTGCTATGTAAAGCGAAACCGTACCGTATACACCTCTGCCGAAGCCTGCAAGTTTTGTAAGAGATACCATAAGAAGATTTTTATTTGTGAACACTACTTTTACGGCATCCTTAAGGCTTACTTTTTCCTGCGTAAAGGGAACACGTTCTTTGTTGTTCGAAAAGAATATCATAACAAATAAAACTATACCAAGACAACATACTGCAGTTGAAATAATAAGGTCAAGTCCCTGACCTTCGGCATTTTTGAACTGCTGCTGCCCCATAACAGCTTTCATAATAAGGCCTATTACAAGAATAACAACCATACCGCCCGACTGTCCCACAGATCTTAAAAACGATGCAATGGAAATAGCACTTGAGCGCTCGGAAGGCTCGGGAGAGCACAGTGCACCAAAGCAATTTGCGGGACTTTCAACAGCACAGCAAGCCATAGTGTAGAGAGAATAAATAACAAACATCCAAATAATTGCAATAGTCTGATTATTTGTATCAGGGGCAACAAAAACAAGCATCGAAATAACGGCAAGCGGAATAACACCGAAGCCCACCCAGGGTTTTACTTTACCGAATTTTGTTCTTGTGTTATCAACAAGATAACCGATAACAAGTTCACATACAGCACCCACAATGCCTGCAACAAGAAATACCACGGATATCATACTGGACATCGCATCAGGATCAAAGCCCTTACCCTTGAATGCAAAATCCGCAAAGAATGTGGCAGTGTAATCAGGCATCCAGCCTGTAAGCAATGCAATACCGAAAAGCCCGATACCGAAAGTAATTATTTCCGACTTTTTCATGTATTTTGTTTTTGCCTTTGTTTTTCCGGACATAAATGCCCCTCCTTCAATGTTACCTTAAACGATCATAAAATATTTCTATAACAATTAAGTTTTTATATATTATAATAGGCAATTTTCATTTTTTCAAGTGAGTTTCAGTTAAACAAAAAATTATTCAGATAATCCGACAAAATTTTGATTTAAATCCGGTGACACAGTGCTACGGCAGGTAAGCAATTTCTATATTTTTTCATTTCCGGTGGTAATTTTAATTAACATGGTATTTTATATACAAGTGATCCGTTTTGTTTTTTTGCTCAATTACTTTCATTAACGTATTATTTTCCATATAATTACATCAGAAAGAATCATATCAACACAACGTAGAAAAAAAATCAAGGCTAAGCCTTGTATGTAACCCGTCGAAAGACGGAATGTAATCACAACAAAGGTGTGGGTGTAATCCTTTTCGCAGAGAGGCAGGTAATCAATCCGAAGGAAAATACACCTGCGGTGATGACATACACGCTGCGCGTGATTACATACGCCTGACGGCGATTACATACCAATCCTACGGATTGGATAAAAAATCGACAACCTTCTGTTGAAGATTGTCGATTTTTTGTGTTTGCCGCTCAATTTAGCAACAATTGATTTTTGTTAATACAAGTCAGCTTCCAAACAAGACTTAATATATCTTCTGCTTATTTCAATATGACTTAATTCCGATAAACCAACCGTTTTAATGCCTTTTTTTAAATTTTCTATACTTTTTGTACGTAATTCACCATATACAGCCCAAATCATAAAATCAATTTCTTCCGAATGGGGCATATTTAACTCCTCTGCATTATGCCAGGCATCTGATAGATTTTTAGACCAAAAACCTTTTTTGCCTCGTAATTCTCCATCAGCTATATCGATTAATTGCGGATACAAATCAAATGTCCTTTCAATAAGTTTTTCCATTTCTTCATCCGGCAATTTTTTAATTTGTTCATTATACACTTTTTTGGTTTTTAACCATTGATATAACTTCATATTATCACCTCTTGGAAATATTATATCAACTTAACTTTAAAGAATCAAGGCGAAGCCTTGTATGTAACCCGTCGAAAGACGGAATGTAATCACAACAAAGGTGTGGGTGTAATCCTTTTCGCAGAAAGGCAGGTAATCAATCCGAAGGAAAATGCACCTGCGGTGATGACATACACGCTACGCGTGATTACTACGCCTGACGGCGATTACATACCAATCCTACGGATTGGATAAAAAATCGACAACCTTCTGTTGAAGATTGTCGATTTTTTAGAAACCAAGGCAAATTTTGATACAAAAAAATTAGTGTTGTGCAAAATTATAAGTTATGCTGTACATTTTATTACTCTTTATTCAGTTTACAGATACCGTTGATTTTATACAAACTGCCGTAATCAAAATGAATATTTATTGTATTTACCCCTTGCGACAGTTCGGTGTCCGACTGATGCATAAGTTTTTTTCCGTGGAAAACTGCAAATCTTATTTTTCCGTCATCTTCCCACGGGACGTGCTCAACCAGTTCAAAAACCGGCTCGGTATGGGGAACTTTTCCGAATAATTCATCTATGGATATATTAAATATTTCAGCTATAACGGGCAACAGCGAAATATCTGGAGAAGATAGCTGTTGCTCCCACTTTGATACTGCCTGAGCTGAAACATTAAGCTTACAAGACAGTTCCTCCTGTGTCATAGCATTGAGTCTTCTGTAATAGGCAATTATACTTCCGGGAGCCGATTTATTATTCATACTACCTGTCCTTTCTGTTTCTTTGATTACATAATACCGAAATTTATACGTAACTTAAAGATAACAGATTGATTTATTCTGTTACCGATAGTTTATGCGGCTGTTTTATTTAGAAATACAATCAAAGGAAAGCATTGTAAGTAATACGTACGTAATCGCTACAAAGTAATAAAATCCTTATTTTTGATTTACTTTAGCCGTTTTGATGGATGCTATTAATATACGCTTTATTTCCAAACAATCTTCAAGTAATAAGTTATACATTTTCTCATCAATATATTCACATTCTTTTTAATCATTATATCACTTCTACTTCATAATTACAATCGGGTGCGGGTGTCCCGCCCGATATTATTCATTATTAATTATTCATTAGCTGTGCGACTTCATTGTTCATTCGAAAATCCGTTCTGTTTAAATGAATAATGAATGATGAATATTGAAGAATGAATAATACTAACGAAAATCCGCCCACTTTCGTGAACGGATTTTCGTTTGGCTGGGGAGGCGGGATTCGAACCCACGGATGCAGCAGTCAAAGTGCTGTGTCTTACCGCTTGACGACTCCCCAATGGAATTTATTAAAAAAATCGCAAAATCTGATGACTTTGCGATTATAGCTGGGGTGGATAATCGGATTCGAACCGATGGCCTCCAGGGCCACAACCTGGCGCTCTAACCAACTGAGCTATACCCACCATACCAAGGTGTGCTTATCGCACACTGCTTGATGTATTATATAAGAATAAAACCGTTTTGTCAATAGAAAAAAAACAAATTTTCAGTTATTTTATTACTTTTCTTGCTTTCTTACTTTTTAGACCAGGTTGCAGGTGAGAAACACAGCAGCAACGGGAATATTTCAAGTCTGCCGAGGAGCATTGCGGCAGTAAGAACTATTTTTGAAACAGCAGAATATTCAAAATAGTTACCTACAGGCCCCACAGCACCAAGACCCGGTCCGATATTATTAAAACACGCAATTGTTGCACTTAAATTAGTTTCAATATCAAATTTATCAAAGCTCAGAATAAGAAAGACAACAACAAGACAGGCTGTATATACCATTAGATATGATGCTGTTGTTGAAAGTATCTGTTCATCAAGACGCTTACCTTCAAGCTTAAGCGTTTTTACACTTCTGGGATGAATAAGTCTTGTAAGCTCCCTGCGCATACTCTTTATAAGTATTATAACTCTTGATACCTTAAGTCCGCCTGCAGTTGAACCTGCACACGCCCCCATAAGCATAAGCACCAGAAGAAGAGTTTTTGAAAATCCGGGCCACAGATTAAAATCTGCCGTTGCATATCCCGTGGTGGTCATAATGGTTGACACCTGGAATGCAGAATGTCTTAAGGCTTCTGCAAAACTGTCATAAAGACCCATAACATTTACTGTAATTGCAATACACGAAACAGCACCCACGCCTGCGTAAACCCATAATTCGGAGCTTTTAAGGACGTTTTTTATTCTGCCCAGCAAAAGCAGATAATAGAGATTGAAGTTAATGCCGAACAAAAACATAAACACGGCAATAACCCATTGCAATAAAGGTGAATAACCTGCTATAGAATCAGCCTTTATTCCGAAACCGCCGGTGCCCGCAGTACCGAAGGTGTGAACAATCGCTTCAAACAAAGGCATTTTACAGATAACAAGTACAACAATTTCAAGTATTGTCATACCAATATAAATAAGATAAAGAATTTTGGCAGTTTCTCTTGCCTTGGGTACAAGCTTATCTACAATAGGTCCCGGCATTTCGGCACGCATAATATGAATGGATCTGTCGGGAAGTCCCGCGGTCAGTGCCATTACAAACACAAGAACACCCATACCGCCTATCCAATGTGTAAAGCTTCGCCAGAAAAGCAAGCCTTCACTCATACTTCCAACATCGTTTAATATTGATGCACCTGTTGTGGTAAAACCGCTGACCGTTTCAAAAAAGGCATTCACAAAAGAAGGTATCTCCCCTGAAAATACAAAAGGTAATGCTCCTATTACGGACATCAGTATCCAGGCAAGAGAAACAATTACAAAACCCTCTTTTGCATATATAACCTTATTGCGGGGTTTACAGCAAAATATAAGCGGTAAAGAAACAGCCACGGCAATCGCAATGGTTATCAGAAACGAAACAACACAATCATTGCCGAAAATAATGCTTACCGCAACAGGCAGAAGCATTAAAAGAGCCTCTACCCATATTATCTTTCCTAAAGTATTCAGAACCATTCTTCTGTTCATAGCAAAGAATCCTGTCCTTATCT
This sequence comes from Acutalibacteraceae bacterium, assembly GCA_045538645.1. Lineage (GTDB taxonomy): Bacteria > Bacillota > Clostridia > Oscillospirales > Acutalibacteraceae > RUG806. The sequence continues at coordinate 7,389 of JAZSRT010000043.1, read as the reverse complement.
GATAATATCCGAAAGGTCATTAAGACCCTTCTGTCCTGCAATAACAATAACCTTATCTCCGGGTAAAATGCAATCATCACCCGAAGGTATGATAGGCTTTCTGCCTCTTATAATACCTGCAATAAGAATATTATTCTTAATAGGCATATCTCTCAACGGCATTTCGCAACCCTTAAAGTCGGAACTCACGGTAAATTCAAGAGCTTCAACATTTGAATCCATAAGTTTATAAAGCGTTTCAACCTTACTGCCCAGTGAATTCTGCAACGCTCTTGCATATCGGGTTATAACATTGGCAATTATCTTTTTCGGAGAAATCACGCAGTCAAGCCCCATATCTTCGGCAATATGCCGGAGTTCTTCACGATTGACTTTTGCAACGACTTTTGAAACGCCCCTTCTTGCGGCATAATAAGAAATAAGAATGTTTTCTTCATCGATTCCCGTTAAAGCAACAAATGCATCAGTTTCGTCAATACCTTCTTCTTTAAGTATTTCCTGATCTGTGCCGTCACCGTGAATAACGGAAACACCCGGAAGAAGTTCACTTATTTCTTCGCATCTTGTGATATTCTGTTCAATAATTTTTACATTATTACCTGCCGCAATAAGTCTTTTTGCAAGGTAAAATGCAATTCTGCTACCGCCTACTATGGTAATATTTTTTGCCTGCTTCTGCATAATTTTAAGCTCTTTCAGCAGTTTTAATATTTCGCTCTGATTTGCGGTTATACCGATTTTGTCACCGCCGTGGAGTTCAAAATTACCTGAGGGGATAAACACATTACCGTCTCGCTGAACTGCACATACAAGGAAATTAGCCTTATACTTGTTTCTCATTTCACTGAGAGTCATACCGTGCAGAACAGAATCGGGTTTAAGACGTAATTCTATCATTTCAAGGCTTCCGCTTGAAAAGCTCTCTATTTTTACGGCAGAGGGCATTTTTAATATATTATAAAATTCTTTTGCGGCACCGTATTCGGGATTTATGGGCATAGATAAAGACAATGTCTGTTTCATAAAAACAAGCGAACTATCGTTATAGTCTGTTTTTCTGATACGGGCTACAGTATGTGCCGCACCCATTTTTTTTGCAAAAAAGCAACTGAGCATATTCAGTTCATCCGACGTTGTTACTGCAATAAAAAGCTCTGCCTTACCGGCTTCTGCTTCAAGAAGCACATCGGAATCTGCGCCGTTACCGCAGATGCACATTACATCATATATATTATTTATTTCTTCAAGAACCTTTCTGTCGCTGTCAATAACAACGATATCGTGTTCTTCTGAAACCAGGCTGTCAATAATTGCTGAACCGACTTTTCCGCAACCGACAATAATTATCTTCATTTTCTTTGCCCCCTTTCGGTTTAGAAGATTATACTACATATATTTTCAGAATGCTACTGTTTTTTTAATTTATTTCAAACAAAAAAATAAAATTACTGTACTTTATTTGACATTGTTTAATAAGATTGTTTATAATCACAATAAAAACAGGAGGTAAATTTATGGCAGAATACAAAAATCCCTTCATAAAAGAAAGAGCAGACCCCTTTATTATCAAAGGATCTGATAATGCATATTATTTTACGGCATCATACCCTGCAAGAGGGGACGAGCTTCACGGGTATGACAGAATTATTCTCAGAAAAAGCTTCACTGTAGCGGGGCTTGCGGATGCCGAGGAAAAAATAATATGGAAGGCTCACAAAGAAGGCATAATGTCAAAACATATATGGGCACCCGAACTTCATTTTATAGGAAACAGTATCTACATATTTTTTGCCGCCGCCACAAGTGAAAACAAGTGGGATATAAAGCCCTATGTTTTAAGATGTACCGACAAAGACCCAATAAACGGCAAATGGGAAGAAATGGGTGTTGTTCAGGCAACAGAAGATGATAAGCTTTCTTTCAGATGCTTTTCTCTTGATATGACATATTTTGAGCATAATAAAAAGCATTATCTTATATGGGCACAGATTGAAGGGTGTTCTTCTTTATTTATGGCAGAAACCTATAAAGAAACACCGTGGAAACTGAAATCCACCCCCATACTCCTTTCAAAACCCGAATACCCATGGGAAGAAGTTGTGCACAAAGTAAACGAAGGTGCCGCAGTACTGAAAACAGAAGATAAGATTTATATATACTTTTCTGCTTCGGGCACAGGTGCGGAATACTGTATGGGCCGACTTGAGGCAGATGCAGACAGTGACCTTATGAATACATCTTCATGGAAAAAGCTCCCCTACCCCATTCTTTCAACTGCCGACCTTGAAGGAGAAGCAGGCCCCGGACATAACAGCTTTGTGACGGATGAAAACGGCGACCTTCTGCTTGTTTACCACGCACGTCCCTCTTCACATCTAAAAAAAGAGTGCGGAACCTTCTGCGAAGAATCGCTCTACGACCCCTGCAGACATACAAGAATAAAAAAAATGAATCCAAACAAATTATGATTTGTGTTTCTTTTCTATTATGGGAAGGATGCCGTACAGGGTGACGCCTGCAATTACTACAATAAAGCCTATGAGCGCCAGCGGACCCGGTTTTTCGCCGGTTACTATCAGCACTGGAATGGGGTTGAATACGGGTTCTATTGTCAACAGAAGGGATGTTTCTATTTTGTTTATTACCTGACAGCCTTTTGCATAGAATATGTTTGCAAGCCCGTACTGGAACACACCGAGAACAAGCACCCAGAAAATAATTTCGGAAGAAAATGCCATATTCTTATCAAAAAACATAAAAGGCAGACAAAAAACGAAGCTTATTATATTGCTGAGATACATTCCGTCATTGGAATCTGCTCTTTTGTCACTGAATCCGATAATCTGTGCCGCAAAGGAAACACCCGACAAAAGTCCCAATATATTACCCAAAAGCTTTGTGGGATCAAGTTCATCGATAAATGACAGTAAGCAACCGCCGAAAACTGTAAGCACGATAAGTGTTTCGGAAAGCTTTGCTTTTCTTTTCTGAAAAATGACCGAAAACAAAAACACAAATATGGGTGCCGTATACTGTAAAACAATGGCTGTAGCCGCAGTGGTAAGCTTGATGGACATCATATAAAGAATCCCCGTTATGCTCATCATAACAGCACCGAAAAGTGTATATTTATTAAAATGTATTTTAAAATTCTTTCTGAGAATGGCAAACATTATAATTCCGATTCCGCATCGGGATGCCATAATTGATATGGAATTCCAGGGAATAGATTTGACACAAACACCTGCAAGACCCCATAAAAGAGCGGTGCCGATTATAAAAAGCCGACCTTTTGTCTGTTGCTTCTTTGTAATGATTTCTTCCATATATATACCTCACATTTACAAGAGGATATTCTAACAAAAGGTTAAATAAAAATCAATATAAAGACGAAGTAAAAATTAAACCCGTTTCATGCATAAGTGAATATTTCTGCAGAAATGATTGATCCGGTAAAATAATTAATTATTGACTTATATTTATCTCTTTGTTAAAATATAATAAAAAGAAAAAGGAGAAAATTTCATATGTTTACAAAAATTGTTGTTCTCATTATGTCTTTTGTTGTCACCTTTACAACAGCATTCGGTCTTAACTTTGCAGCTCCCGCAGAAGAAGCCGAAGATGTAAAAAATGTTATCATCCTTATCGGTGACGGCATGGGCTTCAATCATCTTTATGCGACAGAAAAGGTTCACGGTGTTGAGCTTGAAATACTCAACCGTTTTGAGTATTACGGAGAACAGAGAACCCGCTCAGCAAGTTCTCCCGTAACAGACTCCGCAGCAGGCGGCACTGCTCTTGCCACAGGCGGCAGAACAATGAACGGATATATAGGTGTTTACCCCACTGATCCTCTCGGTGTATTTGCTGTTCCCGCATCAATTACAGAAGTTGCTATGAAATACGGCAAATCAACAGGTATTGTAACATCCGACTCCATTATGGGTGCTACTCCCGCTTCTTTCTCCGCTCACGTTCGTGACAGAGATCTTGATAAAGATATTTTTGCACAGCAGGTAGTATCCGAAATTGACCTTATCTGGGGTGCTTCTTCATCTGTTGTAACAGAAACAGAAGTTAATGCAAACGATAAAGTTTATGTTAACACTCTCAGCGAAGTACAAGCTCTTGAAGAAGGCGAAAAATCTATCGGACAGTTTGACAGTAATACATTATGGCAGGGTACAGATAACGGCGATCAGCCCACTCTCTCCGAGCTTGCCGTTGAAGCTATCGACATATTAAGTAAAGATGAAGACGGTTTCTTTATGATGCTTGAAGGCGCTCATATCGATAAGCGTTCACACGATCAGGACGGCGAAGGCGCTATGACAGCTGTTCTTGAATTTGACAGAACCGTAAGTGCTGTTCTTGATTTTGCAGAAAAAGACGGTAACACACTTGTTATCATCACTGCTGACCACGAAACAGGCTCCGTTACTCTTCAGAGAGACGGTACTTATAAATGGATGACAGGCAGCCACTCAGGTGCTAATGTTCCCTGCTTCGTTTACGGCGCTGATTCCTTTATTGAGGACGGCGAAAAAATAGACAACATCGACATCCCGGATATGGCAGTAGCTTATATGACAAACAATGAACAGGTATTCCCCTGCCCCCTTGTTTATCTTGATGAAGAATAAAAATCAGATACAGTTAAAAATACCGTGCAGCCACAAACTGCACGGTATTTTTTTGTGTCTGCAAAAAATACAACAAAGCATAATTTATCGGGTTGTTGCCCGACAAATTATGATTTACCAGTTAAATTCATCAAACCTCGGGAATTCTATTTTACTTATCATCCACTCCCCGTCTGTTTTTGTCATTCTGAATTCTATTTCACCTATAAGTCTGTCATCATAATTAAAATCAAGAAAAACATCGGCGGAATCTTTTCGTTTGTTTTCAATCCGGTCAAAGGTCCATACAACTTCATCAAGCTCGGATTTCAGCACACTGAGATTATTATCAAAATTAAAAATTGAAAGCAAGGAATTTAACAGGGAATTATCTGTAACGGTTTCTATGGTATCCCAGAATTCGAGAGCTTCGCCCGTAAGATAATATTCAAGTGCATCCATACCGTTTTCTTCAATATCTTTCTGCATTTTCTGCAACGCATATTCGGGCGAGGATAAGAGAGTTATTCCGACACCTGCCCCTGCACCGATAAGAACTCCGAAAATAACGGTTACTGCGGCAATTATTATAATTGTAGTTTTCTTCATACAACTCATCCTTTCATTTGCTGTTATTATATCAATCTGATTCATATTTTTGTAAAATGAATTTTATTCTTTTCTTATTATATATAAATTTCATCTGATTGACAATACAGAATCATTTTATTACAATAATTATTGAGAAAGGGGTTTTATTTATGAATAAAAAAATTGCCGTTGTAACGGGAGGCAGTTCGGGAATTGGAAGATGTGTTGCAGAAGCACTGAATAAAAAGGGCGTTAAGGTGTATGAATTCAGCAGAAGAAATATCCCTCTCCCCGGTATTACACATATTACAGCCGATGTTACTAATGAAAGTGCTGTTATTGAAGCAGTAAAAACAGTGGCACAAGCAGAAGGTAAAATAGATATACTTATAAACTGCGCAGGCTACGGCATTTCGGGGGCTGTTGAATTCACTCAGCTTTCAGAAGCTAAATCACAGTTTGATGTTAATTTTTTCGGCACCGTAAACGTAACACGTGCCGTTATTCCCGTTATGAGAAAGCAAGGTGCAGGAAGAATTGTCAACATAAGCTCTGTTGCTGCAGTGGCACATATTCCATTCCAGACATATTATTCCGCATCAAAAGCTGCTATAGAGTCCTACAGCTTTGCACTTGCCAATGAATTACTGCCTTTCGGCATAAGTGTAACCGCCATTCAGCCCGGCGACATCTGCACGGAATTTACAGATGCAAGAAATAAGTCCTTTGCCGGTGACGATATTTACGGCGGCAGAATAGCAAGAAGCGTTGAGGGTATGGAAAAAGATGAAAGAAAAGGTATGAGCCCTGATTTTGCAGGTGAATATATCGCAAAACTGGCTCTGAAAAAAAAAGTAAAACCCTTGTATGCAATCGGAATAAATTATAAATTCCTGAGTGTATTGTGTAAAGTATTCCCAACGGGTGTGAGAAATACGATTGTTGGAATGCTTTATGCAAGGTGATTCATATTTTTCACATAAAAAGAGCATTCAAAGCAGATTTTTTTCTGTTTCGAATGCTCTTTTTAGTTTTCATATTATGTCATAACTTAATGGCATTGCTATACATAATGCGACTTTTCTCTTACAATTTTTATCACAGCAGTTTATTTAAATATGCTATGAATTAACAACAGTAAGATTATAAATCTATGCAGTTATCAATAGTGCATTGCTCCGCAGGAACAGGTTCTGCCTGTGCCGAAAAGGCTGCAGAAGAATCGGATGATGCTCCAAACTATTTTTGCGAAAATGTTGTATTCTTTGTGACAGAGGTGAGGACAGGTTTCTTCTGAGCCACATTCTGTGCAAACACCGTTTTCGTCATAGTTGTGAGACTTTTTGGGGATAGTTCTTGTTTCAACATAATCACAGTCGGAACATTCAGCTTCTTCAATACCTGTGTCTGTACAAGTGGGAGCTTTGACCTCTTTCCATTCGCCGAGAGTATGACCTGTTGCACCGACAGTTTTCTGAGCCGTGATTATTTCACCGCAGACAGAGCACTTTGTGCCTTCGGTAAGTCCTGATTCTGTACAGGTGGGAGCCTTTTCAGGAATTGCTTCTTCTGTGTGAGCTAGCTTTGCAATTTCTTTTGTTTCAAAGTAATCGCATCTTGAGCAATCTGCTCTTTCTTCTCCTGCTTCCTTACAAGTGGTAGCCTTTGTCTGAACGTATTCGCCCATATCGTGGTCGAGTGCGGGAGTTTCGGTCTGTGCTGTGAGAATTTCTCCGCATACTGAACACTTAATGCCTGCTGTAAGTCCTGTTTCTGTACAGGTTGCTTCTACTGCAGGGATAGATTCTTCTGTATGGTCTGCTACTGCAATTTCTCTTGTTTCAAAGTAATCGCATCTTGAGCAGTCTGCTCTTTCCTCACCTTCTTCAGTGCAGGTCGCGGGCTTTGTTTCAACAAATTCACCCATATCGTGTTCGAGTGCGGGTGTTTCGGTCTGTGCTGTAAGAATTTCTCCGCATACTGAGCACTTAACGCCTGCTGTAAGGCCTGTTTCTGTACAGGTTGCTTCTACTGCGGGAATTTCTTCTTCTGTATGCTCTGCTATTGCAATTTCTCTTGTTTCAAAGTAATCGCATCTTGAGCAGTCAGATTTTTCTTCACCAACTGCTGTACAGGTTGCGGGAGTTGTTTCAACATATGCACCCATATCGTG
>JAZSRT010000005.1:0-8506 GCA_045538645.1 Acutalibacteraceae bacterium | reverse complement strand
TGACTATGTTATCGTTATTTCAGAAAATGCAAGTGCGGCGGAAATAACTGCAGCAAATCTCCTGAAGGATACCTTTAATGTTATAAACGGAACTGACATCTCTATCATCACAGATAAAGATGCTAAGACCGAAAAAGAAATCTCTGTGGGTAAAAACAGCAGAGAATACGATGATGCTGTTGATTATGCCGCTCTCGGTGCTGAGGGTGTGTGCATAAAAACATCCGGTGATGACATTGTCATTACGGGCGGAGATAAGAGAGGAACACTCTACTCAGCCTATACCTTCCTTGAGGAGTATTTCGGTTACCGCTGCTTCACAACAGAATTAACCGTTATTCCCGAGGCTGAAAAGCTTCTTGTTCCTGTAAATATTGATTATACCTACGTTCCTCCCTTCATGTTCAGACAGACTGACTGGTACGGAACGACAAGCAAGGAATACAAAGTTGCAAACAGACTGAATGACGGCTCTATGGCTGAAGAGCTTGGTTTCGGTGTCGAATATGCAGGTCCCTTCTGCCACACATTTTCAAGTCTTGTTCCCACTTCCCTTCTTGCAACCGAGCCCGAGCTTTTTGCATTGGGAGTTGAGTCAGGTACAAGAACAGCAGATCAGCTTTGCCTTACAAATCCTAAAACTCTTGAAATCGCAAAAGCCACTGTCCGCGAGTGGCTGGCAGCTAACCCCGACGCGGCTTTTGTTTCCGTAACACAGAACGATAATGCGAATTACTGCGTATGTAAGGAATGTGCAAGAATTGATGCCGAGGAAGGAAGTCACGCAGGCACGATGATCCGTTTTGTCAATGCAATCGCAGACGACATCAGAGAGGATTACCCCGACGTACTCGTTGACACCTTTGCCTATATGGACGGCTACACAAGACAGGCTCCCAAAATCACAGTTCCGAGAGATAACACGGTTATCCGTCTTTGTTCTATTGAGTGCAAATTCTCTGCGCCTATGGACAGCGGATATTCCGAGGACAACGAGAGATTTATTCAGGACCTTGAGGATTGGTCTGCAATCAGCGACAACCTTTTCGTATGGGATTACACCACCGATTACGGCAGCTTGCTCAGTCCCTTCGGCAACTTCGGTGCAATTCAGCGTAATCTTCAGATTTTTGCCGAGCACGATGTTATCGGTGTTTTTGAAGAGGGTGTAAGCGGACGTGGTGCCGACGGTGAATTTGCAGCACTTCGCTGCTATATGCTCTCCCGTCTTATGTGGGATCCTTATCAGGATGCTGATAAACTTATGTACGAGTTCTGTGAAGCATATTACGGTGCAGGCTATCAGTATATAATTGATTTTATCAACGGAATTGACGAAAGTAACGGCTTCGGCTTCAATATAATTCAGTACTGGCTTATATTCCCCGAGCATATGAATATGGAATACGGTATGGGTTGCTTCGATAAATACTACGCAACAACCGTTCTTAATATTGACAATAAAACGCTCAGAGAATATGATGAGCTTTGGGAAAATGCAATAGCCCAAGCAGAAACCGAGTGGCAGAAGGAAAATGTTAAGCGTTCACAGATTTGCTGGAGATACTGGAAAGCAAACGTGAAGCGTGGTGAATTCTGTGCACTCAATGAGCTGAAACGAATTGACGAAAATGAAAAACTCTATAATGATATGGTGCATTTCAATATTACAACTCTTATGATAAGCAATCCCCGTCATACGGGAAAGCTCGACGAAAACCCCGATTTCTACTCCGTCCCTGCTGAATGGGTCACGCCAAGATAAAAGGTGTTTGACAGTCAGATGAACAGCAGAAAAGGCAGCACACCCGTGCTGCCATTCACTTTTTTATGTTGTTTTATTGACTTTAGCTGAATACGGTTATATAATTATATTAAATTACTGAAAGGCAGGTGGACAAAATGATGAATCTTAATACCCGAAACCGGAGAGCCGTTTTGTCCGTTTGTGATTGATTTGAATTATCTTTCTGCAAGTACCAGGCATCTTCGATTTTCGGAGGTGCCTATATTTTTTACGGAAAGAGGATTTTATGAAAACAGAAAACAGTAATTTTACTTTTACAAACATCACAAATGAAAACATAAGCCAATACAAGAAGCTTAGAAAAGTTTTTGCAAAGTATAAGATACAGACTTTGAAAAATCACGGTGAAACTCCCGCTGGGAAGAAAATATTTAATAATCTTTTTGACGGTATCATTTCAAGAGCTTCGGACAGTGATTCGGATTACTTTATTGTTATGCAGTCGGTTAAAGAGATAATCGGTTTCGCTTCTGTTTCTGCGCAGGCAACTGATATTATTGATATCCCATTTAATTATGGAACGGTTAATGATTTTTATATCTCACCGAAACACAGAAGAAAAGGCTATGGCAGAATTCTGAATAGCTACATTGAGGAAACATTCAAGGATACCGGGACGGCTACCGTATTGCTACATCCTGACCCTGTTAACGGAATCCCGTTCTGGAAAGCTGTCAGCTACCGTGACACAGGAATTAATCGGGGATGGGGACATTATTTAGTTTTCTGTAAGCATTTGATACAGAATGAGCATATTGCAGAAATTGACGATGCAATTTCAGGGCTTGTAAAACCTACCGATTTAATCAGCATAAATCCCTACAATAAACCGCAGCTAAAAGAGGTTTACGGAGTATGGAAAGAATATTGCAAAGAATCAAACCGCAAACCGCACAGAAAAGATGTTAAAAATATGGCTTGGAATTCAAGAAAAAACAGGAATATCAGCTTCAAGGCACTATATTATCAAGGTAAAATTATCGGCTTTACTTATAACGATAAGGACAAAGTCAACATTGATTATCTAGGAGTTTTAACTTATGAATAAAAACAAAGCAATAAAATATATTTCAGAAAATGCAAGGTCGCTTGAATTGGCGGTTTACAGATATTTCTTTGAAGGTGGGTCAAACAGGGACGTTATTGATGAGCTTTCAAAGTTCCAGAATGATGACGGTGGTTTCGGTAATGCTCTTGAGCCGGATTTCTTTAATCCGAATTCAAGCCCAATTGCGACGAATGATGCAATCATTACCCTTTCCCGTGTAAATGCACTTGACAGAAATTCTGACATAGTAAAAGGGATAGTACGGTACCTTGAATCTCACGATTCATTCGATGAAGATAAAAAGCGTTGGCTTTTTGCGATAGACGGCAATAAGGATTATCCTCATGCAATATGGTGGGAGAAAAAGGATGACGGTATCAGTAAATTCAATCCCACAGTTTCTCTTGCTGCATTTATGGTTTGCTACGGTAAGCGAACTCCCCTTTATGAGGAAATCATAAAAGAAGCTATAGAGTATCTCCAAAACGGAGAAATCGGCGGAGATGATGTGAATTGTTATCTGTTGGCTTATGAGCTTTTAGCAACAAACAATATCGATGATATTGTCAACCTGAATGCTTTCAAAGACTTGTTATCCGAGGCAATTGAAAGCTGCATTTGCAAGGATATTTCAAAGTACGGCATCGAATATGTACCGATGCCATCCGTTATTTTTGCAGGGAAATATGCGGAGTTTATTACACCTGAAATTATACCGTTAATTGCAGCAGAAAAAGATATTTTAGGTAAATTGCAGATGGAAGACGGTGGATTTGATATTACATGGAAGTGGTATACACCGTATAACAAAGAATATGAACAGGCAAGAAACTGGTGGCGTCCTCGGATTACTATTGAGAAATTACTTTTTAATGAAACCGTTATTATTAGTTCAACATAAAAAATAGTCCCAATTATCTTTGGTGTTCATAGTAAACACAAAACAAACCCCAATGCAAATTTTTGGAGGGAAATGAAAAGACTCTGAGCAAGTGAAATAAGCTTGTTCAGAGTCTGATTTTTTTGGTTTTATTATAGTGAAAAGTGTTGATATATAAGGGATTTTAGGGTTAGTGAAGAGTGAATAATGAAGAGGAAAAAAGTAAAAATCCCCGTTCGATAGAACGAGGATTTTTGGTCCGAGTGGCGAGACTTGAACTCACGGCCTCTTGACCCCCAGTCAAGCGCGCTCCCAACTGCGCCACACCCGGTTATTTGGAACAGATAGAATGATACCACATTGTTTTTAAAAATGCAAGTGTTTTTTGAAATATTTTTAAGTTTTTTTGATTAATGTGTATTATTCACAAAAATATATTGTTTACTATTTGTTTTTTATGAGTTATAATAATCTCACGAAGCAACTAACAAATCAAAGACTTGAGAAATTGTGGAGATGATTGAAGCATAGTGTGCTTTGCCGTTGACATCTGTTGCCGGCAACGGGAAAGATTTTCTCTGCATTATGATATAATAATTTTCAAAAAAATATATAGTCAGGAGTCAGATTATGGATAGAGTTATCGGTCGGGATGTTTTGTTTTTACATACGGATGATAAAACACCGAGAAACGGTGAAGGTACTTTTTTGCGGCTTAAAAACGGGGCGGTTTTATTTGCTTATACAAAGTTCTCAGGAAGTGACTGGTACGATGATGCATCTGCGGATATTGCGGCTGTTGTTTCCTTAGATGAAGGTGAAACCTGGAGTGAACCGAGAATAATAGTACCGCACGATGAAACATCAAAAAATGTAATGTGTCCGTCGCTCATAAGAATGAATAACGATGATGTGGGACTGCTTTTTCTTAAAAAAATTAAGGACTGTGAAAATGCCGTGCCGTGGTTTACAAGGTCTTCTGACGAAGGAGAGACATTTTCAGAGCCGTTCAGATGTATAGATGACAATGACAATTATTTTGTTATTGAGAATGACCATGCTATTGTTCTGAAAAACGGCAGAATACTCTTACCTGCGAATTTTCATTCTGAAATAATTGACGGTAAAGTGGTTGATTGTGACCACGGTTTAAAGGTTGTTTTTGCATCCGATGATGACGGAAAAAGCTGGTATGAACTTTCAGAACGTCAGGATATTCCCTTTTCCCATAAAAGTGAAACAGGACTTCAGGAAACTGCTTTATATGAATTCGCTGACGGCAGATTATGGGCATTATCCCGAACAGATATGGCTTTTCAATATGAATGCTTTTCGGAGGATTCGGGTAAAACCTGGACTTCACCCGAGCCCAACACATTTTTTTCATCTCCGAACTCCCCTCTTCTTATGAAAAGAGCCTGCGGTATTACACTTGCCGTGTTTAATCCGATTCCCAATTACACAACAAGAGACACGGAAGGCACCTGGGGCAGAACACCTATGGTGTGTGCAGTCAGCGATAATGACGGTAAAAATTTTGACAGAATTTATTATCTTGAAGACGACCTCAAAAACTGTTACTGTTATCCTGCTATTTTTGACGGCGGAGATTACGCTTTGATTTCATATTATCATTCAGATGATACAGGAATTGCACTAAAATCTCTGAAAATAAAAAAGATTATGAAAACAGAGTTAATCTGAACAATATACTTTAATAAAGAGGTGCCAAGTATGGATTTTATTAATGTAAAACACAACAAAAATGTTTACGGTGACGGTGTTCACGACGATACAAAAGAATTGCAGTCTTGCATTGACAAGGTAAAAAACGGCGGCACCGTATATTTCCCTGACGGGACATATCTGCTTTCGGCTTCTCTTATTTTTTACTCAAAACAGCATCTGAAGTTTTCGGATAAAGCTGTGCTTTTAAGAAGTGATAAAAGTGAACCGCTGACAAGATATTTACTTGCTTCTTATTCCGAGCCCGACTGGGCAGGATATGAGGGTACGCACGATGTTGTAATTTCAGGTGCTACATTTGACGGCAATAAAAATCTTGATGAAAGAGCAACTCTGTTAAACACAGTACACTGCAAAAACATAGTAATTGAAAACTGCAGATTTGTTCACGGCGCAGGTTGGCATTATATTGAAATCAACTCCACGGAAAATGCAGTTGTCAGAAACTGTATTTTTGACGGACCTACATATACATTGATGCACAGTGTATTATTCAATGAACAGATTCAGCTTGATTTAGCACAGGACGGGTCATATGGTCCCGTGTATAACTGTGACGGAACACTTATAGATTTTCTTTGCGATGACACCATCTGCAGTAACATTTTAATTGAATCAAATATCTTTAAATGCGGCGGCTTCCCCGGTATCGGTCATCATAACAGCTGCGCTCATCATAATATCACTATCCGAAATAATATCTTTGACGGTCCTTCAGGCAGAACAGGCAGCAGCAGAGGTTATATTCTTTTCAGACCAAAAGTATACGATGTTACTGTCGAAAACAATGTTTTTATTGCTCCCGAAAAGGAATATGATTCTCCTAATATCGGTATAATTATAGAAAATACCGATATAAATACTCTTAAAGAGAAAGATAATACATATATCGGTCATTTTACCGAAAAGGTTTTCCGCAGAGAAAATGTATATCAGAAATAATATTTACGGCATAGATCTGAAAAACTCAGACTTATGCCGTTTTTTGTATTTCTTGTATTACACAAACTTCAGAAGCAACCAATTTCTTTGATTTACTTGAAATTATCTGTTTATTATGATATATTATGGTTACCACACAAAACCGAATATTTTTCGTCAACACGATAGGAGCAAGTGTTTTTACTATTTTCGGTAAAAGCACAGACTTCGCTTTTCGTGCTTCTTTGTGTTGCGGAAAAGGTTTTGTGTGGTAGCAAATCGGGGTTTGTGTTTTTCGTGTGTGCAGACTTTGGTTTGCACACACTTTTTATTTTTGGAGGTAAAAAAATGAAAGACAAAACAAAAATCCGTAAAATTTTAAGCATTATTCAGCTTATTCTGTTTGTAGCTACTTTAGTGATTATGTTAGTTTCCCCATACAAATCATATAAAGTATATGAACTTAAAAAAGAATATGACCCAAATATAAACCAAATTGTCAGAATTGAGTACTATGATGCCTATATCAATGAACCTGTAATCAAAGAAGGAACAAATCACTTTTTTGATTTCTTTGATGATACAATCAAATGTATATGCATATTAATACCCACCGTTTTCATCCTTATCGGCATTTGCCTTAATCTTCATTCTGTTATAAGAAAATCAAAATACCGTGATAGCTTGCTGCATATATTTATTCCCTTGGTGGCTTTTGTGGGATTTTCTTTCTTTATTGCTTTTTGCATAGAAGTACCATTCATAGATGTCTATTATGTTTATTATTACGGAAGCACACCTTTTGTACCAGTAAGTATTTTGCTTCTTGTCACATTTGTTTTGTCATTCGTCAAACGCTCAAAATCATTTAATCCCGAGCAAGTTATAAAAATTGAAATGCCGCAAACAAATAATGCAAATGCACTCAAAACGTTCAAAGAACTTTTGGATAGCGGCGCGATTACTCAAGAAGAATTTGAGGCAAAGAAAAAAGAGCTTTTAGGCTTATGAAAAGTTCAAGGGAGCGGAAAAATCCGCTCCCTTTTGCTGTGAATTTGCCCCTACAAGCTTTGATTTACCGCACTGCATCTCGGGACTCTTTGTTTATTCTTCAAATATCTCAATTTCGGTGTCGTAATACTGTTCCTGAAAGTGAATCTGCTTTGCAATTTGGTCTTTTGTGAAAGAGATTCCCTCGGGGGCGGCTACCAGTTTATCTTCATTGTCGTTATGGCGGTGGGCAATGGCAATTATTTTCGCTGTGTGTTCGTTTACGGGGACATCTACACCTAAAAGATACACGTCAAGTTCTTCCCCGTCACCGCCGAAAACACCCGGGATATAGCCATAATTTACGGGGTATGTAAGAGAATAATTTTCTTTTTTATGAACGAAGCCGAGGGGTCTGTCCATTTTTATATTCACGGTTTTTCCGAGAAAGGATTTTACAAGGTCCTTTCTTTTTTTGTATTCGAGATACTTATTAAGAACCGTAAATTCTCTCAGATAAAGACTTCTGTGGTCCTCGGTTTTTTCGTCATAATGCGAGAATATTTCAATGGCTTCATCAATGGGGAGCCAACGGGGACATACACCGTGGTCAATTTCCGTGGGAGTAAGGCTCTGCTCACCCTCACCCGTAACCTCACAGAGAAAATAATGTGCTTCATAGCAAGTGTCAAAGCAATATTCATATACTACAACAAAAGGCTCTGCAGGTTTCACAATATATCCTGATTCTTCAAGAAATTCTCTTGCACAGCATTCGGGGAATGTCTCCCCTTCTTCAAGTCCACCGCCGGGGGACATATATACATCCTTATGCTTTTCATAAGTCAGAAGAATTTTTCCTTCTTTTACCGCAAGACCTCTCGAAGCAGGTCTTATTTTTTTTGGTGGGTTATCATAATGAATACTGTATTGATTTATTATCTCCATTTTCATCACCGCGACAATTTCATTATTTTTTTATTCAGAATTATATCCTTTTATATATAACACTATTGCAAAACAAGAAACAAACTTTCATAGTCGTTTTTTCACACTAAGCGGATACTTAACACCACCTGAAAAAAGAATCAATCCTTTTCAGATAAGTCGGATC
>JAZSRT010000017.1:0-4660 GCA_045538645.1 Acutalibacteraceae bacterium | reverse complement strand
ATTTCACGCAATTGCATCCGCTTTTTTGCGAAAAAGCGGCGCACTTACGTAAAATCTGTGCATTTTCTGTCAATGAAGATAAGTTTGCAGTATTTTTTTATATTTTTATTTAATTAAACTAAAAATAATATCACTTTTTTTGTGTGCGTGGGAGAGACAGTTCAGAAATGTTCAGATTTTGCGGTAGTGCGCCGTTTTGGAAAAACGGATGCAATACCGTGAAATGTGGGCATTTATGAATTGTCCGACCTTTACTTTCCTTACAACCAAACCAAAAAAACCAAAATTCGTTGGGCGAAGCCCGACGAACCTTCACCGGCAGACTTACCTTGTGCCACAGCAGTAGCAAGTGGACAAAAATTGCACTATTTGTTGTCCCCGACGATGGCAAGGCGTACATTGGTACTCCGAATCGTCGGGGACAAAGCACAACACAGTAAATAAAAAGCAAAAAAAAGTATCCTCTGCATCATCACTCGGATGCTAAAGGATACTTTTATCTTTATTTGTGCGCCAAATAGGGTGATTTTTGCGCCACTTGCGGCGATGATTTACGGCATATAGGGGTCATCAGATGCTATGTAGTCTTCGGGCATTATGAATTTACGCATAAAGTTAATTGTAAAATCAACACCCCACTGACCTTTTGCACCCTTCCATTTGCCCGAATGAGGTTCAATAGACAGAACACCGTTATAGTCATTCACATAAAGCATTGTCATAATTGCGCCCCACTTGAGCTCGTCGAGTCCTGCGGGAGGATCGTCAAATCCGTCACCTGCAACGTGCAGAACGCCTTTTACGTGGAAGTGATAAACTCTGTTACCCCAGTCACGAAGCTCCTTAAGGTAATCGCCGCCGCGATTAAAGCAGTGTGAGGGGTCATATTTGATACCGAGCTCGGGAAGTGCGCCGTGGATAACAGCCCAGGCTCTTTCTTCAAACACGAAGTTTGCCCAATCACAGTTATATGTTGCTATTTTTACATTCTTGTCTTTTGCATAGTCAATCAGAGTTCTGAAATATTCTATCGCCATAAGACAGTTTTCATAATATGTCTTACTCTCTGTGTAATTAAATCCCGCATTATATACGGGGCAGCCCACAATCCCTGCAAGGTCGATAAGATTTTTATCGTGCTGTAAGGCTTCGGGGATGACATTGCCGTTTTCGTCAACTCTGTCCATACCCCATCTGCCTATTGAACCTACAAGCACACCGTATTTTTCGGAATTTGCTTTAATTTCCTGTGCTTTTTTAAGCACCTCGGCAGAATCGTAATTATGATTGATGCAGAATTCCACAGCTTCGAGCCCTTTTGCGCTTACTGCCTTAAAATGGCCTTCTTCCCAACCGTTTATTATACCTAATTTCATTTAAATCACCTCAGAATCAGTATACAAGACAAAACACACAAAGTCAACAAAATGACAATAAATAGATATATAAAAACAAATATTTTATTGATTATGACAACATACTGTGATATATTAAAGTAAGAAAAAATCTTACGATTTATCAACCCCCTACCCCCAATCTTGGGGGCTGTAGGTGTTTCTTGTTCAATAAGCGTGCGTCATTCAATGAGCGCGTAGCGCGAATTATACGCAAATTGCTCACAATGCGAGCAATTTCCTATATAATAAAAAAACTAAGGAGTATGATATTATGAAAAAATGGCGTGTCGGTATTATCGGTAACGGCGGTATCTGTAAGGGTGCGCATTTAAGCACCTATCTTAATGATGAAAGACTTGAGGTTGCGGCGGTCTGCGATATTATCGAAGAAAGAGCGCAGTTTCTGAAAGACAATTATTTCCCCGAAGCTGCAGTTTACACAGATTTCAATGAATTACTTAAGGATGAAACTATTGATTCGGTTGATATCTGCACACCCAATTATCTTCATTCAATCATCGCTGTTGCCGCATTTGAGGCAGGTAAGCACGTTTTCTGCGAAAAGCCCGATGCTGTTGATGTTACGGAAGTATTGAAGATGAACGAAGCTGCAAAGAAGGCGGGCAAAACCCTTATGGTTATGAGAAACAACCGCTTTGTGGATGCTTCGGTTTTTGCTAAAAAATATATTGAAAAAGGCAAAATGGGCGATATCTACTGCGGCAGAGCAGGCTGGCAGAGAAGAAGAGGCATCCCCGGAAAAGGCGGCTGGTTCACCACAAAAGCACAGTCCGGCGGCGGTCCTCTTATTGACCTTGGTGTTCATATGATAGACCTTGCAATATGGCTTATGGGCAATCCCACCCCCGTGGCAGTATCGGGTAACACATATATGAAGTTTGCCGATAACGATTCTTCCGACTCTGTAAATTCCGATTTCGGTGACAAGAATTCTGAGGGCACATTTGATGTTGAAGACCTTGCTATGGGTATGATACGTTTTGATAACGGTGCTGTGCTTCAGATTGAATTCAGCTGGGCATCAAACATAAAAGAGGAATGCCGTTTTGTTGAGCTCAGAGGTACAAAATCAGGTATGAGCTGGAGAAACGGTGTGCTTGAACTGTTTACAGAAGAAGACGGCGAACAGCTTAACATAACAGCCCCCAACTGCAAGGAAAACAACGGCCACTCCAATAACTTAAAGCATTTCTATGATGTTGTAATAGACGGATGCGATCCCATATTTATTCCTCAGCAGGGTATTGATATGATAAAGATACTCTGTGCAATTTATGAATCTGCAAAAACAGGAAAAGAAATTATACTTTAATTAATACAAGAAAAAAATCTTATGATTTATCAACCCCCTACCCCCAATCTGAGGGCTATAGGTGTTTCTTGTTATATGAAATTTCATCATAATTTCTATGCTGTTAATATGCGTTGCTTGATGCAACGGACAAAAAGCGGTATCATTAAATCACAAAGAATGCAAAAGGAGAACAAATATGCTTTGTGATAACTTAAAAACATTGCGGAAATCCAAAGGGCTTTCACAAGAGGAAATGGCAATAAAATTGTCCGTTGTACGGCAGACTGTTTCAAAATGGGAAAACGGTCTGTCCGTACCGGATTCGGAGATGTTGCTGAAAATAGCCGATGCACTTGACACCGAAGTCAGTGTACTTTTAGGCGAAAAAGTTGTAATCGAAGAAGAATCAGAAATAAAAGCCATTGCCGCAAAGCTTGAACTTCTTAATGAGCAGATAGCAAATAAAAACGAAAGAAACCGCAAACTTCAGAGAATATTTTTTGTAATACTCTTAATTATAACTATGGGATTTCTGATTTTTTTTATTGCCGGTTTTACTTCGTATTATTCTTTTCAGAACAGCATAAATGAATCGGTTGCAATAATAGGCGGTGCAGACGGTCCCACAGCAATTTTTGTTTCAGAAGAAGCATTCAGTATACATAAATTGATACTGACTCTTGCTTTTACGGCACTGTCTGTATTCGGAATTTATAAAACAAGAAAAAAGTAATAAAAAAATACTGCGAGGAAACTAAAAAGTATCAGCTTTTTGTATTCCTTTATTTCGGAGGAGCTTATGGAAAAACTCAGATTCGGTATTGTCGGCACCGGCAATATTGCCCACCGTTTTGCCGAAGCCATAAAAAATGTTCCCGAAGCTGAGCTTACGGCTGTGGCTTCGAGAAAAAAGGAAACTGCGGATATTTTCGGTGATGAATTTTCCGTTCCTTTCCGTTTCGGCAGTTATGAAGAAATGGCGGCAAGTGACACAATAGACTGTGCATATATTGCCACTCCCCATTCCCTTCACAAAGACTGCACACTTCTTATGCTCAAGGGCAAAAAGCACGTTATCTGCGAAAAACCTATTGCAGTAACGGCAGAGGAAGCCGAGGAAATGTTCCGCTGTGCCGAAGAAAACGGCTGTTTTCTTATGGAAGCTATGTGGGCAAGGCTTGTGCCCGGCACCGAAAAACTGATTGAAACAGTAAAAAGCGGTATACTGGGTGAGATAAGAGGCGTTGAGGGAAAATTCTGTTACACCTTCGATGAAGATGAAATGGATCATCACGCATTAAAGCCCGAAAACGGCGGCGGCTCACTTCTGGACGTAGGGATATATGCGCTTAATTTTGCAAAATGGTATCTCGGCGAAGAAACCGAAGAAACTCTGGCACAGTGTGATATTTACAACGGCACGGATTCACACACCAATATTCTTATAAAATATAAAAACGGAGCATTGGCTTCTCTTTCAAGTGCAACCCTGTTAAGAAAACCCAACGAAGGTTATGTTTACGGCACAAAAGGATATATTCACGTAAACCGCTTCTATGCACCGCAGGAAATAGAAATAAAGCTTTCTGACGGAACAAACGAAACAGTTTTCGTCCCCTATAAGGGCAACGGCTTTGAAGAACAGATTGCCCATATGTGTGAATGCATAACCCAAGGCCTCACCACCAGCCCCGTAAACACACCCGAAAGCACACTGTTTATTATGAAACAGATGGACAGTATAAGAAAAATTATCGGAATAAAATACCCACAAGACAGATCATAATTTAAAAGGCTACTGCCTTTCAAATTATGATAATGAAATACGCCTGCGGCGTGTGAAATATTTGTCTGCGACAAATGTGAAATTTGACCTGCGGTCAAGTGAAATTTTTGCCGTCGGCAAAAGTTAAGAAAGACACTTCGTGTCTTATTCCGCTTGCGCTCT
>JAZSRT010000011.1:0-8955 GCA_045538645.1 Acutalibacteraceae bacterium | reverse complement strand
GCGAAAGCCTGAGTTGATTATTGTCTCTTAACATTTTCATCATCCACCCTGTATTTTATGATTAAATTATACCATAAAATACGAAAAAAATCTACGCATTATGCATTCTTTATGCATTGCGTAGACTTTTTCAGTGCCTTTGATTTACAAGGATTCTGCGATGTTTTAATTGGCACCCTCTACCGGAATCGAACCGATATCTAAGTCTTAGGAGGACCTTATTCTATCCGTTGAACTAAGAGGGCATATTAAGTTTTATTATTAAAAATCAAACACTTTTTGTAAAAAAGTATTTGGTTTGAATTACCCTTAGGAGGGATTTATTCTATCCATTGAACTAAGGAGGCGTTTGTTGTTTTTTAGGTTTATTGTGCAAGCGGTTTTCTTGCAGGGTTCATTTTATCAAATTACGGCGGTAATGTCAATGTTTTACAGGACTTTTTCGGTGTATGTTCTTGATATGTCCTTTTTATTATGCTAATATTATTATGAATAATTAAAAGGGAGAAGATCAGATGCAAAAGGTCAAAGGGATTTTGTGTTTTTATCTTACAGCGGTGCTTATGATAACGCTCGCTTTAATGCCCTTTGCTTCAGGCAATGTTGTTAGCAGAGAAGTATTCAGTGAAAAAGAAGAAAATGCAAGCGAAGCTGCTGTGGGAAACAGCGGTGAGGCATCTGACGACTTTTCTGAACCGACTGCTGATTTTGATATAACGGAAAATGTAAAGCCGGAAGAATCTTCGGCAGAAGCCGGAAGTAAACCGGAACAAGAACTCAGTAACGAAAGCGGAACTGTTATTGACAGTTTTGTTTCTGACAAAAAGGAAAATGAAAACGGTTTTTCTGAAGTATTAACCAAAGATGAAGCTTCTGCAGAACACGTATATAAAGAACCTGAACTGCACAATTCGCAAAAGGCAGACAATGAGAATGAAATATCCGTTATAGAATCGGATATTGAAAACGGGTATATCCCCGGAAATGTGAATGAAAGAGTTTACGGACTTAACTTTTTTACTGATACCATAGGTTTTCTTGAGAGCGCCGACAGTATAAATGTTTATGAGTTTACTCTTGACAGCAGATCTGTTTTCAGATATACCGTTTATCACGATGAGTTTATCGGTGCGCAGGGTTGGAATTTTGATCTTTATGCCGAGTATTATATAAACGGTGATAAGAGTGAAACAGGCTACAGACTCATAAACTCACTTTCAACTTCAATGGAAACAAGTGACCGTTCGGTGGAGCTGGGGCTTCTTGCGGGAAATTACAGGCTCGTTGTAACAAAGGGCCTGACATATACATCTTCCGTTTTCAGAATAAGTGTTACACATTCTGAAAGCTCCGGATATGAAATTGAATGTAATGACAATGTGTACAGATATTCTGAAATATACAGCGACAGTCCCATAAAGGGAAGTGCATCAAAATATCCTGATAAGCAGGACGAAGACTGGTATATGTTCCGTATGTATGAAGACGGATATATAGAGCTTGAGTTTAAGCATCCTGTCGAAAAGGATAAGCTTACCGTTTGTTGGCAGGTTATTTTCTATTCTGAGGATATGACACAGATGTTTTCTGTAAATTCAACTTTTGAAAGTGCCGTTTTTGAAAGCGGCAGAATAGGGCTTACAAAGGGTAATTATTATATTGCCGTAATTAACAGAGTTTATACAGACATTACATACACCATTAATGTAAAAAGAAATACCGTTTCCGATCATGAAAATGAACGTAATGATACTCAGGAAACAGCAAACACCATTGCTCCGAATTCCACCGTTCTCGGAAGTATATCAAGTCAGATAAGCGGAATAGATGTGGATTATTACAAATTCACTCTTGAAAAAGCAGGAACTGCAGTTATTGAGTTTTCACACACTCCCATAGAGGATGATGATGACAAACAGGGTTGGAACTATAAGCTGCTTGATTCTGAAGGTAATGTGCTGTTCTGCGGTATATCATCCTGGATAGATGATGTTTCTGTGTCTTCTGCTGTAGGGCTCGGTGCAGGAACTTATTATATAAGCGTAGACAGTGAAGGGCTTTATCATAATACCGAAAAGTATTATCTTTCTCTTATTTATTCTGAGTATTCCGACTGGGAAACCGAGTGTAATGACAGTTTTGACATGGCTGATGTTTTATCCCCCTCGGTTGTTGTAAACGGACTTCTTGCAGACCGTAATGTTGATTATGATTATGATTATTATACATTTGAAATAAAATCTGCTTCCGATGTTTCCGTAATATTCTCTCATGAGGTGCTTTCTTACAGCAGAGAAATATTTGAATTCAGACTTTATGATGAAAATTATAATGTTGTCAGCACCGTGAAAAACGGAAAAAGTGTTGACAGGATAAGTGTAAAATCAGATGAAGAAGAAGTCACGGTAACCTATACTTCACTTCCCGCAGGTAAATATTATATTAAAGTAGCAACGGGAATTTTCTTTGATGCAATAGGATATTCCCTTATATACAAAACATCCTGAAAGGAGATAGATTATGAAATATTCAGTCAGTTCCTATAGCTTCAGTTCTCTTACTTCAAAAGGGGAGTATACAGAAAAACAGCTTATAGGGCTTAGCAAAGAAATGGGTTTTGACGGAATTGAATTTGCGGAAATTCACGTTCCCGAAGGAAAAACAAAGCTCGAATATGCTGCAGAACTCAGAAAAGAGGCAGAGAAGCACGAAATTGAGATAGTAGCTTACTGTATAGGTGCCAATCTTTTATATGACACCGAAAAAGAGATAGAAAGACTTAAGGCAGAAGTTGATGTATGTGAAGCACTCGGAGCTCCCGTAATGCGTCACGATGCCACGGGCGGATATAACAGTGAAGATAAAAAAAGGGGAATGGGCTTTAATAATGCCCTGCCCGTAATAATAAAAGGCTATAAAGCTGTTACCGAATATGCTGCAACAAAGGGTATTCGCACCTGTATAGAAAACCACGGCTTTTTTGCACAGGATTCATCCCGTGTTGAAGCTATTATAAACGGTGTTAATAATGCTAATTTCGGCGCACTTGTAGATATCGGTAATTTTATGTGCGCGGATGAAGACCCTGCTGTTGCAGTGGGTAATGTGGCAAATTATGCTTTTCACGTTCACGCAAAGGATTTCCATTTCAAAAAAGGTACGGAATTTATTCCTCAGGACGGCTTCTTTATGACAAGAGGCGGAAACTTCCTCAGAGGTGCTATTATCGGTCACGGCAGTGTGCCTGTTATACAGTGCCTGAGAATACTTAAAAATGCAGGCTACAAAGGCTATGTTACCGTTGAATTTGAAGGGATGGAAGAAGCAAAAACAGGTATACGCTGCGGACTTAATACGTTAAAGCGTGCAGATGAGCTTATCTGATATGGATTTTATGTTAAAGGCAATTTCCCTTGCAAGAGAAGCAGCAGCAGAGGGGGAAGTTCCCGTAGGCTGTGTTATTGTACGTGACGGGGAAATAATAGCTACAGGCAGAAACCGCAGGGAAAAGGGCAAAAATGCTCTGTATCACGCAGAGATAGAAGCAATTGACAATGCCTGCAGGATTCTTGGCGGTTGGAGACTTCCGCGGTGTGAAATGTATGTGACCCTTGAGCCCTGCCCTATGTGTGCAGGTGCAATTATCAATTCGAGGATAGAAAAGGTATATTTCGGAGCATATGATAAAAAAGCAGGCAGCGTAAGGAGTCTTATCCGTCTTTTTGATATTCCGTATAATCACCGTCCCGAAGTTGCGGGCGGAATTATGGAAGAAGAATGTGCCCGTTTGCTTTCGGAATTTTTCAGTGAACTCAGAAAAAAGAAATAAAAAAAGGCATTAGAATAATTCGGAATTTTCAGCGGGCTTTGCTTGCTAATTTTCAATTTAATGAAAACTAAAGGCGAAAGAGTATTTCTTTGACACTCTTTCGCCTTGTGTTTTATGTTTTGTTTTTGTGTTTATCCGAATATTCTGATGGTTATTACTTCTGTTTCTGAGAGTTCTGCGGGGATTGTGAAGGAATATACACCGTCAAGTTCGGTTATTGTTGTTTCAATAACGTCATTTTCTGTGCTGTAAGCAAATCTTACAAACATATTATCTGCAGCATCTTTAATTGTGAAAGATACTGTGCCGCCGGATGAAACATCACAATCATCGGTGAATTCAACTGTGAACGAACCTTCAACACTGATTCTTGTGAAGGGCTTTGTTTCTATCTTTTCTCCACATACAGAGCAGTAAACTGAGCAGGTGCCGGCAGCGGTTGCTGTGGCGGGGCTTTCGATAACAGTATCACCGGGTGTGTGTGCTGTTTTTTCTGTTGTTTTTATCTGAAGAACAGTATTACATACGGTACATGAAAGTGTGCTCTTACCGTCTGTTGTACAGGTAGCTGCATTTTCGGTTACCCAATCACCGGGTTTATGACCTATTGAGGCGATAGTTTCATCTTCTGTTTCACCGCATCTTGTACAGGTTTTAGTATTAATGCCGTTTTCGGAACAGGTAGCTTCTTTGGTGTTTACCCATTCGCCCCAGTTATGACCGAGCTTTGTGCCCTTATTTGTCTTTTCCGAACCTGCAATTTCTTCGTCACAGAACTGACAAATCTGAACTGTGGTTTCGTCTGTTGTACAGGTAGCAGGAGTTACAACTTCTGTTCTGCCTGCCGAGCACTTGCCGAGGTTGGTGATAGTGCCGAATTTTTTGTATCCGCATACGGTGCAGAGAACATAGCCTCTGCCGTCTTCTTTACATATCTTGCCTTCTGTGTGGTGAACGATAACCTTTCCGTTTGCATCCTTTTCATTATATGTATGCTCAACGGTAGGAATCTTTTCTTCAATTGCTTCATTTTTACATACGGAGCAATAACCGCGTTTTAAGCCTTCTTCGGCGCAGGTTGCAGGTTTAACATTTACCCATTTTGCAACTGTATGACCGAGTGCGGGAATATCTCTTGTAACGGGACCGCAGTAACGGCAGGTGCCTTCTTCAATACCGTTGTCGGTACAGGTAGCGGCAAGTGACTGAGACCAGTCACCGGTAAGAGTATGTTCTGTTTTGTCAAGTATTATTTCACGAGTGTCACCGCATTCGGTACAAACTACATCTGCAGTACCGGTTTCTGCGCAGGTGGGTTCGGTTGTTACTTTGTAATGTGCATTGTCGTATGCGTGACCCTTTGCAGGAACATCACTTTCGTTTATTCTGTCACCGCAGAAAACACATTCATCGGCTTTTATGCCTGTTTCTGTGCAGGTGGGTTCAACAGATATTACCGAACGTTCATAAAGATGACCGTGAGCCTTTGTTACTATTGAATCACTTTCCTGTCCGCAATGTGAGCATTTGTATACATCAAGTCCGTTTTCGGTGCAGGTGTTGGGTTCGGCTGTGGTCCATTTGAATGAGTGTGCTCCGGGAGGATTTTCGGTTGCTTCTTCAATTGCGGAACATACTGCACAGCTTCTTGTTTTCTTTACGGGGTCGATGCAGCTTTTGCCGTCGGGATAAGTCCATTCGCCGCTGTGTCCTGTTTTTGCGATAGTAGTTTCTTTTATAACTTCTGAGCAAAGGATACATTTCATCTGAGCCGTGCCTTCCTGAAGGCAGTTTGGTTCAACTACTCTTTCCCATAAGCCCTGTACGTGGTTTGCTGTGGGAGTTGTGAATACAGCATAAAGCTTTACACAACCGGTGCACAGTTTAACAGAAAGACCTTCTGTTGAACAGGTAGCGGGAACAGCAACGATATCCACGATGTTGTGTTCGGGGAATTTTTCAAGACCTACTGAAAGACGAAGGGCAAGTCTTGCATCCTGTGCGGTGAGCTTACCGTCTTCGTCAACGTCTGATTTGATAAAGTTTGAAGCATCAATATTTTCAAGTTTGACAGATGCTCTTAAAATAAGACGTGCATCGGATGCAGTGACGTTACCGTTGTCATCGGCATCACCTGCACTGTAGCATTCATCAAGGCTTTCCACCTTGTCGAGCTCGAGAATTTTGTCTGTGTCTACATCATATCCTGCAAAAGCAGAAAAAGCGAAACAGCATATTAATGCCGCCACGACGAAAAACACATATAAAATTTTGTTTTTCATGTTGTTACCTCCTGAGAAGTATAGATATACTCAATAAGTATAACATATTGTTTTGTCAATTGCAAGGGAGTGGGAGAGAATATAATATTATAATTCTTTATATTTTTCTACCCATTTCTGTATTTTTATGTCATCCCACTCTTTGGGCATACTTCCTTTTACCAACGGGAGCTTTGGCATACCGCTGAGGGTTTTTATAAGGTCGGGCAAAAGATTAGCCTTAGGAATGGCAGAAACCACCTTGTCTATGATATAAGCGGGATTTACGGCGGATAAATTACCGCCTGCCATAGCTATTTCTTTTTCCGTGAGAAGCTCTTTTTCAAGGAAAAAGTCTATATCATCGGCATTGATAGCACCGAAGAAACGGCGCATAATGCTTATTGTGATAAGAGGATTGCCGAAAAGTGTGAAATATCTGTACTGATACTGCCACAGGTCTTCTTTTTTATAGCCGTTTTTAGATGCAGCCATAACAGCGGAGGATAAGAGTTTTCCTGCCTGAAGAGAAAGGTCTATGCCCGAACCGTTAAGGGGCACGGTCATACTTGCACTGTCTCCGATAAGCGCATAATTGTCTGCAACCAATAACGGAAGGGTTTTTGAAAGAGGAATGGTGGCTTTTATGCCGCCTCTTATAGGTGTTTCTCCCATGCCGGGATAGGCTGCTCTGAGGTCATTAAGAGAGGTTTCTATTTCTTCATCGGTAATATATCCGAATTTGCCGATAAGAACATCCATATATTCTTCGTCTGTTATTACCCAGTCTATGCCGGGTTTGCCGCAGTTGAAGAAAAATACCGAGTAGTTGGGATCGGAGATGTATTTTTCTGTATTTTCATAATAGGCTCTGTATATTTCAAAGGTATCTTCTTCGCCTATTTCTTTCTGTATGCCGAAAGAATCGGGCAGTGTCCGTCTTACAGGAGAATTCATACCTGCCGCATCAATTATCATATCGGCAAGAAACTGCGTTTCTTCTCCGTTTTGTAGGGCAGTTACGCCTTTTACGGCATTGTCTTTTGTTACTGCACCTGTTATCACGACATCAAATATAAATTTAACGCCGCATTTTTCACAGTGCTCTATAAGATAATTTATGAGAAACTTTCTGTCTATTGTGATATTATCCGATGAAGAAAGTCCGGGGCCTGCATCCATATTGATCTTGACTGTCTTTTTAGGATTGTAGTAGCACATATGAAGCCCTCTTTTGAAATTCTCCTCGGGCGGAACGGGTATATCTGCAAATTTAAATGCGGGGATATCCATAGCGTCGTGCCAGTCGTGACCTATGTTTTCTCTTGTGCTTTTTTCGAGAACAGTAACATCATAACCGTTTTTTGCAAGTATTGCCGCCGCTGAAAGGCCGCCGTGACCTGCACCTGCAACAAGAATGTTTTTCATAAACATTTCCTCCGTTTTAAATGATTGTTTTAAGAAATTGCCCTTTGTAAAACCATAACTGATTATAATTATTGTAATGAAACAGTTTTCATATGCATACCTTCGTTACGTCTTCCGTACCATACGCATTCTCTTGCGTATTGTTCCCAGCTTTCTGTTTTAGCCGGAGACGAAAAACTGACGGCAGTCTGCTTTTTATTGAGTGTGGCATTTTCCCCTTTTTCGACGGAATCAAAAAATTCGGGAAGCGCCCACGGGAGCGATAAAGTAAAATCATCTTTTCCGGGAAGATTGAGAATGGCTTTCTGATAGGAGGTAAGAATCTGTGCTTCTTCTTCCGATAAGAGAGTTTTTAAGAATGAGTTTATTTCTTCATACACGGCTTCGCTTTCATAAACACAGCTTAAGAACATATGCTCATCAGGCTCATAGGATATTTTTCCGAATCTGTCATCGTAAAAGCCTATGGGGTTCTTTGCAAGAGAAACACCGTCAAGATGTTCTTTTATTCTTGTGAAAATGTTTTTAAGACGGCTTGTTTCGGATGTGTCTACAAAGTCAAGAAGTTTTTTGTAAAACTCACTGTAGGGTACATTTTTGTTTTCACGCATATATATTGCGGCTTCTCTTGTGATGTCAAGACAGTGAAAGCTCTGTATGAGAGTTGCAAAAAAGTATGAATTGACCCAGTCTTCACGGCTCATTGAAGAAGTTGAAGTTATGAGATTAGAATACTCGGTGATGCCCGAAGTTTCTTTTTCGCAGTGGAACTGTAAAAAAGGAAGACGTGTTGTTCTGATTTGGTATTTTTCAATGAAATCCTTGGAACCGAGCTTGGAATTCGGCAAAAGCTCACAGGGATATACGTTTATTGATTTGTGCTGACCGTTTTCTATAAGTGTGCAAAGACCTTCGGTAAAGCTTTCATAGGTTTCACCGGGAAGACCGAGTATGAGTTCGGAATAGGTTGTTATGCCTCCCGCTTTATATAAGCCGTTGAGTTCGGTGAATTTTTCCATGCTCATGTTTCTTCTTCCGATATTCTCAAGCACGGTAGGATCAAGGCTCTGGAAAGAAAGTGTTGCGCCTTCTTTGCTCAGCCCGTATTTTTCAAGCTTTCTGCTGACATCAAGCACTCTCTGTGGGTCTTTCATGGAATAGTTGATTCGGAGTCTTTCGGGGCATCCCGTTTTTTCTCTCACACTTATAAAATAATCAACAATTTCCATGTCGCGGTCATATGCTCCGAAGTTTGCATCCGCACCCCAGATGAATTTCACATTATGCTCCGCCATCCAATCAATTTCGGCAAAGATTCTTTCGATAGGATAGAGCTTTACTCTTTGACTGTTGCATCCCCAGTCGCAGTAAGCGCAGCTTCTCGGACATCCTCTGCTTGTTTCGAGAATCGCATCAAGCTGCATATCGGGATTTTCT
>JAZSRT010000104.1:0-58912 GCA_045538645.1 Acutalibacteraceae bacterium | reverse complement strand
GTAGGACCTGTAGCACCGTCAGCACCTGCAGGACCGGCAGGACCTTCTGCACCCTCTGCACCGTCGGCACCTGCAGGACCGGTAGGACCTGTAGGACCTGTGGGGCCGGTAGGACCTGTAGCACCGTCAGCACCTGAAGGGCCGGCAGGACCTTCTGCACCCTCGGCACCGTCAGCGCCCGCAGGACCTGTAGGACCCGTAGGACCTGCGGGACCGGCAGCACCGTCAATACCTGCTACACCCTGGGGGCCTATAACTCCTTGCGGACCTTGCGGTCCCTGAGGACCTGTAGGACCTGTAGCTCCCGTAAGACCTGTGAGCCCCTGCGGACCTGTAATTCCCGGAACACCCTGCGGGCCTTGTATACCCTGAAGACCCTGAGGACCTTGCGGACCTGTGGGCCCCTGCGGACCTGTGGGCCCCGTGGGACCTGTAGGTCCCGTTGGACCTGTTCCCACAGGCGGCACAGGCGGTATAGGCGGAAAATCAGGCTGACAGCAGCAGTTATGAATATTCATATTGTCATTTCTGTTAAAACCCGAATCGTAAAAGTAATGACATTTCGCCATAACATACCTCCTTTTTTGGAAAATTGCGAAAAAGTCTTCGCATTGCATTATATACATAGATTTTATTTTTGTGAGAAAAAAAGATGTTTTTGAGCATATAGCCCTCTGAAGCCTTATGTTTACAGGATTTTTTGTTGTTTTTGCGGTTGATTATGGTACTTGACTGTGGTATAATTATTTGATAAATTACCACTATTTTTTATGTTTTCGGAGGTCTGTTTTGGGTCGCAAAATATGGAATATACAGCCTTATGATAAAAATGCTGCATCCTTGCTGTCACTTAAGTGCGGTGTGGATGATTTTGCCGTTTTGCTGTTACAGACAAGAGGAATAAAAACAGAGGAGGCAGTAAGAGAGTTTATTTTTTCTCAGGATAATGAGCTTTCGTCTCCTTATTTGCTTAAAGATATGGAAAAGGCCGTCCAAAGAATAAGAAATGCAATTGAATGCGGCGAAAAAATACACGTTTTCGGCGATTACGATGCAGACGGTGTTACCGCAACTGCTTTATTGGTTTCTTATCTTGAAACCGTAGGTGCGGATGTTACCTGCAGTATTCCGTCAAGACTTAATGAGGGCTACGGACTTTCGCCCGAGGCGGCACGAAGAATTGCAGAAGAAGGCGCCGGGCTTGTAATTACCGTTGATAACGGAATTGCATCTTTTGAAGAAGCCGAAATTTTTGCTTCCCTCGGTATTGATTTTATTGTAACAGACCATCATAAAGTGGGGGACAGTATTCCGTCTGCTTATGCCGTTATAGATCCTCACAGAGAAGATGATACCTCACCTGAAGAAAATCTTGCAGGTGTGGGAGTTGCATTAAAGCTTGTTGCCGCACTTGAAGACGGTGACTATGACAGTGTTATAGATGATTACGGTGATCTTGCCACAATCGGTACCATTGCCGATATTGTACCTCTGACAGGTGAAAACAGAACCATTGTTTCAAGAGGACTTAAGGTGATAGAAAGAAGCTATCGCCCGGGACTTATCAGCCTTCTTGAAAATGCAGGCATAAAAAACGGAGTAAATGCCACTTCAATTGCCTTCGGTATTGCTCCGAGAATTAATGCCGCAGGCAGAATGAACACTGCCGAAACAGCTTTAAGGCTTTTACTTACGGAAGATTTTGATGAAGCTCAGAGACTTGCGGACGAACTGACTTCTGATAATGCTGCAAGACAGAATGCCGAAACGGAGATTTCACAGGCAATAGAAGCATATTTTGATAAATATCCCTCACTTCGTTCAGACAGAGTGCTTGTAGCGGCAGGAGAAGGTTGGCACCCCGGTGTTATCGGTATAGCCGCATCCCGTCTTGTTGAAAAATACGGCAGACCTGCCATTGTTCTTTCTGTCGGAGAAGACGGTGTTGCAAGAGGCTCCTGCAGAAGTATTGACGGACTTTCGCTTTATGATGCACTGAGCTACTGCAGTGACCTGCTTATTCAGTTCGGCGGTCATACCCTTGCCGCAGGTTTTTCCGTTGAAAAGAGTAATATCGGTTTGTTCAGAAAAAAGATAAATGAATATGCCGCTTCTCTCGGACCCTTTTATCCCTCACTTAATATAGACCTTCGTCTTAATCCTGCAGGGATAAGTACCGATATACTTGATTCGCTTTCGTTGCTCGAACCCTACGGGGCGGGCAATCCCTCGCCTAATTTCGGACTTTTCGGTGTTGAAATTACGGCAATAAAATCAATAGGCGGCGACAAACACATAAGGCTTAATCTTACAAAAGGCAGTGATACTGTTACTGCCGTGTATTTCGGTCAGCCCGTAAGCACATTTCCTTATACAACGGGCGATAAAGTGGATATAGCCTGCAGAATAGAAAAAAATGAATTCAGAGGAGACATAAAGGTAAGTATACAGATAAAGGATATAAGACCTGCATCTGAGGATGACAGGGGAATGTTTTATTCACTTTATCTTTACCGTTGTTTTACAAGCGGCGAAGAGCTTACCGACGAAGAGAAACAGATACTATGTCCCGACAGACAGCTTGTAAGCGATGTTTACAGATTTATCAGAAAGCACGGCAAATGGAGCTATTCTTCCGAAATACTGTGTATGCGTATAAGCTGTCCTTACATAAAAGCGGGAGCAGTTGAGATATGTCTTGATGCACTCGAAAGTGTAGGTATTGTAAAAAAATCAGAAACCGGTGAGCGTACTTTATCTGATTTTCAGGGCAAAGCTGATCTTTCAAACTGTGCAATACTTAAAAAATTAGGTTACATATAAAACCGGAGAGAGGAGCAATTTTATGAATACGGCAAATGAGTATTATTCCGATTTGAAAACCGCCGTTGATGCGGCATTTTTGCCTGCCGAAGCAGAAAAAATAGAGCAGGCTTTTATGTATGCGTATGAAGCGCATAACGGACAGCTTCGAAAATCCGGTGAACCCTATATTATACATCCCATTGCAGTTGCAAAAATTCTTATAGGCTTCGGTATGGACTGGCAATCGGTAGCCGCTGCACTTTTGCACGATGTTGTTGAAGATACACCTGTTACAAGTGAAGAAGTAAGACGCCGTTTCGGCGGTGATGTGCAGTATCTTGTTGACGGTGTAACAAAGCTCGGCAAGGTGCCCTTGCAGAATAAAGAAGAACAGCAGGCAGAGAATCTGCGTAAGCTTCTTCTTGCAATGAGCGAGGATATAAGAGTTATTATCATAAAGCTTGCAGACCGTCTGCATAATATGCGCACTCTTAAATATGTTCATGAACAAAAAAGACGCGATACGGCAAAAGAAACCATAGAAATCTATGCTCCCATTGCTCACCGTCTGGGTATCAGACCCGTAAAAGAGGAGCTTGAAGACCTTGCAATAAGCTATCTTGACCCTATTGCATATAAAGAAATAGAGGATGCCCTTGCAGATCAGGAGCCTTTAAGAAAAGAGTTTCTTGATAATATAAAAGAAAAAATTGCCGTGAGAATAAAAACCGTGGTTTCGGATGCCGTGGTTCAGGGCAGAATCAAGTCTGTTCACGGTATATACAGAAAAATGTATATGCAGGGCAGAACCTTTGAAGAAATATATGATATTTATGCTGTAAGAATAATTGTTGATACCGTAAGCGACTGTTATAACTGTCTCGGTGTTATACACGATATGTATAAGCCTATTCAGGGACGTTTCAAAGACTATATTTCAACTCCCAAGCCCAATATGTATCAGTCGCTTCATACAACGCTTATCGGAAAAGAAGGTATACCCTTTGAAGTTCAGATAAGAACAGAAGAAATGCACAAAACCGCTGAATACGGTATTGCCGCACACTGGAAGTATAAGCTCGGCTATAAAGACAAGGATGCCGACAAAAAGCTTGAAAAGGGTATCGGCTGGGTAAAGCACCTGCTTGAAGCTCAGAGTGAATCAGGGGATGCTTCCGACCTTCTTAATACTATCAAGCACGATTTTGTCAGCGACGAGGTTTATGTTTTTACCCCCAAGGGGGACGTTATCTGTCTTCCCGTAGGGGCTACGGTAATTGACTTTGCATATGCAATTCATTCCGCTGTCGGTAATAAAATGACAGGAGCTAAGGTAGATAAGCGCATAGTGCAGCTTAACTACGTTGTAAAAACAGGCGAAATTATAGAAATTCTTACTTCTTCACAGCCGGGCAAAGGTCCTTCGAGAGACTGGCTGAAAATAGTTACCACCAATGAAGCAAGAACAAAAATCCGTACCTGGTTCAAAAAGGAAAGACGTGAAGAAAATATTGTTGAGGGCAAGAGTGAATACGAAAGTCAGCTTCGCAGAAACAATATGACCCTTACCGATGAACAGGAAGAACAGCTTCTAAATGTAATTATCGAAAAACAGAAGTTTACCACATTTGATGATTTCTTTGCGGCTCTCGGCTACGGCGGTGTTGTACTCTCAAAGCTTATGCCGATGATAAAAGACGAGTATAACAAGATAGTTAAAACATCAGGTGACCAGACAGTAAAATATAAGCAGGCAAAAACAGTAAGCAGCGAAGGTGTTGTAGTGGAAGGTATTTCCAACTGTCTTATAAAGCTGTCCCGCTGCTGTAATCCCATTCCGGGTGATGATATCATAGGCTTTATCACAAGAGGACACGGTGTTTCCGTCCATAAGAGAGACTGTCCGAATGTGCCTGATGATACGAATAACTGTCCCGAAGCACACCGCTGGATAAAGGTATACTGGAACAGCAGTGTAAAGGCAGAATTTTCTGCATCGATGCTTCTTACCTGTCTTGCGGGTAAAATGATAATGAACGATATCTTTACGGCTCTCAATGCCATACACGTTACCGTTCAGAGTATCAATACAAGAGGCACTAAAGACGGCAGAGTGCTTGTTAATCTCACAATTGCCGCAAACAGTGTAGAACATCTTAAATCCGTTATGTCACGTCTCGGAAAGCTTTCGGGAGTTCTGAGCGTTGACCGTTCGGGATCGGATATTTAAAGGCGGTTATTTATGAAAGCAGTAATTCAAAGAGTGTTAAGTGCCGACGTGAAGGTTGACGGAAATACTGTCGGTGCTATAGATAAAGGGCTTCTTGTTCTTTTGGGTGTTATGGAAGGTGATACTCAGAAAGAAGCTCAGCTTATGGCCTCAAAAATTGCAAAGCTCAGGATTTTTGAAGACAGTGACGAAAAAATGAATCTTTCAGTTCTTGATGTTGAAGGCAGTATACTGAGTGTTTCTCAGTTTACACTGTGTGCGGATGTAAAAAAAGGCAACCGTCCTTCGTTTACACCCTCGGCAAGTCCTGATGAGGCAAATAAGCTGTATGAAAAGTTCAATGAGTTTTTGTTGTCAGAGGGTGTAAAAACCGTAGAAAAAGGAATATTTGCGGCAGATATGAAAGTAAGTCTTATAAATGACGGTCCCGTTACAATAATTTTTGATACGGATATCTGGCAGAAAAAACAGTAAAAAGGTGCTTATTATGTTAGAAGTATTCAGTACTCAGATAGGTTTATATCAGACAAATACGTATATACTGCGTGACACGTTATCAGGTGAAACGGCACTTGTTGACCCTGCTGTTTTTGATGAACACTACCAAGAGTTTTTATGCTCTCACGGGGTTACATCTTCTAAATATATACTTCTTACCCACGGACATTTTGATCATATCTGCGGAGCTTATCCTCTTAAACAGAAGCTTGGCGGACTTATATTGATTCATTCGGAAGATGCAATTTGTCTCAGAAATGCAGATTACAGTCTTACAACTTCCGTAAAAGGGTATACACAGACCGTAACAGAGCCGGATAAAGAACTCAGTGACGGTGATGAAATTTATCTCGGTAATAATAAAATTACCGTAATGCACACACCCGGTCACACAAAAGGCAGTGTTATCTTTATCACTGAAGGGCATATTTTTTCGGGAGATACGCTTTTTAAGCTTTCTATGGGAAGAACTGACCTTCCCGGCGGCAGTACAAAAACACTTTTCAAGTCTCTTCGTGCGATAGGTCAGATTGAGGGCGAATATAATATATATCCCGGACACGGCGAAGAAACTACACTTTCTTACGAAAAAAGAAACAACAGGTATTTAAGAGCAAATGATACTTCACGCGGTTAATCATACATATAAATATGAATGCGAAAAAATCTGCAGGATATTTTTTCCTGCGGAAAGGATATTATTTGCTTCTGACTTAAAAAATATTCCCGCTGATACAAAAAACGTATATACCTGCATAGAAGAAACAGAAGATTCTTTTGTTTTTTCCTGCAAGGCTCATATAGACGGAATAACTCAGGAGTATTCTTTTTCCTGCGAAAAGAAAAATAATGAAAGCGATTCTCAGAAGGAACGTTTACTTGCAAAAGCAATTTCAAAGGTGCTTCGGTCAATCACCCGGATCAATCCTCCATGGGGGATTCTTACAGGAATAAGACCTGCAAAGCTTATGCGTTCTTATATGAATGCAGAAGGGGAAGAAAAGGCAAAAGAGATATTTACATCTTTTTTTGAGGTTGAGGAAAATAAAACAGAGCTTGCTTTATCTGTGGCCCGATATGAAAACACCTGTATAGCCCTGTCGGGAAAAAATTCCTTTTCGTTATATATTTCAATTCCTTTCTGTCCCACACGGTGTTCATACTGTTCCTTTGTTTCTCATTCAATAGATAAGGCAAAAAAGCTTATACCCGATTATGTAAATAAGCTTTGCGAAGAAATAAAAGAAACGGCTGAGCTTGCAAAGGAGCTTTCACTTACACTTGAAACCGTTTATATAGGCGGCGGAACTCCCACTTCATTTTCGGCTGAGGATATAAAAATAATAACGGATGCGCTGAATACCCATTTTTCGACGGATAAGGTCAGAGAATTCACCGTTGAAGCAGGAAGACCCGACACAATCGATGAAGAAAAACTGAGAGTTCTGAAAAATGCGGGTGTTTCAAGAATAAGCATAAATCCGCAGACATTTTCCGATGAAGTTTTATATAATATCGGAAGAAAGCATACTGCGGAGGATACTGTTAATAAATTCCTTCTTGCCCGAGAAGCAGGATTCGACAATATAAATATGGATCTTATTGCAGGACTTCCGGGAGATACTGAAGAAGGATTCAGAAAAAGTCTTGATAAGGCAATTGAGCTTTGTCCCGAAAATATAACCGTACATACCCTGTCTCTTAAGCGTTCGGCAAGCATTGTTACGGAAAATGACACCGACAGTGTTTGCAGTGCTACTTCAAATATGGTAGAATATGCAAATAAAAAGCTTTACGAAAACGGTTATTTCCCTTATTATATGTACCGTCAGAGTAAATCTGTGGGTAATCTCGAAAATGTAGGCTGGTGCAAAAAAGATAAGCCCTGCCTTTATAATATTTATATGATGGAAGAAATTCATACAGTTCTTGCCGTAGGTGCGGCAGCAGTAACAAGACTTAAAAGTGAAGCTTCCATTGAAAGAGTTTATAATTTTAAGTATCCCTATGAATACATTTCACGCTTTTCCGAATTGATTGAAAGAAAAGATGCTGTGCGTCGGTTTTATTGTGGGTTATAAAGCAAGTCCCGACGGCATAAGTATAAATGAAATGATAATGTCAGGAGAATGAATAATGGCTGAAAGAAAAAAACAATCACTGCTCAACGGCGCCTTGGTGCTGTCGCTTGCCATAATAATAGTTAAGATAACAGGTGTTTTCTTTAAACTGTATGTAACACAGAAGATAGGATATACCGCAAGAGGTTATTTTGCAACGGCATATAATATATATACACCTATTTATTCTATTGCTCTGGCAGGTCTTCCCACGGCAGTTTCTAAAATGGTAGCCGAAAAAGCGGCACAGGGAAGATATAACGATGTAAAAAGTCTTTTTAATATTTCAAAATGGCTTTTTACCCTTATGGGTGTTATAGGCACTCTTGTAATAGTGCTGGTGGCTTACCCCTATTCACTTTCGGTAGGCTCAATAAATGCTCTGCCCGCAGTGCTCACTGTTGCACCTTCTTTGTTGTTCTGCTGTATTATGAGCGGTTACAGAGGTTATTATCAGGGACTTCGCAATATGAATCCCTCTGCAATTTCTCAGGTGATAGAGGCGGCAGGTAAGCTTATTTTCGGCTTTGTGCTGATGAATGCAGTGCTTGGTGCAGGTGTTGAATTTGCCGATAAAATTCCGATGCTTAATACCATTGTTACTGATGCCTCTTCTGCATATGCGGCAGCCGCTGCAATTTCGGGTGTTACAATAGGCTCGGTAATGGCACTTATTTATATTATCGCAAAGCATCACTTAGATAAAAACACTATTGCTAAGGAGCTTTATGCTTCTTCTCCCGAAAGCGAAAGCAAAAAAGCCCTCAGAAAACAGCTTCTTGCACTTGCGCTCCCCATAGCGCTCAGCTCGCTTGTTTTTAATCTCACAACATTTATAGACAGCTGGACCATACAGAACAGACTTCAGTATGTGCTGGATAATAATTTTGATATCGTTGCAAATATGTACCCGGAAATAATAAAAGCAACAGGCTATGTGGCTTCGCAGGCTGAAGAATTCAAGTCTTACCTTTTCGGTGCGTATGATACGGTGCTTGAAATCAAAAATATCATTCCAACATTTACAATAACTCTCGGTCTTTCAGCAATTCCCGTTCTCAGCGAAGCCTGGATAAACAAAAACAAAAAGGCGGCAGGTAAGGCAATATCATCTGTTCTCAGAATAACAATGCTTTTGTCACTTCCTGCAGGTATCGGTCTTTTTACCCTTGCTGAAGAAATACTTACTCTTATTTACGGCAGAAATATGAATACGGCACCTGCTATAGAATATATAGCTCCTATTTTAATGGCATACGGAATTTCCGTTTGTTTCCTGGCACTGGCTCAGCCTGTAACAAATATGCTTCAGGCAGTAAACAGGACCGATGTGCCTGTTAAAAGTATGGCAATAGGTGCAATTGTCAAAATAATTGCAAACTTTGTACTTGTAAGCATTCCCGCAATAAATATTCAGGGTGCGGTTGCAGGTTCATTCCTTTGCAATGTTGTAATGGTAGGCTATGGACTTGTTGTACTTAAAAAAGAAACAGGACTTAAGTATGAATTGGGCTCACTTCTTATAAAACCCCTTGTAAGCTCTGTTCTCTCGGGTGCGGCGGCATATGCGGTAAACGGTATACTTAATCATTTCCTTGAAGGCTACAGCATCAATTCCGTACTCACTGCAGGTAACATTTCTGCAGTTGTTGCAGTTATTGCTGCGGTAATAGTGTATGCAGTTGCTCTTCTTCTTACGGGCGGACTGCAGAAAAGTGATATAACTATGCTTCCAAAAGGAGAAAAAATCGCAAAAGTACTTGAAAAATATAGACTTTTGGGGTAAAATAAGTATTAGTGTGCATTTAAGTATTAAGGCGGTGAATAATATGGTAAACGGTTTTCAGTTCAAGGATTTTTATGACTGTAATGACCTTATTAATATTGTATCAATTCTCCGCGCTCCCGGCGGATGTCCGTGGGATGCCGAGCAGACACACGAAAGCATCCGTAAGGATTTTATAGAAGAAACATATGAGGTTATTGAGGCTATAAATAAAAAAAGCCCCGAAATGCTCAGAGAAGAATTGGGCGATGTACTTTTACAGGTTGTTTTCCACACGCTGATAGAAACCGAAAAAGGCAGTTTCACGTTTTCCGATGTTTGTGACGAAATCTGTAAAAAGCTTATTATCCGCCATCCCCATGTTTTCGGTGACGTAAATGTTTCATCCACCGATGAGGTGCTTAAAAACTGGGATGCTATAAAAATGAATACCAAAAAGCAGAAAACCACTACAGAGGCTATTGATTCCATTCCCCGTGAGCTTCCCGCACTTATGCGTGCAAACAAGGTGCAGAAAAAGGCAGCCAAGGCAGGCTTTGACTGGGATGATGTTTCAGGCGCATTCGATAAAATAAATGAAGAAGCCGCCGAGGTGAAGGAAGCACTTACTGCTGCAGATAAAAATAAGCTGCAGGACGAAATAGGCGATCTTCTGTTTGCAGTGGTTAATGTGGCAAGATTTTCCGATATCGACCCCGAGGAGGCACTCACGGGTGCTACCGACAAATTCAGCAGAAGATTTTCCTATGTGGAAA
The DNA here is from genome assembly GCA_045538645.1 of Acutalibacteraceae bacterium. Classification (GTDB taxonomy): domain Bacteria; phylum Bacillota; class Clostridia; order Oscillospirales; family Acutalibacteraceae; genus RUG806. The sequence continues at coordinate 48,718 of JAZSRT010000104.1, read as the reverse complement.
AAGAGGCTGAAAAAAGAGGACTCGATATGAAATCAGCCGGGCTTCCCGAGATAGACGCTCTTTGGGAGGAAGCAAAAACAAAGGAACAAATGCTTTAATAAAGCTTTTGAATAAATAAGGAGGAAAATATAATGAACAAGACAGATCTCGTAAATGCAGTTGCTGCTAAGGGTCTTGCAAAGAAAGATGCAGAACTCGCAGTTAAGGCAGTACTTGAAAGCGTAACAGATGCTCTCAAGAACGGTGAAAAGGTTCAGCTTATCGGCTTCGGTACATTCGAAGTTCGTGAAAGAGCTGCTAAAGAAGCACGTAACCCCAGAACAGGCGAAACCATCAAGGTTGAAGCTACAAAGGTTCCCGCTTTCAAGGCAGGCCAGGCTCTCAAAGATGCCGTTAAATAATTGAAGCGTATTCAGTAACTGAACCGCACCCCGAGGGGTGCGGTTCATTATTTCTGACAACCGTAACTATTAATGCTTTCATTTTGCAAAGGTGTCCCGTACATATATAAAAGCGGTTCTGTAAGCTTCCATCAGTCATCCTTCCTTCCGGGAACTGCCTTCATGTCAAACATTGCAAGTGCCTGATTCACTTTGTCCATACGGACGGTTTCTTTGCCCTGTTCCAGCTCACGGACAAACCTGAGTCCCAGCCCTGAACGGACAGCAAATTCTTCCTGAGTAAGACCCATTTCTTTTCTTTTTTGTTTGATAAATTCAGCAATCGTATTCATAAGCAAATTATACCCCCTATCGGGTATAATGTCAATGCTTATCGCAAGAATTATACCCGATAGGGGGTAAAATATGCATTTGTTTGATTAAATATACCCTTTGGGGTGTGATATTATTGCCTTACGGCAATAGTATTATTTTTTTATTCGCCTGCAACCCCGCAAAGCGAATAACACTGTGCGAAGAATAATAACACAGCGAAGTTATATAACTCGCTGCAAAGCGAATAAAATCGGCGTTGTGTTCGTAAGAACACAACGCCTTGTGGAATTTTTTTGTATCAGGGGTGTTATTATTCGCTTCTCAGTGCTTCTACGGGGTCTTTCTTTGCTGCGAGGGAGGAGGGGATAAGACCTGCTATGAAGGTGAGGGTTACGCTTATTACAACAAGAATTACTGCGGCAAGTGCGGGAAGCTCGGCGGCGGCACCTGTATGTGTAAGGTATTTAAGCAAGAGATTTATTGGTATCTCAAGCAGCAGTGTTGTAAGTATACCGAACACACCGGCGCCAAGACCAATGGTTATTGTTTCCGCATTGAATACTCTTGAAATGTCGCCCTTTGATGCACCGATACTTCTTAAAATACCTATTTCCTTGGTTCTTTCAAGAACTGAGATGTAGGTGATGATACCTATCATAATTGACGAAACAACAAGGGAAATTGCAACGAAAGCAACAAGAACAACAGTAACAATGTTGAGAACGCTTGTAACCGTGCTCATAAGCATACCGATAATGTCGGTAAGGGTAACTGTGTAACCGAGGTGTCCCTGTTCTATCATCTGATTGTTATAGTAAGCAACCATATTGTTTATCTCGTCTTTAGCTTCAAATGATTTGGGATAGAGATAAATTGAAGAGGGTGAATCTTCGGTTGAATAGCCGATAGATGCATAAGTTTTTTCAAGTGAGCATTCGGCATTGAGTGTATCAATATAAGCCTGCTTGAATGCAAGAACCTGTTCGTCTGATAAAAAGCCTTCCATAAGCTTCTTCTGAAGGTCAGACATATCGCTGAAATCCATAAGATCTGCAATGTTGAGGTTCATAATGTCTATCTGTGAAAGGTCAATTCCTTCCATAAGACTCATAAAGGGAGTAAGGTCAAGATATTTGAAATCGATGAGGTTAAGATCAATTTCTGCAAGTGAGAAGTCATTAACCGTAAGATTTGTAAATTCAAGACCTGAAAGAACGTCAGTTTCGGGGTGAGAAAGCTGTTCTTTTACTATTTCACTGTTAAGTGTAGTTTCCAGTGCATAGTCCATAAGTTCTGTTGTATAACCGATGCTGCCTGTACCTGTGGACATAATGTTGTTGGGATCGGGTCTTAAAATACCTACAATGTTTATCTGAACACCCTGCTCAATAAGCTGTTTTACATAATAAATATTGCTGCTCTGATCGTGCCAGAGACCTGTTTCATTATCCTTAACGAAGTATTCGTGATTAAGAACAAGTCTGAATTTCATATTGAGGATATCGTCATAGGTATACTGGTCAACTATCTGTGTTTCGTCGGTTGCTTCACCTTCGGCACCCATCATAGCAACCATATCTTCCATAAACTTATCCTGATTCTTAAGACCGAGTGCATACATAACAAGCTCATTTATTTCGTTGTTTTTGTCAACTATAAGAACAACTTCGTTATAAGCTTCGGGGAGTCTTCCGTGGATAACTTCATACTGCTGAGAGAGAAGCTCATTGTCGCCGATAAGCTCTACCCAGGAGTTTGTTGCGGAGGATGAGAACATATTGGTCATTGAGTTTGTCATTGTAGCCATAGAAGAAGACTGTTCGGTTGAACCCATAAGGGTATCAAGCATACCGTTGGGGTTAACTTTTATAATACCGTCTGCGGTGTCTTCTTTATAGATGTTAAGGGGAGTTTCATATTTGTACTGAATATCATTGCACAATTCATCAAATTCAGCCTGATTATCGTTTATATACTGCTTAAAGGATTTGAGGTTATTTGCAGCAGACTGTGAAATGAAGGTGTTTATCATTTCGGTAAAGGTGCTGTTTACGTAAATGTTATCGAGGTCGTGATCCGTTTCAAGAATTGTTGAACCGATATCCATTAAGGCACCCATTACGTTATTCATATCAATGGCTTCTTTTTCAACCGAAACCGGCATTGCTAAAAGCAGGTCATTCTGCATTTTATCTATATAATTTTCAATACCTGTTGAAAGTGCAAGAACCAGAGATATGCCGATAATACCGATACTTCCCGCAAAGGCTGTAAGGAAGGTACGTCCTTTTTTTGTAACAAGGTTACGAAGAGACAGTGAAAATGCAGTGGCGAAGGACATTGAAGGCTTTTTACCTTTTTTCTCTTCTTCTTCACGCTTTGTTTTTTCAGCTTTTCTGTCATCTTCCGAAGGATAATAAGGATTGGTATCATCTGTTACGTTACCGTCAAGACAGCTTATTATTCTTGTTGCATACTCGTTTGCAAGGTCAGGGTTATGGGTAACCATAATAATAAGCTTATCTTTTGCAATTTCCTTAAGTATCTCCATAATCTGAACACTGGTTTCAGTATCAAGAGCGCCTGTGGGTTCGTCAGCAAGAAGAATATCGGGATTATTGATAAGAGCACGGGCAATTGCAACTCTTTGCATCTGACCGCCCGACATCTGGCTGGGCTTTTTATAAATCTGTTCTCCGAGACCAACCTGTTCAAGTGCCTTTATTGCTCTTTCTTTTCTTTCTTTTTTAGAAACACCCGAAAGTGTAAGAGCAAGCTCAACATTAGCAAGAACTGTCTGATGAGGAATAAGGTTGTAGCTCTGGAAAACGAAACCGATTGAATGGTTACGGTATGTGTCCCAGTCGCCGTCGGTGAAATCCTTTGTGGATTTTCCGTTGATAACAAGGTCACCCGAAGTATATCTGTCAAGACCGCCTATGATATTGAGCATTGTGGTTTTACCGCAGCCCGAAGGACCGAGAATAGCCACAAATTCATTTTCTCTGAAGTTTATATCTACACCTTTGAGAGCTCTTACCGTAGTGTCGCCTGCAACATAATCTTTAACTATTTTATTCAGTACAAGCATTAAGTTATCCTCCCTGGATTATTTCTTTTTAGAAGCCTCTTTTAAGACTTTGGCGTATTGCTTTTGTGCTTTCAGGTCATTCTTTAAGGCTTTCTTTTCAGCCTGTGCCTGTCTTTTTTCAAGCTTCTTTGCTTCTCTGACCTGACCGGATTTGTCGAATTGTGTTATCTCATCAATAAGATTATCCTGTTTCAGAGGCTTACTGTTTTTTTCTTTTTCAAGCTTAGCTTCCTTTTTTCTTTGTTCGATTTTAGCTTTAGCAAGCATTTTTTCTTCATATGTGGGCGGTGCGGGCATATCTGCTGCAGTGCCGCCTGCTTTTACAAGTCTGTCGTATTCTTCTTTACGGCGCTTGTATTCCTTTTTCTGATTTCTTTTAAGCTTGAAATTATCAAGCTTACCCGAAACGGAAAGAATATAGTATATAAGTGCTGCTAAAGCTAAGACACCAACAACAATAAGAAGCTTTGCAGTTGTTGACAGCTCAAACTCTTTTTCATACTTGATGGAGGGTATAATCTCTTCTTCTGCGGGAAGCTCGACTGTGGGGGAATCACTGAACAGAATGTTGCACAGCCATTCAAGTGTTTCATCTGGTGTCATTTCTTTGAGCTTTGCAGTGATATTTTCTGCATACATTGCAAACATATCAACTTCGCCTTCGGCAGAACTGCCTCCCATATCACCCATAAAGCCTGAAAGCATATCGCTGTTTTCGGAGCTTGCCATTACCTGCACCAAGGCTCTTAATATTGTTACAAGAACAGCGGGGGCATCGGCTGTAATATAGGTATACTGAGCGGGAGCACCGTTTACAACTCTTTTACTTGTTAAGGTTGTAGGGGTGCCGTATGTGCCGATAGCTGCAAGATCAATTTCGGGAAGGGTGAAGCCAAGGTCTGCAGATGCAGTAAGCTCTTTCATAAGTGAATTGAGATCGGGTATCTGCATATCGGCAAATGCTGTTGTAAGTATGCTTCCGAAGCCTGCAGTCTGGAACATATAATCAATGGGATAAAGCAGATTTGTGATTATGTTGTTCATCAGTCCGCTGTTGAAGAAATAAATTATATTGGGAAGCAGTGAACAGAGCTTATTAACGGGTGAAGCACAAATTTCATCAATAAGTGCAAAAATGGGATCGAATATACCCGTTATAACTCCTGTTGTGCCGGCTCCCCTTTTATATTCGTCGTAGCTGAGAATTTTATCACTGCTGCAGCCCAGTGCTTCAAGCAGAGGAATTATTGCTGTGTTGTAGCCGTTTGCACCGGGTACTGTAAGTGCATCGAGGAATGTTACGTTCTGACCTGCAAGAAGACATGAAAGTAATGGAACCATAGGGGACATAATCTTTGTAAGAGCTGCTTTGAATTTATCTGCATCTCCGTCATAAAAGCCCCAGGATATATTTGCGGCATTTACATTATCCCATGAGGAATAGCGTCTTAATGTGTTTGCCGCACCGGGATAGGATGATGCTACGGATGCAGCCACACCTGCAGGTGTGAAATCCAGACCGAGCATTCCTAAAAGACCTGCTGTTTCTTCATTTCCGAGCATTGAGAATATTCCCACTGCAATGTTTGAAAGAAGTGAATTTGAATAAATTGTTTTTCTTAAGGTCTGTTCTATATCGCCTTCGGGATCTTCTTCTTTTATGAAGTCTGTAAGAAGGGGATCTACCTTTTCAAGTACCTTTGCATAATCTGCGGCACCCATTGTGGGTGTGTATGTTATCTGACCCTGTGTTGCGGCGGGATATGTCCACTGCACATTGTTTTCGGGGGCAGAGGAAATACTGAACAGTCTTATAATCGAAGCGATTATTTCATCGTTTGTTTTTGAAAGAAGGGGAGTGAGCATTTCGGTCATTGCCGCGCTTTCACCTCCGAGCATAGAGCCTAAGCTGTCTTTATTGAGCTTTAATGTCTCAATAAGGAAGTGCATCAGTGTTATGAAAGCCGCACCTTCATCAACCGTAAGACTGCCGTTTGTTTCTGTGACAGCTGCCGCAAAATCGGCAAGGTCAAGCTCGGGGAGCTTGAGATTTACATCAGAACCGAGCAGTGCACTCATATCCATATCTGCCATCATACTGCTGATGTCAAGAGTTCCTTCAAGATTTGCAACACTGCTTATCATATCGGAAAGTCCGGGAATTGTGAAAACACCTGCAATCTTAACGGAAAGAGGTTCAAGAAGTGCCGTAAGTGACTGTGAAAGCTTACCCGATTCAAAATAGTATGCAATTTTGGGAAGAGTGCTGCACATTCCCGTTACGGGATCGTCAAGAAGACGGTCAAGGGATGCAAATATCATATCAATGATATTTTTTATGATATTGTAATTCTGCTGAGCTGCTGAAGAAGCAAAGTCAGCGGAGCTCATAACAGAGGGACAGTCAAACGCTTCAAGCAGAGGAACGATTGCTGTTGAATAGCCGTCATCACCCTTTATTGAGATAAGATCATTTATCTTCAGAGTTCCCGAACAGAGAATAACATTGAGAAGTGAATTGAAGGGAGTGAGAATTGCAATTACCGCATTTGTGAAGTCTGTTTTGTTATTGATACCCCAACGGAAATTTTTTGAAGCAGTAACAACAGCATTAAGATCACTGCACTGCGAAACACTTACTGATACTTCGGGGAATGCACTGAAGTTTTTTGCAAGCACTTTAGGCTCAAGATTGATTCCTATCATAGAAAGCGAGCTTGCATTTTCGCCGAGTGCGGAATAAACCGAAGACAGAAGTCCGTTTACGGTAGCATCCGAAAACAATGCGGTATATACCGATGTTTTTATATCGGCAGTGCCGGGCATTGATGAAAGAAGCCCCTTTGCAATACCGCTTAGCTTCGGTACTACAGCTTCAACCTGTTCTGCTGTTATGCCCGCAGGGTAAGTTACTGCTGCGGATGTTACTGACAGCACAGGTGAGAAAATGAGAATTAATGAGATAAGAAAAGAAATAAATTTGGTTGAGCGTTTCAGGTGAATCTCCTGCCTTTCGGGATGTTCCCAATATTTATATTAAAATAAACAGAATTTTAGTTTTCAGAGTTATCGCTTATATTTATGCTAATCTTTGCATTGTTTTTTATTATACATATTGCGGATTCTACAACAATATCACGTATTTCTTCTATCGGGTACGGTTTGTTTTGTAAAACAGCGTCTGCGCATACAGAGCCTGCCATATCAATCACGATAAATACGGTTTTTCGGGCATTGTCTGAAGTGTAACCGAAATTTTTCATATAATCTATAAATTGTTCATAAAAAACCTGAATGTCACTGTCGTATATTTCGGGCAGATTTTTTATGCACGAAGAAAAGTTTTTTGTCATTACAGGAAGTATTTCCCTGTTTTCAATAAGAAAATCAATAAAACAGTTAAGAAATTTTCTGAACATATCATAAAAATCTGTTTCTTCTGTAATGGTAACGGAAAATGTGCTTTTTATTACGGCTTTCATAGCTTCGGTGCTTTTGTAAATAATTATCTGCTCAAGCAGGTCATTTTTATCTTTGAAATAGAGATAAAAAGTTCCTCTTGCAATACCTGCCGCTTTTACGATATCGTCAATTGCGGTGGCACTTACGGAAGAATCCTTGAAAAGAGAAAAAGCAGTGTCGAGTATTCTCATTTTTTTTTCAAGTTTTTTGATGGGTGAATTCATACTTTTCCTCCTTTTGTTCAGCAGATTTTATAAACATTTTATTAAAAAAAACTTAAAAAAATGACACCTTGTCATTTTTTGAACTACTATAGGATATCAAAAAAATGACAAAGTGTCAATCGTATATTAAGTTATATTATATAATTTACAATTGGTTAACAATTGGTATGTATGGTTGAATAATATTAATAAAATAAAACGAATAAATTTGTGCAATGTTTATATTACTTATCTGTGTGAATATCTAACTGAGGGAAAGGAATTTCTATGCTTTCACGGTCAAAAGCAAGCTTGACATCTTTAATAAGATCAAAATAAACAGTCCAGTAATCTTCCGATTTGCACCAGGCTCTTACGGTGTATTCAAGAGCACTGTCTTTATGTGCCGAAAGACGTGCAAAGGGGGCGGGATCTTTTAATACAAGTGCGTGGGAGTTGCATACTTTGATCAGAGTCTGTTCTACTTTATCGATATCCTGATTGTATGCGGCTGTAAAAGTAAGATCCACTCTTCTTTCTTTCATAGCAGTATAATTTGTTAAGGTTGCGTTTGAAACATTGGCATTGGGCACGATTATTCTTTTGTTATCAATGGTTATGATTTTTGTGTGGAAAATACCGATATCTTCCACTGTACCTGATAAATCAGATGTGGAAATATAATCACCGACAGAGAAAGGCTTGAACACAAGCAGTATAAAGCCGCCTGCTATGTTTGAAAGCGAGCCCTGAAGAGCAAGGCCAACGGCAAGACCGCAGGAGCCTATAACGGCAATCATAGATGACATTGGCACACCGACTACTGCAAGGGCAGTTATTCCGACCAATATTTTAAGGCTTATGCTCACAAGACTTTGTGCAAATCCCTTTGTTGAAGCATCGAGCTTGTTCATGGTTTTTGCATTGAACATCTTTTTGGTGAGGAATTTTGTAAGTTTGAAACCGACTATAAAAATAACGATTGCGAGTATGAGCTTTCCGCCGTATGTAACAGCAAATTCCTGTAATAAATTTACAAGGTTTTTCAGGTAATCGTCAGTTTCGGTAATGGATGTGGGCAGATTTGTAATTTCAGATAAACTTTCCTGAATTTCCTGTGCGATTTCATTTGCCCCGGTAGTGTCTACCTGTAAATTCAACAATCAGATCAACTTCTTTCTGTCAGTTTGTTATGTTATAAAAAGTATAGCACCAAATAAAACGTTTTTCAACAATTTTTGATTTCATCCGAAAGTTTTATAAGTGCGGGAATGTTGGTTAATACCATAAAAGCATTGAAAATATCCGTAAGGGTCCACACAAGGTCCCCGGACAGGCACGAGCCGAGAAATACAAACATAAGAGATGAAAACGTGTAAAGTCTTGCGCTTTTTTCTCCGAATAAGTTTTTGCAGGACATTTTCCCGAAGGTGCTCCAGCCGAGTATTGAAGCAAAAGCAAAAAACAGCACCGATAAAGCAATGAATGCCGATGCCCCGTTAATGCCGAATACATCGGCAAAGGAAATACTTACTGCCTCAGAACCTGTAAGAGGTGAAAGCTGAGGTACACCGTTTTTATAAAGCACGGTTATTACGACAAGCGCCGTGAGAGAAAGCATCAGGAAGGTGTCTATAAAAACACCTGCAATACCAAGAGTGCCCTGATAATGCGCTGACGGGGCATCGCTTAATGCGTGTGCAGATGCAGTAGAGCCCATACCTGCTTCATTTGTAAAAAGTCCCCGTTTTATCCCCTGAGAAATAACGGTTTTCAGCGCTATTCCGCAGGATGCTCCGAGAACTGCTTTCGGTGAAAACGCGCAGGTGAATATGAGATAAAACGACCGGGGTAAATAACCGATGTTTTTTATTATTACTGCAAGACAACCCGCTATATATAAAACAGCCATTAACGGTACTGTTTTTTCTGATATCACGGTTACGGTTTTTGTGCCCTTCATCAGAATTATTCCTGCCGCAAGGGTAAGAAGCATTGCCGACAGTATAAGCGGAAGACCGAAGGATTCATATAATGCCGCCGAAATGGAATTTGCCTGTACCGCAACTCCCGTAAAGCCCAGCGCCACGGTTGAAAACAGAGAAAAAGCTCCGCTTATGACTTTGCCGGTTTTTCCTTTAAATGCATAACGGATATAATAAGAAGCACCGCCTGTGTAAGTGCCGTCGGGGGCAATTACTTTGGTTTTCTGACTGAGTACTGCTTCACCGTAAGAGGTTGCCATGCCGAAAAAAGCGGACAGCCACATCCAGAAAACGGCACCGGGACCGCCTGTGATAATTGCAGAGCCTGCTCCCACTATATTTCCCGTGCCTAATTGTGCCGCAAGGGAAGTAGCAAGGGCGGCAAAGGGGCTTATACCCTCGGTCTTTTCTTTTGTAAAAAGTCCCCTGCAGGTATTTTTAAGACCCTGCTTAAGAAATCTCAGCTGAATAAACCGGGTTTTAATACTCAGAAAAATACCTGTACCCGTAAGAACATTAGTGAGTAAAGTATCTGTTAAAAACAAGCTGAATTTCTGAAAAAACTGAAATAAAAAAGGCAAAAAATATCCCTCCCGGAAAAGCATATGCTTACCTGAAGGGATATATGATATCAGTTTTCAGCAGTAATGGATGATGAGGTTATTATGCTGCTTGCTCCGCCTTGGTTGAATGTACCTTCAATCATAACAATGGTATCAGCGTTAAGGTGATCGCGTGAAGCGGAAAAATGAACTGACCAGTTATCATCGGCATATGCGGATGTCAGGGTGTTTTCGGAAAGAGTTCTTCCGAAAATTCTTACGGATTTATCGGCAAACTGCTCGGGCTTCTGGAGCATATTTGTTATCTGAACTCTCATAAGTGTGGGGCTGAGAGTTACAAAGTCATAGTCATATTCCGTAGCAGCAAATTCTTCTTCAACACTTACCGAAGCATTCGTAAGCCAATAGCCGTCAAGAGCTTTTTCGTCAGCTGTCATAGTGCCCTCAACCTTGATATAAGAACCGGGTATGGGCAATTCGGCGTTTTCGGGTTTTACAAATTCCCACTGGAAGCAGCAGTCTTTTGATTCGTGTCCGTAACCCCATACATAATAACGCTCTACTTCGTTATAAGCATCATAAATAACGGCGAATGTTCCGTATTTTGTAAACTTTTTGTTTTCGTATTCCGATGTTTTTTTATCAAAAAACAGCTCGTGATAAGCGGCATCTTCATCAGCATTGTAATATTCATTAAGCCCTGTTTCTATTTTTTCAACAGAAGTAACGGGAGGGCCTGAGGGGTCGTGGGAATGAACAGCATCACCCTGCTGAGCTGCTTCGTGTGTGTGACCGGCTTCATCATGAGCGTGTTCATCCTTGCCGCAGGCGGCAAGTGCAAATAAAAGAGTGAGTGCGAGAACAAGTGAAGTAAGTTTTTTCATTTTTATCATCCTTTCCTGCCAATTAAGGCAAATACGGCAAATACTGCCAGATCAAGTACTACTATTGTTGCGCCTATGGGGGTTGATGCCATAATTGATATAAGACTTCCCGTGAATGAGCAGATAACTGAGATTATTGCCGCGCAGATAACCACACTTCTGAAGCTTTTGAATATACGCATTGCAGATAATGCGGGGAATATTACCAGTGCCGATATCAACAGTGACCCTACAAGATTCATGGCAAGAACTATAACTACTGCAGTGATAACAGCTATAAGAAGATTGTAAGCGGAAGTTTTAAGCCCTGTTGCAGATGAAAAAGTTTCATCAAAGGTAACTGCAAATATTCTGTTATAAAAAAGAATAAACACAAGTATTACAAGAACCGAAACCGTAATACAGAGCCATACATCGGTTTTTGATAAAGTGAGGTGAGACGCTGAGCCGAAAAGTGTGGTACACACGTCACCGCTGACATTTCCCGAAGCGGAAAATACATTCATTATAAGATAGCCTATGCCCATTGCCGAAACGGATATAAGTGCCAGGGATGCATCCCCTTTGAGTTTTCCGTTTTTGCCCGTTGCAAGAAGTATTACGGCGGCAATTACCGTTACGGGCATAACTATTATCATTTCGTTTGTAAGCCCCAGAACAGCGGCAACAGCCATTGCACCGAATGCCACGTGAGAAAGCCCGTCTCCTATAAAAGAAAAACGCTTTAACACAAGAGTTACGCCTAAAAGTGCAGAACAAAGGGATATAAGCACACCTACTATAAGGGCATTCTGGACAAATTCATACTGAAGGTATGTTATAAGCTTTTCAAATACTTCCATCAGCTTTCACCTCCGTCGGCTTCCGTAAAGGCTTTTCCTATGGAAGTGTTTTTATAATCCTCCGTTTTTCCGAAGAAAAGGGGTGTATGTCCTATGTGAAGAATATGGGAAGCATATTTTACGGCGGATGAAATATCGTGGGATACCATAATTACCGTAATACCGTCTTCCTTGTTGAGTTTTCTTATAAGCTCATACATTTCGTGCTTTACGGCAGGGTCAAGCCCTGCAACGGGTTCATCAAGAAGTATCATTTTTTCTGTTGCCAGAAGTGCTCTTGCAAGAAGAACGCGTTGCTGCTGACCTCCCGACAGTTCTCTGTAACAGCGGTCGGCAAGATCGGTGATGCCGAGTTTTTCCATCTGCTTTTTTGCCGAATTCTTCAGTTGCTTTGAATAAAAAGGTCTTTTGCCGAGTTTACCCAGAAGCCCCGAATATACTATTTCTTTTACTGATGCGGGAAAGTCCCTCTGAATAAGTGTCTGCTGCGGAAGATAGCCTATTTCATTTGGTTTTAGTCCGTCGCCCGTGGTGATTTCACCCGACATAGGACTTTTCAGTCCCAACAGTGCTTTTATAAGAGTGCTTTTGCCTGCACCGTTTTCACCGACAATGCAAAGATAATCGCCTTTGTTAACTTCAAAGCTCAGATTTTCCGTAACAGTTTTTCCCTCATAGCCGAGGGTTACGTTATTGCATTTAAGCTGTGCCATAAATTGTTCCTTTCTTAAGAAAGTGCGGCTTCCAATACGGAAAGATTTGTGTTCATTATGTCTATATAAGAATTTGTGAGTTCATTGCTTGTTACAGACTGAATGGAGTTTAATGTAAGTATCTGCTGATTTCTTGTTTCGGTATTGTTTTTTACAGACTCTGCAAGTGCACCGTCTGAAGTTTCTGTAATGATTATACTTGAAAGACCGAGTTTATCTGTCTGTACGGTAAGTCTTGTTACTGTTTCAAAGCTTGCCTCGCTTTCTGCGGAGCAGCCCGGGAATGCGGCGTGGTATTTAATACCGTAATCATTTACGAGATAAATAAAAGGAAAACGGTCTGCCACAACAATGGTATCTTTTGCAAGTGAAAAGAAGGTTCTTTCATAGGTTGAATTAAGCAGCAGGAGGTCTTCTTTATAATTTTTGCAGTTTTCTTCATATAAGGCTTTGTTTTTGCTGTCTTTTCCGATGATTGTATCGGCTATTATCCCCGTAAGCTCTGCTGCATTTTTTAATGAAAGCCAGATGTGTTCATCAGGAGTGTGTACACTATCATCTGTATCTTTATGCGAATGAAGATTATCTTCATTGTTTTCTTCAACACAATAAAGTCTGTCACTTTCAAGGCAGTCCATAAGCTTAAGAACAAGCGTATCTTCATTTTCTGATGTTTTAAGCACATCCTCCACCCAGCTGTCGCTTTCGCCGCCGGTGCATATAAATATATCGGCTGTGGATATTGTTACAATATCTTCGGCTGAGGGCTGGAAGGAATGCGGATCTGTTCCGTTATCAAGAAGCAGAATAAGCTCAGTATTTTCACTTCCTTCGGTTATGTTTTTTGCCCAGTCATAATAGGGGAATACCGTGCAGACTATTTTAAGCTTGTCCGTATTATCCTTTGTTTCCGTGCAGGCACACATAGCCGTAAGTATAATAATCAACGGTAATAATGCCGCTGTGATTTTTTTCAGCATAAAATTATCCTTCCTTTATTTTACAGTCTTTACAGCAGCCGAACAGAGTGGTGCTGTCAACCTTGACCGTAAAATCACTTTCCCCTAAAATCTCAGACAGAACCTGTTCACTTAAATCGTGACCCATATGAAGAAGCTTGCCGCATTCTGTGCATTTAAGATGCAGATGATGATGGCATTCTTCACTTCCTGCTATCTGATATAAAAACTGCCTTGAATTTCCTTTTACGAATCTTTTGACGGTACCCATATCCACAAGACGGCCTATAAGCCGGTAGACCGTGCTTTTTCCGGGGGCATCCGAAAACAGCTTTTCCATTTCTTCGGTAAGTTCATCAACGGAAAACTGTCTGTCGGGATGCTCTTTTAGAAAATCCAGAAGCATCTCTTTCTGATGAGTTTTATATGTAGCCAATTATTCCACTTCCAAATTGAGAATTACTCTCATATTATACACAAATTACGTAATAAGTCAATAGTAATAATCAATTGAAAATTATATTGATTTGTGATAAAATACAATAAATATCATTTTACGGAGACAGTAATGAAAAATATTGAAATTCTTGCTCCCGTTGGCGGCAGGGAACAGCTTATCGCCGCAGTAAGAAGCGGTGCGGATGCCGTATATTTCGGTGCATCTTCTTTTAATGCAAGACGTAATGCCGAAAATTTCACCGATGAAGATTTTATCGGTGCTGTAAAGTATTGCCGTGAAAGAGGAGTGCGTGTCTATATTACACTTAACACCGTGTTTAAAGACAGTGAGCTGAAAGAATTCTGTGATACGCTTGCGCTTATAGCAAAAAGCGGAGCGGATGCCGTTATTCTGCAGGATATGGGAGCTGTTGCAATTGTAAAAGAATGCTGTCCCGACATACCGATGCATGCATCAACACAGATGGCAGTGCATAATGTTTCGGGGGCAAAATATCTTGAAAAGCTCGGTTTTTCGAGAATTGTTCTTGCAAGGGAACTGAGTATCGGAGAAATAAAAGAAATAGTTTCATCTGTTAAAGCGGAAATAGAGGTTTTTGTTCACGGAGCACATTGTATGAGTGCATCGGGTATGTGCTATATGAGCTCTGTTTTAGGGGCGCGAAGCGGCAACAGGGGGCTTTGCGCACAGCCCTGCAGACTTAATTTCCGTTACGGAAAAAGAGAATATGCTCTGTCGCTTAAGGATATGTGCCTTGCTGATATGACAGATGAACTGATTTCCTGCGGTGTTACATCACTGAAAATAGAGGGAAGAATGAAACGTCCCGAATATGTATCAGCCGCAGTAAGAGCTTATAAAAATACTGTTAACGGAGAAGCACCTGATATTTCACTGTTGCAGAGTGTTTTTTCAAGAAGCGGTTTTACAAACGGCTATGCTAAGGGTAAGCGTGACCTTTCAATGTTCGGCTACAGAACAAAGGATGATGTGTTGTCTGCTGCCGATGTGCTGTCTCCCATAGCTTTAACCTACAGAAATGAAAATCCCCTTGTTAAGATTACAATGGATTTTACTGTAAAAGAGAATGAAAAATCCGTTCTTTGTATTTCTGACGGAAAAAATTCAGTTGCCGTTTCGGGTGAAGTGCCCGAAAAGGCAATAAAAGCACCTCTTAATGAAGAAAGTGCCTTAAGGTCACTTCTGAAACTCGGCAGTACATTTTATTATGCCGATACTGTTAACTGCAATATAGAAGACGGGCTGATGCTCAGGGCATCTGATATAAATGCCCTGAGAAGGCAGGCCTGCGAGGAGCTTACAGTAATCAGAGGTCACAAAGAACCGTATGTATTCACCGGACACAAGGCTGCAATAGTTTCACGCTGTTCCTGTAAAGAACCGGAGCTTCGCCTTATGTTCCGCAAAGCCGCACTTATTCCCGATGAAATTCAGGCTGATATGATAATTTTACCCTTAAAAGAAATCAGGGATAATGAGGGACTTTGTGAGAAATTCAGCGGTAAGCTCTGTGCTTATCTTCCTGCACTTATATATCCTTCAAATGAAGAAAAAATAAAAAATCACCTGACCGGGCTTTATAACAAGGGCGTCAGGTTTGCATACTGTGATAACATCGGTGCTGTTGCAATAGCCGAAAAAGCAGGGATGAGGATTATCGGCGGCGCACTTCTCAATGTGCTTAATTCCGAAGCACTGGGAATGTATTATGACCTTGGTGTTAAAGAAATGACACTTTCTTCGGAAATGTCTTTTAAGGAAATGAGGAATATTGCATCAAGGGGAAAAACAGGTGTTATAGCATACGGCTATATGCCGCTTATGCACTTCAGATGCTGTCCGCTGCAAGGCGAAAACGGTTGTGCCGATTGCAAAGGACAAGGAACTTTAACTGACAGGATGAGTGAAAAATTTACCGTATTGTGTGAAAGCAGACAGTACAGTGTGCTTTATAATACAGTTCCTTTATATGTTGGTGATAAGGATATTCCCGATGTGTCTTTTGTCGTGTTGAAATTTACACAAGAATCGCCTGAGCTGGTGATGAAAATAGTTTCACTGTATAAAACTAAAAAAGCCCTGCCGGGCAAAAAGACAGCAGGACTTTATGAAAGAGAGATTATTTGATTTTCTGCCCACTCGGGCAAAGCTGAGAAGGTCATAATTTTTTTGCTTTCGGGGTCGGTAAATGTAAGAGAATGTGAAAAAAGGGCTATATAGGGTATATTATCCGATGCACCGTATTTTCCGTCGCCGTACACAGGGTGTTTACGTGAAGAAAACTGAACTCTTATCTGATGGGTTCTTCCCGTGTGAAGCTTTATTTTTACCAATGAAAGAGTATCTCTTGTTTCAAGCACCGTGTATTCAAGAGATGCTTTTTTTACCCCCTTACGCTCTCTTTTTACAACAAAGGATTTATTTTTTTTGGAGTCCTTAAAAAGTAGGTCTTCCAAAATTCCCTCTTTTGGTGTCGGTGTTCCGTGAACTAAAGCAAGATATATTTTTTCAAAACGGTTTTCTGTTATCTGCTTTGTAAGGAATGCCGCTGCTTTCTTAGTTTTTGCATACACCATTACACCTGAAGTTACCGTATCAAGGCGATGTACAGGGAATATGCTTGCGGTACCTGAAAGTTTTTTCAGAACCGTTACCGCACTGTTATCCGAAGTGCCTTCAGATGGAGTTCCGTGGGGTTTTATACACACAATTATCTCACTGTTTTCGAACAGAATTTCCATATTATCTCCAAAAAAAATAGATTGTTAATTTTGTATAAACATTCTACAGTAAGTATTCACTCGAAATATGATATAATTGTGACATTTATGTTAATCTTCCGAAATCAAATCAAAATTGCTTGCAATACTGTGCATAAGATGTTATTATTAGTATGCAAGATAATCTATTCTGCGATAGTGTAGATATGTGAAAGGAGCGTATTATATTATGATTGATGAAATCACCACAAATGAAGTTTCAACTGATGGTCTTACCCTTCAGCCCAATAAGGCAGAAAGTGCTATTGCTTTCCTTGATTATTGGTCACAGTGGTTTGCTGCAATAATTGAAGTTATAGTTGATTTCTTTAACAGAATTGCTGAAGCTTTTAGTTCAGCTGAATAATTAATTTTGATTATTCCAAATTTATAAAGAAAAGAGGTGCACACAATGTCAGTTACTGAATACATCGCAAAGTTTGCTGAATATGTTGTAATGTTCATCAACATGATCAAGGAATTTTTCGCAAGTCTCGGCGGTTCAACTGAAACTCCTGAAGATGCTGAATAATTTCAGATAAGATGATTGGCCCATAAAAGGGCAGAGAATAGCTTATGCTAAAAAACCGACGGTTTTTCCGTCGGTTTTTTCTTTCCGAACAATGAATTATTAACTGTTAGTTTATCTTATGTTTATAGTTTTGTGTGGAACCTGTTGAAAATTTTAACAAAGAATGAATATGTATGCGAATTGTTAAATAAATATTGTATCTGACAGTAAAAATTATTAAAAATACAAAAAAAATGAGTCAAAGTATTGAAAAATAAATACTGCTATGATATTATAAAGATGCATTTATGCATCTGAAATTAATATTGGTGAGGTGAAAACACAATGACATGGGATAATGATTACGCTTTCATTCAGGTATTTATCGATTACTTAAAGCAGATTTTGGATATGATCATTAGCTTCTTTAACAGCTTAGGCGGTTCCGCTGACAATGATGCAGCTGAAGAATAATGCATAAGTTTTTTTGAATTAACACAGATCTGTATTAAAGAAAAGCGTTCGAAAAACGGACGCTTTTCTTTTTTGCAAAATTTTTAAAATAAGATATAATGTAGCCGTAATATTATTCTTTTCTTTGCGTCTTTATAAGTGAGGAGGGATGTATATGGATGACTGTATGATAATAGACCTGTTCTTTAGCCGTGTGCAGAGTGCACTCAGCGAAACTGAAAATAAATACGGTGGTTTTATTTATGCTGTGGCATTTAATGTTTTATCTGTAAAAGAGGATGCAGAGGAATGTGTCAATGATACATATCTTAAGCTGTGGAATTCCATTCCGCCTCAGAGACCTCTGAATTTTAAGGCATATATAGGAAAAATCACAAGAAACTCCGCTATCGGTATATTCAGGCGTAACACTGCGGCGAAAAGAGACCGGGGTATGAATGTACTTTTGTCTGAATTGGAGGATTGTCTGCCGTCTGAAATAAGAGTAGAGGAGCAACTGGAACTAAAATATCTGTCAGATGTTATTTCCGACTGGCTTAAAACTCTTGAGCCGGATTTGAGGGTACTGTTTGTAAAGCGTTACTGGTACGGAGAAAGCGTACAGTCTCTCAGTGAACAGACTAAAAGAAGCCCCGCAAAGGTATCCTCACAGCTTTTTTCATTAAGAAAAAAACTTAAAAAAGAACTTGCAGAGAAAGGAGTAAATGTATGAGCAGTGAAGATTTATTTGATGCCATAACCGATATTGACGAAAGTCTGATAATTGAAGCGGATACTTACCGCTTTGAGAAAAAAAATAAAATTTTTCCCATCATTTTGTCTTTTGCGGCTGTAATTGTTATTGCGGTAGCTCTGGGCGGTGTAATGAGATTTACTTCTCCTCTTGATGTAACACCGTTAAATGAACTTACAACAGAAAATTCTGTTTCTTACCCGGAAGAAACAATGCATCCCTCATCGGATGTAACCACCGATTTACAGGGGGAAGAGGCAGAAAATACAACGGATGCTCCTTGGGTCTCTGAAGACACTACCGCGGCTGAAAATGAAAATACTTCATCAAATGAAGAAATGACTACAAGGCAGAATATCAGTGTGACGGATCACAGTGTTGAAAATAAAGTAACGGTAAAGCCGCAGCTTTTAAGTGCGCCTTCTTATCCGAAAATGGCAAAATATCCGAATTCATTCATACAGTACGGACCCTTGTTTGATTCTCAGTATGAAGACTGGAGAGAGGATATAAATGAGCTTGCAAGAATAGAAGTTTATTCGGATAATGTGCAGGATTTTGCAACAAGGCTGAATGAGAAATTCCTTGCGGTGGATGACGATAAAAATAAAGCCATATCTCCTCTTAGTATTTACGTTGCCCTGAGTCTTCTTGCAGAATGCGCCGACGGAAATTCAAGAAATCAGATACTTTCTTTATTGGGTATGGAAAGCATTGAAGAATTAAGAAGCCAGGCGGAAAAGCTGTGGCAGAGAAACTACCGTGATGACGGATATATGAAGAGTATACTTGCAAACTCTTTGTGGTTGAACAACAGCATAAAATATAAAGACGGACTTCTTGAAACAGTTACAGATAAATATTTTGCTTCTGTGTTTTTCGGCACTACGGGAACAGACACCTATAATAAAATGCTTAATAACTGGATAAAAGAGCAGACAGACGGAATGCTGTCACCTGATATGAAAATGAATACCGAAACGGTATTTACAATTGTTTCCACCCTTTTATATCAGACCAAATGGGCAGACGAATTTGAAAAGTCAGACACAAAGTCAGGCGTGTTCAAGTCTCCCTCGGGTAATAAAAACTGTCAGTTTATGACAAGAGAAAATGATATGAACTATTATTGGAGTGACAATTTCGGTGCAATCGCACTGGGACTTGATATGGGCGGCAAAATGTGGTTCATACTTCCCGATGAAGGGTATGATGCCGACAGTATTTTCAATGATAAGGATCTTCAATTGCTGTTATCACTCAGCAACAGTGAAATAGGTTCAGCGTATCCCGATTCGAAATATCTTACTGTAAATATGGAAATACCTAAGTTTGACATAAGCGTTCAGACGGATATTATGAAAGGGCTCAGCGAACTGGGGCTTACGGATATAACCGATCCTCTTATTTCGGATTTTTCATCTCTTGCCGAAAATTATAACGGAATATATGTTGATAAAATAAACCACGGAATGCGGGTGAAAATCGATGAAAAGGGTGTTTCCGCAGCCGCATATACGACAATAGAAGGTGCAGGTGCCGCACCGCCTCCCGATAACAGAGTGGAATTTATTCTGGACCGCCCCTTTGCATTTGCTGTGACACTTGACAATGAAACCATACTTTTTGCAGGAATTGTAAATGATCCCTGATTGTTATATAAATCAACCGTATTTCAGTTTTTCTGATGTGCGGTTGATTTGTGTTTTTTTATATGTTATAATAAAATATATTGGGGGTGTACTGAATATGGAAAATAAAATAACGCTCAAAGAACTTAAATATTACGCAAGAATGGCAAGTGAGGCTTATATAAATGACCCTGTTTACTGCTTTGCCTGTAAAAATGAAAAACTCAGAAAAAAATTTATTTATCATTTTATTCTTTTAAGGCTCAATTCTTCAAGAAAAAAGGACATATTTTATTTTGACGAAGAAAAAAGAGGACTTCTGATTCTTCGAGAGGCTCATTATGACTATACTATGTGGCAGTTTCTTAAATGCCCCAACTGGGTATTTCTCGTGCTGTATTTTCCGCTTACAATAAAAACACTTTTAGCATATTCTCATCTTGATAATTCAGAAATATTTGATGATAAAACCTATATCGTATCTCCCGTTTTTGTTGCAAAAGAGCATCAGGGAAAGGGAATTGCCACCGGACTTTTAAAAATGGGTCTTGAGGATATGCTTTCTAAAGGATATAAAGTAGGTCTTGAAACTCAGAATCCCGATAATGTGGGTTTTTATGAAAAACTGGGATTCAGAACAGTAAAACACGAGCATTATAAGCTTGAAAATATAGATAATTACTATATGCTTTGTGACTAAAAAAAGGACTGTGCAAAACAGTCCTTTTTCAGTTATGCAATTGTGGGTTTTAATGCGTTTGAGTTTTCTTTTGGTGCAAGACGTGCGGGATTTCTTTCTATTATAGGCATTTCACCGTTTGTTACACTTTCAGCCGTAATGATGATTTTTTCAATTGAAGGATCAGAGGGGGCTGTGTACATAACAGGTAAAAGAACCTTTTCCATAATGGAACGAAGGCCTCTTGCACCTGTTTTTTTCTCAAGTGCCGACTTTGCAATTTCACTGAATGCTTCCGGAGTGAATTCAAGCTCGATATTATCAATACCGAAAAGTCCCTGATACTGCTTGAAAAGAGAATTTTTCGGTTCTTTCAGAATCTTTATAAGAGCATCTTCATCCAGATTTCTTAATGCGGTAAGCACGGGAAGTCTGCCCACAAGCTCGGGAATAAGTCCGAATTTAACAAGGTCCTGAGGGATGACCTTTGACATTATTGCATCCTGATCAAGCTCTGATTTAAGTGTTATTTCCGAACCGAAGCCGAGAATGGAATTACCCATTCTTTTTTCTACTATTTTTTCAATACCGTCAAAAGCACCGCCGCAGATAAACAGAATGTTTGTTGTGTCTATCTGTAAAAATTCCTGCTGAGGATGCTTTCTGCCACCCTGAGGAGGTACATTTGCCACAGTGCCTTCAAGAATTTTAAGAAGTGCCTGCTGAACACCTTCACCGCTTACATCACGTGTTATGGATGTGTTTTCGCTTTTTCTTGAAATTTTATCAATTTCATCCACATAGATAATGCCTCTTTCTGCCTTATCTATATCAAAGTCAGCAGCCTGAATAAGTCTGAGCAGGATGTTTTCAACATCTTCACCGACATAGCCTGCCTCTGTAAGAGTTGTGGCATCTGCTATGGCAAAGGGCACATCAAGAGTTTTTGCAAGTGTCTGAGCAAGGAATGTTTTACCTACACCCGTGGGACCTAAAAGCAGAACATTGGATTTGTTTATTTCAACATCGGTTTTAGCTTTTTTGTATATTCTTTTGTAGTGATTGTAAACAGCAACGGAAAGGGCGATTTTAGCCTGATCCTGTCCGATAACATATTCGTCAAGTTTAGCCTTCAGTTCTTCTGGCTTCGGAAGTATTCTCGGAGAAGAGGCTTTTTTCTTTCCGCTTTTTTTAGCAGGTGTATCGTCTGCATTTATGATGCTTAAACAGTTTTCGATACATTCGTCACATATAAATGCTTCGGGGCCCTGTATAAGCATTGCAACCTGTTCCTGCGTTCTTCCGCAGAAAGAACAGCGCACTTTGTTTGGTTCCTCATATTTTGCCAATGGATTTTTCCTCCCGGTTTATCTGTTATAGAGAACCTTGTCGATAAGACCGTATTCGAGAGCCTCTTCGGCACTCATAAAGTTATCACGGTCTGTATCACGTTCGATTATTTCTAAAGGCTTGCCGGTTTCTTCAGCAAGAATTTTATTGAGTTTGTTTCTTATTTTAAGTATATGGTCTGCCGCAATTTTGATATCGGAAGCCTGACCCTGTGCACCGCCTAAGGGCTGATGAATCATAATTTCAGCATTGGGAAGTGCATATCTCTTGCCTTTTGCGCCTGCGGCAAGTAAGAATGCACCCATACTTGCTGCCATACCCATACAAATGGTGGAAACATCGCACTTTATATAATTCATTGTATCAAAAATTGCAAAACCTGCGGAAACAGAACCGCCGGGAGAGTTGATGTAAAGAGAAATATCTTTTTCGGGATCCTGTCCTTCAAGGAAAAGAAGCTGTGCTACTACAAGACTTGCGGTAACATCGTTTACTTCTTCCGAAAGAACTATAATTCTGTCATTAAGAAGTCTTGAATAGATATCATATGCTCTTTCGCCGCGGTTTGTCTGTTCGATAACTGTAGGAACTAATGACATATAGGGATTAGGTAACATTTTATGTCCTCCTTATGAAAAATTTCTGAAAAACGACCGGAAAGTTTATTCCCGGCCGTTTAATAATAATATTTGACCGAATGGTGCCTCTTTATGCGGAATTATTCTGCTGCTTCGGTATTTTCTGTAGCTTCAGCTGTTTCTTCAGCCTTTTTCTTTGTAGTTTTCTTTGCAGCGGGCTTCTTAGCTGCCTTTTTCTTGGGAGCGCCTTCTTCAACAGCATTTTCTGTTACGATAGCAGAAGCCTTTCTTGCCTTGAGTTCCTTCTTAACAGTGTCAGCCATAACAGCCTTCTTTACTGTTTCAAGATCTACGCTGTATTTTTCAGCCATAGAAGCGAATTCAGCTTCAACATCTTCATCTGTAACTTCGATATTTTCGAGTTCAGCTATCTTTTCAAGAGCAAGTTCAATCTTAACTTCTTTTTCTGCTCTCTCTTTATAAGTTTCCTTGATGGAATCAACGCTCATACCGAGATAGCCGAGATACTGTTCAAAGGGAATACCCTGAGATTCAACATTGTATCTGAATTCGGAAATCATATTATCAACTGTTCTGTTGATCATAGCTTCGGGAATTTCAGCTTCAAGAATGTTTGCGAGCTTGTCGAAAATTTCATTTTCAAAGTTTCTGTCGGAAGCAGTTTTCTTCTGCTCTTCAAGAGTCTTTCTGATGTCAGCCTTGTATTCATCAAGAGTATCAAATTCAGATACATCCTTAACAAATTCATCGTCAGCTACGGGAAGTTCCTTTGCCTTGATTGCGTGGAGCTTGATTTTGAATGTAGCAGCCTTGCCTGCAAGTGTTTCTGCGTAATCTTCGGGGAAGTTTACGTTTACATCGAATTCTTCGTCGATGTTATGACCGATTATCTGATCTTCAAATCCGGGGATGAAAGAACCGGAACCGATTTCAAGTTCATATTCTTCAGCCTTGCCGCCTTCGAATGCTTCACCGTTAACAAAGCCTTCAAAGTCGATAACAGCGATATCGCCGTTTTCTACAGCTCTGCCTTCAACGGGGATAATTCTTGCATTCTGTTCAAGCTTTTTCTGAAGGTCTGCATCTACTTCTTCATCGGTAACTTCAGTGGGAGCCTTTACTGCGGAAAGACCCTTGTAGCCTTCGATTGAAACTTCGGGCTTAACTGTTACTTTACATACGAGCTCAACACCGTTTTTGCCGATTTCTTTGATGTCGAAATCAAAGGGGCTGTCTACGGGTTCAATACCTGCTTCTGCTACTGCAGCTTCGTAAGCAGCGGGGAATGAGATATCGAGTGCATCATCATAAAATACACCTTCACCGTATCTCTTTTCGATAATAGCTCTGGGAGCTTTACCTTTTCTGAAACCGGGAATGGAAATGTTGCCCTTTTCTTTGTTGTAAGCCTTGTTTATTGCTTTTTCAAAATCTTCTGCAGAAATTGAAAGTGCAAGGGTAAATTCATTTGTGCCTGTTTTTTCAGCTGATTTTAACATTTTGTAAGTCCTCCTGACTTAATTTAAGCCATACGGCATTATAATAACCACAATATTATAGCAGAAACTTTTTTTTATTTCTACTGTTTTTTATAAAAAAATATCAGAATAATAAACTTAAAGAATAATTTTTTTTGGGCAAAATGCGAGAAAATCCGCAGAAACAAGTGAAAATGTGATTCCGTCATAGGTGTATTTTTCGTATCTGCCTGTTTTTTCGCCGTGTATATGACCGAAGTAACAGCGTCTGATTCCGTAATACTTCAGAACCTCAAGAAGCTCGGTGCATACACCTGATTCGTATACAACAGGATAATGCAGAAATGCTACGGGTTCTTTGCCTGTTTTTAGTGCCGCTTCAACTGAAAGCTTCAGTCTGCCTGCTTCTCTTGCAATCACTTTTTCGGCATTGTCTGCTTTGTCGTCAAAAAACCAGCCTCTTGTTCCGCAAACGGCAATATCTTCAACTGCATAAGCATTATTGAAGAGAAAATCAATGGTGTCAAAATTATTTGCGTCGGTAAATTCCTTAAGTTTTTTCATTGTGCCCCACCAATAATCGTGATTGCCTTTGCCGATTATTTTTCTGCCGGGAAGAGCGTTTATGAATTTCAGATCTTCCTTTGCCTCTTCGGCGGTCATAGCCCATGATATGTCACCGGGCAATATAACGGTATCGCCGGGAGAAACAATGTTTTCCCAGTTGGTTTTAAGGCGCAGTGTATAATCCTGCCAGCCTCTGAATATATCCATGGGTTTTTGTGTACCCAACGACAAATGCGGGTCTGCGATAACGTAAACTGACATAAATTCTTCCGTTTTGTAAAAATTTCCGCTTATAAAACTATGTTACCGTGAAAAGATAACAACGGAAGCCGCTTTCAATTCCTCCATATTTTTTGTCCCCGGGGACATTTTGGAGGGGAACTGAAAAAAATATCAGGTCATATCGGGCGGTTTCCGTATATACGGGAGTGATCGTGAATGGATAAAAAATGTAAAGAAAACTCAAATATCTGCTGTGATGCAAAAAACTGTGTTTATCACACAACCGACTGTAAATGTACAGCCGAAAGCATAAAGGTAAGCAACAGAAATGCCTGCTCCTGCAGCGAAACCAGCTGTGCTACCTTTAAGCTCAGAGATATTTCAACGGATGCTGTCTGAGAAGCCTTCATTTTCAGAAGGTTTCCTGTTAAATCTCAAGCATTGAGAAGACAACGTTCTGCATATCTTCTTTTTCGCAGATATCGGTAAAGCGGGGAACTGCGCCCCAGAGCTCAGTAAGCTTTTGAGGAGGAGTAACACCTGAAATGCTGCTTACCGCTGCTATCATATCGAATTCGTCTGCTGAAGAGGGAGTTTCACCGAGACCTTCAAGAACTGCAGGAGAGAACTTGTAGGGTGAAGCGGTGGAAACTATAACCGTAGGTGTTGAATCACCGGTTGTTCTGCGGTATTCGTTATAAACATTTACTGCAACGCTTGTGTGAGGATCGCAAAGATAATTATACTCTTTGAAGGTTTCGCCGATAGTCTTTTTTGTTGCTGTGTCATCACAGCAGCCGGCTGCAAACACATTTTGTATTTTGGCGAGAATGTCACCGTTTACAGTGTATTCTCCCTCTGAAGAAAGAGCTGTGAAAAGAGTTTTAATCTCTTCGCTGTTATCACCGCTTAAATGGAAAAGAAGTCTTTCAAGATTACTTGAAACAAGAATGTCCATTGAGGGTGAAACAGTTGTATGGAACTGTCTTACTCGGTTGTATCTGCCTGAATTGATAAACTCCGTAAGCACATTATTGGCGTTTGAAGCGCAAATGAGCTTGTTAACGGGAAGGCCCATTTCCATAGCATAGTATGCAGCAAGGATATTGCCGAAGTTGCCGGTGGGAACGGTGAAATTGATTTTTTCGCCGTTTGCTATCTGACCTGAGGCTATCATATCCGCATATGCAGAGAAATAGTATACTATCTGAGGAACAAGTCTGCCCCAGTTAATGGAATTTGCGGATGAGAACGCCATATTGTTTTCAGCAAGAGCTTTTTTTACTTCGGGATCAGTGAATATTGTTTTAACACCTGTCTGTGCATCGTCAAAGTTGCCTCTGATAGCACATACACCTACATTTTCACCTTCCTGAGTAGTCATCTGAAGCTTCTGCATTGCACTTACGCCGTCACTGGGATAAAATACAAGTATCTTTGTGCCGGGTACATCCTTAAAGCCTTCGAGTGCAGCTTTGCCCGTATCGCCCGAGGTTGCAACAAGAATAACAATTTCTTTACCGTCAGACATTTTTTCGGCACTGCCTGTAAGAAGATAGGGCAGAAGCTGTAATGCCATATCCTTGAATGCACAGGTGGGACCGTGCCAGAGCTCAAGAATATTGACATTATCGTGAAGATTTACTACGGGAGCAACTTTTTCATGGGTAAAGCCTGTTGAATAAGCTCCTAATGTGTCTGCATCTATTTCTTCATCGGTAAAATCGGTAAGATACAGGGAAAGAACTTTCCGTGCACGCTCAATATATGTCATAGGAACAAGGGATTCAATAAACTCCGCTGTTACCTTAGGAATATCGGTGGGCACGAAGAGGCCGCCTTCGGCGGAAATGCCGTTTGCGATGGCAAAGCTTGACGAAACCGACAGCGTATTGTTTCTGGTTGATGTGTAATTCATAAAATCAGCCTCCGTGCTGTAAAATTTTTCATTTTATTTTATCAAAAAAATATTTGCTTGTAAAGCATAATTTAATATTTATTATATATATTTTTTCTTGCAATAATACCGTTTGTGTGATATTATTACATATTACGGAGGCTGATAACAATGAGAGACTATATGAAAAAATTAGTAACGGAATGTGCCGATCACGCCGAATTGCGTTCTCAGACATCAAGAACCAGAAGGGTATCTGTTGTTGCAGGTTCTCTTGTGGGTAATATGTCATCCGTATCAAAGGGTATCGGTGCACGTGTATATAAAGACGGAGTATGGGGTTTTGCTTCAAAAAGCAATACGGACGAAAACAGTGCCCGTGAAGTTCTTTTAAGTGCAAAGGAGAATGCTCTTCTTCTGGATTCACGCAGACCGAAAAGCAAGGGACCGCTTGTAAATGCACAGTGCGTTGAATTTTCGGAAAAACGTCCCTTTACGGATGTGCCCCAAAAAACTCTTGTTGATTTCGCCATGGCAGTGGATGCTTATATAGAAAAAACATATCCTTCTCTTACTTCAAGACACGTGGGTCTTTCAACCGGCTGTATTGAGAAAACTCTTACCACATCGGAAGGAACCTATGCTTTTCAGCTGTTCCCGAGAACTTATATGATAGTATCAATGTCGGCAGAAGCTGCAGACGGTGCATCAATAGAGCTTTTTGATGTTATCGGCGGCGGTGAAGGATATTTTGACGATTACTATTCCGATCCCGCATTGCTATATCCTCAGATAGATGCTTTGTATGTAGAGCTTATGAAGAAAAAAGAGGGAATATTCCCCGATGCAGGCGAAAGACTCTGCATTATAGATTCTTCAATAGCAGGTATGGTCGCACACGAAGCAGTGGGGCATACTGTTGAAGCCGATCTTGTGCTTGCAGGCAGTGTAGCCGAGGGCAGTATCGGTAAGGAGGTTGCTTCTCCTCTTGTAAGCCTTACCGACTTTGCGCATACTGCATTCGGAGAAAAAACACCTTTGCCCGTATATGTTGATGATGAAGGAACATTATGCCGTGATGCCGTTATCATTAAAGACGGTATTCTTACGGGATATATGAACAATCTTGAAAGTGCCGCACATTTCGGTACAGACCCTATGGGTAACGCAAGAGCATTCGCTTTTTCGGATGAGCCCCTTATCAGAATGAGAAATACTGCCATACATCCGGGCAAGGATAAGCTCAGTGATATGATAGCATCTGTTGATAAAGGTTATTATCTTACCCGCACCCAGAACGGTCAGGCAGATACAACAGGCGAATTTATGTTCGGAATAACTATGGGGTATGAAATAAACGGCGGAAAGCTGGGCAGAGCATTAAGAGATACCACCATTTCGGGTGTTGCTTTCAATATGCTCAAAACCGTTGATATGCTTTCTGATAGCGTTTCGTGGGATTTTGCAGGTTATTGCGGTAAAAAACAGCCTATGCCTGTTGCAATGGGCGGACCTGCCATCAGATGTAAAGTAAATATAGGAGGCAGATAAAATGGAAAATCTTAAAAAAGCAGCACAGTATATTCTTGATTCTCTTATTTCTGCCGGCGGTGATAAGGCACAGGTAAGTGTTTCGGAAGGAAGAGTAGAAGAATTCAATGTTGATGCAGGCGAATTTTCTCTTATCAGAAGTGTATTTAATTCGGGCGCATCAATGAAGGTAATAAAAGATATGAAAAAAGGTACGGCTTCCGTAAATCAGCTCGATAAAGAAGCCGTTGACAATGCAGTTAGTGAATGCATTGCCGCTGCCGTTACGGGTGTTACGGATGATGCATTGTCAATTGCGGAAAAAGAAGAAAACTGTGCTTTTGTTTCGGGATGCTTAAAGGCAGATAAAGAAAAGTTTTTTGATTCACTTCTTAAATTTACCGAAGACGTAAAAGAACAGTTCCCCGAAATAATGCTTGAACAGGTAATCGCATCTTATTCATACGGAAAACACGTTGTTGCAAACACAAACGGTGTGTTATTTACCGAAGAAGACGGCTCATATTCGGTAAGCATAATGTATTCGGCTCATAATGAAGAATCGGTTACTTCATTCAACTGCGTTGCAGTAGACTATCTTGACCCTTCTTCGGATATACTTTCTCTTGCCGATGTAAGACTTATGTTTGAAAGAGCCGTAAATGAACTTGCCGCTGTTCCTTTCTCGGGCAAATTTACGGGAACTGCAGTTTTTTCCCCTGCTTGTCTTAGTGATTTTGTTTCGACAATAACCGATTCATTTACGGGAGATCTTGCACTTATTGAAGGTACCTCTCCCTGGAAAGACAGTCTCGGCAAACAAGTGGCAGACCCTGCTTTTACACTCAGTGTTATTCCTCTTGATGAGAGTATAGTATGCGGTGAAAGAATAACCGCCGACGGCTACAAGGCAGAAAACTATGATGTGATAAAAGACGGTATACTCGAAAGCTTCTGCCTTTCGGAATATGCCGCAAGAAAAACAGGACTTACACGTTCAAAAAGCACCAGCGGCTGCGTAAAAGTAGCTTCCGGTAACAAAAAACTTGATGAAATTATAAAAGAAATCGATAACGGTATTCTTGTATGCCGTTTTTCAGGCGGTGAGCCTGCAGGCAACGGCGATTTTTCGGGCGTTGCAAAAAACAGCTTTCTTATTAAAGACGGCAGAATAGACTGCCCTCTTTCCGAAACTATGATAAGCGGTAATATTGCCGATATGCTTAAAGACATCAAAGGTATTTCGGAAGAAAGCGTAAACTACGGAACCTGTATTTTACCGTATGCCGCATTTGGTTCGGTAACGGTTTCGGGTGCTAATTAAACAGTTCGGAGTTAATATATATGTCTAAAGATAATATTTTTTCTGCGGTGCCTCTGAGAGGTGTTGTGCTTTTCCCCGGAATGACTCTTCATTTTGATGTGGGAAGAAAATCCTCTCTTGCCGCACTTAAGAATGCAAACGGACAGGATGTGTTTTTTGTTTCCCAAAAGGAAGCCGGCACAGAAAAGCCTGAGCTTGAAGACCTTTATCCCATAGGTGTTGTGGGCACTGTCCGTCAGATAATAAAAATTCCCGACCATACCTCCACAGTAAGGGTAGTGGTTGAGGGTAAATACAGAGCAAAAATAAAAGAAGTTGTTCAGAAAAGACTTTTTTATAAATTCGAAGTTGAACCTCTTGAAGATGATTTTGCGGTGCCTGAATTTTTTGAAGGACCACAGGAATTTATTGAAGAAGCAGCGCTTTTCAGTATAAGAAGATTTTTTGACGATTATGCAGAGCATATTCAGCATCTTTCTGCTGAAATGTTTTCGAGAATATACGAATCAAAAAGGCTCGGCGGTACGGTGGACTATATCGCCGCAAATATGATGCTGACGCTTGAAGATAAGCAGAAGGTGCTTTCAACGCTTAATGTATATCAGCGTTCGGAGGCTTTGTGCGCCATACTTGCAAAAGAAACCGAGATTCTTGAAATAGATGCTCTTATTCAGGATAAGGTTCAGACGCAGATGGATAAGAATCAGCGTGAATATTATCTCAGGGAAGAAATGAAAGCCATCACCGAGGAGCTTGGTGACATTGAAGGCGATGATAATTCAGTTCTTGTAAAAAGAATAACCGAAAGCAAAATGAGCGATGAAGCTAAAGAAAAGCTGCTTTCGGAAACGGAGAGATTAAAGCGTATGTCGCCTTCTTCCGCAGACGGAAATGTGCTTCGTTCATACATAGAAAAGTGTCTTGAATTGCCCTGGGGTGTTTACACAAAAGAGAATACTTCCGTTGAAAAAGCAAAAAAGGTGCTTGAAAAAGACCATTACGGACTTAAGGATGTAAAAGAGCGTATTATTGAAATGCTTGCCGCACTTATGATTTCTCCTGATATCAAAGGGCAGATAATATGTCTTGCAGGCCCGCCCGGTGTGGGTAAAACAAGTGTTGCAAGAAGCATTGCAAAGGCTACGGGCAGAAATTATGTGAGAATTTCTCTCGGCGGTGTGAAAGACGAAGCAGAGATAAGAGGTCACAGAAAAACATACATAGGTTCAATGCCCGGCCGTGTGGTAAATGCACTTATTGAATCGGGAAGTATGAATTCTCTTGTTCTTCTTGATGAAATAGATAAATTGGGCGGAGATTTCAAAGGCGACCCTGCCTCCGCACTTCTTGAAGTGCTTGACGGTGAACAGAATTTTGCCTTCCGCGACCATTATATTGAGCTTCCCGTGGATCTGAGCAAAATACTTTTTATCACAACAGCAAATGATAAACACGCCATACCCGATGCACTAAGAGACAGAATGGAAGTAATTGACCTTCCGAGCTACACTTACGAAGAAAAGTTTTCCATTGCAAAAAAGCATCTTATACCAAAACAGCTTAAGGAACACGGACTTACAAAGAACCACCTTAAAATATCCGATGCTGCAATAAGAGCTGTGGTGGACGGATATACAAGAGAAGCAGGTGTGAGAATTCTTGAAAGAAAAATTGCCGCTTTGTGCCGTAAGGAAGCGGTAAGACTGGCTTCGGGTATTGAAGAAAGACTTGATATCACGGATAAGAACATAGAAGAATATCTGGGTGTGAAGAAATACCGTCCCGAAGAGAATGTTACCGAAGATGCCGTAGGTGTTGTAAACGGTCTTGCCTGGACTTCTGTGGGCGGTGAGCTGCTTAAAGCGGAAGCCGTGGTGCTGCAAGGTACGGGTAAGGTTGAATATACAGGTTCTCTGGGCGATGTTATGAAGGAATCCGTAAGAACTGCCGTAAGCTTAGTCAGAAGCAGGGCAGAAAGATTTTGTATCAATCCCGATTTTTATAAAGACAATGATATCCATGTGCATTTCCCCGAGGGAGCCGTACCCAAAGACGGCCCCAGTGCAGGTGTTACCGTAACCACGGCACTTGTTTCTGCGCTCAGCGGCAAAAAGGTTTCGGGTGATGTTGCTATGACAGGCGAAGTGACCCTTACGGGCAGAGTGCTTCCCATCGGCGGACTTCGTGAAAAGGCTATGGCAGCTTACAGAGAGGGTATACACACCGTTATTATCCCCTTCGGAAATACTCCCGATATTGCCGAAATTGATGAGGCTGTCAGAAAAAAAGTGAACTTTATTCCCGTAAAATATGTGGATGAAGTTCTTGATATTGCTATTATTGACGATGAAGAATGTGAATGCCGCAAAAAGAAGGTATCTTCGGATAAAAAAGACATTATTATGCCGAAGCGTAACAGCGGAATAGGTATTTCCTGCAAATAATAAAAGAAGAGGTTTCACTTTATGAATATTAATAATGTAAAATTTGAAGCATCTTTCGGTACTTCGGCTCAGCTGAGAACCTCGGATCTTCCCGAAATAGTTTTTGCAGGCAAGTCAAATGTAGGAAAATCCTCACTGATAAATAAGTTTTTCAACAGAAAAAACCTTGCAAGAGTATCGGGAGTGCCGGGAAAAACCACTACAGTAAATTTCTTTCTCGTGGATAATGTAAGAATAGCGGATCTTCCCGGCTACGGCTATGCAAAACGCTCCGATAACGAAAAACGCCGCTGGGGAGAGCTTATGGAAGCGTATTTTGCCAGTGAACGCAATATAAAGCTTGTTGTTCAGCTTCTCGATATGCGCCACGAACCCACAGAAGACGACAAAACAATGCTCGGTTTCCTGACAGATGCAGGTTTTCCGTTTATCTGTGTCCTGACAAAATGCGATAAGCTCAACAAAACCGAAAGAGAGCAGAGAAGAAAAGCTTTTTCTGAAAACGAATATCTTTCTTCCGCCATAAAAGTAATAGAAGCCTCCGCCCAGAACGGTGAAGGTATGAAAGAGCTTAAAGAAACAATAGAAAAGATGCTTGAAGAATAATACAAAAAGTCCCCGGGGTGCAATAATTGATATGCAATCCGGGGACTTTTTATCAGTTTTTATAAGGAACGGGAATGTAGGAGAGGATTTGTTCGAAGAAGGCTATAATTCTTGCAAACAGTCCGAAGGGGGGAAGTGTTGAAGCCTTTTCGGTGTTCACTACGGTGAATGAATCGAAAACTTCTCCGGAATCCGTAAGATAGGAGTTGATTTCAATTGTATCTTCGCCGAAGGTAAGAAGTGAATATGAAGCTTCTTTAAGCGCAACGCTGTGTACTATATAATCAGTGTTTACGGAATCATAGCTTCCGCACTTGCTGCCCGAGGCTGAGCCTGCTTCGAAATATACAGAACCTATTGAAGATACTTCTCCGTTATATATGGGATATGTTCTTGAATAGAAGTGGTTGTGGCCGCTTAAAACAAGGTCGATATCGTATGCATCAAAATAGCCCTTAATCATTGAAGTGCATATTTTGTTTGTGAATTCGTCTGCACCTGCGGAATATGCACCGTGGTGAAGCATTATTACACGCCATGTGGCATCGGGGTATGCAGTAATTGCATCGTTAATGGTCTTTTTGTGAATGGTGGGAATGATGTTGTTTGAATCAAGAACGATAAAAACTGCATTGCCGTATGAGAAGTAATAATCGTTGCCGATTGCATCAACGCCTGCATTACCGTAATATCTGCTGAAAAGCAGTGAATAAAAATCGTGGTTGCCGGCAGTGGGGGCAAGGGGAATTGATGAAAGAGCATCGGGAGAGAAAAAGGCGTTATACTGAAGAGTTGAAAAACCGTCATTCACCTGATCGCCGCCGCATAAGACAAGCTCAGCTCCGTTATTTTTTGCACTTATGAGTGTTCTTTCCCAACCGTATGTATCGTCTTTAATTGCCTGAATGCTGTTATCGTCTGAACGGCCCAGCTGAGGATCCGCACAGAACATTGCGGTAAAGCTGCTGTCGTTTGTTTCTACAGTGAATGTTTTGTTGTTATAGGTTATTCCGTCTGCTGTGTAAGAATATTTATAGGTACCGTCTTTAAGGTTATAAAGCTTTACGGTATTTATTACTCCGTGAAGAGTGATTGTGCTTTCGGGGGTGACAGTGAATTTGTTAACCGAATCCGAATAAGTAAAAGTATTATTTGTGTTATCCGAAAGCCAGGTGAACACTCTGTCATTTTCGTCTGCACCGGGGTTTTGCCAGATTTTGCCCGAATGCTCCGTTCTGCTGTCCCAGTCTGTCAGCCATTCTTCGGTGGCAGAAACGGGATTTGCTGCAAATGCCGTAATACATAAGCTGAAAATTAATGTAAAAGAAAGAATAACAGATAATAATTTTTTCATTTTACTCATCTCCTTAACTAAATATTACACCTTTATACTTTGCCTGTCTATAAATTTTTGTCAAATTAAAAAAAATATAAGAATTTTAGTGCAAATTTACCCAAAATTGATACTTTTATTTTACATACATATATGGTATTATTATAATAATGTTAAAAATAAGGAGTAAATGTGTATGAATAACTTTCTTCACAAACTGTTCGGTACCACTCCGGGCCAGGGTGTTCAGCCGAAAGAGGCAATCGCCTATTCCGTAACCGGTATCGGTCAGAATTTTATCTGCACCATCATCGGTTCTTATCTTACCGTTTTTCTTACCGATGCATTGCTTTTCGGCGCAAGCGGTGTAAAAGTCGGTATTGTTGACGGTGCAATAGCTGTTGCTATTCTTATGCTTGTAACACGTGTTTTTGATGCTTTCAACGACCCCATAATGGGCAGTATTGTTGATAAGACCAGAACAAAGTGGGGCAAATGCCGTCCTTATCTTAAGTGGATGGCTATTCCCATAGGCGTTTGCACAATTCTCTGCTTCCTTCCTGTATTCTCCGCAAAAGCAGTATGGAGCTTTGCCGTGATTTCAGTGCTCTATATCATCTGGAGTGTTGTTTACACAGTTGCAGACGTTCCCTATTGGGGACTTTCAACCTGTCTTACAAATGATACAACTGTAAGAGGTAACATTCTTACTGTTGCCCGTCTTGCATGTACTGTAGGCGCAGGTGTTGTAACTGTCGGTGTGCCGATACTTACTGATGCCATTACTTCAAAATATAAGTATACAGCCGATATGACTGCTCAGATTCTTACAGACAAATCCGCAGAAATTGCAGAGATTGTTAAAAATCAGGGAATTGCCGAAGCTGATGCGGTTCAGTCCTTTGTAGGTACTGTTATGCCTCAGTTTGTTTCTGCAAATGCCGATACACTCAAGTGGACATATTTTATCTGTGCAGTAGTATTTGTTATTATTTCAATTCCCATGTTCTTCTACGGTTTTAAGAACACTCAGGAAAGATTTACCGCAGAAGGCGAGCCCCCTTCACTGGGCCACAATCTCAAGCTTCTGTTTAAGAATAAAGAGCTTCTTCTTATCGTTCTTTCAGGTGTTCTCGGCGGTGCAAGAATGGTTTATACATACACAGGCGGTCTTTATTTCGCTAAGTACGTTCTTAAGAATGAAGGACTTTTCGGTATTATAACGCTTCTTGTTGTTCCCGGCGGTCTTGTAGCTTCCCTTCTTGTTCCTTATCTTACCAAGAAATTCACAAAGAAATATACATATATATTTGTTCACCTTTTCGGCGGTGTGGTTATGGCAATTATGTATTTTGTAGGATATGATGCTCCCTGGAAGCTTATTGTTGCCGCAATCGGACTTATCCTTCTCGGCATTCCTCAGGGTGTAAACAATATTATGTGCTATGCTATGATAGGCGATACTGTTGACTATCTTGAATGGAAAACAGGCGAAAGAGGCGAAGGCATATGCTTTGCTATGCAGACACTTATCAATAAAATAGGTATGGCTGTCGGTGCATTTATCGGTGTTATGTCTATGGCTATTGCAGGTATCAATGCAGAAACAGGCTATGTTGAATCTCCCGATGCTCTCTGGAACGTTCTTATTCTTTCAGGTGTAATCAGTATGTTTGCTTGCGCAGTACCCATGTTCTTCTACACTGTCACAGAAAAGAGACAGGCAGAAATGGTTGCGGAAATAGAAGCAAGAAAAGCAAAGAAATAAGTAAATAAGTAAAACGCACGATGCTCCGATTATCGGAATATCGTGCGTTTTTGTGTTAGTGAGTTTTGTTTTATTGAATTAACGAGGTTGCACATGAATATAATCAGTTTAGGAATTTTAATAAAAAGTATTCCTTATGAAGCACCATATAAAAAAGTGCAAACATATTTGTTTAACCGGAATACATTTGAGCTTGAACAAAAAGTTGAAGTGATAAATTCATTGGGAATATCAGAAGTGGATTTTTATTTCTGGGAATATGATTATCTTCCGTTGCCTGATGTTGCGTTTGCTCACACCCAGCGTGATTTTCTTATGATATGTAATATGAAAGATGCTCCGAAAATATTGGAAGAGTATTCTGACGACAAGTCGCTGGAGGGATATTTCAGTTGGGCGATGGAGTACGGATGTGAAATAGCTTCTTTCTGGTGGCAGCATCATTTAAGTGTTATGAAATATATAGCAATTGAATGGTGTAAGGATTATAAAATACCGTATACGGATGATTTGCCGGAAATAAAGCCTATAAAATTGACTTATAACTCTGTCCTATGATGTTTTTGTTAACAGATTGATTTTGTGCCTCTTGGCAGCAGCCTGCTGAAACAACTTTTTTCGCAGGAATAATTCTTATAGTTGTTTTAATATTGCTGACTGTTGTATATGTAAGAAAAGGACAGGGGACGCTTAGAAAACCCAGACAGATTCAAAACATTTCAAAAGTTCAATAAAATGATAATATTATAGACAATAAAAAAATTGAATGTTATAATCAAAAAAAAGGAGTAAAATTATTATGCTGTATATGGATGATATTATAGGAGCTTTGCTTGTTATTATTCCTGTGGTTGTTGTTATTGCTTTCATTGTATCGGGTATCTTTTATAAAAAAGCCAAAAAGACTGCAGCTGTAACAGGAAAGGCGGAAGATATCGAAAAAATGCAGACTTTTCGTGCTGTTTTCCGTGTTTCAGGTATAATTATTGCTGTTTTGGTAATAACTGCGGCTGTTCTCGGAATTCTGTTCTACTGGTTTATTCAGAATATGTGAGGTAGGACAGATGAAGGCGAAAACTTTCAGGCGGATTCTTTATGTGGTTCTCGCAGTTTGTGTTTTTTTAACTCTTGTTCATCTTATCTACATTGTTTTTGCATATCAGCACAGTTCGATTATATATTTTATTTCAAGGGAGCTGTGGTGATATGAAAATTATAAAACAGCTCTCTGTGATTTTATCGGTGATTCTGATATTTGCGCTTTTTAATGTGTGTATGTATAATGTGGTCACCGTAAGGCTTGCAAATAATTTCAGTGATGCAACGCAAGTTAAAATGATTGATGTAAAAGAGTTTCTGCCTTTTGATGAAGAATCCGACCTTGCAAAAATCGAAACGGATTTTACTCTCGAGGGAGAGCTTCCCGTGCTTGACGGTGCGGCGGCTCTTGTGCCCGTTTATGCATCCGTCATAAATTCACTTTATCCTGAAACTGCCGTCACTTTTGTGGGCGGAAGCTTTTCAGATGATAACTACTACGGAGAAAATTTCGCGCCCGACAGTAAAATGCAATATAAAAACACCGTCAGAGGATATAAAGCCATAGTTGACGGTGAGACGGATATTCTCTTCTGCGCCGCTCCCTCGGAAGAGCAGAAAAAATATGCCGATGAAAAGGGAGTCGAACTCATATATGTGCCCGTCGGACTTGAAGCATTCGTTTTCTTTGTAAATAAAAATAATCCCGTTGAAAATCTCACAGCAGAGCAAATCAGAGATATTTATGCGGGGGATATAAAAAACTGGAAAGATGTGGGCGGGATAAACAGAGTTATAAATCCCGTAACAAGAATTGAGGGCAGCGGCAGTCAGTCTGCTATGGATGTTTTTATGGGAGACAGGGAATACGGTCTTAAATCTATCTTTTCCGTGACAGGGGCTTCCATCGGCTTTTCTTTCAGATATTATATGGACGGTATTGTGGAAAACAGCAATGTGAAGATGCTCTCCCTTAACGGCATTTATCCCTCTGCAGAAAACATCCGAAACGGCACTTATCCCGTAATAGCAAAGTTTTATGCTGTTTACAGAGCCGATAACAAAAATGAAAATATTCCTCTGCTCATAGACTGGATATTATCAGATGAAGGACAGACTTTAATAGAAGAAACAGGTTATATCAGTATAAACTGAATAAGGAGTAAAAAAAGGCCGGGGCCGGCTCTATGGTACTCTGTAATTAAGACGCAGATCCGTCCCCGGTCCACCGATAAGAAAACGTTTCGCTGTATTTCTACGGCGAAACGTTTTTTTGTGAATATAATTATTTTTCTCTTTTCAGACGGAATTCTACGGAATTTCTCAGATATGTGAGATAATCCTCATCCTTGCACATAGCTTTTCCCGGGGTGTCGGAGAGCTTTGCGACGGGTCTGCCGTTTACATACTGGAGCTTTATTACAATGTTCAGAGGTTTTTCATTTGTATCGTTGGAGCAGAATGTACCTATGCCGAATGATACCTTTGTTTTATCGCAGAAATAATCGTAAAGCTTTTGTGCACGGTCAAAATTCAGATTGTCACTGAACAAAAGAAGCTTTGTTTTCGGGTCAATTCCGTATTTTTTGTAGTGTTCAATCATTTTATTACCCCACTCATAGGGGTCCCCGCTGTCGTGACGTACACCTGTGTAATTGTTTGCCATTGCGCGGTTAAAATCAAGCAGGAATAAATCTGTTGTTACGGTATCCGTAAGTGCGGTGCCGTTATCGCCCTTGTATTCATCATACCAGTCATTCATAGCGTAATGATTTGTATATGCAAGAGGGATAGAGTCTATTCCCTGATACATCTGTACAAATTCATGGGCATATGTGCCTATAGGTGTTATGTTGTATTTTTTTGCCAGATAAACATTAGACGTACCCACGCAATTGTCTGTTTCGGTTACAAGGCGGGAAACAACAGTATCCTCCCATTCTCTTGAAAGCCGTCTTCTGCATCCGAATTCGGCAAAACTGAATGTGTATTTTTTGTCATTGAAGGCTTTTATTTTTACGTCAAGCCGTTCTTTTGCCGATTCAAGAAGTGCATTATAGTCATATTTCATACGGAAATATACTTCATTTACTATTTCAAGCAGATATATTTCAAACTGCATTGCAGAAAAAAGAGGACCGTCTACCACAATGGAAAGTTCCCCCTTTTCACTTCTTGTAACCGTGACGTAATCTCTCAAAGGATGCCACAGACGGAGAAATTCTACATAGTCATTTTTTATAAACCGTATGGCTCGAAGATAGTCAAGCTCATCGGCGGTAAATTTAAGGCTGCAAAGATGATCGATTTGAGAGTTTATTTCTTTTTCCATTTCTTCCGTAAAAACTATGCCGTCATTTCTGCATTTGAAATAATATTTGCCGCAAAGATCGGTATGTTTATGAAAAATAACCTGATTCATATTGAATTTATATAAATCGGTGTCAAGTAAAGATATAATAATAGGGGCAAGCTTCATCAGAAGCATCCTTTCTTTGTGATTTTTTGTTTTATTATGTGTTAATAAGCTTAATAATAACCCGCCGTAAATAAGAATTTCCGGCGGGACTTTATTATGCTGAATATTTATTTTACATATAAATATATGCAGGGGAGAGTTTTTCGAGACCTACAGATGCTCTGAGTATCATTCTTGCATCAGAAGCAGTAATTTTGGTATTGAAGTCAACATCTGCTACAGTTCTCTGAAGCTGTGAGAATTTTTCAAGTCCTACACTGTAACGGAGTGCAAGTCTTGCATCGGCAGCAGTGACAGTTCCGTTAGCATCAATATCACCCATTAATACAGCGTCCTTATTTTTATCTATTGCAAAACGGTCAATAGATTCTGCTTCGTCGCCGTCAATTGTATGCGCAGTAACTCTGAGAGTGTCGCCGTCTATAGTTATTGCAGAGAACATGGGAAGTGTGGAGGTGTCTACTGTATTGAAGATACTGTTATCAGGATAATCTTCTGTTTTAACAGGAGAAGTACTTCCGCTGATAACAGCAACAGTACCCTTTGAATCGGTATATGTTTCGTAGTATTCGCCGTCGATATCAACGTATTGCGGGTCGGTTTCAACTACATTATCACCGTTAAGAAGATGGGTTCTGATATAGATTTTTTCACTGCCCTGAAGAATAAGGTCTATATCATAGTCTTCCATAAGCTCGGCTATCTGAGAATGAAGAGCTGTTGTGGTGTCGGTTCCGAAGACACTTTCGTGCATAACAAGGATGTTCCAGAGTTCATCACTGTTTGCAAGGTCTTCTTTAAGCCAGCTGCTTTGTTCTTTTGAAAGAGAACCTGCAGAGTTTTTATTGTTTGTGTTAAGAACCGTAAAGTGTGCATTGCCGTAATCGTATGAGTAGTAAATACCGCCGTTTGAAAGCTGTTCGGGGGCGTGGCTTACAGGGAAGTACTTTTCAACACTGTATTCACCCTCGGTATCAACTGTGCCCGGAGTATAAACAAAGGGTCTTGTATTGAAAATATCTTCAGCTCCGCTTACAGCCCATGTCCACTGATCGTCATTTGCAGGATCAGAAACAAGGTTTCCTGTATGTACGGCAAATGCATAACCGGGGTAAAGCTCGTCTGCCTTATTAAGTACATCTGCAAGCTTGCCGTAGTGAGCGGGAGTGGTTCCTCCTGCACCGGAAAGATGAATAAATGTGAATTCTCCGTTTTCGTCGGGAGCAGTTTTTATGCTGCTGTCAGAAGTAAAGCCTTTTTCAAAATCGCCTATTCTGAAAACGTATTCGGTATTTGTTTCAAGTCCGTATACAGTAACTGTGTGCTGCACAACATCTCTTGTCCAGGGAAGAATAGCAATTGAACCTGCATCAAAGCCGGGGGCTGTGTAAGAAACTGTTTTTGCTTCGGCTTTTACATTTTCGCCTGTAAGGGGTGTGTTTGTAAAGCTTTCGCCCTTCTTTACAACTTCAATATCACTTGCAGTAACCGAATATTTTGTGAACCAGTTTACTGTGAATGCAGAAGTATTATCTTCTGTCATTGAAACAGTAACATTAACGGGAAGCTGCATATCTTCTGTTGTGCCTTCAACCGTTACGGGGCTGTTGTTGACGTAAGTAACATCCCAGTCTTTTGTGTCATCCTGAACCATACCGCCGATAACTATTTTAGCCTGATAAACTGCGGCTTCTTTTGTTTCAGCGGGAAGGAACATATCAAGAAGTGAATCGATAAGTTCATCAACATTGGTTCCGTAGCTGATAAGTCCTGTGGAAAGAACGGCACTGACAAGCTTTTTGAGTGAAATATCACCAAAGTCAGTGAAGATATCAACAAGGGCATCGATAAATTCATCGCTTGAAGATGAGTTTATTATTCCTGAATCAAGAACGGCAAGAAGCAGTGCATAGAAAATGTTAACATATTCTATTATAGTCTGCGCTTCTCCGACAAATAATGTTTCAAAATTGAAGCTTATGTTTGAGAGGATATTGTTAACGAGAATATCATCAACAATATATTCTTTTACACCTGAAATAAGAAGATCAAGAAATTCTGTAGTCCCTGAAAATTCAACAACATCCTGTAAGAACGGATCATCAGAAATATCTTCGTTGCCCAAATACATACACGCAAGCACCGAGAGAACTGCATCGCCGAGAGTTCCGCCCTTTGTTTTATCTCCGAAACCGTAAGTATCAATATACTTTGTGCAGGGAACATCAGAAACCTGTAATGCGGTTATTTTGTCCAGTGCATTTCGTACAACATCATATGTGTTTGATTTCTGATAGATGTATTGCGTTAAGAGCTGCTTATCAAGATCATCAAGGAAATTCATAACGTTCTTGCCGGAAAGAATAAGTTCACCGTCAAGATAAATTCCACCCATAAGATAGGAATTTATTGTTTCTTCGATATTGATATCAAGCTCTTTTTCTATATATTTTACAATGCTTCCTTCGGCACGGATGGCATTTATATATGTATCAAGAGTACTTTTAAGAATACCGAACAGATAATCGGAAGCATCTGCATGTCCGCCGAACTGCTTGAAGAAACCTGTTGTTCTGTAAGGGGCGGGATAAGTTCCGTTGCCTGAAACTGCTTTTACTCCGGAATTTTTGTCACAGCTGTTCTGATTGAAGGTAACAGAAAGACCGCCTTCGGAATTTTTTGTAAAGTCTGTTACTCTGTATGAGAAGGGGAACTGTGTGAGCGTGGGGGTGATAACAGAATACATAGGATTGCCGCTGTCGGAATATGTAATACTGATATCACTTACGTGCTGATGACCGCTGAAAGCGTAATTGATACCCGCATCAGCAAGAACTTCCTGAAGCTTATATGCATCGTCAATTACAAAGCCCTGCATTAAAAATTCGTGGAAGTAGTTCATGCCCGACATGTTCCAATGTGTGAAAAGAAGGGGAGTTTCACCGTCTTTTTTTGCATCTTCTGCTTCTGCGAGTATCCAGTTAAGAAGTTCTTCGGTGAATTTACCTGCAGTTTCCTGCTTTGCTTCGCCGGATTCGGTTACATCGGGTGTAAATTTTCCGCCGTCTGCAAGAATAAGTCTGTAGCCGTCAGATGTTTTTATTGAATATGAAAGACTGCCTCCCACTTCTGCGGTAAATTCAGTGAACTGATGATAAGCTTCGCTGAATCCTAAATCTTTATATATTTCATAAAAATCCGAAGGAGTTGTCATTTTTGCAGCTTCTTTTTTATCGTTTATAAATGTGGAAGCTCTGGGGTTATTTATATCGTGGTTTCCGGGTGTAACATATATGTTTGCACCTGTTTTTTCTTCAAAAGCTTTAAGCTTTTCTGCAAGTGCCACGTGACCTTCATATTCACCGTTGGTGGTAAGGTCACCTACAAGAACTATGTTTTTTAAACCGTTATTACTGATTTCATATTCGAGAGATTCGAATGTTGCATCAAGTATGGCATCAAGGTCGTTATATACACAGTTGTGACCTTCAAGGTATGTGTAAAATGCCTCTTTTTTATTACCTGCAAGACTTTCAGGGTAATAATGAGTATCATTGATGGTTGCAATTGAAAAAGCTTTGTTTTCTTCTGCAAAAGCCAATGGTACGCACGATATCAGTAGTGCAAGGCTTAATAAAAGCGACAGAATTTTTACGGATATTTTTTTGCTCATAGCCGTATTTCCTCCCAAAAAATAGTTATACAGGATAATTATATAATAATAATTTAATAATGTAAAGGATAATTTAAGAAAAACTCATTCCGGCAAAGAAAACGGAATGAGTTGTTGTGTGAATTTATTATATCGGAAGAAGTGCGGTAAGATAGTAAAAGGCAGGAACAAGAATAAGCGCGGGTAAAAAGTTTGCAACCTTTATTTTTGTAATACCGAGTATATTGAGCCCCAATGCAATTATCATAACCGAACCTGTACAGGTGATTTCCGCAATAAGTGCAGTATCTGTGAGAATATTCTGTAAAAGTGAAGCCAGTATTACAAGTCCGCCCTGATAAACAAGAACAAAAACAGCGGCGAATATAACTCCGATTCCGAGGGTGCTTGCCAGCATACAGGAGGAAATAAGGTCGAGTATGGCTTTTGTTATCAGCAGCTCATTGTCACCGTTAAGCCCGGCATTAAGTGAGCCTACTATTGTCATGGCACCTATGCAGAAAAGTAATGAACCTGTAATAAAGCCTTGGGCAACGGTTCCTTTTTCACCTTTGTTTTTCATTTTGTTTTCTATAAGCGAACCGAGCTTTTCTATCTTACCGTCAATGTTAATGGCAGTACCGATAATGGTTCCGAATACCATTGAAAGAATAAGAACTATTGTATTGTCTCCGTTTAATGCTCCGTCTATACCTATATACAGAGTGCAAAGTCCTATTGCAACCATTGCGGCTTTTGATATTTTTTCGGGAATTCCTTTTTTCAGTATAAGTCCTATAAGACT
Organism: Acutalibacteraceae bacterium; assembly: GCA_045538645.1. Classification (GTDB taxonomy): domain Bacteria; phylum Bacillota; class Clostridia; order Oscillospirales; family Acutalibacteraceae; genus RUG806. The sequence continues at coordinate 4,940 of JAZSRT010000104.1, read as the reverse complement.
TCCGATTATTACCGTAGCTGTATTTATAAGTACACCTGTCATACTTGTTTTGGCATCTCCTGAATTAAATTTCCCGTAAATATTAGCACAATCTCACACAATTTGCAAATATAAATGCACAAAAATGAGCATAATTAAGTTAATAAATACTTGAAAATGTTGTCGGATGCCTGTATAATTATATGGATGTAAAAATTGAAAGGAGTTAATTCCAATGAACTATTCACATGAAGTACAGAATATGTGCGTTGTTGCTAAGGGCGTAGGACACAAGTGTGCACCTATTCCTCAGGAAGGCGCATGGACTCATTCAACTCAGATCACTGATATCAACGGTCTTACACACGGTGTTGGCTGGTGTGCTCCTCAGCAGGGTGCCTGCAAGCTTACCCTTAATGTTAAGAACGGTATCATTGAAGAAGCACTTGTTGAAACTCTCGGTTGCTCAGGTATGACTCACTCAGCAGCTATGGCTTCTGAAATTCTCCCCGGTAAGACTCTTCTTGAAGCTCTCAACACAGACCTTGTTTGTGATGCTATCAACACAGCTATGAGAGAGCTCTTCCTTCAAATCGTATACGGCAGAACTCAGACAGCTTTCTCAGAAGGCGGTCTTCCCGTAGGCGCAGGTCTTGAAGACCTCGGTAAGGGACTTCGCAGCCAGGTTGGTACTCTCTTCAGCACAAAGGCTAAGGGTGTAAGATACCTTGAGCTTGCTGAAGGCTATATCACAAAGATGGCTCTTGATGAAGACGATCAGGTTATCGGTTATAAATTCGTTCACCTCGGCAAGATGATGGAAAGCATCCGTAAGGGTATGGATGCTAACGAAGCACTCGCTAAGGCTACAGGTCAGTACGGCAGATTCGATGATGCAGCAAAAGTCATCGATCCCCGTGAAGAATAATTGAGGGAGGAAATAACAATGGCTTTATTTGAAAGTTACGAAAGAAGAATTAATCAGATCAACGTTGCACTCGAAAAGTACGGCATTGCCTCTCTCGAAGAAGCAAAGAAGATCTGCGATGACAAGGGCATCGACGTATATAACCTTATCAAAGGTATTCAGCCTATCTGCTTTGAAAACGCTTGCTGGGCATATATCACAGGTACAGCTATTGCTATCAAGAAGGGTTGCACAAAGGCTGCTGTCGCTGCTGAAGCTACCGGTGAAGGCCTTCAGGCTTTCTGTATCCCCGGCTCAGTCGCTGATGACAGAAAGGTTGGCCTCGGTCACGGTAACCTTGCAGCTATGCTTTTAAGAGAAGAAACAAAGTGCTTTGCATTCCTTGCAGGTCACGAATCCTTCGCAGCTGCTGAAGGCGCTATCGGTATCGCAAATTCAGCAAACAAGGTAAGAAAACAGCCTCTCCAGGTTATCCTTAACGGTCTCGGAAAAGATGCTGCTCAGATTATCTCCAGAATCAACGGTTTCACATTTGTTGAAACAAAGTTTGATTATATGACAGGTAAGCTTGAAATCGTAAGTGAAAAGGCTTACTCCAACGGCCCCAGAGCTAAGGTTCGTTGCTACGGTGCAGATGATGTTCGTGAAGGCGTTGCAATTATGCATCAGGAAAGTGTTGACGTTTCCATCACAGGTAACTCAACTAACCCCACACGCTTCCAGCATCCCGTTGCAGGCACATATAAGAAGGAATGTAACGAAATCGGCAAGAAGTATTTCTCCGTTGCTTCAGGCGGCGGCACAGGCCGTACTCTTCATCCCGACAATATGGCAGCAGGCCCCGCTTCCTACGGTATGACAGACACAATGGGCAGAATGCACTCCGACGCTCAGTTTGCAGGCTCCTCCTCTGTTCCCGCTCACGTAGAAATGATGGGACTTATCGGTGCAGGTAACAACCCCATGGTTGGTATGACCGTTGCTTGTGCTGTTGCTATCGAAGAAGCAAGCAAATAATCATTGATATATAAGGGATTGTAAGGTTTTCGGACTAAATCCGGGAGGCTGTTACAAGACTTAAACGTAAAATCAACAAAAATAAGACACGCACACATCATTTTGGAAAAAACCACTATGATGTGTGCGCTTTTCTTTGTGCTACGGTCAGTTTTTATAAAGGAATTTTTATGGTATAAGTATTATAAAAGTTGCTCAACAAAATGGTATCTGTTTGCAAGAAAACGGAATATTGACAATTGGTTCCGGATATAATATAATGAGTGTAAAGAAATATTAGTTTACACTATGCAGTGAGGTGAGATTATGGCAACAGATTACAGGAAGCTTTGCATTGAGCTGTTCGGAACAGACAATGTTGATGAATTGAAAAGAATTTCAGAAAGACAGCAATCAGGCAGAAAAAAAGCAATGAGTGAAAAGGATGTTCAGAAGATAATTGAATTACAGCAACAGGGAATTACAACACAGAAAATTGCAGAGATTCTTGGTATCAGCCGTCAGACAATCTCAAAATATCTTAATGCATTTCCCGGCGGAAATTACACAATGCGTATGAATTATATGTTGCGGCAGAGGGTATGCACCGAAATATATGTTGATTTCCTCAATAAAAAAATCAACATCATTAATCGCACAAACGATGTATTATGCCGTGCCTTCGGAGTAATCGAAAACCCGACGTGGGAAGATTTTGAATATTTTCTTAAAGAAAGATGCTTCCCCGAAAGCAGAGGAAATAAAAAAGAAATTCTTAAAAATCTCGGCATTGACCACTTTGACCCTCTTCAGATTATTGAGGCTACGAAGGGAAGAATGGCAGAAGATAATCATTATATAAATTTTGTTTACAGAGGAAGGTGTTGATTTATGGTAAACACAAAAATAATTGATGTCGGTCCCGTAAAAATGATTACGGATTCTTCCTCAAAAGGCAATCAGCCAAAATGGTTTTCTGATGGCTTGTGGTACAAGGCTGATCATATGGGATATGAAGCATTGAGCGAAATTGTTGTTTCAACGCTTCTTAAAAAGACGAATATCTGTAATTTTGTAACATATCAGCCTACGTTTATTGAATATAACAGCAAAAAATCGGTTGGCTGTTACTCCCCAAATTTCAAGAAGGATAATGAAACAATTTATACTCTTGAAAAGCTTTTTCGCGCTTACACAGGACAGTCGTTGGCACAGGTTCTGATTAATTATTCCGATGTAAAGGACAGAATAAAATTCACGGTCGATTTCATTGAAAAACACACAAATCTTGAAAATGTCGGTGCATATCTGACAGCAATGCTTGAAATTGATGCCTTCTTCATTAACGAAGACAGACATACAAACAATATTGCATTTATCAGAAATGATGATACAGAAGAATTCAGTTTTTGTCCCTATTTTGATTTCGGACTTTCCCTTTTGTCCGATACAACCGATTATCCGCTTGAAACGGATATTTATGACTGTATTTCAAAAGTAAAAGCCAAGCCTTTCAATACTGATTTTGATTTGCAGACAGATGCGGCAGAAGAGCTTTACGATGTTAAGTTAAATATAGATTTTTCCGATAACGATATTATAAATGCAGTTGACAGGTGTTCGGAATACTATGACGAAGTTATCTGTAATCGTGCAAAAAATATTCTTTTTGCAAGAAAAAACAAGTTTAAATATTTGGCAGTATAATCAATTTATAATGTATGGAGAGGTTTTGTTATGCCGAAAATTATCACAACAAAAAACCATTCGAGCGGTATTGCCTTGGGCGGTATCGGCACCGGCAGTGTTGAGCTTTTTCCCGACGGGGAATTTCACTCCTGGCTTATTGCAAATCAGCCGAGAATAACTAAGGTCTGCTTCGAGAGAAAGGAAGATGACGGAGAAGAGAGCACGGGTGCACTTTCTTTCTATGTGAGAGAAAAGAAGGCTGAAGGTAAGCCTGTTGTCCGAAAGCTCGGGATGAAAACCGATGCTGATGACTTTACATACCGAATGTTTTCCTGGAATAAGCCTGTGGAGAAAATCCAATTTGACGGCAGATTCCCTGTATGTGAACTGAATTATCTGGACAGTGCATTATCTTGTAAACTCAGCCTTAAAGCGGTTTCGCCCTTTGTCCCCCATAACAGCGATATATCGGCAACGCCGGGCTTTTATATGGATTTTACCATAGAAAACCCAACAGACAGCGAACTTTACATAAGCCTTTTAGGCAGTTTTGAACCCAATTTTGCCAATAAAAAAGAAGGTAACAAAAACTCTCTTCATACTGTAGGTGACGGAGTCGGCATTCATATGGAACCTTCCAAAATTACCGATTCTCCGTCATGCGGTAATCTCTGCCTTTCGGTAAACGGTGACGGAGAGAAGTCTTACATCACAGCTGACTACTACCGTTTTATGAAGGAATATGTTAGCAATTCAAGGTTCGGCGTAACACAAGAATCTTTCTTGTTTGGTTTCAGAGAAAAAGGAAATTTGCCGAACAGCGAAGTTGGCACAAAACCCAAAACTATACCTTTAAATCTTGGTTTATTAAGTGACGACAAGTTGGATTCTCTGTGCAAAGAATATTCGAAATATCCTTTTGCGGAATCTTTGCTTAATCGCATAAAATACTCTGACCCTGATTTCCTTTCTTCAAGAAAAAATAAAATAGCTTTTCTCACTTGCTGCCTAAGACAGATTTACAGAATGGGTAAAAATTTCGGCGCCTGTGCTCTTTGCTCAAAGGTGACTCTGAAGCCCGGTGAAAAGAAAAATATCCGTTTTATTCTTACCTGGTATTTCCCGAATCATATGAATAAAAAAGGTACAAAGCTCGGTCATTACTATGAAAATCTGTATAAGAGTTCTCTTGATGCAAACAGATTTCTTTCCGACAACTGTGATAGTGTTTTCAAATCTGCTTCCAAATTTACCGACCTTCTTTATTCAACAGACCTACCGTCAATCTATCCCGATTCATGGTCTTCGCATCTTTCACCTTTGGTGAAAAGCTCTGTTTATCTCAAAA
>JAZSRT010000114.1:0-24592 GCA_045538645.1 Acutalibacteraceae bacterium | reverse complement strand
AAGAATTTCAATAAACTATTGAACATAGCTTCTTGTTCGTGTATAATTTTATGTATATACCCTGAGGAGGAATTAAAATGGCTGATTTACAGACTATCAAATATGAAACCAAAAGAAAAAATCTGTTTCTCCGTGTTGCTTTAGGCCACTTTGCTACAAGCAACCGTCATACAAACTACTATATTGATGTGGTTTCTCAGAAATCCCGTCTTTCTGAAGCCAAGGCTGTTGCCGAGGAGCTTGCTTCCTATTATTATGCAGATACAAAAGTTGATACCGTTCTCTGTCTTGACGGAACGGAAGTTATCGGTGCCTGTCTTGCGAATTTCCTTACAAAATCCGATAACATAGTCAATATGAATATGCACAAATCCATTTATGTTGTATCTCCCGAATATACAAACAGCAATCAGATACTTTTCCGTGATAACATTGTTCCTATGATAAAGGATAAAAATGTAATGATTGTTGCAGTTTCCGTGTCTTCGGGTAAAACAGTACTTGCCGCAATTGATGCCATAAGATATTACGGCGGTAAGGTATCAGGTATTTCTTCAATTTTCTCAACAGAGAAAGACTGCATCGGTTACCCCGTGCATTCAATTTTCGATCCCAATGACCTTGAAGGCTATCAGGTATGGCGTCCCCACGAGTGCCCCATGTGCAAACAAGGCATAAAGCTCGACGCCCTTATGAACAGCCACGGATTTTCAAAGCTGTAAAAAGTTAATTATCAGCCCTTCTCCTTAATTACGGAGAGGGGCTGAATTTTTTTGTTGACAAACAGGTAAAATGCTGTTATTATATACATAGAGACTCTATGTATTGAAATTCTATGTATAAAGGAGAGAGAATAATGGATATTAAAAAAGAACTTACCAAAGGCAGCAGCGCTATGCTTGTTCTGTCTGTTCTTGAAAAGGAAGAGCTTTACGGTTATATGATCATTAAGCGAATTGCAGAGAGAAGCGATAATACATTTATGTTTAAAGAAGGAACATTATATCCTATTCTGCATAATTTTGAGTCTAACGGCTATGTAAAATCCTACATTGTAGAAGTTGAAGGAAGAAAACGGAAATACTATAAGATAACAAAAAAAGGACTTAAGCAACTCGAGGAAGTTAAGGAAGAATGGAATGCATATTCACAGGCTGTAAGAAAGGTTATTGATGTTAATCCCTCTGCCGTTTTAGCCTGATAAGCGGGGGTGAGAATATGAATAGAATTACAGATTTTGTGGATTCGTTTGTTCCTAAAAATATTCCGAAAAAGAAGGCATTGATACTGAAAGCGGAGCTTACCTGTCATATTATTGATAAGGCTGATTTTTATAAGGAAATAGGTTACGATGATATGGAAAGTGTAAATAAAGCAATAGAAGATTTTGGTACAAATGAGAGTGATAAAAATTTTATTTTTAATGAGTTTGAAGAGCTTTATTCAGAGAAAAGCATTTTCGGCATACTGGCTTTTGTTATAATTGCTGTTATGAATTATTTGTGTTTTCCTCTTGATACCTGGATGTATTCAGCAGATTATAACGGTGATGCAGACCCTGTCGGCGCATTTGTAAGCTTTACTATGATTTTCATTGTGTTATTTCTTATTATGTTTGCACGTGCAAAGAATTACCGGAAAATGCTGTTTTTTATAGGACTCAGCAATTTTCTTATTGCAGCTTCCGTGTTGATGTGCCTTTATACGCAGATGGCACCTGCTGCCATAGAAGAAAATATCATATATCTTATAGACAGATTTACTCCCGTTTCTATGGGGGATGTGATATTAGGATATTATGCCGGCATTTTGTCTTCATATGTGTCCTTCGGTCTTCCCGTTATTTTTGCATTGTACTGTTTTATTTCTTCCTACCGCTTAAAAAGAGGTTCTGCTAAAAAGATAAATAAACCCGTACTTAAAATATCCGTTTTTGCAGGTGTGTATTTTGTTTTTGCCCTGTTTTCATGTATACTTCATGAGACAAGTAACACATATATTGATGATTATCCCAGATGGTTCAGCGAATACGATATTTATATCAGCGAAGAAACCGATGCTTTATATTCCGTAATCAGTACGGGAGACAGCCTGACGGGTGTAACTGAGCTGCTTTATAATGAAGGCTTTACTCCTATGGAGTCTTACAGGAATTCTCTTGATAAGCTTACAAAAAAACAGTTTGACAACCGAATGGAAAACTTTGATTTTATTGACGGCTTCAGTATCTGGTTCAGCCCTGAAAAACATATTAAAGGAAACGGTTTTATAGGGATCAAAGCCGAAAACGGGGTTATAACAGGAAAAGCCGTGGGAAATCTCAATAAAAATATGTATTACGGCAAATATATTACATTCGGTTATGTGGACAGCAGTATCAGAACCGATATGGATGAAATGACAGAATATTTCGGTTCACTAAAAAAGGGTGACAGAGAAGAAGATATTATGAACCGTTTCGGCAGTGAGTTCGGAAATATTTATACTGCGGTAACATCTGTTGAAAACGGTGTAACCGAAACCCGCTACAGAATTTTCTGTTACGGGGTGAGTAATCCTTTGGCAGAAGACCATATCGATAAATATGATAAAAGATACATTGAACTTGTTTTTCATAACGGCGAACTGAGCAAGGGTACAAGCTATGACGAACGCAGATATGATGACAACAATTCATATGTCCTGACAGAACAGATAAAAGAATAGCAAATCAGATAATTATTTTTGAATAATAAATACTAATACACCGATACTCCGAAAAAAGGGGTGTCGGTGTTGTATTCTTACCATAATACCATTAAAAAGAGGATAAAAAACGGAGAACTCGCAGGGTATGAGTTTGTAAGTGACTATAAAAATATAGGTGAGTGTCTGCTTTTGTATTTCAGCACTCCGCCCTTTGTACGCCCTGTAAGACCCTACCGTTACGGTGAATATATTCCGTTTCTTCCCGAGGAAAAATGAGTTTTTAACAGTTGAAAAAAATCTGCAGATACTTTATACTGAAAATGAATATTATATACAGTGATAAAACATCGGAATATATAAAACATACGGGAATGATAAAAATGAAAAAATTACTGTCAGCATCAATAATGTGTGCAGACCTTCTCAATATGGAAAGGTCAATAAAAGAAATTGAAAAAGCGGGAGCAGACTATCTGCATATAGATATTATGGACGGCAGGTTTGTTCCCAATATAACCCTCGGCTTTGATCTTGTTAATGCAATTAAAAATATTACGGATATGCCGCTTGATGTGCATATGATGGTAAATCAGCCGTCAGACTTTATTGACAGTATGTGTCTTTGTGAAAAGGACATACTGTGTGTTCACTATGAATCGGAAGTACATATTGCAAGAACACTTGAAAAAATAAAAGCCAAGGGAGTAAAATCGGGGCTTGCAATTAATCCCGCAACACCCGTTGACAGCTTCCGATATCTGACAGAGCTTATGGATATGGCACTTGTTATGACTGTGAATCCCGGCTTTGCAGGGCAAAAAATTATTCCCTTTGCCGAAAGAAAGGTAAGAGATGCGAGAGGGCTGCTGGATTCTCTCGGGGGAGGTCATATTCCCATTGAAGTTGACGGAAACATAAGTGTTGAAAACGGAATGAAGCTGAGCCGTCAGGGAGCAGATATTTTTGTTCTCGGAACAAGTGCTCTTTTTATGAAAGACAAAAATATGAGTGACGCGGCAAGAGATTTCAGAGCCGTTCTCTGAGTGAGGTGATTTTATGTACCGTGATATAAAAGCCGCAGTTATGGGCAGTATCAATATGGATATTATTCTGTCTGCAGATAAATTGCCCGATGTGGGTGAGAATGTTCTCGGAAGCAGATATTCCTATGCCTGCGGCGGCAAGGGTGCAAATCAGGCAATCGGGCTTGCAAGGCTCGGAGCTAAAACTAAAATGATAGGAAAAGTTGCAGACGATATAAACGGAAATAAGCTTTTAGAAAATCTTATAAATAATAATGTGGATGTTTCAGGTGTTTCAAAGGAAGGCATATCCACGGGGCTTGCCGCAATTTTAATTGACGGAGAAGGACGAAACCGTATTATTGTTTATGAGAGTGCAAATGCCGAAATCCTTCCCGAAGAAGCCGCTTCTTTTATAAGCGATGATCTTGATATGCTTCTTGTACAGTTTGAAACAAGAGAAGAAGTTGTGATAAAATGTGTGAATACGGCAATAGAGAAAGGGCTCATCACAGTTGTTGATTGCGGACCTGCAAAAAATTTCGCACTCGAAAAAATGCAGGGGATGACAATAATTACCCCCAACGAAAACGAAACAGAAGCACTTACGGGAATTTTCCCCGAGGATGAAAAAACAGCTCTGAGTGCATCGGAGATTCTTTTTGCAAGATGCAAGCCGATGTATGTTGTTCTGAAGCTCGGTGCACGTGGATGCAGTGTGTTTGACGGAAAGAATATACACTTTTTACCCTCTTATCCCACAAAGGTCAGAGACACTACTGCTGCAGGTGATTCTTTTACAGCTGCACTTGCTCTTGAATATAATAAAAGCCGCAATATATTAAAAGCCTGCGATTTTGCAAACCGTGTGGGAAGCATTGCCGTAAGCCGCATAGGTGCCCAGAATTCAATGCCCACGGCAGAAGAGTTATCGGAAACGGGGGACGGTATTTTATGAAAATAACACTGTTAGGAGATTCAATCCGTTTATTAGGCTACGGCAAAAGGGTTGAAGAGTTGCTCGGAGATGATTTTGAAATCTTTCAGCCCGAAGATAACTGCCGTTTTGCCAAATATATTCTGAGAGGTCTTTTTGATTGGGCTTCTGCTATGGAAGGCAGCCGCATAGTGCATTTTAACAGCGGACTGTGGGATATATGCAATCTTTTCTCAGACGGCACCTTTACAACCGAAAGCGAATATATCGAAAATATGAGCCGTATAGCAGATATTCTTCTTGCCCGTTATGATAAAGTAATATTTGCAACAACAACCCCCGTTAGCGAAAAGAATATATATAACAAAAATTCGGATATTGAAAGGTTCAATGAAATAATAGTTCCGATATTTAAGAAAAAGGGAATAATCATCAATGACCTTCATTCTCTTATTGCTTCGGATATTGACCGTTACATAAGCGAAGATACCATTCATTTGTCCGAAGAAGGAACAGAAGCTGTCGCAAAACAGGTAGCCGATATTATAAAAAAGACAGCTGAATTTATAAAAGATTAAAATTGCTGTGTAATAGCGGAATTTTCTGTAAAATAGAGTTGGTGAATTATGGATAACGGATTTAAGGATTTACAAAAAATAAAAGAACTTCTTTATAATTCGGAACATGCGGTATTTTTCGGCGGGGCGGGAGTTTCCACCGACAGCGGCATCCCCGATTTCAGAAGCTCAAAGGGAATATATTCCGATGCCTCAAAGGAATACCTCTTAAGCCGTACCTGTCTTAATGAAGAGCCTTTAAGATTTTTTGATTTTTACAGGGAGAAGATGCTCTATCCCGATGCAAAGCCCAATAAAACTCATTATGCATTGGCAGAGCTTGAAAAAATCGGTGTGCTGAAGGCGGTCATAACACAGAATATAGACGGACTTCATCAGGCGGCTGGCAGTAAAAATGTAATTGAGCTTCACGGCACCGTAATAAGAAATTACTGTATGAACTGCAAAAGGGAATTTGCCGAAAATTACATAGCAGAAACAAAAGGAATACCTCTGTGTAACATATGCGGCGGTAAAGTAAGACCCGATGTTACACTTTATGAAGAGGCTTTACCCGGCAAAGCTTTTTATGATGCCGCTGAACATATAGAAAAAGCGGATGTGCTTATTGCAGGCGGTTCTTCTCTGACAGTATTTCCCGCCGCAGGCTTTGTTGCCGATTTCAGAGGTGCCCACTTAATAATAGTAAACCTTTCCCCCACACCTTATGATACTCAGGCGGAATATGTGATAAGACAACCCTTGTCGGAATTCTTCCGATATATTGTATAAAAGAGTATTGATATATTAAATTTACAGAAAGAGGAAAATAATATGCAGGAATCATTAAAACTTTTATTGCTTGAAGCAAAAACCTACAAAGAAGAGCTTACCCGCAGTCTTTTTGCGCTTAATCAGTTTTCTGAAAGACTGCTCCTTGTTGAAAATAAAGAACTGAATGAACTTGCAACCGATTTGCAGGAAGAATCCGCAGAGATTGAAGCAATCAACTCTTTACTGGAAAATGCAGCCGTATTACTGGGAGCGAAGCTGAGTGAAGAAGAACAAGTAACAGCAGAAAATGCTTTTTCTGTTGCAGAAGAAGTACCGGCTGAAGAAAATGCTTTTACCTTTATTGAAGAAGAAAATATCGGTGAAGATGCGGTTGATATTTCCGGAATGCCCGATAACAGCATAGCTGAAGTTTATGAAAAAATAGAAGATATTTCCGATGCTCCGATCCCTGCAGAAGGTTCCGCATTTGCCCCGATTGAAGAAGAATGTAACAATAATGATGCGGCTAATGCTGATGAATGGGTGATGCTGCCCCACGATGAAGTAGTAGGTTTTCCGATTCCTGACGATGTTTATACACCTGTTAAGGAACGCAGTGAATTCTGTTATGTTGATGACGACGGAACAGTTTATTGCGGCAATTGCGGCGGTAAGCTCAAAACAGTTTCTAAATTCTGCGCAAGGTGCGGAGCCCTGATACAGTTCAGAGAAGAAGAGAAGGAAGCAGAAGCCCCCGAGGATAAAATAGAAGCACCTGAGGAAGAGTTTGACGGTTATATAAATCAGGAACCCAAAGTTCCCGTTAATGCTTTTCCTGAATTTATAGAAGAAATACCTGAAGATAAGCATTTTGCAGAGGATATCAGTCCTGAACCGGAAATCCCTGTTCAGGAATATGTAAGTCACGCAAGACCCGCTGCATTTTTAGTTCGTCAGAAAGATAACAGTATCATTCACATAACCGCAGATGAGTTTTTGATCGGCAGAGACCCGGCTAAAGTAGATTTCTGTATAACAGACAATACTGCAATAAGCAGGGTACACGCAAAGATTTTTTTCAGCAATAACCATTATTACATAAGCGACTGTAATTCAGTCAACGGAACATATCTTAACGAAAGACGTCTGAAAACAGATTTTTCCACATTGCTTGTTGACGGATGTTCGGTAAGACTGAGCTCTGAAAAATTCACTTTTCAGGTTTCTTTCTGATTGAATAAATATAAAAAGGTTCTTCACCGAAAGTTTGGGGAATGCGGTTCGGCACGGGAGTGCCGGATTGAAGCTTTGATTGACCTTTCTCGAAAGGTCACGGTGTCAAGAGGCAGAGCCTCTTGTCGCTGTCCGCAGACAGCGAAATCCTTTTTTACCTCTATTAGCGCAGGAAAGTTGTTAAGAAAACCCTCGCCGGGGGTTTTCTTAAGTGCGAAGCACAATGTATTAAAGATGGTGATGATAAATTCCCAAACTTTTCGTGAATAAACTATAAAAAGCACAGCTGACGGAAGCTTAAAGCCGTTTGCTGTGCTTTGTTTTTATTTTACTTCAGTTTTTTTAATGTTATTTCATTTGAGACAAAAACGCCGAGACACAGGGCAAGAAGAATAAATGGGGTTATTGTAAAGGTGGTTGCGGTGGCAATAAAGCCGTAGAGCAGCTGAAAGAAAAAGCCGATTCCGTATGCACCGCCCATATGATAACCTGTAAGGTCTGCCGAATATGTTTTTCCGAATCTTTCGGGGACCGAATGCAGTATTGAAGGAAAAATCGGTCCGAATCCTATGCCTATAAGTAAAAATCCAAAAAGTGAGTATTTCCCGAAGGGTAATGCAAAAATAATAATTCCTGCAAATGCCGTGATAATGCCGCTTTTAATAAGTGTTTTATCGTTGAATTTTATAGAAGCAAAGCCTGCAATTATCCGCCCCAGCATTATACCGCCGTAATAAAGCGAAACCCATTTTGCCGCTTCATCGGGTGCAATCATAAATGTATTTACGGCATATGTAGCTCCCCAGGTACCCAAAGTGAATTCCATTCCGCAGTAAAAGCCCATTGAGAGTATGCTTGTGATAACTCCCTTAATTTTAAGAAGGTCAAAAAGCTTTCCGCTTCCCCCGTCTTCGGCAGTTTCTGCTTCGGCATTTTTTTCTGTATTTTCCCATTTTCTCAGTGAAAAAAGTATAACAGCGGCAATTGAAAGCTGCAACAGTGCAACAACCCGATAGCCGTTTCGCCATGAGCCTGCCTGCTCCGACAAAAATCCTGACATAATAAGGGGACTTATGGTAACACCCAATCCCCAACAGCAGTGAAGCCAGTTCATATGCCGTGCCTTATAGTGAAGGGAAATGAAATTGTTAAGTCCCGTATCAATTGCCCCTGCACCGTAGCCGAGAATTACGGAGCAAATCATCATAACGACGATGTTGGGGGATATACTTATACCGAAAAGTGCTATTGCCGTGAGAAGCGTTGAAAAAAGCGTTACCTTTGCAGTGCCGAAACGTCTGAGCATTTTTCCCGCAACAAAGCTGACACCGCCTGTGCATATACCTGTTATTATACTGTAAAAAGAGGCAAAGCTCTCAGGCATATTAAAATCCGTATGCACAACAGGCCAGGAAACCCCGAAAAGCGAATCAGGCAGACCTAAAGACACAAAAACAATGTATATAATAATAAGTAAAGCAGTCATTTTTTCTTTCCTCGTTATAAAATTTATCAATTAATACATACATTAATTCGGGGATACGATTTGCTGAGTCGATTTTGCCATTAAACTTAAAATTGGTTGACATTCATCATAATATTAATTATAATATTATGGTAAATGTATATTGGAGGTGTGTTATGGATAGTTTGTCAAAACTTAAAAATATAGCCGAAGCAAACGGAGGAATTATAACAACGGCAAAAGCTGCAGAAGCCGGTATTTCACGTGCCGTGCTTTCTAAATTAGTTTCAAACAATAAAATACAAAGAATTGCAAACGGTCAATATATTTTTGAAGATGATATACAGGATGAACTGCTCTCAATAGGGTTGCGTTCAAATAAAATTATCTTCTCTCATGAAACAGCCTTGTTTCTTCACGGAATATCCGACAGAACACCTTTTGTGCATACGGTAACAGCACCTTCAGACTGTATTCCTTCTTCTGCAATCAGTGAACAGTGTAAATTATATTTTGTAAAACCCGAATTGTTTGAACTGGGAAAAATAACAATGAAAACTACATTCAGAAACAAAGTAAACACATATGATCTTGAAAGAACAATATGCGATATTGTAAGAAGCCGTAATAGAGTTGGTACTGAAACTTTTCTTTCTGCGTTAAAACTTTATGCTGCAAGACCTGATAAAAATCTTAACCGACTTTATGATTATGCAAAACAGCTTCGGGTATCGGGTGTTTTGAGAAAATACATGGAGGTACTCTTATGAGTAATACTATGAGCTTAAAAGCAAAAACTAAAAATATTGCAAAGCAGAAAGGCATTCCGGCACAAGTGATTTTGCAAAATTATATGTTTGAGCGCTTGCTTGTTCGACTTTCAAAATCAGAGTATAAGGATAAATTCGTTTTGAAAGGGGGATTGTTAGTTGCCGCTATTGTCGGCCTTGATAACAGGGCAACAATGGATCTTGATACAACTCTCAAAAATTTACCGCTTCTGCCTGAAATTATAATCAGAGTATTAACCGATATTTGTTCTGTTGATGCGGATGATGATGTGACTTTTGATGTGGGAAACATTATCCCCATTCGTGATGACGATATTTATGGCGGTTACCGTGTTATGATAAACGCAAAATATGACACGCTTTTAACTCCTCTTTCTGTTGATATATCCACCGGTGATGCAATTACACCTGAGCCTGTTCAGTATGAATTTTCTGAAATATTTGATAATGCAAATTCGTATTCGCTTTGGGCGTATAATATTGAAACAGTTATGGCAGAAAAAGTTGAAACAATTTTTCGCAGAGGTGTGTTCAATACCCGCCCGAGAGATTTTTATGATGCTTATATTCTTTCAACTACACAAGAATACGATAAGGGATTATTCACTAAGGCTTTGAAAGCAACTGCCGAACACAGAGGCACTGTAAATCAGATTGCCGATGTGGAGCTTATTATGAATAATATCAGCGAAAGCATAGAGCTTGAACAAATGTGGGAAAAATACCGCAAACAGTTTGCCTATGCGGAAGATATCAGTTACAGAGATATTATCAAAGCATTATATGAACTTGTTTAAATGAACACAAACCATATTATTTTACATTATTATATGAAAGATGAGCAATTTTTTCAATAGTGAATGAAAAAAGAGAAACGGTGCTGTTGCCGTTTCTCTTTTTTTTGCTATTCTGTTGAAACTGAATTTGATACCGTGTTTTCGATTGTTTCGGTGTTGCTTTCTGTGGCTTCGTCCTCTGCGGCTAATGCATCTGCACGTTTTTTGAGTTCTTCCATAATAAATGCGTGTTTTTCGTCTGTGTAATCCCAGAAGAACAAATAGGGAAGACTCATTAAGAGATAACCTGCCATATCAAAAGCAAGACCTATTATCATACATTTTACTCTGACATCGGCTATAAACAGAACATCCCAGTCTGATGTAAAGCCTACACGGTAGAACATAAGGGGAATAATAAGGCTTATAAGAGCGGAAATAGGGCCTGTGAACCAACCTACAACACCCTGATATGCTTCAAAGCGTTCACCCGAAATATACATCTGATAGTCGCTGATTCTGATATCCATATCAAGAGAGGCTTCTTCAATGGCGGATTTTAATGCATCACGAAGGCATATGCCTACAAACAGAACAAGTCCGCAAAGCATGGGGGAATCACCGAGGAAAAGGAAAGCGAGAATAAATATTCCGCTTGAAAAGAACATTATGAGCTGCTTGAACACAAAGAGTGTTTTGAACTGGAAGCGTTTTCTTATCCACGGAGCTAAGAACGCACCGGGATTTCCAACAAATGCTATGGCGTTTTCGGCAACTGCGAAGAAAAAGCCTGTTTCTCTCCATGTGTATATAAGAAGAATCTGACCGATACCAATCATACCGTTTCCGAGAGAGTCTAAAAGGGCCGAAGCCTGTTTTATCCACAGGTATTTGTTTTTCATAATACCGTCTATGCAGTCCCAGAAGGAATAGTATTTTTTCTTATTAAGAGGCGGTGCGGGGATTCGTTCTTTTATTTTGCCCAGTCCCGAATACATCATAACCACACTGAGTCCCAATGCAATGGGGATGATATACTGGAAGGTTCCTCTGTCTCTTATGCCGTTAACAAAGAACATTCCCGATACTGTGGGGATTACCATAGTCATAATTGACCTGAGCAGATGACTGAGCTTAACGGGCCAGCAGCGTATGAGCATTCTTTCGTGCCCGTTGGGGCTTATATTGTCGGCTATCTGCTGAGGTGAACCCGTAAAGCCGAACATGCCGAAAAGCTGGAAGAGAACATAAAGCTTCCATACTCTGTCGATAAGAGGCTGTTCATATAAAGGAAGCTCACAGATAAGAACAACCATAATAAGGCACTGAATTATATTTGCATATGCAAACACCTTGTATCTGCCGAGCTTGGGGATGAGCTTTTTCTTGATAATAATGCATCTGAATCCGCCCCATCCCGAAACAAACATATGAATTCCGAATATTTTAAGAATGCTGTAGAGATTGAGCCCCTGCCATTTCGTATTCATATAATCTCTGAATGCATCGGGGAAGGGGATAATTTTTGACATATCAAATATCAGAAGAATAAGTCCCAGTGCCGCCACACTCAGATACAGGGTAAAATATTTATTTTCGGTTTTTTTAGGAAGTATTCCCAGATTTGCATCAATACCCATATTGAGCATACTCCAGAGATAGCCCGAAACTAAGAAAAATGCGTTTATTGCTGAGAATGTAAGAATGGGTATTTCGTAATAATAAGCCACAAGGTAACAGCCTGTTCCGAAGGATAAAAATCCTAAAAGGTGCTGTGCGGAGTAGTTACCGCCGACTGCAAGAAAGATGGATATATATTCTTTATACGGAACATATTTTCCTTCGGCAGGAGTATTCCAGTGAGTTCTGAATTCGGAAACAAGGTTTCCTGCTTTTTGTCTGAACGGCACTTTTTCAGCCGATGATTTTTTACTCATTGCTTATCCCTCCTGTTCCTTAAGACTGTCAAGACGTGTTTTTTCTGCCTGTGCTTCTTCAAGGGTCTTGCCGTATTCCGGGGTGATTGCTGCGTGATATAATACCTTCAGAACATTTTTCGGAAGCCAGCTTTCACCGAAGGAAATACCCTCTTCACTGTCTGCTCCCATATACATCGTGCTTATTCCCGTACAGGAGAAAAATGCATAATCATCAATATGGGTAACGGTGGAAGGAATATACATCACGGGACTTAAGCTTCCGCAATAGCTGAATGCATCTGCGCCGATGCTTGTAAGGCCCTCGGGGAGCCACACGCTCCACATATTTCCGCATCCGAAAAATGACATATTGCCGATAGTTTTAAGTGTGGACGGGAAGGTAAGATGAACGAGATCCGTGTTTTTGTAAAAGCTGTAGTTGCCTACATTTTCAACACCTTCGGGAATATCGAAGGTGTCGGGAGTGTCGCTTATTCCCTGTTCAACCTTCCACTGACCGTTCATTATGGGATGAAGCACAAGAGTTTTCATATCCTTTGTAAATAAAACTCCGTCAACCGACCGATAATTCGGGTTTTCTTCGTCAACAAAAACGGCTTTAAGCTGTTTGCAGTAATAAAAAGCCGAATCTGCTATATATTGCACATCCTTGCCGATATGTATAAACTGTACATATTCGTCACTTACAACCGTAAAATCGCCCACGCTTACTATGGGTTTTGATGTGTCGGGATCGGTACCCGATTCACTCCGTACATAGTCGATGTATATTTGGGTTGTATCAGAGTTACCGTTGAAGCCGTAAAATTCCCAGCCGCTGAGCCCTGTGTCTGCAATGTTTTCCTGTTCTTTATATTCAAAGGTATCTCTTGCTATCGAAAAAAATGTGAAAGACAAAGAAAGACCTATAAAAGTTACAAGAACAACAATGAAAACAACTTTTTTCCAGGTCGCCATATAGAGCCTCCTTATAATTATTTAGTTAAATCTTATCACAAGGAAGCAGCTATATCAACAGAGGCATTTGCTTGAAATTTAAACAAACTGTAAATAATACTCTTTTTTTGATGCTTTGATGTGTAAACATCCGTAAATGACTGCTGTTAAGGTTGAAGTATGATAAAAAATACTATACAATATATAGCTACAGATATATAAAGTTTGTTTTGGGAGAGAAAATATATGAAGCTCAGCAGATGTCTGTTGTCGGTGACACTGGCAGCAATTACTCTTTTTTCAACGTGTTTTTTATCAATTGATGCATTTGCAAGTGAATTATCAGATGATAACAATGTAAATGAAGAAAAAACTTTTTATCTCGGAGATATTGACCGTGACGGAAAAGTATCTGCGGGAGATGCAAGAAGTGCTATGCGTATGTCTGTAGCTCTTGAAGAATATGACAGTGAAGTATTATATTACGGTGATTATATAGAAGACGGAAAAATTACCGCAGCGGATGCAAGACTTATCCTTCGTACTTCTGTAGCTCTTGAACAACTGCGAGCACCGGGCGATAAGCTCAAAGAACCGCCCAAAGCACCCGAGCCCACACAGGAACAGCTTAAGGAAAAATGGCTGAATTCTTTCCCCTCATCTGTGTCTTATGATGACCTTGAAAGTAATATGTATTGGATGGTAAATGACATAGGTGTGCGTAACTGGTGGAGCTCATCCCAGAATTATGCGGGAAACCTGATTTATGACAGACTTATTTCATACGGTTATTCTTATTCCGACTGCAAAAAGCAGGACTTTTATTACGGAGGTACACTCGGCAGAAATATTATTGCAAAAATTCCCACGGCAAAAAGTAATCCCGATATTATACTTGTTATGGCTCATTATGATACTGTTCGCGGAACAGGCGGTGCGGTAGATAATTCATCGGGAACTGTAGCATTGTTACAGACAGCGAAACTTTTCAAGAATAAACAAAAAGACTTTGGTGCCGAAATAAGATTTCTGTTCACAGCAGGTGAAGAACAGGGTTATTACGGTGCCTACGGTTATCTTAATTCAATTTCTGCTGCCGAAAAAGCACGTCATAAAATAGTTTTTAATATTGATATGGCAGCAAAACCAAATAAAACTTACAGCCCCACACGGGCATATTATCTGTGTGTCAGCACCGAACCTTCTTCAAGCAGTGCATACTATTCTCCTGCGGCAAAATCCAATATCGGAAGTATTGCTTTGGATGAAGCAAAAAAAACACTCGGCAATCTGGGTGAGGATGCATATTATTCCCCTGTTCGTGCAGGTTATCACGATATTATACCTTTCAGAAAAGTCGGTCTTCCTGCCCTTACTTTGTCTTGGCGTTGTTATGATCCGTCAACCAGCCACGGTGCCGATTACGGACTTGCTGCTCCCTTACTTATACATACAGCTACCGATAATATGTATAATGTTGATCTTATGTCTTTGTATAATACAACAAGGCTTATTACTCTTGCCTGTGCCCGTCTTACAAGTGAATATATAGAAAAGTTTTAATTCAGCAAAGAAATACCTGATTTACCCGCCATTGGTTTTAGGCGGGTAAATTTATTTCTGTTGCAACTTTTTTTATATCAGGAACGTTATTAAGGTGAAAGGAGCTGATAACGATGAACAGCGAATTTGAAAAGCTTGTTGAAAAATATGCCGATACGGTCACACGCATATGCTTTATATTTTTAAGGATAAAGTTTTGTTACTTTTTTTGTCTGATATTGCTTAAAACACCTGTTTGCCGAGGGGGCAATATTGTCGGATTTGTCAATGATGGTAACAAATTGAAACCTTTTTATGTAATAAAAGCCCTGTTTTGTTGACATATCAGGAAAAATATAGTATTATGAAACTAATAATGTGTATTTTTATGCACTTTTTCAACAGACCATTAGTTTTTTGACGGAAATCTATATGTTTTTTCGTAAAAAGTGATATTTTTTAACAGGATGATAAGATAAAATGAAAAAATACGACTATCTTATTGTAGGAAGCGGACTTTTCGGTTCGGTTTTTGCGTATGAGGCAAAAAAACACGGCAAAAAGTGCTGCGTTTTAGAAAAAAGAGATCATATCGGCGGTAATGTTTACTGTGAAAAAACTGAAGGAATTACCGTGCATAAATACGGTGCCCATATTTTCCACACCGCAAACAAGCGCGTGTGGGAATATGTAAATTCTCTTTGTGAGTTTAACCGTTTTACAAATTCCCCCGTTGCTAATTACAAGGGCGAAATATATAATATGCCTTTTAATATGAATACATTTTCAAAGCTCTGGGGAGTTATCACTCCCGATGAAGCCAAGGCAAAAATTGAGGAGCAGAGAAGTATTATAAAAGGCGAACCTTCAAATCTTGAGGAACAGGCAATAAGCCTTGTGGGCGAGGATATATACCGTAAGCTTATAAAGGGCTATACCGAAAAGCAGTGGGGCAGAGACTGTAAAGAGCTTCCCGCATTTATAATAAAACGTTTGCCCGTAAGATTTACTTACGACAACAATTATTTCAATGACCCTTATCAGGGGATACCTGTGGGCGGTTACAATGTACTTATAGAAAAGCTGCTTGAGGGTACCGAAGTAATATGCGGAGCGGATTATAATTCCGACAGGGAAAAATATAACAGTCTTGCCGAAAAAATTATCTATACAGGAACTATTGATTCTTTTTATGATTATAAGTTCGGCAAGCTTGAATACAGAAGCCTGCGTTTTGAGAATCAGGTGCTTGATACGGATAATTTCCAGGGGGTTGCAGTTGTTAATTACACCGACCGTGAAACTCCCTATACAAGAATTATTGAGCATAAGCATTTTGAATTCGGAACTCAGGAAAAAACCGTAATTACAAAGGAGTACCCTTCTCCCCGGCAAGAGGGTATGGAAGCGTATTATCCCGTAAATGATGAAAAAAATCAGGAGCTTTACGGTAAATATAAGGTTCTTGCAGATAAAGAAAATAATGTAATATTCGGCGGCAGACTTGCCGAGTATAAATATTACGATATGGATAAGGTAATAGAATCTGCTCTTAATGTTGCAGATGAGGTTTTATGATAAAATACCGCAAAGGCGGTTCAGGGGTAAATATGGAAAAGGAAATTAAAATTTCAATTATAATGCCTGTTTACGGAGTTGAAAACTTTGTGGGTAAGGCAATAGAAAGTATACAGGCTCAGACTCTTACCGAATGGGAAATGTTTGCCGTTGATGACGGAACAAAAGACCGCAGCGGTGAAATATGCGACGAGTATGCTTCTAAAGACCCGAGAATAAAGGTCATACACAAAGAAAACGGCGGTGCTCCCTCTGCAAGAAATGTTGCCATTCCTGAGGCAAAGGGAAAGTATATGTATTTTATGGATTCCGATGACTGGGCAGAAAAAACAATGCTTGAAGATATGTATAACCTTGCCGAAAAGCATAATGCACAGTATGTTGTAACGGGTTATTATATTGATACATATTATTCGGATACGGAATTTGTATCTCAGGAGCAGTTCCAGCCTGACGAGGTTTTTGCCACTCAGCAGGATTTCAGAAAAAATGCGTACAGACTTTTTGATTCGAATCTTCTGTATACTCCCTGGAACAAGCTTTTTCTGTCTTCATATATACACGAAAAAGGACTTTTGTTCCCCAATACCTTCTGGGATGATTTCCCCTTTAATCTCAGTGTTATAAGAGATGTTGAAAGAGTAGTGGTTTCTTCAGAGAAGTACTACCATTTTATGAGAGCAAGAGCCGAAAGTGAAACGGCAAAATACCGTCCCGAAATGTATTCCAAGCGTGAAGAAGAGCACGGCTGGATGACAGACCTCTATAAAGAATGGGGAATTGATGACGAAAACAGCCGCGAATTTCTTGCAAGAAGATATATAGAGCGTTTTATCGGCTGTGTGGAAAACATAACAAATCCCGGATGCACACTTTCAGGAAAAGAAAAGAAGGCCGAGATAAAAAAGATGCTCAGAAATCCTACGGTAAAGTGGAGCCTCAAAAACGCAAAAGCAAAATCCGCATATATGAAAATAATGCTTATCCCCTATAAGATGAACTCAACTTTCTTGGTTTGTCTTGAAAGCAAAACAATAACATTCGTAAAAAGAAGATTCACAAAACTCTTTGCTAAGCTTAAGGCAGAAAGATAAATTTTCTTAAATATCCTTCATATTATCAAAGGAGTGTTGGTTGTGAATTTGCTTAAAAACGAAAAGTTATATGCCGGTATCCGTGTGGGATATATAATTACGGTTATTATATATTCTCTCGCACGACAGAATATAACAGCCCTTCAGCCGTATCTTATGAGTGACATACTCAATCTTGCCGTTATAGGCATTGCGGTTTTATTGGTTTTTTGGGATGTTGTTATATTTAAGAATATATGGAAAACAAAATATATCTGGCTGCTGGCTGCATTCGGTGTGCTGACAGCGGTATCTTCTGTTGTGGGCTTTAAGTACGGATATATAGAGAATGTTAAATCCATTGCCAATTTATTTATACAGTTTTGTCTTTTATATGTTGTAAGTCTTAAAAAAGACCGGAAGGGTATAAAAAATGAGCTGCGTATCATAAGTAACAGTGTGGGTGCAGTATGGTTTGTTGCGGTTGCCATATCTGTATTTATGTATTTTGCGGATATTTCCTATACACAGAACAGATATCTCTGGGGCGAAACCTCTGAAATTGTGCAGGGCTTTGTGCGTGAACATTACGGTGTTGTGGTAATGCGTCTCTGGGGTATTTTTGTTGACCCCAATTTTGCATCGGCTATATGTATTGCGGTTATCTGTATGAGCCTTTTTGTGCTCTTCTTTTCAAAGAAAAAAGCAGAAAAAATATTCCATATTGTCAATATCATCTGTCAGTATCTTTATATTGTTCTTTCAAACTCAAGAATGGGTCTTCTGATACTGTGTCTGACAGTGTTTGTTGGCGTGTGGTATCTTTCATTTATATTTATCGGAAAAAAGAACCTCCATTTTATACTTAAAGAAATAGCAGCCGTTGTATTGGCTGTTGTCTGTACGGGATGCTGTTATCTGTCCGTGCAGATTACAAAAAATGTTCTTCCTTATGTACGCTACGGAATTGAGCTTGCTTCAGATGTGTTTACTGAAGAAGGCACCACCGAAGAAGAAACTGTTTCTTCGGAAGAAACTACCGTTGAAGATGAATTCACAACGGATACATCGGAAACTCAGCAGAATGAAACTACTGCCGAAGCCGAACCTTCAACAGGTGAGGAAGTCACCACCGAAAAACAGCATACGATTGAAAGTCTTGAGCGACAGGATGTTGTTGTTAAATCCGATATGTCAAACGGCAGATTTGACCTCTGGAAAGAAGGTTTGCTTACTGTTTTCAAGGAAAATATGATATTTGGCGTGGGCCCGAGAAATTATCATACCGTAGCAAATGAAATAGATCCCTCTATGAGAATATCCACAGGCTACTCCATACATAACAGCTTTATTGAATTATTGATGGGCAACGGTATTGTGGGCACACTGGTTATTTTACTGTTCTTTGTTCTTTGTGCAAAGGATACCATTGTTCTCAGATATAAAGACAGTAAAAAGTCAAAGGATACAGGCATTCTTATGCTTGGTGTTCTGAGTCTTCTTGCCTGCGGAATGTTTATTGCCTGTCTGTTCTATACTCTTTCAGGCGCAACAATAATTATGTTTGTATTGTTAGGATATGCCGTAAGGCTTTCTGTCGTTGAATAAACACAGTGAGTTCGGAATCTTTGTCCGGATTTTTTAGGAGAAAATTATATGAAACCTGCATTATCGGTTATTATTCCCGTGTATAACGGAGAAGCAACACTTTCTGCCGCAATAGAAAGTGTTCTTTCCCAGACTATGAAAAATATTGAAGTCATTATTGTAAATGACGGAAGCAGAGATTCAACGGAACAGATAATTGAAAAGTATAAATCTCAATACCCCGGAATTATATTTCTGAATAAAGAAAAAAATGAGGGCCTCAGTGCAGCAAGAAACTCAGGTCTTGAGCTTGTGCAAGGTGAATATTTTACCTTTGTTGATGCCGATGACCGTGTGGAACCCCATGCATATGAAAGACTTTTGTCACATTCTGACGGTGCCGATGTTGTAGTCAGCGGATTTTATCACGATACAATGAACCCCGACGGCAGTGTAAGTGTTTCGGTTGAAGATTCTACAGGGGAAACGGTTATTGTTTCTGACAAAAGCAGCATACTTGACAAAATTGCCCTGCTTGATAAAAAGCGTCTTTTTGCTTTTACATGGAATAAACTCTATAAAAAATCCTTTATTGATTCCACAGGTGTCAGATTTGAAAATCAGACCCTTATAGAGGATTATCTTTTTAACTGCAAAGTGTTTGATAAGATTTCAAAGCTTTCTTTAGTTGACGGATGTATTTATCATTATATTAAATTTTCAAAAGAAGCTCTGACACAGAAGTATCTGCCTGATTATTTTGAAATAATAGACAAGCGTTATGTGCTTATGAAAAATATTTTTGAAAATAACGGACTTTTTGACGGAGAAAACCGTGAAACCGTAAGCAATATGCACATAAAGCACGTGGTTTCCGGTATTGTTAAAAACTGCAGTGAAAAATCGGGGCTTACAAAAAAACAGCAGAAGGCTGTTATAAAAAATCTGTTTGAAGATTCAAACTGCCTTGAAGCAATAAAATATGCCAAGGGACAGAGAAAACAGGAAATTATATGCAATGCCGTTTTTTCAACCAAAAGTGTATTTCTGAATTTTGCATTGGCAAAAACCTTATATAAAATGCAGAATTCAAAAAGTAATCTCTTTGATAAGCTGAAATAATTCTGATATGTTTTTGTGATCGGAGAATAGTATTTTGGATAAAATTAAAAGTATTCTGTTAAAAAATAAAAAGCTGACAAGAATTGCCATACTGGTTAAGCGTTCTGCGGTGCGTATGCTAATGCTTGTTTTCAGAGTAAAGCCTGTTGATAAGAATAAGGCTGTGTTTATCAATTTTTCGGGACGCGGTTTTGGCGATAATCCGAAGTCTGTGGCACTTAAGCTTAAAGAAATGTATCCCGATGCGGATATTGTATGGGCAACAAAAGAGGGTTCCGAAAAATCTTTGCCCGATGGAATACGCAGTGTGCCGTATCAGTCTGTAGCTTTTTATAAAGAGATGGCATCAGCCGGTGTGTGGGTCAATAACTGCCGTATGAATGCAGAAATAATCAAACGCAAGGGTCAGTTTTATGTTCAGCTGTGGCACGGCGGAGTTCCTCTTAAAAAGATTGAAAAGGATACCGAAAAGACCCTTGAAAAAACATATACAGAGCACGCAAAATACGATTCATCACTTATTGATATAATAATTTCCGGATGTGATTATTTTACCGATATTGTAAAAAATTCTTTCTGGTATAAGGGTGAAGTTCTGGAATGCGGCACTCCGCGTCTTGATTCTATGTTCAGTGTTTCTGATGATAAAAAGAATACAGTCAGAATAAGTGCAGGACTTCCTGCTGACAAAAAAATAATCTTATATGTGCCCACTTTCAGGGCAGATTTTTCCACGGATTGCTATAAAATCGACTTTTCGGGAGTTCTTGAAGAGTTGAATAAAGCCACAGGGGAAGAATGGGTGTTCGCTGTCCGTCTCCATCCCAATATGGCAGATAAAGCTGATTTTATAAAATATTCCGAAAATATAATAAATGTTACAAAATACCCCGACCTTTATGAGCTTCTTCCCTGTGCAGATGCTGTTGTAAGCGATTATTCAAGTGTAATTTTTGAAGCGGGTATGCTTGAAATGCCCGTTTATCTTTTTGCCACGGATATAGAAGAATATATGAAGGACAGAGAGCTTTATTTCGATATACACTCCCTTCCCTTTATGCTTGCGGAAAATAACGGTGAGTTTATTGAAAGGATACGTCTTTTTGACAGGGACGCATATAATTTACAGATTAAAGAATTCAACAAAAAGATGAATTACCACGAAAAAGGAAATGCGTCTGAAGTAATTGCAGAAAGGATAATTCAGCATATTAAAAATGGATAACAAAAAGACAGTTTTAATGAAAAATACGGTGATGCTGTATATTCTGACCTTTTCAAACTATCTGTTCGGGCTTATAACTGTTCCGTATCAGACGAGAATTCTTTCTCCCGAGGTTTACGGAATCGTCAGTTTTGCGCAGGCGTTTGCCGTTTATGTTCAGCTTATACTTGATTTTGGTTTTATTCTTTCTGCAACCGAGGATATCGCAAAGAATAAAGACGATAAGCAAAAGCAATCTCAGATACTTTCGGCTGTTATATGGTGTAAAATTATTCTGGGTGTACTTTGCTTTGCAGTTGTATCGGTGCTTTGTATAAGTGTTGAACGCTTCAATGCAAATGTTATACTGTTCCAACTGTTTTTCTTTGCAACAATGTTTAATTCTATGCTGCCCGATTTTCTATACCGCGGAAACGAAAAGATGTCGGCAATCACATACAGAACTGTTGCCGTGAAGCTGTTTTTTACGGTGTGCATTTTTGTTTTCCTTAAAGATAAAAGTCAGAGCTATCTGATTCCTCTGTTTAATGCACTCGGAGCAATAGGAAGCTGTGTATGGACATATTATGATGTATATCATAAGCTCGGAGTAAGATTCTGTAAAGTTTCACCTTCTTATATTATGGCGACGATGAAACGTTCTGCAGGCTTCTTTGTTTCCCGTATTGCTTCCACTGTTTACGGTGCGGCAAATACACTGATACTCGGATTCTGGTTCCCTGAGGGCAGTGCTCTGCTTGGCTACTATACATCTGCGGAAAAGCTTATGACAACAGCAAAAAGTGCTTTTTCGCCAATAGCGGATTCTTTGTATCCGTATATGGTGAAAAATAAGAATTATAAGCTTATCAAAAAGATAATGCTTGTGCTGATGCCTGTTATTTTTGCGGGATGCGTAATATTATGGATATTCGCAGAGCCCTTCTGTGTGCTGTTCCTCGGAAAAGAATATGCTGCATCTGCAGAAATTTTCCGCGTTTTCATTCCTGTAATTCTGATTACATTGCCCAATTATATATTCGGTTTCCCGATTCTGAGTCCTATGGGGCTTGCAAAATATGCAAACATTTCGGTTGTTGTCGGTGCTGTTATTCACGCAGTCCAACTGTTGATTCTGTTTATCAGCGGTACTATGGATGCGAAAACCGTCGGTATTGCAACCTGCATAACAGAGGTTGTGATTTTGCTGTTCAGAATTACTGTTGTACTTATTCACAATAAGAAGAATAAAAAAATACAAAATAATGATTAATGGGAGAGAAATATGAAAGCATTGATCCTTGCAGCAGGTTTTGGTTCAAGACTTGCACCTATCACAGATAACTGTCCTAAATCTTTAGTTCCCGTAAACGGTAAGCCCATTCTTATCAAGCAGATAGAAAATCTTCTTGAAAACGGTATTACGGATATAACCGTCATAAGCGGATATAAGGCTGAAATTCTCGAAAAAGCGGTAAAAGAAAAGTATTCGGATATAAAGATAATTAATTCTGCGGACTATGCCACAACAAACAATATGTATTCCGCATATCTCGGCAAGGATACATTTTACGGTAAAGAATTTCTTATGATGAATGCAGATGTTTTCTTTGATGCATCTGTTATTAAGGCATTGCTTACATTCAAGGGTGAAAATGCAATAGTCACGGATATGGGTACATATATGGAAGAATCAATGAAGGTTGTTGAACAGAACGGACGCCTTATTGAAATTGCAAAAACCGTAACTCCTGAAAATGCACTGGGATGCTCCATAGATGTTTATAAGTTCTCGGAAGAGGGCGGAAAAGCATTTTTTGATAAGTGTGCCGAATATATAGAAGATATGAAGGAATTGAAAAAATGGAGTGAAGTTGCTCTTAATGATATTCTTTCCGATGTTGTTTTTGAGGCTTGTCCTCTTGAAGGCAGATGGCTTGAGATTGATAATCACGAAGACCTTGCTGCCGCAGAAAAGCTTTTTGCATAAACCTTTTTCAGAACCAAAAGCTCATTCATACAATGAGCTTTTTTTGTAACACGAATAATGGGGAGTTGTTTATATGAAAATCACAAAAATAGTTGTTACGGGCGGCCCCTGTGCCGGTAAATCTACGGGGCTTCAATGGATAAACAAGGCTTTTTCAGATATGGGCTATACTGTTTTATTTGTACCCGAAACAGCAACGGAACTGATATCGGGCGGTGTTGCCCCCTGGACAGTGGGCACAAATGCAGATTTTCAGAAGTGTGTTATGTCACTTCAGCTTAAAAAGGAAGAAACCTTTGAGCTTGCCGCAAAAACTATGAATACTGATAAGGTTCTTATTGTGTGCGACAGAGGTGCCGTTGATAATAAGGCATATATGACCGAAGAGGAGTTTTCTCAGGTGCTCGGTTTTGCAAATACCGATGAAGTTATTTTAAGAGACAGCTACGATGCGGTTTTTCATCTTGTTACTGCCGCAAAGGGTGCCGAGAAATTCTATACTACGGCAAACAATACCGCACGTACCGAAACTGTTGAACAGGCGGCGCAGCTTGACGAAAAGCTCATAAGTGTATGGACAGGCCATCCTCATTTAAGAATAATAGACAATTCAACGGATTTTGAAGGCAAAATGAAAAGACTTACCGCAGAAATTGCATCTTTCCTCGGTGAGCCCGAACCTTTTGAAACTGAGCGTAAATTCCTGATAGAATACCCCGATACGGATGAACTCAGTAATAATCCTTTCTGTAAAAAAATAGAAATCAGCCAGACATACATTCTTGAAGAGAATGCCGACGAGTGCCGTGTAAGAAAAAGAGGTGCAAACGGCAAGTATATTTATTTCAAAACATCAAAAACAAGAGTTTCCGACATACAGCGCATAGAGACGGAAGAGAGAATATCCGAAGAAGAGTATAATGAGCTGCTTGAAAAGGCAGACCCCTCAAGAAATGAAATCAGAAAAACAAGATACTGTTTAGTCAGCGGAAATATGTATTTTGAGATAGATATATATCCCTTCTGGAATGACAAAGCCATTATGGAAATTGAGCTTACAGACGAATCACAGGAAATTGTTTTTCCCGAAAATATAAAAATTATAAAAGAAGTGACCGAAGACGATGAATACAAAAATTCATCGCTTGCAAAAAAGGCGTAAAAAAACAGGCTTAAGTTTACCGATAAAAGTAAACTTAAGCCTTGATTCATTAATAAGCTGAACTTATTTGAGAGCAGCCTTAGCCTGTTCTGTAAGAGCTGTGAAAGCAGCGGGATCAGCGATTGCGATCTCTGGGAGCATCTTTCTGTTGAGAGTGATGCCTGCCTTCTTGAGACCGTTCATGAATGTTGAGTAGTTCATGCCGTTTGCCTTGC
>JAZSRT010000076.1:0-31719 GCA_045538645.1 Acutalibacteraceae bacterium | reverse complement strand
GGTGTGAGTGAAATATTGCTTCGCAATGTGAAATATGAACTTCGTTCATATGAAATATTTGCTTCGCAAATGTTTCGGGACCTGCGGTCGGCATCATATTTGCTTCGCACGTTCCTGTAACTTAAAAAAATTTATAATCAGATATAATTTTTATTTAGAAAACTCCTTCATTAATATATTAAGTATTTCCTGCTGTCTTTCGCTGAGCCCTGCTGTTCTTTGGGTATTATCGTGAAATTCAAAAACCAATGTCGAAAGCAATTGCTTTTGCTGCTGAGTCAGTCCGTTTACGGAAATCATTTCATTTTTATCTATTCCCACAAGATAATCAAGAGAAACATTAAAAATTAATGCAAATTCCTTCAATATATCAACCGAAGGCATTTTTAAATTATTTTCATAACTGCTGATAACCGATTTGCTTCTGTCAACACGCCGTCCCAACTGTTCTTGCGACAGTTTATGCTGAACTCTCAATTCTTTAAGCCTTAAACCAAAATCAAACACAAGAACACCCTCACTAAAAGTTTTATTTTCAAAAATATTTTACAGCACTTGTGTTTTCTATTCAGAAACTATATAATATTATTGTTCTGTTTTCAGAAACTTTTACATCAGGGTGGGTTTGATTTTGAAAAATATTGTATGCACAGGCTTTGGGCACCGCGATTTGTTTGTAAACATTAATTCAGCGTTATATGATACAGTTGAGAATCTGATAACACAGCACGGTGTAACTGAATTTTTGACAGGGGGAATGGGCGATTTCGACAATGCATTTAGCGGATGTGTAAGAAAATTGAAAATCAGATATCCCGAAATAAAACTGCATCTGGTCAAGCCATATTTTTCAAACGAACTAAACACCAATCAAGAATATTATAATTCTATGTATGACAGTATAATTATTCCGGACGAAGTATCAGGTGCGCATCCGAAATCGGCAATTCTAAAAAGAAACAGGTGGATGACAGACAAAAGTGACTATATTATAACCTGTATTTACCGTGATTTTGGCGGAGCCGCAACTGCTAAAAAATATGCTCAGAATAAAAATAAAAAAATTATTGAACTCAGTAAAAAAACTGACCGTTGCGATATAATAATGCCACAGACAGAATAATCAGGTTTACTGCATTATCTGTCTATGGCATTTTATATTTTTATTCAGTCCACATTATTTCAAGCTCTTTTATTTCAAGGCCGTTATCGGTGGGGTACCATTTTTTACCGAGGGTAATTTCCTCTTCTTTTGAATTTACCGTGATATTCAGAAGAGCTGTGCAGTTATAGAATGCATATTCGCCTATTTCGGTAACCGTTGAAGGGATCTCAATTTCTTTAAGTCCCTGACAATAACCGAAGGCATCCTTTGCAATAAGAGTTAGTCCCTCAGGGAGTATCACTTCACCCATTGAACAACGGAAAAATGCCTTTTCTTCAATGCTTTTCAATGTAGAGGGAAGCTTTATTTCACGAAGGTCACTGCATTTATAAAATGCCTTTGTACGTATGGTTTCAACTCCTTCGGGAATCTCATATGAAATTGATTTAATCTTATTGCCGTTTGCATCTTCAGCTTCTTTGACATCTCTTGCAGCAGGATAGAAAAGCAGTGTTTTCTTATCCTTTGAAAAAAGAACTCCGTCTATATCGCAGAAATATTCATTGTTTTCATCAACTTCAATGGCTGTAAGCTTTTTATTGTTTTCCATAGCCCATAAGCCTATGGTTTTTACATTTTTACCAATGGTTACTTTTGTGACATTTTCAAGATTGACAATTGCAAAATCTGCAATTTCCGTAACGGGATTTCCCTCATATTCGTCGGGAATTATAATTTCAGAAATGGTGGCATTGTCCGGCACACCCGTAACAATTGCATTACCGTCAGAAAGGTTATACTTTACTGAAAGATTTCCCTTACCGATGTCACCGATTTCGCAGGAAGAAAGACAGGCTAAAAGAAGAGCAATAGCAATAAAAACAGATATTAACTTTTTCATACTGCCGTTTCCTCGCTTTCTTCTTTTTCGGCTTTTTCCAGACGTTCTTGCAGTTCTTTTACGCACATATCGTGTTTTTCTTTTGTAAGGTCATAGAAGAAATAGGGAATCGCGAACAAAGCCGTTGAAATAATCGCACCCCAGATATAGATATAAAATACATTGTTGAGAATGGTTGAATCGTAATAAACATCCCAGTCGGAAGTGAAACCGCAGAGGGCAAGCAACCAGGGAAGAACATAACCCAGTCCCATATTCAGAGGGTTCAAAAACCAGCTGAACACACCCGAAACCGAGTCGGAACGTTCACCGTATTTCCAGTGGTGATAGTTCTGAATATCTGCCCCCAAGCCCTGTGCAACACCTGTTTCAACAGGCTGAATGGTGTTACGAAGGAACATAAGAACAAGATAAATTATAAGATTTTCGGATTTTACGGCAAAGAGTGCACCGAAAAGAATAACAAGGGCAACTGCTTTTGATACAAGAAGAATATCTCTTTTCTGGAATTTTGCAGTGAGAATGGGGCAAAGAATATTACCTGCGGTCATACCGATAACAACAAGGTTCTTGGCAACACCCATAATTGATTCGGTACGAAGAAGATATATGAACCACAAATCAAGAATTGAAGCCATAAGCCACTGCCACTGACCGACAATGTTTGAAATATTCACTATCCACAGATATTTGTTTTTCAGTGCATATTTTGCTCCCTCGAAGAATTTAACCTTTTTTCTGTTTTCTATTTTTTCTTCAATAACTCTTTCTTTGCAGAAAAGGGCAGCCAGGGAAACTACTGCACCGATAATTGCAAAAATCGGAACGAATATTTTATATGTAGTAATGTTGAGATAACCGCCCGTAACAGAAATAAGGAAGGGGAAAAACAGATTGATAATTGAAGGGAAAAGACCCGTAATTATGGGAACAATGGAATGAAGCTTCTGTCTTTCCTGAGAATTGGGGGTCATAAATGTTACCAATCCGTTTACTCCTATGAAATTGTTATAAAAATAATTCATAAGAGTGAATGCACCGTGTAAAATTATAAGCTTTAAAGAATATTCCAGCTCGCCTATGGGAAGAAACGGAATTATTGAAACCAGCACTGCCGAAGGAATGGCACAGATAACAATAAAGGGCTTTACTCTTCCGTACTTTGCACAGAACTTAAATCTTATAAACCAGGTAATATAGTTTGTTACACCGCTTATAAGAAGAATATTACCTATTATCTGCGGGAGTCCCGGCATAATAACATCAAAAGTATTTACGGGTATAAAATAACACCCGAAGCCCACAAGAATTTCTCCGATATAGGAAATATGCGCAAACTTCTTCATACCCGATGAAAGTCTTCCGTGATTTTCGTATATGAGCATACCTATGGGATTCATAAACATCAGCACATAATTTATTATAGTGGAAACAAGGTTTATGAGATAGAAATCCATATTGGCAACACCCATAATCGAACCACAGAAATAGGTTGCGGAAAAAGTCATAAGACCTCCCGCCGTGGCATAGATATATGTTCCCGCCTGAGAAATGGTATAAGCTGCCATTTCCTTTAAGGTGAGATACTCTCCTTCACCGGGCGTATTCCAATGCTCCTTAACATAAGAAGGTGCCGCTTTTACTTTTCCGATAATTTCAGAAAAATTCAATATTATCATCCCCTTTTCTTTATTATATATATTAAAAATCTGCAATTAAAGTTTTTTTTATAAATAATTTATTTTTGTAAAAATCTGCCAAACATAAAATCGCAGTCTTGTACCTTTTACATAAGAAAAAAAATGATACAGCATAAAAAACAACTGTACCATTTTAATTATCGTGAATTATTACAAAACTGACTTCAGTTTTCCTTCTTTTTACCGTTTTTTGCGGGCATAAGTGCCTTTTCTCCTGCAAGATACATAGTAAGCAAGCCGAAAATTATAAATATATTTGCGGCATATATAATAATTTTAAGAACTTTATTAAAAAGAAAGTCGCATATTGCAGCAGCTGTATCACCGCCTATTATAAGTGCTGCAACATAACCGAAAAACGTAAGTCCGCCGAGAAAAAGCGAAAGCATAATGCCGTAACCGAAAATTATTTTAAAAACACCTGCAAGCTTTTTAATTTTTTCTTTCATAATGTTACAGCCTCCTTACATTCCGAATATGGGTAAGATTCCCATAAGCACAACAACCTCAAGAATGAACTGAGCGGCAACCCACCACAGATTATTTTTGAAGGTTTTACTGAAATCAGATTCGGCAATAGACATTCCCGCATACATTCCAAGACCCAGAGGCGGTGTGATTCCGCACATAACACCGCATATACAAGGAAGCATAGCGGCGGCAAGCAGAGGTTCTACACCGACGGATGCAAGTGTAGTTATAAAAACAGAGCCGAAAATTACCGTTATTGAAGAACCGGGAATAATCATTCCGAGGAAACACGTAAGAATACAGATAAACACAACCATCGGCAATTTTCCGAGATTCATATTCAGAATAAATGCCTCTATCTCTGTTGCAACGTCCATATTCTCGAACATAGCACCTATCATATAACCGATAACACATACGGCAACAGACGGTACAATGGTTTTGATTCCGTCTGCAAACATGAGAGCAATTTTATGAGGTGTTACGGATTTTTTATCCTTTACTATAAGACATGCATAAATAGATGCGATACCTGCGATAAAGAGAAGCAGACTCGATGACAAACTTTTTGCACCTGCTGCACCGAGTCTTTCGGTAAAGAAGCTGTCTTTGAACAGGTAATCAAATACAAAGGGCAGCAGAATTATTACGGGAAGAAGTATTCCCTGCCAGTTTTGCTTTAATGATTCGGAAAGACGGGGAATGTCTGCTTTTTCCATAGCTTTAATTTTATACACCTTACAGAATATAAAGATCATAAGAATTCTCTGAAGGATAAACCAGAAGCTTATGCCCCATAAAATTATCCAAAACTGTCCTACAGAAATATCCGTCGCATGATAAAGCGCTGTAAATGCACCGAGGGCAGCTACAATATTTGACGAAGGAGGAATCATATTCCCCATATAGCTGGAGTTACTTTCAATATTTGCAGCAAGCTCAGGGGGAAATCCTGTTTTTTTCATAGCAGGAATTGTAATTGTTCCCGTTGCCATTACATTACCGGGACCCGAGCCCGAAAGTGCCCCCATAAAGGAGCTCGCTATAACGGAAACATAACCTGCTCCGCCGGGAATACGTCCCAGCAATGCCAGAATTACGGAGATGCTTCCGTCAATTATTTTGGTCTTTGTAAGTATTATTGACATGCTGACAAAAGCAGTCATTGAATAAAGAAGTGAAGTAGAAAGAGCACTGTCAATATATGAGCCCAATTCACTCCAAGTGCCGGTAACCGCAAGTAAAGCAACAAAGCTTATTGCAATGGCTTCATATACCGGTCTTTTCAGCAGCATAAACCAGACAATTATGATACCGAGCATTATACCGAGATATAAAAATACAGTTGGCATTTAACCTCTCCTTTTTTATATTATCCGTAGATTGCAATCATTTGCTTTCTGTCTGTTTTTCCGTTGAAGGTTCTGATAATTTCAGGCACTTCAGCAATTATTTTAGGCATTTTATAAGGCTCAAGAGTATCTGCAATAAGAGAGCGTATAGCATTTTCATCCATCTTCTCTTTATCTTTCAGCACTACAAGAAGCTTTAATGCCGTATTACCCGCAATAGTTGCGGGAATAAGAAGACATTCGTCCGCAAAGGGAAGTTTCATAACAGTTTCTTCAACCTCTGAAGGAGCTATCT
Source organism: Acutalibacteraceae bacterium (assembly GCA_045538645.1). Taxonomy (GTDB): domain Bacteria; phylum Bacillota; class Clostridia; order Oscillospirales; family Acutalibacteraceae; genus RUG806. The sequence goes on along the minus strand of JAZSRT010000076.1, from coordinate 25,895 downwards.
TAAAGCCACCGAGATTTATTGTATCATTACTTCTTCCCACAAGAATAAGCTCGCCATCCGGAGAGAAATAACAAATATCACTCATAACAAGCATTCCGTTTTTTATGGCCTTTGCCGTCTGCTCAGGTTCATTCCAGTAGCCCTTCATAACGGATTTACTGCGAATGGCTGCAAAACCTGTTTTTTCGTGTGAGGAATCCTTGATTTCGTTTCCGTCTTCATCAAGAATAAGAATTTCGCTGAGTGAGTTGGGTTTTCCTACACTTCCCGCATACCGTGAGCCGCCCGAAACACAGAACTCATCTGTACACACAACACCGACCTCAGAACAGCCGAAGCAGTTGTACATATAAACATCCGGCATAAGCTGTCTCATTTTTTCTTTATCTGTTTCGGGATATGCCGTAGAGCTTGAATAAATAAAACGTATTCTGCCGTTGAGGGCAGCAAGGTTTTTAGAGGCAAAGGCAAGCAAAAGATGAATTGCAGAGGGCGGCAGATAAAGAGACGTAACTCCGTATTCATCTATTGTGTTGAAATATTGCTTGAAGTTTCTGAAGCCTTCAAGAAGCACAACGGAGCTTCCCACAGAAAAAGCAATATGAACCTTTCTGAGCCCTGCTGCATGATTCATAGGTGTGGGAATAAGCCATACATTATCCTGACGTATATCAGTGGTTTCGGCACCTGCAAGAGCAATATTCATCTGATTTTCAAATGAAACCATAACACCCTTGGATTTTCCCGTGGTACCTGTTGTAAAGAGAATCTCTGCAAGCGCATCCGGGGATGCAGCTTCAGGGATAAATAAATCCTCTGTCTGCTTTATTTCATCAATAAGCTCACAAAGAGCGAAAGCTTCGGGTAAATCGCTTCGCTTTGCAAGTGTTACTATAAAGCCTGAATCCAATTCCTCTGCAATCTCTGCAATACGCTTTGAGGGAGTATTTTTTTCAACGGGAACAAAGCATGCCCCCAGAAGCTGTATACCATACCAGAAATATACATATTCAAGTGTATGGTCAGCTTCAACAATCACTCTGTCACCGGGCTTTACCCCTTTATTCTTAAGATAAAGTGCTGTTTTTCTGTTTAATAAAGCAAGAGTTTTATAATCACATTTTTCACCCTTTGCTATGCAGGCAGTTTTGTCGGGAGTTTCCCTTGAAAATCTCTGCACGGCAAGAGCAACCGAAGTATCAAGCATATTTTATCTCCTGTTTGTTTTAGAATCCGCCGTAAATAAAGCTTGCCGCATCATACTCGGGACCGTATGTGCCGAATATTAAGATAACAGCCATGGCAATAAGATATACAGCCCAGCGGAATATTATATTCTGTTTTGCTATGGTCTCTCTCAGCTTCATTCCGTTTTCCTGTAAAACGCCCACAACAAGAAGCACCAACAGGAAAATAAAGAGCATAAACATTTCAAGGGCACCAAGACCAAATTCAAAGATTTCTCCGTTTATCCCTGTTATAAAGGCCAAATCTATATCGGTAAACATTGCCTTTATCATTTTACCGGCATCAGCTATAGACGGAGCTTTTACAATTACTCGGGAAACACAAAGCAAAAGGAAGGTTCTTCCCATCTGAAACAGACGGAAGCTGAAGGCTTCTGTATTGATTTTCAGCTTTTCGGCAAGCTTCTTATATAAAGGTGCCAGAGCAACACTTGCGGAAATAAGAATAGCATTATATAAACCGTTACAGATATACTGCCAGGTAAGTCCGTGCCATATGCCTATAAGGAAAAAGACAACAAGAGGGGCAGCAACAGAGGGTACTATTTTTCCCGCGTGTCCGCCGAAACGCTTGCGGAATACCTTTGCTACTGCGGTTACGGGCTTTGAAAGCATAATGGGATAAAATACAAATTCACGCATCCACGCACCCAGAGACATATGCCATCTTCGCCAGAAATCTGCCATTGAGGTTGCAAAGAATGGTCTTGAAAAATTCAGAGGAAGGTCAATTCCGAGCATCTCGGCTGCGCCTCGGGTAATATCAACACCGCCCGAGAAATCGCAGTAGATCTGGAATGAATAGGCAAGCACACCGAAAAAGATATGACTGCCGCTGTAATCGGTAAAATCAGGGCTGAAAACAGTAAGTGCTATCACAGACACACGGTCTGCAATAAGAAGCTTTTTGAAAAAGCCCCAAAGAATAAGCTGTGCACCGAATTTTACATTCTGATAATCAAAGCTGTGCGGTGTCTGAAGCTGTACACCCACATCGCCGTATCTGAAAAGGGGACCCTGCACGATTGAAGGAAAAAAGGATGTGAACAATGCGAATTTACCGATATTTTTCTCTGCCTTGAGCTTTCCTCTTCCCACATCAATAAGATAACCTATAGAATTGAATGTGTAATATGAAAGTCCCAACGGCGCCAGAACATTGATAAGAGGCAATGAAACATCCCATTTAAATATCGCAAACACATTATTTACATTTCCGATAAAGAAATTAAAATACTTAAAATAGGCAAGCACACCGAGATTTACAAGAACAGTCAATGTCTGGATAAGCCGGATTTTCTTTGTAACGGCTTTTTTCATCTGCTGCTTGTCTGCTTTTGTTACTTCTTCGCCGAGAGAAGAAAGCTTCTTCTGAAAATCATCTCTCATCTTCTGCATAACAAGGCCCGAAATATATGTAAACAGTGTTGAGGCTATGATATATACAACATTTTCAAGACCGGCGGAAATATAAAATCCGTAGCTTGCAACAAGCAAAACCGCCCATTGAATTTTTTTCGGTACAATATAATATACTGCTGTTACTGCTGCAAGAAACAGTAAAAACGGTAAAGAATTCAGTGCCATAATCTATCTCTTTTCTTCAAAAACTAATAAGAGCTTCTGCAAAAAATCAGATTTCGTCCTGAAGACGGTCAACAAGTGCCTTCATAGCGGCAACGCTGTTGAAATTTTCGGGCTCCATATCGTCAACTGTTATTGTGATATCAAAAGCATCGCAAAGCTCTGCAACAACAGCAACAATATCAAAGCTGTCAAGAATTTCATCGTCAATGAGCTTGTCTGCATTTTCAAAGTCAACGTCACTTCTGATTGATTTAAGAATTTCAAGTATTTTTTCCATGGTTTTTGTCTCCTTAACATTTTTATTAAAACTGTCAGTTATTTACTGACGATTTTATTTCTTTTGAATATGTATCAAAAACAGCCGTTTTTATTACTTTATTCTCTGTTTTATCATACACAACAACATTAATACCGCGCACATCGGGGGAATATTCTTCACCGTTTATTTTTACGGAAGAGAAATTTCCCGCCTCGAAGCCTGCACTCGAAAGAACATAATTTTCATTTTCAAAGCTTACAGGCTTTTCCCCTGCTGATTTTTCTTCGTATACCGCTGTACCGTTTTCCAGAACTGCGATATACGATTCTCTGATACCGAGCGTTGCCAGCTCATTCAGTCCGTATTTTTCAAAAGCAGCTCTGTCCTTGTCACTGAGCTTAGTTGCCGCCTCATCCTTTACCGCAAAGAATATCTGTATATTCTCTTTACCGGTATAAGGTTCAACAAAACCGAAAATATCATTATTTGCAATTGCATAAGCCTCGGCAGCGGCTGTATTCTGAACTTCCGTCCTGTTTTTATAATCAATTATATTGTTATATATTCTGTCTGATCCATATTCCGAAGCAGCCTCCGGCTTTTTGATGATTTCACAGAAATCCGAAAAATACACTTCTCTTACCGGAGAAGAATATGTATCAAATGAAGCTGAACACATAACTTCACCGATTTCATTACTGTATATAACCACGTTAATGCCTCTTGCATTAACGGCTTCTTCATTTCCGTTTAATATACATGAAGCCGCATCCTTACCGTCTGCTATACCGCTTGAAAGAGAAACAACCGTATTATCGGAAAGCACGGTTTCATAATTCAGAAGCTCATTATCCGTATCAACTGCTTCATACACAACACCGTCGGACCCGATAACTCCTATATATGAGTTTCTGAATTCAATGTCGGAAAGCTTTTCAAGCCCGATATCAGCACAGTAATCTCTTTGCTCCTGAGTAAATTCAGTTGCCGCATCGTCTTTTACCGTAATAAAAACCGTGTTATCTCTTCTTAATGCAATATCAATAAGCGTTGCGGCATCGGCAGCCTGACTGAAATCATACTTCTGACAATAATGAGAATTATATATTTCAAACTGTTCCTTCATATATGCAAAATCTTCGTTTTCCCTGATATCCGTTACAGTACAGTTATCTGTCAGATATTCACCAAGATACTGCATAAGCTTTTTAACTCCGAAATAGTTAAGATGCTTGCTTTCTCTGCTGTCATAAGGATGAATATATCCGATTTCATCTGTGAGAGGAGAAAAATTAAAGTCAAGATATGTAAGTGAGCATTCATCCGCAAGCTTTTGTACGGCACGGTTGCAATCTGAATTCCAGTTGTCTGTAGGTGTTTTTACAAGTGTAAGAGTTATTCCCCTCTCTTTGCAGAAGGTATTCATTTTATAAAAATACTTAACTGCCTGTGCGGATAATTCTTCAGGTTCTGCATACTCATCAAGCACGGTTGTCAGCACCTTCAGCTCATCGGTTGCCGATACCGTTGATATATATGTCATAAGGGTAAACTCAAAACCTCGTGTACCGTTTACCTTTTCAAGACTGTATTTTTCAAAATCCAGCATTTCAATCTCATCCCAACGGCTGTGATAGAGAGTGAAAGGAAGAATGTATGACAAGGTTTTGTCAAAATCTCCGTTGCCGTAATTAACTGCAGCCTTGATTTTGGGCAACGAGAGCTTCATTCCGTCAAGCGCCTTATGCATAGAGCTGTCATCCGCATCCTTACGAAGCTCTGAAACATCGAAAATCACATTTTTAAGTGTGTTTTTATGTAATCTGTATGTTTCCTGCAGCCAATAATAAGAAGCCATTACAGGCTGCGCATCTGTTGAAACAGAGTAAGCACATATCCCGTGATCACGGTAAAGCTCCATGGAAGAAAAACCGTATGCACCTACACTTGAGCCGAGAAAAAGAGTCTCAATTCTGTCATCCGGCTCTTCATAAAAACCGGCTGAGGTATAAAAGTTATTTACCAAAAGCCAGGTCGGCTGAAAAAATGTATTCAGAACGCTCAGCATCAGAATAATCAGTATGCCCAGAATACCTGAACGCAGCAGTATTTTATATTTATTCTTCATTAATGTAAGCCTCCGTTGTACAAAAAAAACATAACAAAATCTATCAAAGATATAAAAAACCGTCAGTTTTATCTCAGGAAAAAATAAAAACCTGCGCCGCTTTATTCCTCACCGGCAAAAAGCAAAGCTGCTTAATGACACTATTCAGGATAAAACAACACAAGTTGATTTATATTATAAGTTTTTTGTCAGAAATATTATCTGTCTGTCAGTTAAGATTATCGCAAATGGCATTCTGACTTATCAACCCTTTCCCTATAAAATCCATATTATTTTACATCAAATACCGTTATTTGTAAACACTATTGAAACAATTTCGTATAATCCGACAAAATTATTGCAGTAATGCCGACATACAAAGACTTTTTGTTGCAAGGATTTCCTGTATATGTTAATATTAAATAAATAAATTGTGTAAAACGGTGATAAAATGAAAAAATACCTTCTTCCCGAACAGGGGAATTTTTACAAGGCAAATCTTCACTGCCATTCAACATTTTCCGACGGAAAGTGGACTCCCGAAGAGATTAAAGAAAAATATATGCGTCACGGTTATTCGGTAATTGCATTTACCGACCACCGCACACTCCACTCTCAGGCACATCTGACAGATGAAAATTTCCTTGCACTTGACGGCTGGGAAATTGATGTTACCGAACAGAAAACAAACCCCAACGGCTACAGAAAAACCTGTCATTTCTGTCTTGTTGCAAAGGATGAAAACACTTCCCATATTGATTTTGGTGATGAGGACACTTACACTCCCGAAAATATTTCAAGAATTATGAAAGAGGCAAAGGAAAAAGGCTTCTTTGTAACCTACAATCATCCCAACTGGTCTCTTGAGGACTTCTCCGACTATATAAATTATGACGGTATGGATGCTATGGAAATATGTAACTACGGCTGTATTGCAGTAGGCTATCAAGATTATGTACCTATGGTCTATGATGAGATGCTTCGATACGGAAAAAGAATTTTCTGTGTTGCAACGGACGATAACCATAACCGCTATGATGAGGATTCTCTTTACTGTGACTCCTTTGGCGGCTGGACTGTGATAAAAGCAAAAAGCCTTGACTATAAAACAATAACCAAGGCACTGGAGGACGGTCATTTTTATGCTTCTCAGGGTCCCGAAATAAAAGAATTATGGTATGAAGACGGAAAAATACATATAAAAACCTCACCCGTCAAAAAGATAGACTTTGTTTTCGGCTCAAGACGTGCCGTTACAAAAATCGCAGAAAAAGACGGCTTCATAACCGAAGCCGAATGCGATGTGCCCAATAATTCAATTTATATAAGAATATCAGCCAAAGACGAACACGGCCTCCCCGCAGATACAAATGCGTATTTTGTTGATGAACTGAATAAATAATCAGCGCAACCCGGAAGACAAAAAAAATCTTCCGGGCTGTTTGCTTTTTTATAAAGTTATGCAGTTGCAACCGTTGGTAAAGCCTTTGTTTTCTTTATAAGTTTCCCGATTAATTTTTTAATATAATCAACAGAGAAATATATAAGCGTTCCCAATGCCACCTGTATAAAGGTTTTTAATATCAGGTTATAAATATTTTCCTGATTAAGCAACAAAGTATTTGCAACAAATGCTGTTATTTTGGCTTCGAAAAGAGTATGTATTATCAGGATATATGCTGTGCTTTCTCCAACAAAAGCGATAAGCTTTGTGACAAAGCCGGGCCAATGTCTCCAAAGATACGAACAAAGCATAAATATAAGTAAAAATGCCGAAACAGAACCGATAATAAGTATTCCGATGTTGTCATATCTTCTTGTTGCAAGATCCATAGAACCCTTAAAGTTAAACAATGCCCATAATGAAGCAAGAACAAAATAAAGATACGGCATATTATTAATTTTTGACAGAAGATCGTATTTTCTGAAATATTGTGCCATATGGAAGAAAATAAGACAGAACATTGCACAGTCAAAGCTCCAGAAAAGCCAAATTCCTTTCTGACCGAGAAGTATTCCCGCAACAGAAACAATAAGAATTACTATATCTTTTTTATACCCTTTGAAGAAATGGTCAATAAGTACATATAAAAGCCTTACAACAAATAAAAGAAGAATAAAATATATAGGTCCTACACTTTGGAAGGAAGTGAAATAATCCTTTGTATAACTTATACCGCCTAACAGTATTTTTATGCTATCCAATAATTCTCTGTTGCTTACAAAAAGGTAAATAATACAGAAAATTCCATAGTATTTTAAGGACTTAAAACATTTGAGCAGTTGTGTTTTTAAGGGTTGACCGGATTTATAAAAATACCCTGAAACAATAACAAAAGCTATCATATGAAAACTGTAGATATACTTATGTAAATCATAATCTATCTTTGTATGACCTATTATCATAAGGACGATAAGGAAACCGAGCATAATAACAAGTGACTCATCCCGTCCGGATGCTTTTACGGTTATTTCACCTTTCGATTCAAGAAACTTTTTAACCCAAACTAATATGACAGTAAAAATGATAATAACTATCATACTCATAATAAGTTTTACAAGAGGAGTTTCTTCAAGGTGAAGAAGTTTTCTGCCGTAAGCATAAAACTTATACAAAGTATTCATTTCAAACAAATGAACACAAAGCACAATCAATGAATTCCTGCCGAAATATTTAAGTACACCCATAGGAAAACGGTCAAGAAAACGGGAGATTCCGATAACAACAAGACTGCTTGCAAAACCAAATGCGGGAGTCAAAAAAGCATCCTCCATAGTGCAGGTAACAAAATAGAATCTCTGCGAATAACCGGTAAGAGTTCCTATAACAAAAAATACAGCCAATAAAAGATAATGCCATGGTTTAAGTTTTTCAAGTATCTGATATTCTTTAAGTAAAAAACCGAAAAGCATAAAAGGAACAGCAAAAATACCCGAAAGAATGCTAAAGGGAAGCCATATTACATTTGATACGGCAACAGCCACAGCAGCAATGGCAACTGAAGATAAAATCTGAAATTTTCTGTCTTTAATATGATTCAAGATAAGCTGTAAAGCAATACGGGCAAAAAACATTGCAGGTAAAAACCATATTGCTCCTATGAATTTTCCCATATCTATACTGCCGAAATTTGATGTAGAACCGGCAGCAAAGAAAAATCTTTTAAGATATGTTGCAATAAGATCAGTTACGGCAATAATTGAAGCCTGTCTGCCTAAAACCGCAAAATTCACAAGTTCCATTCCGAGTACAGCAACACAAGTGAAAAAGAAGGGCTTCATAAGTTGTCTGAACCACTTTTTAATAAGTTCTCCTGTCAAGGGCTGGATTTTTGAAGTATATCCAGCAAGAATAAAAAATACAGTCAAATGGAAAGAAAATACAAAGCCTGCATGTTCAAAGCCTTTGTGACCTATAATTACGGCAAAAATACATATACCTTTTGCAATATCTATCCAACCTAACCTCTTTGTCATCATCTCATTTTTTAACCTCTTAAATCAATAAAAATTCAGTAATACTATTCTGATCCCTGATAGACTTTACCTTTAATATCAACTTGGTTTTATTATTCAACAATAAATTCAGCATCAACCACTCCAACACTCTTGCGAAGAATAAGTCTGGCATCGGCAGCAGTTACCTTGCCGTCTCTGTTTACATCGGCAAGCATAAACTCCGCAGTTGCTGTTTCATCCGCAAAATACTCTAAACCAACAGAAGCCCTGAGTGCCAGTCTTGCATCTGAAGCAGTAATCTTACCGTCTCCGTCAACATCACCGTAAGTACATTCAGATATATTTTTCCATTGAGCATATAAAACAGTTAACGGTTCATTCAGAACAATTTCTTCATCCGGACGGTACATAATTCCCGTTCCGTCTGCTTTTGTATTCCAACCGATAAAAACAAAGTCTTTGGACGGGGCTGTAATATTGATATCTGCTCCTCTTACCAGCTGACTGACGTTGGCAGTCTGTCCTTTTGTAAGAATGGGGAAATTAGCAGTAAAACCGCCGCCTGTGTTTATATCATAATAAAGCAGAGCTGATTCATCTGAAAAACCTTTATCAAGCCATTCTTTTCTTTCGGAAACATAGTTCGATACTTCATTGACCCATTTTGTGTATATGGAATCCACATTTTTTATATTTGCAAAAGAACGGTCCTTCCAACGGATAATATCCATAAGTGCGGAAGCTCTGAGAAGATCTGAATTAGTCTCAATAAATTCACCGGTTTTTTCGGTTGAAAACAATTTATCATTTTCTTTCCATACATTTGCTACAACAGCTCTGAAATCTTCATGTCTGAATGCAAGATTAAAAATTGTGGGGATAGTTACATTTTTTCCGTTAAGCACAGGAGTCATATAACGGTTAGCCGCAAACCATATATCGGGCATATTAGTTGATATATCAGCAACAGGAATGTCTCTTCCGAATGCTCCGTCAAAATCCCATACCGGAGAAGTAATGAATTTATCACTATCCTGTGATTTATAAAAGAAAACACTGCTTCTGCCTGCATCATTTTCACCGGCGAATTCCTCAAGAATAAACATTCGTGCAAGAGACTCAACATCGAAATAATCGCTGTAATGCTTACCGAGAGAATTATAACCGTCTTCCGAATAAAAAGCTTCTTCAGCTTCATTCCACAAACGGCTTACATATTCAACCTGTGCTTTTGAAGCATATTCGGGTTCTTTTACTACAACACATTGTCCGCGATTTGACACAAAACCGCTGATTTCTTCCGCATATCTTGTCTGGAAATCAAGTTCAAGCAGATATCCTCCGCTGATATCTTCAGGATCATTGGGAATTTCTATCCATTTCATACTATTGGGAACCGTATAAGGCTTTAATACTTCCGGAGAAACATTTGAGCCTGCAGGCAAATCCTCAATATCATCAACATCAGGATTTGCATCTTCGTTGGCATCTTTAAGATCATTGATATCAATTCGTGTTTTACCAATCTCTACACTTTCACATAAAATATAATTTCCAAGATAATCACCGTTTATATAAAGATCTATATGGCGGTATTCTGAAGTATAATGAAGTCCCATTTCTTCAGCAAGATAAAATGCAAGAGGATTTCTGAGAAAAGCACCGTCATGATAGGAAGCAAGAAGAGACCATTTTTTTGCCTTACCCATACCAAAAAGATCAACTTTATCATCAAAGGAAATATTATAGGGTTTCTTTTCAAAATTCCAAGTGGAGTTACCTCTGCCCTTTATCTGTTTGAGAGAGGTATTGCTCATAGTTACTTCTCCGTTTTCAGCCACGCTGATTACAGCCTTTTCTTTATTGGATTTATCAGCATGAACATAATCGAGAGAACCCGATTCAGTGGTAATATACACAGAAGGAAGGTTTTCAGACTGCATAACAACGAGAGGATATTCTTTCTCGTCACAAAGAACCGTAAATTCGTTTCCTTCTGAAAAAACATCTGTAAGCGCATTATTCTCAATAACCGTCGCACCTACGGTCACACTGTTCTTGTTTATACTTAATCTGACAGAATCTTTCTTTGCATCAGAGGGTAAAAACAGATAATATCTGCTGTCAACATCATTAAACCACCACTTTATAAGGGTACTGTCATCACTGAAAGGATATACCCCTAAAACCAAATCCTCTTTTTGCAGATTATCTTCTTGTGTTGCATAAGCGGCAAAAATCAAGAACGAACAGGCAATAACAACTGACAAAATAATTGCTATAACTTTTTTCATTTTTCTGTTACTCCTTTTCTTATAAAAATGTTAATATGTACATCTGTTTCTTTCACATCGACCTCCGTTTCTTTTGAAGTGAGCCTCTTCAATATATAAGTGTCGATTTTCAGAAAAAGTAACACATTTTTTTGTTTTAAAATTATATTTTTTCTATATCAATATAACATAATCAATGTAACATAAAAAATTCAATTCGTCAATTCGTCAAATAATGTTATAAAATATTGATTTTTGCCGTATGCGGGTATAAAATATAATCATACGGGAGGGATAGAATGAAGCTTGTCATTTTAACAGCCCTTGGTGTGGGCGGTGCTACGGTTATCGGTGCCATACTGGGCTTTATATTCAAAAGAATATCACACAAATTTTCGGATATAGTTCTTTCCTTTGCGGCAGGTATTATGCTTGCGGCATCGGTAATAGGTCTGATTCTTCCATCCCTTGAATACGGCGGGGATTTTGCTATTGTAAAAACCATTGTCGGGATATTCCTCGGAGCCGCCTGTCTTAATCTTATTGACAAATTGGTTCCGCATCTCCACAAATTGGTAGGTCCTGCAGAAACCGAAGAACACAAAAAAACAAATCTCAATAAGGTTCTGCTGTTTGTTCTTGCAATAGGCATTCACAACCTTCCCGAAGGTATTGCCGCAGGTGTGGGCTTCGGCTCGGGGGACACATCGGGAGCACTTATGATAGCCATAGGCATTGCTCTTCAGAATGTGCCCGAAGGTATGATAATTATAGGCCCTATGCTCTCTGCAGGTGTTAAACCCGTAAGAGCATTTATAATAGCACTGATAACAGGCATCATAGAGGTTGTGGGAACATTTATGGGATATTTTGCCGTAAGCATTTCTACGGTGGTCCTTCCCGTGGCACTCGCCTTTGCAGGCGGCACAATGCTTTATGTGGTAAGCGACGAAATGCTCTCCGAAACCCACGGCCACGGCAGCGAACGCGGTGCCACATATGCACTTCTCGTGGGCTTTTCGGTAATGCTTATAACAGACCACTTATTAGGATAGTGCAGAACGCAGAACGAAAGAACAAAAAATTTTAAGTAATGCACAGAAGGCGTGAACGAACAGAGCGTAAGCGGAATAAGATACGAAGTGTCTTCCTTAACTTTTGCCGACGGCAAAAATTTCACTTGACCGCAGGTCAAATTTCACATTTGTCGCAGACAAATATTTTACACGTCGCAGGCGTATTTCATTATCATAACTTGTGGGCTTACAGCCCTGCAAGTTATGATTTAAGGCTTAGTTTGCTAAAAAAGTAAACTAAGCCTTTTGTTTTGTTAATTGATTTTTTACTTACTTTGACAATGTTTTTATATTACTTAAGCTATAATACAGCCAAGGCTGTTACCAATTAAGCACCCATTTTTCTGTCTGGGCACCTTCAAGTGTGCCGTAGCCGGTAATTCCCATTCCTGAAAGCTCTGCATATGTGCTCATATTGATAGTGTATGTCACACTTTCAATATAGCCGTCGGCGCGGATGTATGCATCTATTACGGAGCCTGTATAGCTTATATCAACACGGCTTATGGTAACAATCTTGAAGTCCATACTCGATGTATCAAGATAACCTACCGAGGAAGAATTATATTTCGGCACCTGACCCATAGAAACTGTTTCGGGAACAAGTACTATTCTGATATGAAGCTTATCACCCGTCTTTTCAATATTTGCCGAAGCCACACCCTCTGCAGGCAGTGAGAATGAGGTTCTCTGCGGCAGAAGAACCGGAACGGATTCACCGTCTTTATTTACTGCTTTACCGCCGGAAAAGTTAAGCGTCTGCTGTCCTTCACTGCCGACTAACTTTATGATATTATCAGCAAGCAATTCCGTAAGTGCACCGCCGGGATGTGCCTCCTTGATATTTGCATCAAAGCTCTCGGTAACGGTTGCACTGTAAGAACCTTTATATGCTCTCGTTGTGTTAAGTGCCTGCTGATAAGCTTCTATTATCTGACTTTTTGTATATGACGAATAATCGGGTGTCTGAGATGATGGAGCTGTAGTGTTTTCAGGCACAGGCTCGGGTGCGGGCACGGGAGCAGGCACGGGAATGGCGGAGGTCGGAATTTCCTGCTGCTGAGGGGCAGCCTGAGTGTTTTCGGGCACAGAAGGCACCGTAGCTTGTTCCTGATTAATATTTTCAGTCGGGTTTTCGGGAGAAACATAAATAACCGTAGTAGTATCATTTAAATTCGGCAGCATACCCGGCTGATAATTATATGTTATTGAATTGGAAAGCTCGGAGAAAGATGAATACTGCATACAAGAGCTTAATAACACCACCGATATTATAAGCATAAAAATAACGGGCATTCTGATATTTTTCATAGCTCATACACTCCTTCTGAAATATATTATATAATACCGTTTTAATAATCCTTAAAATACATCTTCAGATAAATAATTATAAACTTAACATATGTTTATGTCAACCTTTTGAAAAATACATCATTTTTTTAATATTTCAACGTAGGCTCATAAACTGCACTTTGTTTTAATCAAACAAAAACAAAAACTCTTATCAGACATTTTTATTTAAATTGTTGAATATGCTTCAAAATAAAAAATTTAGTACAAAATGATAAACTTGTATTGATTTTCCGACATATGTTTAGTAAACTATATATAATGCTTATTTATAAAAGCTGAAATTTTATACAAAGGGATGAAATTATGACCGAAAACAGATTCCGTGACGATCAGGCAAAAAATATGATGATTGACGCGGACAAGCTTAATTGCTACGAATTTTTCCTCAAGGCAACCGAAATATACGGTGATTATGATGCTTATCAGCATATGGACAAAAGAGGTAAAAGAAGCGAACTCATTGCTGAAATAGAGGCACTTGCCACATATTTCACAAAAGAGCTCAAGCTCAAAAGAGGCGATGCCTATACTATCTTCACTCCCACAAATGTTGAAAGTATAGTTGCTTTCTATGCGCTTAATAAAATAGGTGTTATCGTAAACTTTGTACATCCGCTTCTTCCCGATGAAGTTCTTTTTGAAACAATAAAAGAATCAGGCTCAAAGGGTATTATGGTGCTCGGCCTTATCGGACTTAAGCAGCATAATGTTGAAGCAGTAAATAAAACGGGACTTCCTATTCTTCTGTGCCGTTGTTCAGACTATGCTTCACCCGTAAAAAAGGCTGCTGCAGGAATGGGCGAAGCACTTCTTGAAAAAATCCTCAAATATAACGGTGCCGTGCTTTATCAGGACGTTATAAAAAAATATATGGGCAGAACAGTACCCGGCGAAAAGAATAACGGTGAAGATATTGCCGTATACTTAAACGGTGGCGGCACAACCGGTAAGAGCAAAACAATCAAGCTCACAAGCAAAGCCATAAACGAAAATGTTCACGCACTTGGTTACATAGACCATATTATTGATCCCGGTGATGAAGGCGAAATTATTATTCTTCCCTTCTTCCACGCATTCGGCCTTGTTGTTGCAATGCATATGACAATGTGCAATGCTGCAAGAATCATCCCTATGATGCAGTTTGACGGTAAGCTGGTTGTAAAGCTTTACAAGAAAAACCGTATTTCGGGTATCGTAGGCATTCCCGCAATGTTCAAAAAGCTTTATCACACACCCGGATTTGACGGTCCCCACCTTTCAAACACCCGTATGATGTTTGCAGGCGGTGATGACCTGTCCCCCGCTTTCCTTCAGGAATTCAATGATATGCTTGAGAAAAACGGAACAGGCGCACGTCTGCGTCAGGGTTACGGTCTTACTGAAGTTGGTTCCGTATGCTGTGCAAATACCAACTGGACAAACAAAGATAATTCCATAGGTCTTCCTCTTGCAGGTGTCGTAATGGATATATGGGACGATGATTGCAAGAGTGTTCCCAACGGTACCGTAGGTGAAATCGTTATCTCAGGCCCCACGATTATGGCAGGCTATCTTACTCCCGACGGCCCCGAAGATGCAGGTCTTTACACAGATGAAAACGGTGTAAAATGGGTACGCTCCGGCGACCTCGGCTACAAAGACGACGACGGCTTCTACTTCTTCGCGGGAAGAAAGAAGAGACTTATCATCATTTCAGGCTATAATGTATATCCCGTTGATGTTGAAAACCTCATGGATACACTTCCCTTTATAAAGGAATCCTGTGCGGTAAGAGGAACAAAAGAAGGCAAGCCTCTCGTAAAGCTTTATGTTTCACTTAAAGAGAAAGGCGATCTTGAAGACTATAAGAGACAGATAACTGAAATCTGTGAAAAGAATCTTTCAAAATTCTCTGTTCCCCGTGACATTGAGTTCCTTGATGAGCTTCCCCATACTCCTCTTGAAAAAGTTGATTTTATGGCTTTACAGAAAAGAGCAGAACAATAAATCAAAAAAAATATATATTTTCAACACAATTTACCCCCAAAGTTAACAATTTGTTCATATCTTCCCCCTTCTGCAGTGATATAATTTAATTAACTATTAATATTCAGGAGGGATACATCCCATGATAGGTTTAGGCACTTGGGTAACAAGCGTAAATATGATGATCTTCAAAGGCGACATCACGGTTGTTATCGCAGACAAAAACGGCGAATACGATATTGATTTCCAGCTTCCCGACAAGCTCAAAGACGTTAAAATCAGAACTTATGATATTGTCGAAAACGGCAATACTCTCAAGGGCAAGGGCGAAATCACAATGCTTCCCGGCAAAGAGCTTGAAGCAGAAGTTACCTTTAACGGCGACACATTCACAGGTGTTCTCAGAATACCCTTTATGAAGAGAAACATCGAACTTAAAAACGGTCACAAAATTTCAGACTGATAATCGGGGGAGAAGATAAATGAACACAGAACCTTTTTCCAATATGATAGAATCCAAAAACTATAACTGTTATGAATTCTATCTTGCCGCAACAGAAAGATACGGCGACTACAAGCAGGCTCAGCATATGGATGAAATGGTTATGAGATCAAAGTTCATCTGTGACACGGAAGCACTTGCCTGTTATTTTCAGAAGGATCTCGGACTTAAAAAAGGAGACGTTTACTCTATCTTTGTCCCCTCGGACATTGAAAGCTTCACAGCATTCTATGCTCTTAATAAGCTTGGTGTTATAGTAAACTTCCTTCATCCCCTGCTTCCCGATGAAGCTCTCATTGAAACCGTAAAAGAATCCGGTTCAAAGGGTATTATGGTGCTCGGTCTTTTAGGTCTTAAGCAGCACAATGTTGATGCTGTTAATTCTCTCGGACTTCCTGTACTTCTCTGCCGTTGCTCCGACTATGCATCTCCTGCAAAGAAAGCTGCAGCAGGTGTGGGTGAGGCTCTTCTTGAAAAGATCCTCGGCTACAAGAATGCAACTTTATACTGTGATGTTGTTAAAAAGTATGAAGGCAGAACCGTCAAGGGCTGTGTAAACAACTGTGATGATATCGCTGTTTACCTTAACGGCGGCGGCACAACAGGAAAAAGCAAAACTATAAAGCTTACTAACAAAGCTATAAATGAAAACGTACATAAGCTCGGTTACATTGACCATATTGAGTATCCCGGTGAAGAGGCTGAAATTATCATTCTCCCCTTCTTCCACGCATTCGGTCTTGTTGTTGCGGGTCATATGGCTCTTTGCAACGCAGGAAGAATCATTCCTCTTATGCAGTTCGATGCAAAGCTTGTACTTAAGCTTTACAAGAAGAATAATGTTGTCGGAATCGGCGGTATTCCCAATATGTTCAAGAAGCTCTACAACACACCCGGCTTTGACGGTCCCCACCTTAAGAACACACGTATGATGTTCGTAGGCGGCGACGACCTTTCCCCTGCATTCCTTGAAGCATTCAACGGTATGCTTGAGAGAAACGGAACCTCCGCACGTCTTCGTCAGGGCTACGGTCTTACTGAAGTAGGTTCTGTTTGCTGTGTTAACACTAACTGGGTTTATAAAGACGGTTCTATAGGTAAACCTCTTGAGGGTCTTCGTATGGAAATCTGGGATGACGATCACAAACCAGTCCCCACAGGTGAAGTCGGTGAAATAGTTATTTCAGGTTCAACAATGATGGAAGGCTATCTCACAGAAGACGGTCCCAAGGATGCAGGTATTTACTATGACGAAGAAGGCACCCCCTGGGTTCTTTCAGGCGACCTCGGATATACGGATGAAGACGGCTTCTTCTACTTCTACGGAAGAAAGAAGAGAATTATCATCATCTCAGGCTACAATGTATATCCCGTTGACATTGAAAACCTTATGGATACACTTCCCTTCATCAAGGAATCTTGTGCTGTAAGAGGAACAACAGAAGACGGCAAGCCTCTTGTAAGACTCTACGCTTCTCTTAAGACAAAGGGCAACGAGGAAGAATACAAGAAGCAGATTACAGAAGCCTGTGCAAAGAACCTCAATCAGTTCTCTGTTCCCAGAGAAATAATCTTTATGGACGAGCTTCCTCATACTCCCCTTGAAAAGGTTGACTTTATGAAATTAGAAAAAATGTAATATAAGGAGAAACTAACAATGGCAAAATATTCATTTGAAGAAACAACAATCGGCGAGCTTCTTGATAATCCCAAGACTGCTGAATTCCTTTTTGAACTCGTTCCCGAAGCAAAGGATCATCCCATGCTTGAAATCGGCAGACCCTTCACACTTGAACAGGCTCTTCCTTTCATCGAAACAATTGCTGATTCAATGGGAATCACAAATACTGCTGAAAGAATCGAAGATTTCAAGCAGAAGCTTTCCGAATTAGAATAATCCGATAATCAAAAAGCTGTCTCAGCACGAGACAGCTTTTTTTCTTTTAAACAAGCAATAAAACGGCTTCGCCGTACGCCTGCGGCGAAACGTTTTCGGATAGTCCATCTCCGAGCGAAGCACAGCTGAGCGTTCACAGGGACATATAATCTTTTTTTACTTTATAGGAAGGAATTTCCTATAAAGTAAAAAAAGCAACCTGTTTATTAACAGATTGCTTTAAGTGCCGGCGACGACCTATCTTCCCGGGCGGCTGCCCACCAAGTATTTTCGGCACAACCAAGCTTAACTACCGTGTTCGGGATGGGAACGGGTGGGACCTTGGTGTTATAGACACCGACTATGCTGAAAGGTTTCTCTCTCAACGCAAGGAGCATTATATCACTTATAATGCCCCTTGTCAAGCATTTTTTGTAAAAAATTTAATTTTTTTGCAGAACGCTTATAATTTCTCCTACATACATTCTGTGATAATCCTTTTTGGGATAATTTTTTTCGTCAATGCTGTCATCAATAAACCAATCGGGTGAAATATCACCTGCGGCAATTTTTTTGCAGATAAATACAGTTTCAGCTTCTTCGGGGTATTTTACGCCGTTTTCATCACACACGTTAAATCCCGATTCTTTATATTTATCGCAATCTCTGCCGCTTTTTGAGCCAAAAACAGCCATATCCGCGTGTATTCCCTCAGGCATTATTGCAAGAGAAAAATACTCGCCCTTTTCCATAAACTTATAAGTATATCTTCCGGGTCTTACAAAAGCAAACACACAGGGCTTGCTCCAGAGTACACCCACACTGCCCCAGCTGACAGTCATAGAATTAAAACCCTCTTCACTGCAGCCTGTAAGTATTCCCCAGTTTTCACCGATAGCTTTGGTGGGTGAAAATTCAAGCTCGTTTATATCCTTTTTTACAAATGACATTCTCATCTCTCCCTGTTTTTTTATTTATATTATATTGCAATAAACACAAAAATTATGATTCTTTTACAATAAGATAAGTCTTTCTGAAATCTTCCTTGTTCCAGCCTCTTTCAACACCTTTTCCGAGGGCTTCTCTTGCGGCTTTCATTCCGGGCATTGAAAAATCTTCGGCTTCGGCTATTTTATTGCATATGGAAATATCCTTATACATATTCTCCATAGAAAAAGCCGTTGTCCAGTCTTCCGCTTTGAGTTTTTCACGCTGAGCTGCCATATATGCATTCTGAGCACCGCCTGCGGCTACTGCTTCTGCAAAATTATCGATTGAAATGCCAAGCTTCTGTGCCAGTAACAGTGTTTCATTTACGCCGTTCTGAATTTCGGCAACAAGGGTGTTATGGCATATTTTAGCACTCAGCCCCTTGCCGTTTCCGCCCATATATATAACCTTACAGCCCATATAATAAAGAATCGGTTCTATAACGGGAAAAAGGTCACTGTCACAGCCTGCAAGAACTCCGAGCGTACCTTTAATTGCATCTGCCTTTGAACGCACAACAGGGCAATCTGCAAACTGTGCCCCCGTCTTTTTTACTTCTTCAGAAACCTCTACCGATACCCAGGGCTCAATGGTACTCATATCAATACATATTTTGCCTTCCTTAAGCGCAGGCATCATCTCACGGTATGCCGCCTTCACGTGCTCACCTGTGGGAATCATTGTTATAATAACGTCTGCCTTTTCGGCTACTTCAAGATTAGTCTTACAGCCAACACAGCCCATTTCTTCAAGCTTTTTTATCTGAGAATCCTTATGGTCATTACAGAATACGGTATCATTATGCTTTTTTACGATATTCTCGCACATACTCTCGCCCATAATGCCGAGACCTATAAATCCTATCTTCATATTATTTCTCTCCGTTTTGTTCTCTTTTTTTATCAAGATTTCTGTTTCTTACATACATAATAAGGTCAAGCCCCACCATAGTTATATTGAGGAAATAGAAAAACAGCACATACCATTTTTCCGAAAAAGCCGCCATATAGGCTTCATTCATAAACTTTGATGCAATACCTGCCACATAACCGAAAAATATCAGAAGCAGAAAAGGAAGACTTTTTCCCTTTGCGGTTCTTGCTTTATACGATTTTATAACATTAAGAGGCCACGAAGCACCGAAGGATACAATCATTACAATTTCAAGAAGCTCAGCCATAACACATCTCTTTTCAAGAATTAATATTACAGAATAAAAAATAACATTATTCTGTTGACTTCGTCAAGTCTTTTATTGTAAAATATTTCTATCCGCTCGTGGCGCAGCTGGATAACGCAGCAGATTCCGATTCTGAAGAACGGGGGTTCGAATCCCTTCGAGCGGGCCAAAAATCGATAATCTTCGACAGAAGGTTGTCGATTTTTACTTATTACCTCTTCACTATTCACTCTTCACTAACCTTCGGGTCGATTTTTGGCGAAGTAATAAGTAATAGGGAATAGTGAATAAGTGTGGGCGGGACACCCGCACCCGATTGTAAAAGGAGTGAAGCTATAATGAAGAACAGTCCTTTAATAGATAAGTCAAAGACATTTGCACTTGAAATTATAAAAGTATGTAACTATGTTAAGCAAAATAAAAAAGAAACAGTTTTAACAAATCAGTTAATTCGTTCAGGAACATCTGTTGGTGCAAATATTCGTGAGGCGTTTTATGGTCACGGCAGAGCTGATTTTATTGCCAAACTTCAAATCGCATTAAAAGAATGCAGCGAAAGTGAATATTGGATTGAACTTCTTATTGAAAGCGGATACTATGATGACAGAAAAGTTTTGGATTTATGTATTGAAGTTAAAAGGCTTTTAATTTCATCCATAAACACTGCTAAATTAAATCAAAAATAGTTTGTTGCTAATTTGAGCTGTAAACACAAAAAGAAAATCCTGTCGACTTTTGCCGATGGGATTTTCTTTTTTATTATGGCATTTTATGCTTCTTTTGCCCCAAGGCCTAATTCGTCGGCTTGTTCTTTCATAGCTTCAATACAGATTTCTGCCACCTGTTTTACTTCAAGACCGAGCATTTCGCAGCCTTTTTTTATAACCTCTCTGTCACACTTCGCGGCAAATTTCTTGTCTTTGAATTTCTTCATAAAGCTCGAAACTTCCATATCGGTGATACCCATAGGGCGCATTCTGGCTGCTGCCTGAATAATACCCGTCAGTTCATCCACCGTATAAAGTGACTTTTCTGCATTGTTCAGGGGCTCTACATCATTGCAGTGTCCGAAGCCGTGGGCAAGGATAACTCTTATTTCAAAATCATCAAGTCCCGCCGTTCTTAAAGGCTCTTCGGTGTGCTTCAGATGTTCATCCGGATATTTTTCATAATCGTAATCATGAAGATAGCCTATTGCCTGCCAATGGGCAGCATCCTCACCGAAATACTTTGCCATTCCGCCCATTGCAGCAGAAACATTTTTTGCGTGTAAGAAAAGATGCTCCTCTGTGGTAGAGAAAGAAAGCAACTCTTTTGCCTTTTCAATGGTCAGCATATTATTTATTCTCTCCTGTCAATTTCTTATTTATTGCATAGTCAGAAAACTATTCCTTATCTTCCTTCAACTGTTTTGCAGTAGCAGAATTAAGAAGAGAGGACATTTGCTCATTTGCCATTTTGTTAAGAATTATAAGTCTTTGAGTCTGCTCAACACCTTGTTTTATAAGTTCAGCATTCATGCTTTCGATATTTGATAAAACAATCAGCTGTTCAATAGTTGCATAATCACGTATATTTCCGTTTAACTCAGGATTATTATTTTTCCATTCTTTTGAGGTAATTCCAAACAGTGCAAGATTAAGAAGCTCTGCTTCGCCTGCATATGTAATTCCCGGTATCCCATTTGGCAATCCGATTGGAATAAGATTAGTCTTTATTGCATCAGTATGAATTCTGTAGTTTATTTTTGAAATCGCGCGACTTACATTCCAATCAAGAGACAATCTCTCATTTTCATCAGTTTTAAGCCTTTGATAATCCTTGATAATATACAGCTTAAATTCAGGTGATACCCACGAAGCAAACTCAAAAGCAATATCTTTATGTGCAAATGTTCCGCCGCCTCTGCCGGAACGGGAAATAATACCTATAGCATTAGTTGCATCTATCCATTTCTGAGGTGACAATGTAAAAGTATTTGACCCGGCTTCATTTCTAAAGGTGTCGAATTCGACCCCTTTAAATAACGGATTGTTAAGTTGCTCCCACAAACCAAGAAATTCAACGGTAGCTCTTGAGCGCATCCAATTTTTAACAACATCCTTTGGCTCATCACTTTTATATTTCGCAATATCTGTAAGAGAAAGATAATCCATATCATTTCCCTTTGAGAGCAAAGCAATATCTGTCCCTTTAGCATTTATATAGGTTTTCATACCGCACCCCGACTATAAACAATCAACTAATCATAATTTGATATTTTCGTTTATCTTTTTCATAAGGTCAATGTCTACCTTAACCACTTCTCTGTCGTAAGTGAGAAGTCCGTTTGTTTCGTCTTCAACATCGCTTACTTCAGTGTAAACCAAGGCAGAAAGACCTTTTTTATGTATAAGAGGCTGTATTCTCTTCAGATAAAGAGTTTCAAGTGCTTTTTCAAGTGCTTTCTGTGACTTATATATTCTGTATCCGAATGTCTTGTCGGTATTGAAGCGGTGACCGTCTATTGACATAGAATAACCGCCGAATTCAGTGAGACAAACGGCTCTTTCATCGTTCTTGTCATATTTGGGGAAGAAAAACGGTGTGAAATAAATATGGAAGCTGTTCACGTCGCCTGCGCCCTGATCATGCCAGCCCGAAGCGTGGTCAATTACTCTTGTGGGGTCCTTTTCACGGAAAAATTCACAGGCTTTCACTGAGTCAAACTGTCCCCAGCCTTCGTTAAACGGAACCCACATACAGATTGATACACTGTTATAAAGTGTATTTATCATTCTCTCGGCATCGGTATAATATTCGTCCCTGCCTTTTTTATCTTCACGGGAGAAAAGTTTATAATTTTCTTTTGTATCTTTTACTCCGAGTGTCTTTTTAAGTCCCGTTGCAAGCGCAAATGCCGGCAGAACGGTGGTGGCAGATGTGTTATAAACATCACCGCCGTTTATCATATCCTGCCATACAAGCATACCAAGCCTGTCACAGTGATAATACCAACGAAGAGGCTCGATTTTAATATGCTTTCTGAGCATATTAAAGCCCATATCCTTCATAGTCTTTATATCGTATATCAGTGCTTCATCATCGGGAGCGGTATACATACCGTCACTCCAATACCCCTGATCAAGAAGACCGTTCTGGAAATAAGGCTCATTATTGAGCATAAGACGGGTAAAGCCTTCACTGTCTTTGCCGATACCGAACTTTCTCATTCCGAAGTAAGACTTTACTTCATCCTTTGCAGTTTTTATTACAAGGTCATAAAGTCTGGGATTTTCAGGGCTCCATAATTCATAGTCGGAAAGCTTAAGCACAGCGGTATTTGCTGAAGTTGTAACCGCACACATCTGTCTTTCACCGTCAAGGGCAATTACCGTAATTTCGCCTATGCTTCCTTCTGAAGCTATCTCAACCTTAACAAGGTCATTATCAATATCGGGAGTAATTTTAAGTGACTTTATGTAAGAATCGGGCACTTCTTCAATCCACACTGTCTGCCATATACCCGACTGAGGTGTATACCATATATTTCCTCTTTTTGATGTCTGTTTACCCGAAGCCTGTGATGAGGTTTCCGAAGGGTCGGTAACCTTAAGGGTAATTTCATTTTCACCGTCTTTTATCACCTTTGTTATATCCACTTCAAAGGGATAATATCCGCCTGTATGAGTGCCCAGCACTTTTCCGTTTACGGCAAGCTCACACTTATAATCAACAGCACCGAAATGAAGCAAAACTCTGTCATTTGTCTTTTTAAATGTAAATTTCTTTCTGTAATAAAGCATATCGGAAGGAGTAACATCTTTTTCCACACCGCTTAATACACATTCGGGACTGAAGGGTACAACAATATCCCCCTGATAACCCTCAAATTCTGACTTTATGGGATAAATAGCATAGTCCCATATACCGTTAAGACAGATGTAGGAATCTCTCTGCATCTGCGGACGGGGGTATTCGCAAAGGGGCATTTCACGGTTAAGATTTTTTCCCCAGCGTGTAAATAATTTTTCCATTTTTATTCCTCCAGACTTAATACTGCATCAATAACTTCACCAACAGCCTTTACTTCTCTGTCAGCACGGGCTATGGCTTCATCCCAATATCCTGTGGAATTCATCCATACAGTTTTCCAACCTGCCCCGCGGGCGCCCTTTATATCGTTTATGGGATTATCACCCACATATACCATTTCTGCGGGAGAAAAAACAAATTTTTCTCTCATAATATCAAATATTTCTTTATCGGGCTTATGTATTTCATAATCGCCTGTTACAATTATTTCGTCAAAACACGCTCTCAGCGACAGCATATCTATCTTACTGTATTGCAATGCGTGGTTACCGTTTGTAATAAGTCCTGTTTTATATCCGAGAGTGCGAAGCTTTTGAAGCATCGGCTTGGTATCGGAAAAAGGCACTGCGGTAATTGCAAAATACTTATATATAAATGAACGGTAATCTTCAAAAGAAGGTGCAACATTAAAAACATTATTTTCTTTAAGATAACCCCATATATTTTCCCAGCCGAAATAAACAAAATTATCATCGGCATAACACCAGAGGTCACCAATAGCCTCGTCGGACAACTCACTATTCACATCAAACTCTTTTCTGAGTGACGGAACAAGGCTTCTGAGAGTGCCGTGGCGGTCAAAAAGAGTATGGTCAAGATCAAAAACAACAGCCTTTATCATCTTTTATCAAACATTCCTTCAAAATCTTTGCCTGCACAGTTTTCAAGCGGAAGCTCAACCGGCATTCCGAGACTTGCAGATTTATATATGGCAAGCACCGCTTCAAGGGCACGTCTTCCCGCATACGCATCAACATAGGGCTTGCGGTCTTCTTTTATAGCCTCGGCAACATCACAGAAAAGACTCGTGTGTCCGTTGCCGTATACGTTTGCGGTCTTTTCGTGAAAACCGTCTTTCGAATCCTCGGGGTCATCAAGAAATTTCCACACTTCTATGGTATTTGCACTTGTACCGCCAAGCTTTACCGCACCGTTTTCACCTAAAAGCGTAAGATGCTCCTCCATATTAAAGCCGCTGACATTCACGGTCCCTTCAACAGTGGCAATAACGCCGTTTTCAAATTCAAATACGGCAGTTCCCACATCCTCTGCTTCTATATACGGGTGAAACTGTCTTCTTGTGGCACCGTAAACACGCTTTAAGTTATCCCCGCACATCCATCTTAAAAGGTCAATGCCGTGTATACATTGATTCATAAGTGTGCCGCCGTCACTGAAAAATTTACCGCGCCAGTCAGCCTGCTTATAATAGTCTTCCCCACGGCTCCAGCGCACGGTTATCGCTGCATTTGAAAGCTCACCGAAACGCCCCTTTTCAAGTGCAGCCCGCATTTCCTGAACGGCAATATTAAAACGGTTCTGATGACAGGCAGAAACTTTTACGTTATATTCTTCCGAAAGACGGATGATTTCATCCGCATCCTGAAGGCTCATTGCCATGGGCTTTTCAATAATTACGTGAATGCCTCTTTTTATGGCTTCAACAGCCGCATGGGCATGAAGAGAGCTGGGCAAGGCAATACTTACAAGCTCAGGCTTTTCCTTATCATACATTTCGCAATAAGAAGAATAACGGCGGATACTGTCTTTATCACAGGGAACAGCCCTGTTGAACATATCATCAATATGACTGTTATCGATATCGCATACAGCAAGTATCTCGAATCCGTTTTCCGTGGCAGCTTTTATATGACTGGGCGAAACTCTGCCGCATCCTACAAGTGCATATCTCATAAGCATTCTCCATGTAAATATTATATATAATACATTTTAATATTTATAATAAAAACTGTCAACAATAAATTATGATAATGATATACGCCTTTGGCGTATGATATATTGCTTTTGCAATATGATGTAAATGCTTCGCATTAATGATATATTTGCCGTTAGCAAATATGTCGGGACCTGCGGTCAGCATTTTATAAGTGCAGAACGCAGAGTGTAAAACGCAGAACGAAAAACAAAAAATTTTCAGCAATGCAC
>JAZSRT010000041.1:0-7346 GCA_045538645.1 Acutalibacteraceae bacterium | reverse complement strand
TTCCTTCATATTTGTCGCAGACAAATATATCATCCGAACATTGTTCGGATATCATCCGTCGAATGACGGATATCATTAGCACCAACGGTGCGACATCATTATCATAATTTGAAAGGCTATCGCCTTTCAAATTATGATTTGCCTATTGGAGTGATATTATGAAAGCTGTATTTTTATGTAACGATAAAAACAATCCCGAAAGGGTTTTTTCCGAAGATACAAGAAAAGCACTGAACTGTTTTACGGGGCTTACGGATGAGGTATTTTCAAAAGACGGTGTTTTTAACAACACTTCCCTGTTCAAGGATACGGAATATGTTTTCTCAACATGGGGGATGCCCGAATTTACCGAGGAGGAAATAAAAGATATTTTTCCCTCTCTCAGGTGTATCTTTTATGCTGCAGGTACGGTTCAGTATTTTGCAAAGCCTTTTCTTAACTGCGGTATAAAAGTTTTTTCCGCATGGGCGGCAAATGCCGTGCCTGTTGCGGAATATACCGTGGCACAGATAATTCTTGCCAACAAAGGCTTTTTTGCCTGTTCACGTTATCAGAGTACAGGAGAACTCGAAAAAGCATCGGTTTATAAAGAATGCTATCCCGGGTCATTCGGAGAATATGCGGGCATTATCGGTGCGGGAATGATAGGCTCACTTGTTATAGAAATGCTGAAAAACTACAACCTGAAAATAAAGGTCTTTGACCCGTTTTTAAGTGACGAAAAAGCGCAAAAACTCGGTGTGACAAAGTGTTCACTTAAAGAAGTATTTTCCGACTGCTTTGTTGTTTCAAATCATCTCGCAAATAACAGTGAAACAAAGGGAATGCTGAAAAAAGAGCATTTTGAAAGTATGAGAAAATACGCCAC
The DNA here is from genome assembly GCA_045538645.1 of Acutalibacteraceae bacterium. GTDB lineage: Bacteria > Bacillota > Clostridia > Oscillospirales > Acutalibacteraceae > RUG806. Next base: position 6,478 of record JAZSRT010000041.1, on the reverse strand, counting down.
CTTTCTCAATACCGGCAGAGGTGCACAGGTAGTTGAAGATGACCTTTGCGAGGTTCTGTCTGCCCGTGAAGACCTTACTGCCATACTTGATGTAACCGACCCCGAACCGCCGGACGCGGGACACAGATTTTATTCTCTTCAGAACTGCATTCTCACTCCGCACATAGCGGGCAGCTACGGAGACGAAGTTAAAAGAATGGGTGAATATATGCTGACGGAATATAAAAAATTTACGGAAGGCACAAAAAGTGAGTATGAAGTAACACCTAAAATGCTTGAAACTATGGCATAAAGGAGGCAGATTATGAAAAACATATTTTTCCCTTCAGAAAAAATGGAATTTATCAGAACCTGTTCTGACGAAAGATGCAAAGAGCTTTTCGGCAAGGTAATGAATGCCGCAGAAAAAGCGCTTGAATCGGTAGCGCTTAATGAAGAAAGCGTTCAGGTAAGCGGCGAAGGCTATGCCGTACAGCACGAAAACTACGGAGAGGCATCAGGGCCTTTTGCAGGCAATATGCACTGTCTTGCTTTTGCATATGAATATACAAAAGAAGAAAAATATTTTCTTAAAGCCAAAGAGCTTATGCTTAAATACTGTTCTTATTCAAGATGGCACGGTAAAGGGGCATTGGGAAAGGGCGAGCTTATTACAGGAGCTTTTCTTACGGGTATGAGCTTCGGCTGGGCAGCCTTTGAGGATAAATTTTCAGAAGAAGAGAAAAAATATCTTGCTGACAGAATTTATACTCTGGGCATCCGCGCTCAGCTTGACGACTGGCTTTTACCCGGAACAAAAATACACTGCTTTGACACTATGGGGCACAACTGGTGGCCCGTATGTGTAAGCACGGGAGCACTTGCGGCAATTACAATGAGCGAATACCTACCCGACGGAAAGCTCCTTGCAGATAAAGCAGCCGAGGGCCTCAGGGAATGGTTCGCTTACAAGGGGAATCCCATAAATATGAAGCCTGCAACACTTGATAACGGTGCTTTTTACGAAAGTGTGGGCTATTATAACTATGCACTTTTTGAATATCTTCGCTTTTCGGAAGCCTATATTGCAGTGACGGGAAAAGCTCCTTTTGACGACAGAGAAATAATAGAAAAAGCTGCAGAATTTTTTGTAAATACATTCTATCCTTCATCAAAGGATGATTATATCGTAGGCTTCGGCGACAGTGACGGAATTCAGTTTGGTTCGGCAGTTCCCCTTATGCTTTCAAGATATCCCGACATGGGAATTCTCCGCTTTTATGTAAACCGCCGTACACATTCAGAAAATGAAGATAATCTTTTAAGACTCATACGTTTTAAGGAGCTTTATCTTATGCCCGAAGAAGAACCGAAAAATCTTAATGCCTGCTACAAAAATATCGGCTGGGCAATTTTCCGTGATTCTTTTAATGAAGACAGCACAATGCTTGCGGTAAAATGCGGAGATTCCTGGAACCACGCACACTGCGATGCTTCTCACTTTATTTTTTATAAAAACGGTATACCCGAAATTTTCGATTCCCACCGCTGTTCATACGGCAATGATATATACAGGGATTATTATGTACAGTCAAAGGCGCACAATGTGGTTTTATTCAACGGCAAAGGTCAGTTCCCCGATGACCATCACCACCACGTAAGACCAAAAGGCGAATTATACAATTTTACCGATGCGGGAAAATACCGTTATGTATGCGCCGATGCATCGGGTCCTATGGGCCGTCATTTCAGAAAACACCTCAGGCACTTTATATGGGCTGATGATATTATTATAATTTACGATGACATCTGGGCATATGAAAAAGGCGAAGCAAACCTCCTGCTTCACGCAGAAGACAAAAACTCTTTCACAATGCTCACTCCCGCCGAAGAAAGAACCGAAACAGGCTTTCTCGGAAATGATATTCACGAAGTCACATTCAAATCATATAACAGAAAAACCGACAGTTACGGCAGGGTAAAATTTGTGTCCGCTTTGTGCCTGAACAGCAGCATAACACCCGTTTTTGAAGAAACGGAAGATGCATATAAAATTACATACGGCGATAAAAAAATATATATCAACATTTTAAGCGATAACCGTGTTATGCACAGAAACTGCTTCAACACCTTTGACGGAATTTTAACGGATGCCGCCGTGCTTGTTGATAACAAAGGCGAATATTTTGTTGTAAACGGCTCGATTGTAAGAAAAGACGGAAAGAGCTTTCTTGATGCTTTTGCAAGGATTACAGATAAAATCAATTGATTTTTATTTGTACAGAGTTTATAATACACGGTAAAAAGCAAAACGGAGATAAAAATGGATATAAAAGCACTTAAAACTCAACTTCTTAATGAATACAGATATCAGATTGAGCTTCATGCGCACACCTCCCCTGCAAGCTCCTGCAGTCAGATACCGCCTGAGGATATGGCTGTTATTTATAAAAATCTCGGCTACGATGCGGTAACAATAGCAAACCACTTTATATATGAATATCAGGGACTTTCAAAAAATGAGGTTATCGACAGATTTTTTGATAACTATAATAAAGCCCGTGAAAAAGGTGAAGAAATCGGTATAAAGGTTCTTCTTGCCGCAGAAATAAGATTCACCGAAAACGATAATGACTATCTCGTTTTCGGTGTTACAAGAAAAATGATGGAAGAAATATATGACCTTCTGCCTTACGGAATTGAAAACTTCCGAAAAAGCTATTCTATGCCCGAAAGCGTATTTATCCAGGCTCATCCTTTCAGAGAAGGTATGGAAAAAGTAAATCCCGCTCTTCTGGACGGAATTGAAGTTTTCAATATGCACCCAAACCATAATTCCAGGGTGGGTATAGCTTCCGTCTATGCAAAAGAACAGGATTTTTCAGTTATAACAGCAGGCTCAGACTTCCATCACCCGAACCGTAACCACGAGGGTGTTTCGGCATTAAGAAGCGCTTATCTGCCCGAGGATTCATTTGACCTTGCAAAGCTTCTTAAAAGCGGTGATTATCTGCTGGAAGTGGGAAGAAATAACATAATAGTACCGTAAAATTATCGGTGGCGGTTTTTATTGCTGTGATGTGTGCCGTCTGAGTGATTACCTGAATGTCTGTGTTCATCACAGTGTTCCCTTTCACAGTGTAACACACTGCCGGAATATGCATCTACCGTGCATTCATATTCGGTTGCGTTACTGCAGAAATTTATTTCATAAATATATCTGCCGTCATCAAAATCATAATCTGCTTCCGTAAAAACGGCATCCGCAAAGCTTACGGCTGTATAATTGAGTGCCGCAAGCTTAGCTTCTTCGGCGGAAATGCGTGACTTGTTTTCATTTGCCGTAACATTGCTCGTTGTGTTTTCGGAAGAAGCGGCTTCTTGTGTTGCTCTCTCGTTTACATAAGAGTGATGCTGTTCACCCTGATGATAAGTATGCCCTTCATAAAATCCTTCGTGACAATAATCTTCGTCACAGAATTCCTTTTCGCATTTAACAACCTTTCCCGTTTTGGCGTGAATATCACAATCGTACTGAATACCCTTGTAGCACAGCTGAAGCTCATACACGGTACCGATAAATTCGATATCAAAATCCTTTTCAACAAATCTGACTTCTTCAAAATCGGCTCCGATATAATCGGCAGCCGCTTTTTTTGCGGCATCAATACCGATAAAATTCCTGCCGTCCGGAACAGTCTCGGCTGTATTTTCGGTTGATGATGCTTCATTGTCTCTTACGGTATTTTCACTTTCGGTTGTGAAAACAGAATTCTCTGCGGAAAAGTCACCTGCCGCTTTATTACCGCCGGTGAAATTATCTGCGGCAAAAACAGCAAAAACAGTAAGTGCAATAACAAAAACGGTAAAAATCATAATAAGTGTCTTTTTCATAATAAAAATTCCTTTCATATTTCAGATTTAAGAATTATCTTACATCTGAAGAATACGAAAGGATTTTATAAAAAACGGGGTAATTTTAAAATTTTTATCTGCTCTGCTCAGCGTTTGTTGTGACTATGCCCGGAATTATGCTCATCCTCATAAAAATCGTCATCATCATCGTCATCATCATAGTCATCATCATAGTCATCATCATAGTCATCGTCATCGTCGTCATCATCATCGTCATCATAATAATCATCCGCAGTGTGGTTCCCGTGAATGTAAGCGGTAGATTCCTCTGTAACACTTTCACCTGCGTTTTCCGACGGTGGGATAATTTCAGATTGCGAAGTTTCATCTTTATCAGAATCAAATACATACTGAGAAATGCTGAGTATTTCTATATCTGCAGAATATTCGCCGACGGTAAAATCTGCAAGTGCCGCATTCAACTGAGTTCCCGTTTCAAGAAAATTTTCATCATCGGGGGAATCAATATACACACAGATTTTTCCGCCCTTTTCAATATATCCGTTTTCATATGCCGCTTTGATTATATTTCTGCATACCGTAATTTTATCCCTGCTGTGGGTATCGCTGTGTAAAAGAAGCTCTTTTCCGTCAGGATTTTCACCTTCTACCGAAATCACGGTCCCTGCTCTGTTCATATCAATCCTTATTTCGGGGTTGATGCTGACATATAAAGAAGTATGAGTTTTTATAAACAAGCTGAAAATGCCGAAACATAAAACAAAAGCAACACAGGCGGCAGCAAGCGTATATTTCATCATTCTTCGGCGGCGGTCAATACGGTCGATATTTCCGAGCATACTTTCACTGTCATTTATTAAAACAGGGTCGGTAACATACTGTCCCGTTTCGTAATTTTTATTACAGGCTTTTACAAATCTGCCTTCGCTGTCAAGCAATACCGCATACGCCTGCCTGCATTCCATTACAATATATTCCATATGCTTATCCCCCTTTCAGTACGTGCTTTATGTGTCCTCTTATTATTTCATAACCGTTGGTATGAATTAAAAACAGGGCAACCAGATATTTTCTGTGACGTTCAAGAGTTTTTCGGTCAACACCGCTCCCCTTAGCTATTTTTGCCATAGGGAGCCTTTTTGTTCTGAGAAAATCATCAAATATTTCATTGCTGCTTTTTGCAAATATAAGTGCGGCTTTACAGGCATCAAAGGTTTTTTGCTGCTTGGGGCAATTATCCGCAACATCCGAAAGGCTTACCCCGAAATCACCGAGAGTTGCCGACAGCTCCTCAATTTCTGCTTTTGTAGCCTCGATAAGCTCATATTCACCTTCCCTGTTCTTATTATCGGCAAGAGTATTAATTATGGGCTCATCACCGTCATCTGTCGAGGCATCTAAAGACAGCACCCCCGAATGGCGGTTTTCTTTTCGCGCATTATCAATAAGTCTGCTTTTTATTGTAAGGGCGGCATAAGAAAAAAATGCACCTTTTTCTTCCCTGTAGCCCCTTATCGCTTCATAAAAAGCTATCATACCGATGCTGAATTCATCATCCGCTTTTTCATCAACAGCTCTTTTCAAGAACTTCGACACCTCGGATTTTATAAAAGGAGTGTATTTTTTTATAAATTCATCACAAAACACCGTGTCTGCACGTGCTTTGTATACATCTTTAATGATAAGACGCTTCTCACCCATATTTTCAACTCCTTCTGCACTGTTATTATAATACGAAAATTTTTCCGAAAAAACGGGGCAACCTACGGTTATTTATTAAATCTCAGTATTATGTTAACAGAAACATAAAGCAGAATCAATAATTTTTGATATATGAAATTTATCACCCCACTGCTTACTCAGAGCGGAATTCAAAAGCTAAAAGCGAAAATTTTACACAAAAACGAATTACCCCTTGCCATTTTTGTGATTTTGTTTTATAATACATTTTAACTTAATATCCGCGGGTGTGGTGGAATTGGCAGACACGCAAGATTTAGGTTCTTGTGCCAAAAGCATGCAGGTTCGACCCCTGTCACCCGCACCACGAAAAAAGTCACTTTTGCCTACCGACAAAGGTGACTTTTTTCAATGATATCCGTTCCTTAGCACGAACGGGTGATATACCCTGCGGGTATGATATCTGCTTCGCAGATGATATACGCTTCGCGTATGATGGGAACGGATATTATATCATATTTTCACAAAGTGGAAATATATCATACGGCAACGCCGTATATCATATTGCGTAAGCAATATATCATTGAAAAGTGGGACATTTTATGGTACAATATAATAAAAGGACGGTGAGCAATATGATATATGGTGTGAAGGTTATTCATATACATACTGTCGGTGAAAATGATCAACGGTATTATGAAACACTGATTTTGAGAGTTGAAGCTAATTCCTTTGATGATGCCTATGAAAAAGCAGAACTCTATATGAAAGATGCTGTTTGTGGATACAAAAATCCAAAAGGTGATACTGTTAAAACCCTAAGCATCGAAGCTGTTGACTGTTTTCTTGCTTTTGAACCAAATGGTGATGTGCAGGAAATATATTCGTCTTTTTCAATCAATAATAGTTCATTAACTGAGGAAGTCGGAGGCCAAGCGGTCTT
>JAZSRT010000116.1:0-120562 GCA_045538645.1 Acutalibacteraceae bacterium | reverse complement strand
ACAGGTTGCTTCTACTGCGGGGATTTCTTCTTCTGTATGTGCTATCTTTTCGATTTCTCTTGTTACAAAGTAATCGCATCTTGAACAGTCAGCTCTCTCTTCACCAACTGCCGTGCAGGTTGCGGGTGTTGTTTCAACATATGCGCCCATATCGTGATCGAGGGCGGGAGTTTCTTCCTGTGCTGTGAGGATTTCACCGCATACTGAGCACTTAACGCCTGCTGTAAGTCCTGTTTCTGTACAGGTTGCTTCTACTGCGGGGATAGCTTCTTCTGTATGGTCTGCTATTGCAATTTCTCTTGTTACAAAGTAATCGCATCTTGAACAATCTGCTCTTTCTTCACCGACTTCTGTGCAGGTTGCAGGAATTGTTTCAACATATGCACCCATATCGTGGTCGAGAGCGGGAGTTTCTTCCTGTGCTGTAAGAGTTTCTCCGCATACTGAACACTTAACACCTGCCGTAAGGCCTGTTTCTGTACAGGTTGCTTCTACTGCGGGAATTTCTTCTTCTGTATGAGCTATCTTTTCAATTTCTCTTGTTTCAAAGTAATCGCATCTTGAACAATCTGCTCTTTCTTCACCAACTGATGTACAGGTTGCGGGAATTGTTTCAACATATGTGCCCATATCGTGATCGAGTGCGGGAGTTTCTTCCTGTGCTGTGAGAATTTCTCCGCATACCGAGCACTTAACACCTGCTGTAAGACCTGTTTCGGTACAGGTAGCTTCAACCTCAGGGATTTCTTCTTCGGTATGAGCCTTCTTTACGATTTCTCTTGTTTCGAAGTAATCACATCTTGAGCAGTCAGCTCTTTCTTCGCCGACTTCTGTGCAGGTTGCAGGCTTGGATTCAACATATGCGCCCATATCGTGATCGAGTGCGGGAGTTTCTTCCTGTGCTGTGAGAATTTCTCCGCATACTGAACACTTAACGCCTGCTGTAAGTCCGGTTTCAGTACAGGTTGCTTCTACTGCGGGGATTTCTTCTTCTGTATGTCCCTTTGCGGGGTCAACCTTGTTTTCTTTAGAAATTTCTGTGCCGCATACTGAACAGTAAATAACTTCGTCATAGCTTCCGTTCTCTGTACAATCGGGAGCTACTTCGTTTTCTATTACGGCTTCTGCGGGAGTATGAGGAAGGAGTTCACCTGTCTTCTTTTCACGGCTGATTTCTTCAGTACATTCTGTGCAGTAATAAACTTCATCGTAAGTTCCGGGAACTGTGCAGGAGCCGCTTTCAGCATTTTCTACAGTTACTTCGCCTTTTGTGTGTCCGGGTGCTGTGATTGTTTTACCTGCTACAGCTACTTCGCCGCAGGCATCGCATACCATATCACCTGTGTAGCCGTCTTCGGTACAGCTTACAGCTTTTACACTTGTAAGAGTGAGTGTGCCTGTGTGATCATCTGCATCCTTGGAATCTGCAACTTCAATATCCTTTGTAAGTCCGCAGGAACAGGAGAACTTATCTGTTCTGTTTGTTACGCAATCTGCGGGGATTACGTTTTCAACAAAAGTATTGTATTCGTGAGTATGAACACTATAGGTTGCTTTAATAACAAGATTTGAAGTTACATTAGTTCCGTCATTATCCCAGCCTGAGAAGGTATAGACAGTATTTTCATCGCCTTCTCTTGTGGGGGCAGCGGGAGCTGTGGCACTTTCGCCGTGATTTACTACCATTGATGTAATGAATGTATCATCCCAATCAACGTATGTTACAACATACTGTTCGCCGTTCTTTGAATAGAGAGCAGTTACTGTTGTATCTTCGGTTATGTTTGCAAGTGACTTATCCCAGCCTACAAATTCATAACCTTCTTTTGTTACTTCTTCACCGCCGTAAACTGCTGTGCCGCCTTCTTCTACTATTGTCTTGTAAAGAACATTGCCGTCAGCATCAACGAAGGTTACCCAATAGTTTTCTACGCCTTCAACAGCATACTGTGCTACTGCATAGGTATTCTTTGTAATGGAAGAGAGGTCTACGCTCCAGCCTGCAAATACAAATGTCTTGCCGTCAGAAGCGGGCTTTGTGGGAGTAAGAGAATCAGCCATCTGTGCTGCTTCACCGTATTTTACATTTTCTTCAGTAATAGCCGCACCGTCATAGTTTTTATAATATACGGTATATTCATTCTTTATAGCATCATAAACTGCCGTATATTCAGCATTTCCGCTGACAGGAACTACAGCGGGAGACCATCCCTTGAACTTATATACATATTCGTCTGTTGCTTCTTTGGTGGGAGTTTCGGAATATGTGGGAGTTGTACCGTATTCCCATTTTGTATTCTGAAGAACAGTGCCGTCTTCATCCTTGAATACAACATCATACTTTCTCTTGACTGCATCGTAAGTAGCAGTATAGACAGCCTGCGTTGTAACTGTTGTTATTTCAGGTGTCCAGCCTGCGAATGTATAATCGTATTCATCGGTGGAATCCTTTGTGGGGGGTGCACTTGTGTATTTGGGCATTGTGCCGTATTCAAGAACCTCTGACTGAAGGGTTGTTCCGTCTTCATTACGGAATTCTACACTGTACTTATTTTTGGTTTCGGTAAAAGTTGCTGTGTATGTTGCATCTTTTGTAACCGTATCAATTGAAGGAGTCCAGCCTGCAAAGGTATAACTGTATTCGGGCGTGTTGGGTCTTACGGGATCAGCACATGAAGGTGTTACACCGTAATAGAGTTTACCCGACTGAAGAACAGTTCCGTCATAGTTTTTGAATGTAATTGTATACTGGTTTGTTATTTTATTATAATGTGCATAGTAGCTTACATCAGCGGTTGCAACGGGAAGATTTGCGGCTGTATAAACAGTTCCGCTTCCGTCCGAAGCTGTTGTCCAGCCGTCAAACACATAGGTATACTGTGCATCTGCCGCCTTTGTCGGTGTTCCGTTATAGAAAGGCTGTTTATTATAATAGAACAGCTGATTTTCGGATGCAGAATTGAGAAGTGTTCCTTCGTTATAGAACTTAACAGTATACTGCACCTGATTTATGGTAAACTTTGTGGTTGCAGTGGTCTTTGCATTAGAAAGATATGCGGTAATATAAACATCTCTCGATGTGCCGCCGCCGTTATCAACCCATGTTTTTGCAGTATTTGTAACACTAACTGTACAGGTATCTGCCTGTGAGGTTGTTCTTGTGACACCTGAAATAGTTGTGCTTGATGAAGCGGGGGAAGAACCTGTATTAAGAGCATAATAAGGCTCCTGATACCATTCTACTCCGTACTGGTCGTAAACAGTTGCAGATGTTGTTGCAGCCGTTGCTGTTCCTGATTTGGGAACGGTTACGGTTTTTGCGGTGTTTGACCATTCAATTCTTGACGCATAGGGGGTACTTCCTATTGTATTTGAATTAAATGTAACATTTGACTGACCGGCACCATCGCCGCTTTTGGAAAAACTCTGTTCAAGAACCTGCGTATATGAACCCGTATCGTTATCAAGCACAGAAACATACATTGTAAATGACCATTTTCTTGTAATTGCCAGAGTCCAGGCATAAGTACAAGCAACAGAAACAGATGTGGGATATCCGCATCCTGTGAATGTATATGTATTATCGGCATTGTCATTTTCAGCCCAAGTGTAGCTTACACTTGCTGTTTTTGCTGTCAATGCACTTCCTGCACCGTTATTGCCCTTATGATTAAGGGTAATTGTAAGATTCTTGTTATCCCCGACATCAACACTGTCGGTTGTTTTTATTCTCACTCTAACCGAATAAGTACCCGCCGTTGCGGCTTCGGCTTCGGGGACAGTGTCGCTGACAAGCGGAATAAGCGTCAAGCACATTATGAGGGTAAGGAATATGCTCAATACTTTTTTGCCGTATGACTTTGTTTTTGTCATTTTTTTGACATCTCCTTTTCATTTTTTTGTACCGAAAGCAATTTTCTGCGTTCAAAGTTTTTTTCAAAAAACAGCTTACGCCTTTTTACAGTTTGTGCTTTCAGTCTGATTGCCTATAATATATTTATAGATGAGTATATTTTAACATATATATCAGAAAAATAGAATTGTACATTATAACAAAAAAGAAACCTCCGGCTGTAACAACATAGCCAAAGATTTCTTTATTTTTACAATTTTTAGGTTAATTAAACATTTTTCATAACAGATGTTTAATATTTATCAGAATTCTTTACCGCATATTTCTTTATAAGCTTTTTCGGTAATTTTCATCATTTCGTCATACTTTCTTTCAATATCAGCAACAAGGGCAAACTGAGTATGACAACGGACAAGATTATGGTCGGGATAATGGATTTTGAAATATACGTCACCCTCAATATAGTCTGTAAGAAAACGCATACCGCATTCAAAAGTCATCATCTTTGCGGAGAAAGGAAGAAGCTTTACTTCTTCGGCAACAAGACTCTGACCTGCAGAAGTTAAAAATCCTCTTACATACTGTTCGTAAAGACCTAAATCCAGAGAAACATTGTTTACATTCTTATCGTCTTCGGTTGTGGTGTTTGCACCGAAACGTATTGCATCACCGAAGTCATAAAGGCTGAGTCCCGGCATAACCGTATCAAGGTCAACTATACAGATAGGCTCATTAGTGGTTTTATCAAAAAGAATATTATTAAGCTTTGTATCATTATGTGTAACTCTTAAGGGAAGATCACCAATAACTGTTTTACCTGTAAGCACATAGGTTTCGTTTCTTCTTTCATAGCAGAAATTTATTTCTTCGCTAAGATATTTCACTCTGCCCTTGGGATCGGCATTTATAGCATTTACAAGGTTTCTGTAACGCTTTGCGGTATTGTGAAAATCGGGAATGGTTTCATATAACTTATCAATGGGAAAATCTGCAAGCTGACGCTGGAATTCACCAAAAGCTTTACCTGCATTGAAAAATACTTCGGGAGAATCTATGGAATTACGGGAAAAACTGTTTTCAACAAAATTATAAAGACGCCATACTCTGCCCTTTTCATCGGTAAAGTATTTTTTGCCTGTTCTTGTAGGCTTACAGTAAAGAGCTTCTCTTTCACTGTCACCGCCGGCAGCGATAATTTTATCACGTAAAAATGATGTGACACAGTCAACATTAGCCATAAGCTCATCGGGATTTTTGAAAACGGTTGTATTTATTCTCTGCAAAAGATGACGCATCTCCATACCGTCAACATTATAAACCACCGTCAGGGTATCGTTTATGTGTCCGTCATCAATGGGATAGAATTCAACAAATTTTCCTGCGATGGCAAAATTATCAAGTATTGCTTTGATTTCTTCATTAGTAAACATAGAATTATCCTCCTGTTGTTACTGGTAAAAATTATAACATATAGAAAAAAATAGTCAAGTTTCTATTTTTGTTCTTTACATATGGATTTTTTTCGGTTAGAATATATGATAGAGAAAGTTTAGGAGGAACATATGAAACCTGTTTACAAAAGAATACTTCTCAAATTAAGCGGTGAAGTTCTTGCAGGTGAAGCCGGTCACGGAATTAATTTTGACACGGTTTCAGGCATCTGCAGTATCATCAAGGATGTTTCCGATATGGGCGTTCAGATAGGAATAGTTGTCGGAGGCGGTAATTTCTGGAGAGGCAGAAGCAGCGGCAGTATGGACAGAACAAGAGCTGACCATATGGGTATGCTTGCAACGGTAATTAATGCCCTTGCACTTCAGGAAGGTATCATTCAATCAGGCGGTGAAGCTGTTGTTATGACAGCCCTCGACATTCAGAGAATGGCTGTCCCCTTTAACAAGGATGAAGCAGTAAAGGCTATGGAAAACGGAAAGGTCGTTATTTTCGGCTGCGGCACGGGCAGTCCCCTTTTCAGCACAGACTCGGGAGCAGCGCTCAGAGCCATTGAAACGGAATGCGACATATTCTTTAAGGCAACAAATGTTGACGGGGTATATGATAAAGACCCCAACAAATTCCCCGATGCAGTAAAGTATGATACACTTACTTACGATGAGATTCTCGAAAAACATTTGGGTGTTATGGATAATACCGCAGCGGCACTTGCAGGCAACAGCCGTCTTCCCGTTCTTGTTTTTAATCTCAACAATCCCGAAAACATAAAAAAAGCCGTTCTCGGTGAAAAAATAGGTACAATAGTAAAATAAGCAACAATAAAACTCATAACTATAATAAATTTCCGGAGGTAAAATTATGAAAACCGTATTTGACTTTGCAAAGGAAAAAATGACAAAATCCATTTCGGCACTTAATTCCGAATATAATTCCATTCGTGCAGGCAGAGCAAATCCTGCTGTTCTTGATTCTATCAGAGTAGACTATTGGGGTGTTCCCACTCCCGTTAATCAGATGGCTGCAGTTTCCGTTGCAGAAGCAAGAATTCTTGTTATTCAGCCCTGGGACAAATCTGCTCTTAAGCTTATAGAAAAGGCTATCCAGACTTCCGATATCGGCATCAATCCTCAGAATGACGGTACTGTTATCCGCCTTACATTCCCCCCTCTTACAGAAGAAAGAAGAAAATCTCTTGTTAAGGAAGTTAAGGCAACTGCAGAAAATTCAAAGGTTGCAATAAGAAACATCAGACGTGATGCGATCGAAAAGCTCAAAACCATGAAGAAGAATTCCGAAATCACAGAAGATGACCTTAAGTACGGTGAAACAGAAGTTCAGAAAATAACCGATGATTTCATCAAGCAGGTTGATGCTGTAGCAAGTGCAAAAGAAGCAGAAATTATGGAAATCTGATTATGGCAGACAATAAATTTTCGGTTCTCCCTGCTCACGTGGGCGTTATTATGGACGGTAACGGCAGGTGGGCAAAAAACAGAGGTCTTCCCAGAAAAATGGGGCATATCGAAGGAGCAAAAACCTTCAGAAAAATAGGCGAATACGCAGGTAATCTCGGAATCCGCCATATTTCCTTTTATGCCTTTTCAACAGAAAACTGGGCACGTCCCGAAGATGAAGTCAATGCAATAATGAAGCTTTTCGGTGACTATCTGCAGGAAGCTGAAGACCGACTTCAGGAAAACCTTGAAAAAGGTATAAGACTGAGATTTCTCGGTGACAGAACAAAGCTCACCGATGAACTGAGATACGCTATGGATTATCTTGAAGATGCCACAAAGGATATGGCAAAGGTTAATCTTAACCTTGCAATAAACTACGGCGGTCAGCAGGAAATTCTGCACAGTGTTAAAAGCATTGCAAATGATGTTCTTTCAGGGAAAATTAAGCCTGAAGACATAACATTACAGACAATAGAAAAAGGACTTTACACCGAAGAGCAGCCCCCTGTTGATCTTGTTATAAGACCAAGCGGTGAACAAAGACTCTCAAACTTCCTTTTATGGCAGTCGGCATATGCAGAGTTCTGGTATTCAGATGTACTCTGGCCTGATTTTACCGAAGAGGATTTTGATAAAGCTCTTGAAGCTTTTCAGCAGAGAAACCGTCGCTTCGGCGGTGTATAAGCATTCAGCGGATGTTATACGCATCCGCTTTATTTTAGAATAAGGTTAAGGAAATTTACAGTATGAAAACACGTGTTATCACAGGACTTATAGGTCTGGTTGTAGTTTTAGGTTGGCTTATGTCAATGTACACCCCCATATTTACGGTAGTTCTTGCAATTGTTGCCGCCATTGGTGTATATGAGCTTGTTAAAGCATTTGAAGTGAAAAATATGATACTTAAAATTTTATGTGTCGCAGTGTCACTTGTTATACCTTTCTATTTCACTTACCAAAGTGCCGTTGATATTCCGTTGTTCTCCGTAATAACTATCGTTATAATAACTGCACTTGTAATTATGGTACTTGATTTCAAAAACCTGAAATTTGAACAGGTGGCTTGTTCTCTTTTCGGAGCAGCTTTTGTGCCGTCTGCGCTTTCGTGTGTCATTTTATTCAGAGATACTTATATAAATTTCCCCGATGCATATAAAAAGAATGACGGCATATTTTTTATACTGTTTGCATTTTTCTGTTGCTGGCTTTCCGACACATTTGCTTACTTTGTAGGCAGAAAATTCGGAAAACACAAGCTTTCCCCTGTTATTTCACCAAAAAAGACGGTGGAAGGTGCAGTAGGCGGAATCATCTGCACTGCAATACTCAACACGGTATTATTCTTTGTATTCAGACTTAAATTCGAGCTTTCCGAAGGTATAACATTACCCCTTATTCTTATCTCTTCCGTTTGTCTTTCCGTAATAAGCATATTCGGAGACCTTACCGCATCAACCATAAAAAGACATCACGGAATAAAGGATTTCGGCAATCTCCTTCCCGGCCACGGCGGTGTAATGGACAGATTTGACAGCTCCTGTTTTGTTTTCCCTGCACTTTACGCAATTATTTCTATTGTAAATGCCATATAATATTGAGGTAACACTATGAAAACTATAGCTGTTTTAGGTTCTACGGGGTCTATAGGCATACAGTCTCTTGACGTTGCAGAAAAATCAGGTTACACCGTAGATGCACTTACCGCAAATAAAGATTTCAGAAAGCTTGAAGAACAAATAAGAAAATTCAAACCGAAATATGCCGCTTTATCAGATGTTGCGGCTGCGGCAGAATTAAAGCTTAGAGTAAAAGACACATCAACAAAGGTTTATTCGGGCACACAAGGCATAGAAATGTGTGCAGAAATGTCCGGAGCAGACACAGTTATAGATTCTATTGTGGGCCTTGCAGGTCTTCGTCCCGCATTAAAGGTGCTTGAAAGCGGAAAACATCTTGCACTTGCAAATAAAGAAGCCCTTGTTGCAGGCGGACATCTCGTCCTTAATGCAGCAAAAAAAAGCGGTAAAGAAATATTACCCGTTGACAGTGAGCATTCTGCAATCTTTCAGTGTCTTCAGGGTAAGCCGTCAAATAAAGCTCTTAAAAAAATAATTCTTACAGCCTCGGGCGGTCCGTTTTTCGGAAAAACGAGAGATGAACTTAAAAATGTTACCGCAGCCGATGCCTTAAAGCATCCCAATTGGGATATGGGCGCAAAAATAACCATAGATTCAGCTTCTATGTTCAATAAAGGACTTGAACTTATAGAAGCACATTTCCTTTTCGGTGTTGCCCCCGACAAAATTGATATCCTTGTGCACCGTGAAAGTATAATTCATTCAATGGTGGAATACGATGATAATTCAGTTATAGCACAGTTAGGTCTTCCCGATATGCGTATCCCCATACAGTATGCACTTACCTATCCCGAAAGATATCCCTCACCGGTAAAGGAACTTGATTTGTCTCAAATCGGCAGTCTCACTTTCTATAAACCCGACTATAAGGTCTTTGACTGCCTTAATATCTGCCGTGAAGCTATTACAAAAGGCGGTCTTTATCCCGCCGCAGTTAACAGTGCAAATGAAGAAGCAAACCGCTTGTTCAGAGAAGGCAAGGTAAGCTTCCTTGAACTCGGTGACCTTATAAGAACCGCATTTAATGTTACTCCCGATAAAAATGATTACACACTTGAAGATATATATGAAACAGACAGTCTGGCAAGAAAAGCCGTTAATGACTGTATAAAATAAACTTTCATTTTTTAATGATAAAATAAAGAAGGGTGATATCCTTGCAAAACTTCTTACTGTCAATTTCAGCCGCCTCAATATGGGGAAAGGTATGGCCGATACTTTTTGCTATTTTATTTTTCGGAGTGATTATTGCACTTCACGAATTCGGTCATTTCAGCACGGCAAAGCTTTTTAAGATTAAAGTAAATGAATTTTCTATAGGTATGGGGCCTGCTCTTTTTAAGAAGAAAAAGGGCGAAACTCTCTATGCCTTAAGACTTCTGCCCATAGGCGGTTTTGTTTCACTTGAAGGCGAGGACGAAACTTCAGACGATCCCCGTGCCTTCGGCAATCAGAAGGCATGGAAAAGATTTATTGTTATTGCCGCAGGTGCAACACTTAATATTCTGTTAGGTCTTATTCTAATCGGTGTTACATTAGGTCTCAGCGGCTATGTTCCGTCAACAACAGTTCAGGATGTTACCGAAAATATGTATACCGAAGAAGAAGGTATTATGATCGGCGACAAAATACTTGAAATAGATAACACCCGTGTTCACTCTGCAAGAGATCTGTATTACTGCCTTTACCGAAACAACGACGGCAAGTATGATATAGTTCTTGAAAGAAACGGCGAGAAAAAAGAATTTTCTCAGATAGATGTAATTTATGATCTTGATAACGGTATGTGTTCATTCATAGTAGGCAGCAATCCCGTTTCATTTTCAAACATCATTCCCGGAACCTTCCGTGAAACCGCATCTATGACAAAAATGATATGGTTAAGCCTTATTGATATGGTCAGAGGCAATTTCGGTATGGAAGATATTTCGGGCCCCATAGGTACTATAAATATAGTTGCTGATACTGCCACAGATGCTGTAAGCACTGCAGACTATTCAATGATAGTATTTATCCTTGCTTTTATCACCGTTAACATCGGTATGGTAAACCTTCTTCCCCTTCCCGCACTTGACGGCGGCAGACTTTTCTTTATACTGATAGAAATAATAGCAAGAAGACCAGTTCCCAAAAAGTTTGAAGCGATTGTTCACGCAGCAGGTCTTGTACTGTTACTGATACTTATGGCAGTGATTTCATTCAATGATATAGCAAATCTGTTCAGAGGATAAAAGTTATGGCAAGTAAAAAACAGGTTAAAATAGGAAATATTCTTATAGGTGCTTCTGCCCCCGTAAGGGTTCAATCTATGCTAAACACTCCGGCAGAAGATATTGTGTCTTCAGTAAAACAGGCAAAAGAGCTTGAAAAAGCGGGCTGTGAAATAATAAGAGCAACCGTGCCCACAAAAGAAGCCGTGAAAACAATTGCCGCACTTAAAGAAAACATCTCAGTGCCTATAGTGGCAGACATCCATTTCGATTATAAAATGGCACTCGAATCTCTTGCTGCGGGTGTGGATAAAATAAGAATAAATCCCGGCAACATCGGTTCTGACGAAAGAGTTAAGGCGGTTGCAAATGAATGTGCAAGAAGAGGCGTTCCCATAAGAATCGGGGTAAATTCCGGCTCGGTAGAAAAAGAAATACTTGCAAAATACGGCTCCCCATGCCCCGAAGCCCTTGTTGAAAGTGCGTTGTACCACGTAAGTCTTCTTGAAAAATTCGACTTCAGCGATATTGTAATATCTATAAAATCTTCTGATGTTCAGACCACCTGCAAGGCTTACCGTCTTATGGCAGAAAAAACCGAATACCCCCTGCATCTCGGAGTTACAGAAGCGGGTACCGAAAGGATGGGACTTATAAAGTCTTCAATCGGCATAGGCTCGCTGCTTCTCGACGGTATCGGCGATACAATAAGAGTTTCACTTACAGCTCCTCCCGTAAATGAGGTTTATGCAGGATTTGACATTCTTAAAGCTACAGGGCTCAGAAAAAGCGGCGTTAACCTGGTTTCCTGCCCCACCTGCGGCAGAACAAAAATAGACCTTATCGGTCTTGCAAACAAGGTTGAAGATGCATTAAGAAACGTGAATAAGGATATTACCGTTGCAGTAATGGGCTGCATTGTAAACGGCCCCGGCGAAGCAAAGGAAGCAGATATCGGCATTGCAGGCGGTAACGGAGAAGGGCTTATTTTCAAAAAAGGTGAGATTCTTCGCAAAGTTGCTGAAGAGAAGCTTTTTGATGAACTCTTAAATGAAATCCAAAAATTGTAATTTTCCATAGTCCATATTACCATAAAGACGGTTTTTAACCGTCTTTTTTTATTTATTGTAAACAAACTTCTGACATTTTGGTTACAAATTGTAATTTTTATCTTGCATTTTGTTACAAAATAAGGCATAATATTATCGTTGCATAAAATCAGTAAATTTGTTTTTTACAAATATTCGGAGGTTTTTTGATGCATAAAAAATTAATACTGAAAACTGTCAGCCTACTTCTTGCACTTATTATGTGTTCAGGTACCCTTTCTGCAACAGCAGGCGCAGCAGAGGTAAACGGAGCAAAAGCGATTGTTGACACTGCACTTTCTCAGGTCGGCACATACGAAGGCTCCGGCGGCTATTCCAAATACGGTGATTACTTTGGCAGCCCCTATATTGCATGGTGCTGTGCATTCGTATCATGGTGTGCAAGAACTACCGGCATTTCACAAAGTGTTATTCCCACTAACCTGTCATGCACTGCAATGCGTGATTACTTCAAAAATCAAGGACTTTATTATCTTTCGTCTTCATTCGGCGGAACATATTCCCCAAAACAGGGTGACCTTATATTTTTTACAAGCACATCCCCCGGCAACAGAAGCCAGAACAACATAACTCATATCGGTATAGTTGTAGATGCAACGTCTTCATACGTAACATGTGTTGAAGGCAACTGTCCCGACAGAGTACGCAAAATCGACAGACAATACACATCTTACATAGCAGGTTATGCAACACCTAAGTATACAGGCGTAAACACAAGCACACCTGCCCCGGCAACCAAATATGAAACCGGCACATATATCACAAATGAAGTTATGAATTTCCGTTCCACCCCCGGAGGAACGATTCTTTGCACAATTCCCGTAAACACCACAGTCACGGTAACAGAAATCCAGGGCGACTGGGGAAAAACAACTTATAACGGAAAAAGCGGTTGGCTCTCACTGAATTACAGTACCTATCAGCCGGGAGCCGTTAAAGATCCTCCCATTCTTCCTTCAGCCCCTTCAACTCCCACAGTTCCTTCACCTTCAACAAATAACTACAAAGTATACGAAACCACAAGATTAAGAGCATCTGCAACAACAAACAGTGCTATAATCGGTTCTGTGCCTGCAGGTACAATAGTTGAGGTTAAAGAAAAATCATCAAACTGGGGAAAAATAACCTACAACGGTGTCACAGGCTGGATGTGCCTTGACTGGTCAGCACCCTATAATCACGAGGTTGACTGGCTCGTTATGGATATTTCACAATGGCAGTCCCCCTCTTCTCTTAACTGGACCAAGCTTAAAAATGCAGGTGTTAAGGGTGTTATCATCCGTATCGGCGGCAGAGGCTCAGACGGTTCAAAATCCGTTTATGCAGATGAATCTTTCCTTCAGCATTATAACAATGCAAAGGCTGCAGGTATGTATGTGGGTGTTTATTTCTTCTCATATGCACTTACCAAAGCAGGAGCTATAGAAGAGGCTAATTTCACTGTAAATACCCTTAAAAAGTACAACTGCAAGCTTGATCTTCCCGTTTATATTGATATGGAAGATTACGGCTCAGACAAATCCCACTTATATGCAGGAAAAACCACCTGTTCAATGGTTCTTGACGAATTCTGCAAGGTAATCGAAAATGCAGGTTATTATGCAGGTATTTATGTAAGCCGTTCTTTTGCCCAGACTCACGTTAATCCTTCCGTTTTCAATAACCGTTCCGTATGGATAGCTGAATGGGATTCTTCATACTGCACATATCAGGGCAAGGTTGATATGTGGCAATACACCGAAACAGGTGTTATAAGCGGAGCTACAGGCAAGGTAGACCTTAACCGTATGTATACAAACTATCCTGCCCATTTAAATAATACCGGTAACGATAACAATAGCGGCGGTACCGTCAATGTATTAAAAGGTGATATTGATGCTAACGGAAAAATAACCGCAGCAGACTCAAGACTTGCATTAAGATATTCTGTAGGGCTTGAAAAATTCACCGAAAAGCAAAAAACTGCGGCAGATACAGACAACAACGGATCTGTTACTGCAGCAGATGCAAGAATAATTCTTAAAGCTTCTGTAAGTTAATCTCCAAGTTAACAATAAAAAGAGTTTATCATTCCCGAAAAGGTCTGATAAACTCTTTTTCTATGTGCATATAACGCTCAAAAATGCCCGTAATAACAGTTTTTAATAATTACCTATTATTCTTTCTGTAAGCCATATAATCCTCAAGAATAATAACAGCAGCCACGGCATCAACGGTATTCTTTCTTTTATTGCCTCTTACATCTGTCATATTCATTATTTTGTGGGCACTTACCGTTGTAAGGCGTTCATCTCGCAATACCGTTTTTATTCCTGTTTCTTTTTCAAGTTTTTCTGCGAAATCTCTGCAGGAAGCAGCTCTGAAGCCTTCTGAACCGTCCATATTTTTAGGAAGCCCTACGGCGATTTCTTCGGCTTTAAGCTCTTTTGCTTTTTCACACACCAGAGCTATTACCTTATCTGCATTTCTCTCGGTTATTACACAAACAGGAGAAGCAAGAAACTCACTTTTATCACATACGGCAAGTCCGGTCCGCACATCGCCGTAATCCACAGCCAATATTACCATAACACATTACCTTTCAATAAAAACTCCGAGCCTGATATTAAAACCTGCCCGGAGTTTTTTGTTATTATTTTATTCAGTTCCGTTTAGAACTGCGGGATTTCATAACTGCCGCTTGAGCCTGATGAACTTGAATGTCCCGAACATACACTGGGCAGAGCATCAACCCTGAACCAACCTACAGAACTGGGACAGCCCGAATTTGCAAGTCTGCCTGTTGCAGTACAGTAGCTTCTCTGAACAGATTCATCGCTCATTTCAAATTCTTTATATTCAAGCCCCTCGTGAATACGCTTCATAACTTCTCTGTAAACCTGACCTGCAGGGTTTGCACCGTAATAACCAAGGTTAATGGTTCTTCTTTCTTTTTCAAATCCTGTCCATACACAACCTATATAGTAAGGTGTTCCGCCGATTATCCATCTGTCAACATTGTCTGAACTTGTACCGGTCTTAGCCCAGTTATCATGACCCTTGACTGCATAGGGAGCACCTGTACCGCCTGAATAAGAAACAACACACTTAAGCATCTGAAGCATAACGTCTGCAGTGCCCTTGGTAAGTACACGTTCACCTTCTCTGTCGGGTTCAAGAATAACTTCGGTACCTGCAGAATTTGTAACTTCATAATAGCACCAGGGTTCATAATAAATACCGCCGCTGCCGAAGGTTACGAATGCTGCTGCCATCTCAAGACAGGTCATACCGTACTGCATAGCGCCTATGGCAAGAGGAGCGTAGTTGTTATCCTTTGGCATAAGTGTTGTTATGTGGAAACGATCTCTTAAAAAGCTGTAAGAAGTATCGGTTGAGATTGTATCGATAATTCTTGCGGGAACCGTATTAAGCGAAGGAGCAATAGCCTGAGGCAGATTACGAAGATCGTTGGGATCACCGGTAACACCACCGTAGTTTGTGGGCCATGCCTTGCTTTCGCCGGGTATATTTATACCGTAGTTGGGAAGATATGATGACCAATAGAAGACGCCGAGTTCAATTGCGGGAGCATATGCGGAAAGGGGTTTGATACAAGAACCGGGCTGTCTTGGTGACGAAGTACCGATATTAAGCGTTCTGTCACCTGTCTTTTTACCGAGACGGCCTGCAGTGGCAACAACTCTTCCGTCAT
The DNA here is from genome assembly GCA_045538645.1 of Acutalibacteraceae bacterium. Taxonomy (GTDB): domain Bacteria; phylum Bacillota; class Clostridia; order Oscillospirales; family Acutalibacteraceae; genus RUG806. Next base: position 105,147 of record JAZSRT010000116.1, on the reverse strand, counting down.
AATCCATAATTACCATTGATGACTGAATTGCGGGATCATCCTCTGTATCTTCTTCCTGAGGGAAGGTTACTCTGTTTTCGTAAACATATTCGAGTTCATCCTGAATGGAAAGGTCGAGAGCAGCATAAACCTTAAGACCGCCGTAATATACCTTACGGAAAGCTTCAGATTCGGAATAACCGTATTTCTTCTGGAGGTCTTTTATAAGAGAATCGATAACATAGTCAACATAATAGCTGTTGTACTCTGTTTCTACCTCTACTTCCTCTTCGCTCTCATCATCCGTATCAATATTTCTGTTATCGCCATAGAAAACAACTTCTTCGGCAAGTGCCGCATCATACTCTGCCTGAGAAATGTTTCCCTGCTCAAGCATTGCATCAAGACACTGAATGGCACGATCACGGTTTATATCATAGTTGATTATGGGATTATATTTTCTCGGAGCATTTGTAATGGAAGCAAGAATTGCAGATTCCATAAGAGTAAGTTCATCAACGGTTTTGTTGAAATAATACTCTGCACCTGTTTTTATACCGTAACAACCCATATCAAGATAAATGGTATTAAGATAAGCTTCGAGTATTTCATCTTTATCAAAATGCTGTTCGAGTGCAAGTGCATTTCTGATTTCTTTGTATTTTCTTACAAAGGTACGGTTATTTTCACCTGTAAGGTTTTTGATAAGCTGCTGGGTAATTGTTGAACCGCCCTGAGAGAAGCTGTATTCAACTACAACACCGATGGTTCTTATCCAGTCAACACCCTGATGCTCATAAAAACGCTTGTCCTCAAGGTCAACAACAGCATTTTTAAGATCTTCACATACATATTCAAGGTCTACCCATTCTCTGTTTTCTGCACCGTGAAGACGCGCGATTTCTACGGGGTCATCGTCTTTTTCACCTGCATAAATAATGGTGGTCTGACTCTGATCTTTAAGATACTGGTCAAGGTCTATGTAGTCAACACCGGCAATATCGTTTTCCGGATTGGATGCACCGATATTTAACAGTCCTACATCTGTGAAGATTTCAAGCATAACAAAGCCTACGGAAAGTACGCCTGTCATAAAGACCATAAGAAAAAGAGTGAGGGTTACGCTAAGCCACTTGGGCATCTTCTTTTTCTTCTTCTTTTTTCTTCCCTTCTTCTTGGTTTCGGGACTTGTATTTTCTTTATTCAAACTATTCATCCTCTTTCACCGTAATTTGCTAAGGATATGTTTTTACATATACGAAGGATAGTATATCATACTTTTTCAAAAATGTTTAGTATATTTTTAAAAAAAATTACCAAAGATTATTTAAAAATACTTAAAGAAGTTGATAATTTGAACCAAAAATTCATTAAAAACTATTTTTTTCTTTTTATAACTCTGTTTTTTATTATTATCACATGTGTATTTCATTCTACGACAGAATTTCCGGAACAAAGTGAGCATTATTATATTCTTAAAGAATATGAAGGTAAACTTGCACTTTTTGAATCGGAGGAAATTACACCTAAAGAAATTTTTGATATAAACATAAATATTTTTCCCGAAAATGATATAAAAAAACTGCAAAAGGGCATTCTTGCCGAGAATGAAGAAGAGCTTATAAGACTTATTGAAGACTTTTCGGGATAATTTATTGACTTTATCACAGCCGCAGCAGTATAATATTCACAACAAATAAACTTTATCGGAAGGAAGTTGACCATGTATTATTCAATGAATATTGCAGGCTGCGAAAGAAAACTGCCTTTGTGTAAACTGAATGATGAGCTTATGATAGGTGCGTTTGTTATGTTCGGTGATGTAGAGCTCACTGTTGCCTGCGCAAAAGCCTTACTCGAAGTTGCACCCGAATATGATTATATAATAACTGCAGAGGCAAAGGGCATTCCACTCGCCTATGAAATGGCAAAACAGCATAATGACCCTACCCATTTTATTGCAAGAAAAAATCCGAAGCTTTATATGACAGGTGTTTTTGAAGTTAATGTCCGTTCGATTACAACAGCAAAGGATCAGAAGCTTTATCTCGACACGGCAGATGCTGAACTTATGAAAGGTAAACGCATTCTTATTGTTGATGATGTAATATCAACAGGCGAATCTCTTTATGCTGTTGAACAGCTGGTTACAAAAGCCGGCGGTATAATCTGCGGCAAGGTTGCCGTTCTGGCTGAAGGCGATTCACAGAACAGAGATGACATTATATATCTCGAAAAACTCCCCCTGTTCAATTCAAAAGGCGAACCGATAAAATAAGGAAATCTTGTAAATACAAACAAAAGCCTCCGACTTCAGTGTCAGAGGCTTTTATAAATTACAAAACAGGAATCAAGCAAAAATATCCTTAAAGAACTGAACGATAGCTCTGAAAAGTGCAACAAGCCAGTCAAAGGGACTTACTGTCTGTTCAACATCCATTTTTTCACCGCAGAAATCGCACTCACCGTTTGAATTCGCATCAATGTGATTAATAACGGGGATAGTTTTAATATCAGCGGCACCGCAACGGGTACATTCACGCTTGTCGTGACCTTCATTTTCGCAGGTTGCTTCATTAACGTTAAACCATTCACCGTAATTGTGACCGAGCGCAGGAAGACCGTTTTTATAGTCCTTATAGCTATCACCGCAAAGAGGGCAAGTATATAAAGTGTAACCGTCTTCTACACAGTTGGGAGCAACATTTGTTGCATCATAAAGATGATGGCAGTCTTCTGCGGAAACTGCAAATGCAAAAGATGAAAAAATAACAAGGGAAGCCAAGATAATACTGATTGATTTACGGAAATTTTTCATATCAACAACTCCTTTATATTTTTATTGTAGCACAGAGGTTCATTTATGTCAAACACTTTCAACAAAACGGATAAATGCTTTCATTCCGTCTTCGGTACGCTTATAAACACCTGCGTGTTCAAGAACTGTGGCAAACACCTTACCCACTTCGGTTCTTAAAATATCCATTGTGTTTTCTTGAGTAAAGTCATAGTCGTTGACAAAGGACTCTACCCAGTCTGCGTGTTCCTTGGTGAGGGCATCGACTCTTAAATCTGATTTATCAAGTATTGCCTTTTCAATGGCTTCAAGCTCGTCTTTGAGTCTGGGCGGAAGAACTGCAAGTCCCATAACTTCGATAAGTCCGATATTTTCTTTTTTGATATGATGAAGCTCACTGTGAGGATGATAAACACCGAGAGGATGCTCATCTGTAGTAATATTATTACGAAGAACCAGATCAAGCTCAAAAAGCTCTCCCCTTCTTCTTGCTATTGGCGTTATTGTATTATGGGGTGTACCGTCGGTTTCGGCAAAGATAAAAGCATCTTCATCTGTGTAACTGCGCCACCTTGTAAGTATTCTATCGGCAAGCTCAACAAGGCTTTCTTTATTTTCAGACTGAAGTCTTATTGTTGACATAGGCCATTTTACGATACCTGCTTTTATATCCGAGAAGCCTTCAAAAGAAAGCTCTTTTTCAATAGGTGCTCTTTCCATTGCAAATTCATACTTACCGCCCTGGAAATGCTCGTGGGAAAGAATTGAACCGCCCACAATGGGAAGGTCTGCATTTGAACCGAGGAAGTAGTGCGGGAATGCGGTTACAAATTCGAGAAGCTTTGAGAATGCACTCTTATCAATGGTCATGGGAGTATGCTTACCGTTAAAAACTATACAGTGTTCATTATAGTAAACATAGGGAGAGTACTGCATAAACCACTCTGAATTATTTATTGTTATGGGAATAATTCTGTGATTCTGACGTGCGGGAAAATCTATTCTTCCGCTGTAGCCTTCGCACTCACGGCAGAGCATACATTTGGGATAGCCTACCTGAGGCATATTCTTGGCGGCGGCAATTGCCTTGGGGTCTTTTTCGGGCTTTGAAAGATTTACGGTAATATCTATGGTGCCGTATTCGCCCGTCTGCTGCCATTTGAGAATTTTTGCAATTCTGTCACGGCGTATGTAATTTGTATCACCGCTGAGTTTATAATACCAGTCAGTTGCCTTTTCGGGACATTCACTATATAAAGAACTGAAAGTTTTTATAACTTCAGAAGGGCGGGGAGTAAGAATACCCATTATTTTTGTATCAAATAAATCTCTTGAAACACTGCCATCGTCAATAAGTCCCATTGCTACAGCTTCGTCACAAAGTGCATCAAGGACTTCTGCAATACTGCCGTCGGCAGCTTCTGCAGTATCATCAAAATCATTTTTTCCGAATAATGCTATTATTCCGTTTATGCAATAAGCTCTGTCCGGTTCTTCTATAAGACCGTTTTTGACAGCATAGTTTACAACTGCTTTAATTTTTCCGTCCAACATAATTATGACCTCTCACATAAGATATAGCTATATTATATACATAAAAAATAATATTTCGCAAGAGAAAAGAAAAAAATATTTGCATAATATGACATCCAAAGATATAATAAAAAAAAGACCAACAAGGAGAATTATATTATGAAATACGAAAACAATTGGGAATCCCTGAATTCCCGTCCCGTTCCCGAATGGTTCGCTGATGCTAAATTCGGTATTTTTATTCATTGGGGGCTCTATTCTGTCCCCGCATATACTGCAAAAGGTCAGTATGCGGAATGGTATCAGTGGCAGCTTGAAAAACAGCCTGAACTTACAACCAAAGACTGGCACGAAAGTGTTTACGGTGCAAACTATAAGTACACCGATTTTGTTGAAGGCTTCAAAGCAGAGCTTTTTGATGCAAAAGAATGGGCAGAGCTTTTCAGGAAGTCCGGCGCAAAATATATAAACATCACTTCAAAGCACCACGACGGCTTCTGCCTTTTTAAGACTGACCACGCATGGAACTGGAATTCAGCGGATGTAGGTCCTCACAGAGATTTCTGTATGGAGCTTAAAGAAGCTATGAAGGACACGGGCGTGCGTTTCGGTGTTTATCATTCCGTTTATGAATGGTTCCACCCTCTGTATCTTAAAGATCCCGAAGAATATGCACTTAAGCACTTGCATCCGATGCTTAAGGAGCTTATCACAAAATATGAGCCTTCTACCCTCTTTACCGACGGTGAGTGGGATCACCCCAGTGAAACATGGCACTCTACAGAATTCCTCACATGGCTTTATAATGAATCCCCCGTTAAGGATTATATCGTACCCAATGACCGTTGGGGCAAGGAAACACGAGGACGCCTGGGCGGAAACTTCACAACGGAATACGGAATAATTGACGGCGGCAGAAAAATCGAGGACATCGAGCTTGACCGTCCCTTTGAAGAATGCAGAGGTATCGGCAAATCCTTCGGCCTTAACCGTATTGAAACAACAGAGGATTATTTAAGCCCCAAAGAGCTTATTGAAATGCTGGTTGAACTTGTTTCAAAGGGCGGAAACTTCCTTCTCAATATAGGCCCCGCTGCAGACGGTACAATTCCCGTGATTATGGAAGAAAGACTTCTGCAGATAGGTCAGTGGCTTGAGGTTAACGGCGATGCAATCTACGGCACCCGCCTTTATACAAAAAATCCTCAGAAGGATACATATTACACCAAAAAGGGCAACAAGATATATGCAATAATAAACCGCTTCCCCTTCGGCAGCGTAACCCTTTCTGAAGTTGATTTTGACGAAAATTACAAAGCCCGCCTCCTCTCCCACGATGCAAAGCTCACAACAGAAAACGAGGGCGGCAAATTAAAAATAAACTTCCCCGCCATAAATCCTGATGAAGTCAAATGTCAGTATTTGTATGCTATTGAAATAACCAAATAAATATACACTGTAAAATAGCATTGATCAATTTTTTTGGAGGATAATTTTCATGAAAAAGATTCACAAACTGCTTTCAATTATCATATGTGCTTTATTGCTTATAACATCAATACCTGATACAGAAAATATATTGATAAATTCAGCAACAGCTGCCGATTCAACAGAAACTGCCTTGTTTTATGAATATCTCAAAAATTATAAAATAACAGATCCCGACAGTTTCCCTGAAAACTACAAAGCAACAGAAAAATTCAGTGCACTTATAGATGACTTTAACGGCGACGGCAAAAAAGAAATGATGATGTTCGGTTTTTCCGGTATTACTCTATTGGGAATATATAACGGTAAAGTCACAATAAACCCAAAAGCTACAAGAAGCATCATTGAAATGTCATTTACGGAGATTTCAGGGAACGGCAGTTCCAAAGTTTGTGCGGAATACAAAAATAAGGTCATATATATTTATTCTTCTTCAATCGGCTTTGGTGGTTCATACGCTAGCAGTCAATATATGGCATTGTCTGTCGATACTAATAACAATATAAACATTATTTCCAACTATATTTCTTTATATAACAGAGGTATCGAAACATGGTCTGAAGCCGGTCAGAAAAACTTTCCGGATGAAGCATCATTCAGCAGAGCAGTAAAAAAATCCGGTTTTTCAGTTGAAGAACACTACCACAACGATTATTTCACAGATAAAATTCCTGCTCAGATTTATGAAGGGTTCAGAGGTAACCATATCTTCTCATTATATATATCAAATTGGGATTCCATCCCCGGCGTAATATCAGGTTATCTATATGATAACACACAACTTAAATCAAATATGGAAAAACCTACACAGAAAATTATCAGAGGTGATGTGAACTTTGACAATAAAGTTACTGCAACCGATGCCCGTCTTGCTCTGAGAGCATCTGTCAAACTTGAAAAATTCAGCGAAACACAGACACTTGCTGCTGATGTTGACAACAAAAAAGGCATAACCGCAGCAGATGCACGAATAATTCTCAGAGCATCTGTAGGACTTGAAAAATTATAATTTTCCGAACAATTTTATTTTTGCAGCAAAGCTCCCCGTACTTATCAGGTACGGGGAGTAAGCATTCTATGGATTATTTTTTGATTGCTTTGAATGAAAGGGTGTGTTCGCCGAGATTTTCGCCTGTGACTTTGACTGTTACATTGCCGGATTTGCCTGTGGTTCTTATCCAGAAGGCACGTGCGCCGCCTATGAGGGCGAATTCTTCGGGGCCTATTACCTTTGCAGGACCGTCAACTTCTACCTTTATGCTGTTATTGGCAAAGGGCAGACGGTTGCCGTTCTGGTCAACGCACATAAGCTCTATTCTTGTTACGTCATAGGTCTTGTCTTCTGTGAGGGTATCACAGTCGGCTTTAACCGAAAGAAGCTGAGAATTTGAGGCAGTGCGTGTTACGGATTTTACGAGAATGCCGTTTTTGTAGCCGTCAAAACGGTATTCAACCTGTTCGTCTCCCCAGTTTGCAAAATACTTTGTAACAATATCCACAATTTCGGATATCTTCATTTTGCCTTTAAGGAAGGAATATGCAACTTCAAGATAGTGCTGAGGGGGCATAATATAGCCGTAAACGGATGCGGCAACAAGGGCATTCTTAAGAGGAACTGCAACTTCGGGAGAGAGGCCTTCTTCACTTTCAAGGCTGTCGCCTATATAGTCCTGAGGAAGAATGGGCGGGTGGGGAAGATTGGGATATGCTTTTTTATTGGGATATGCAGTGCTCTTATATTTGCCGTTTTTATAAATCTCTACATAATCGCAGTTTGTGAAAATATATGTCTGACCGATAATAGCACCGGGATGCTCACCCACATCCATAGCGGAGGAGGTTTCAAGCACGGGGATATCGTCCTGTTGTGAAGCATAAACAGCGGCGGCAAGCTTAGGGATACGGAACATATCGGTAACACCGTGATAGCAGATTCTGTCACCGCTTCCGAAGTCTTTATGGGTGTTATAGTCAGCCATACACCAACCGATAGCACCTGTGTGACGTTTGCTTCCGAAAGAGGTATTCTGCACTCTTAAATGTCTTAAAGCGTGCTCGGTTCTGAGGGCTTCTCTGTCAAATGTTTTTGTGGGGAACATATGACCGTTATGCTCTGTAACAAGATAAGGTGCTTTTATTCCGCAGGTGATAATTGCGGGAAGAAGGTTTATAGGACCGCCCGAATGAATGAAATCGTTATATGTATAAACATCCTCAAGCAGGTGGCTTCGGGGGAAGTTTCTAACACCGCCCGTCTGCCTTGTGGGGTCAAGGCTTCTTGCAAGTGCATTGGTCTCGGTATAGAATTCATCACAGTCGCCGCCTTCATTAACTCTGACACCCCACAGCACTACCGAAGGATGGCTTCTGTCACGGATAACCATCGAGCGTATATTGTCAAGACAGTTCTCTCTCCATTCGCCTTCACCCAAAAACTGCCAGCTTGGCATTTCGGTAAATACAAGAAGACCTATTTCGTCACAGCGGTCAAGGAAGTGAACGGAATCGGGATAATGAGCGGTTCTTACTATATTACAGCCGAGAGTATATTTCATAAGGTCGGCATCTGCCTTTTGTGCAGAAGCGGGCATTGCATTACCAACATAAGGATAACTCTGATGGCGGTTAAGACCGATAAGCTTTACTTTTCTGCCGTTAAGCACAAAGCCTGTTCTTGTAAACTTTGCTTCTCTGAAGCCGAAACGCTTTGTTGTTTCATCACTGCCGAATGTGACTTTAAGGGTATAAAGCTGAGGATTATCGATATCCCACAGCTCAACATCCTTCACCTTCCAGCGTATACGTAAAACTCTGCCGTCTACCTCTGCTGTTTTTTTGCCGATGCACTTTTCACCGTCATAAAGCTCAAATGCACAAACACCCTTTACTTTTTCGGAGAAGGTAACATCTGCTTCAATTGTTTTCTGCGAATAAAGAGGATCGGGAGTTTTTACGAAAACATCTTCAATATATTTTTCGTCATAAACATCAATATGAACTTCTCTGTATATACCGCCGTAAACAAGATAGTCTACAACCTTTCCGAAAGGCGGTATTTCGGGTCTTTCTGTTGAATCGAGCATAACTGCAAGACAGTTATTTCCGCGGTTCACTTTGTCTGTTATTTCAAGAGAAAAAGGAGTATAGCCGCCTTTATGCTCTCCGACAAATTCGCCGTTAAGATAAACCTTTGCGAAGTTGGCGGCACCTTCAAAGCTTATAAAAATATGCTTGTTTTCTTCCAGCGCTTCTGCGGGAAGTCTGAATACCTTTCTGTAGCAGCTTACAAACTGAAAGGATGTTTCATCAAAATAATTATAAGGCAACTCTTTGTTTGTGTGAGGAATGTCAATTTTTTCAAATGAGCTGTCATCAAAACCGGGCTTTATCATTTCTTCAGAAAAGCTCTCAGCGTATTTCCAGCCGAAATTAAGATCAATTACTTTTCTCATACAATTTCTCTCCTTTGTGCGGATATTTACTTTTTTATTATACAATTAATCCATCTTTAAGTCAATCACACAAAAAACAGTTGATTTGTCCGATATTTGCTGTTATTATAGATTTATCCCATATGAGGAGGTAAAACTTATGAAAAAAGGAACAAAAACTGCATTGGCAGTAACAGGCGCGGCACTGTCGGCAACAGCAGCATATCTCGGAGTCGGCGGCGCATTGTGTTACAGCATTTTGTCAAAAAGAACCTGCAACAAGCATCCCGAAGAGCTTTTATACATCCCCGATAATATGAGAAGATATCTGAGAGATGAAAATTTCAGAATGGCTGATGACTGGTATAATGCCGAAAATCCCGACGACACCGTCCTTAAAAACGAAAAGGGCGAAACTCTCCTTGCAAAGCAGATACTTCAGGATGAGCCTTCTCACAAATGGCTTATTGCCGTACACGGTTATTCCTCCCGCCCGAGAGCTGTGGCAAGACAGGCTATTCACTTTTTCAAAAAGGGGTATAACTGCATTATGCCCTGTCAGAGAGCTCACAGAAATCAGGAAGCAAAATTCACATCTATGGGCTATTACGAAAGATATGACATTATTTCCTGGATAAATTATATAGTTTCTGCCGACCCGGATGCAGAAATAGTACTTCTCGGCATTTCAATGGGCAGTGCTACGGTTATGATGGTAACAGGTGAAGTGCTTCCGAAAAATGTAAAGTGCTGTATTGCGGATTGCGGATATTCAAACTGTTATGATTTATTCAAAGAAATGATAAGCGTACAAACAGGCTTGCCGGCATTCCCCTTCTTAAATGCGGCAAATGCTTTTTCAAGCCTGTTCCTCGGCTGGAATTTCAAAGACTGCTCACCCATTGATGCAGTTTCGGTTTCGGACACTCCCACATTATTTATCCACGGCGAAGACGATAAGCTTGTTCCCTTTTGGATGATGGAAGCACTTTATGAAAGCTGCAATGCTGAAAAAGCAAAACTCGCCTGTCCCGGTGCCGCCCACGACGAGGCTTGTTCAAATCAGCCCGAAATGTACTGGGAAGCAGTAGACAGCTTTGTTAATAAATATTCTGCAAACTGAAATATAAATTACTGATTTTTTTACTGTATCAGTTTCTCCTGCGGCAGCGTCAATGTTTCTTGTTGACATTACCGCAGTTTTTTATAGTTAATTTTTACAACAATCACAAGTTAAACTCAACAATATTGACATCTTGATAAATCCCCTTTTTTATGCTAAAATTATTATAATATCGGTACGGAGGTGTTTTTATGCAATTACAGGAATCAGGCGAAATGTATCTTGAAACAATATATATCCTGTCAAAAGAAAAACCTCTCGTACGCTCAATAGATGTTAGTGAGCATCTGGGTTATTCAAAGCCCAGTGTTTCAAGAGCAGTAAACCTGTTAAAAAGCGGCGGTTTTATTACAGTTGAAGACTCGGGAGCCCTTAAGCTTACCGAAGAAGGCTATCAGATAGCAAATATGATGTTTGAAAGGCACACAATACTTTCAGAGTGTCTTGTAAAGCTCGGTGTCAGCCCCGAAACAGCAGCTGAGGATGCCTGTAAGATAGAACACGTTATCAGTGAAGAATCTTTTGAAGCTATAAAAAAATACATTTCACCGTAAAAACAGATGTTTTATTTACACATATGATTTCCCTGCAAGGATTACCTGCAGGGTTTCATCTTGTTAAGTTTAATATCCGATGTTTTTATCGGAACAGAAAGCGGTATATTATGAAATACGATTTTACAAGCATTCCCGACCGCAGAGGTTGCGGCTCAGCTAAATGGAATGCGGCAAAACATGCAAGTACGGATGCTGTTCCCTTATCGGTTGCAGATATGGAATTTACCACAGCACCTGCAATCAAAGATGCATTGTCTGAGCTTGCACAGAATCAGATACTCGGTTACACCGATCCTACGGACGAATACTTTGATGCCGTTATATCCTGGATGAAAAGGCGGCATAATTTTGAAATACAAAAAGAATGGATAGTTACAACCCCCGGTGTGGTAAGTGCATTGGGTGTGCTTATTGAAGCGGTAACAAAGCCCGGTGACGGTATTATTATACTTACTCCCGTTTATTATCCCTTTGATATGGCGGTGCTTGCAAAAAGCAGACGTTTTGTTTACAGTGAATTAAAGCTTGAAAACGGCAGATATAACATAGATTTTTCTGACCTGAAAAAGAAGGCGGAGCTTCCTTCAACCAAAGCCATAATATTCTGCAATCCACATAACCCCATAGGCAGAGTATGGACTAAGGAAGAACTGAAGCAGGTGGCAGACATCTGCACCGGAAACGGAGTTTTTATCATTGACGATGAAATTCACAACGACCTGATAATGCCGGGCTTCCGACATACGGTTATGGCAAATCTCGGTGAAAAGGTAAAAAACAACATAGCTGTATGCACTGCTCCCAGTAAAACCTTCAATCTTGCGGGGCTTCAGTGTTCAAACATCATAATTCCCGACAAAAAAAGCAGAGCAAAGGTAAATGCCTCTATGATGCTGATATTGCAGAATCATCTGAATATCTTTGCATTTGAAGCATGCAAAACTGCTTATAACAAATGCGAAGACTGGCTTGAAGAGCTGCTTACGGTAATTGACGGCAATGCGAAATACATTGAAAGCTTTATGGATGAAAAATTCCCCGAAATAAAGGTATTCCCTCTTGAAGGCACTTACCTCCAATGGATAGATATGCGGGCACTGGGGCTTACTCACGTTGAGCTTCGGAAAATGCTTGAAGATGCAAGAATATATCTTGATTACGGTGAAATGTTCGGTGATAAGGGAAGAGGATTCCAGCGAATAAATCTTGCCTGTTCAAGAGAAACGCTCGAAAAAACAATGGAACGCTTTGAAAAAGCCGTAAACGAAATAAAAGCAAAACGAAAAACAAACAGCCTTCCCTACCATACAAAGCTAAAAAAAGGCGATGTTATAAAAGATTTTATATATTCTTCATCATACGGCATAAACATTGACCTTAAAAATAAAGTAAGCAAAAAAACACTGCTTATCTTTTCAAGATATTACGGCTGCAGTATATGTAAAGAAATGCTTGATACATTTAAAAAGTACCAACGGGTGTTCAGAATGATGGGAATAGATATAAAATTCATCATTCAGTCGGACACAAAAACTCTGGCATCCGTACAAAGTCAGTACCCCTTTGAGCTGATTGCCGATCCCGATGCTGTTTTTTATGACAGATACGAAATATTTGAAGCCAACAGTATGATAAATATGGTTGCAGGCGACAAAATGTTTGAAGATATGATAAAGGGCGATGTGAGAAATCTTCTTGATACCGAACTTATAAATGCATTTGTGGGTGAAGATGAAGAAAACACTCACAGAGAATTACAGCTTCCCGCTTTTATCGGGATTGACAAAAATATGAATGTCATTTATACTCACTACTGTAAAACTATAGGTGACTTCCCTGAGGCAGGTAAGCTTCTGGGAGCTATGCGAAAAAATTTACCCGAACCAAAAATTGAATTTAAATACGGGAGGAAAACAAAATGAGCAAAACCGACAACCTTAAAAAATATGTGCCGAAAAAAGAAGTACAGGCATATGCAATAGCAGCTCTCGGACAAGGACTTGTTTACAGCTGTATGTCCAGCTACATAACAGACTATTATATGAATGTTCTGAAGCTTAATGCAATATTCGTTATACTTCTTATGCTTCTTGCCCGTGTATGGGATGCCATTAATGACCCGATGATGGGTATGATAATGGACAGAAAAACAACCAAATGGGGCAGAATGAAGCCCTATCCTCTGCTTACTGCCATCCCCATTGCAGTTCTTACAATACTTATGTTTGTAAATCCGGGGTTTGATACAAACAACCAGACTATATGGCTTTATGTTTTTGTAACAGTGGTTTATGTTGCATGGGGTATGATATATACGGTAAGTGACGTTCCCTTCTGGAGTCTGCCCAATGTTATGACACCAAATCCCAAAGAAAGAGGTACACTTATCTCCTATGCAAAAACCGTAGGCGGTATCGGTTCTGCAGTTACTGTTGCACTTCCCATAATCGTAGGATATTTTGTTGCCAATATGGAATACGAGCAGGCAAACATTGTAAAATATGCGATAATGGCAATTTCAATGGCAGTTATCGGTATGCCCCTTTTCACTCTTTCTACATTCAAAACAAAAGAAAGAATACAGATTCCCAATGCCACCAAAAAAGCTCCCGGTGAAGCTTCCACAATAAAAAGAATTTTCACCTGCAAACCCCTTATGCTGGTTGTTGTTTCAGGTATGCTTTCTTTCGGCAGATATATGCTTCAGGCAGCTGCTCCCCACGTTGCACGTTATTCGGGATTTTATCTCGGAAGCAAGGCTCCCACAACAGTTGAAGAAATCAACACAAACATTTCAAACGTTGCTCTTGTTATTCAGATTTGTGCGGCTGTTGGTATGTTCGGCGCAATGATATTCTTACCTAAGCTTTACAAGAAATTTGAATACAAGCACATTATGATAGTTTCGTGTATCGGCGGTTTTGTATCAAGCTGCTTCACACTTATTATCGGCTGGACCACACAGAATCTTCTTATCTGTATTCCCTTTATGCTTATTTCCGCAATCCCTCTCGGTGTTATCAATAACGTATCCTTTGCAATGGTATGCGACTGCCTTGACTTTATGGAATGGAAAACAGGTTACCGTGATACGGGACTTGGTTCTGCGTGTCAGTCTTTCGTAAACAAGATAGGCAACGCCTTTGCAACAGTTATGATAATCGTTATGTACATCATCGTACACATCGATGTAAACAACCTTAATGTAGGCAGCGGCGAAGCAGTTGTTCAGGCAATCAATTCCCTTTCAGGAACACAGAACTTTGCTATGTTCTCACTTGTAACAATCGTTCCCGGTATAAGCCTTCTCCTCTGCGCAATACCTTTGTTCTTCTACGATTTCACAGGCAAGAAAAAAGAAAAGGTATTTGCTGAACTTGCAGTTGCAAGAAAAGCAAGAGGAATTGAAATAGAAGAATAAACATAAAAAAACCTGAGTTTACAAAAGCTGTGAACTCAGGTCTCTTTTTTTGCTTTATTATTCTGTTTTGTATTGTTGGCAGGAAGTACAGCCGGCACACTTACCCTGACAGGTTTTGCTGTCAGGACAGCCGATACACTTTCTGCCGCTTTTTTTTGCTTTATAGATATAAAATCCTGCCAAGCCTACAATCAGAACTATTATTAAAATAAGGATGAAGTCTACCATATTATTCAGTCCTTTTATACTCTGATTTTTTCTTTTTTCTTTGCAATTGCTGCCTTCACCTTTTTTTCGCCCCTGACAGACAGAACGGTAATTATTAGGGCAAAGATGATTACTGCAATAAGACCGGGTACAAAACCTGCACCGAATGTCTTTGTTGTGATAAGAGTACCCGTCTGATATACAAGAAAACCGATGGAAAAGCCCGTCATTAGCTGAAGACCGATACCGCCGAAAAGCCATTTTGCACTCTTCATTTCGGAATTCATAGCACCTATAGCCGCAAAACAGGGAGGTGTAAAGAGATTAAACATAAGATATGCAAGTGCTGCTGCTTTTGAAATAGCCATTACGCCTGCTACATCTGCCCCTGCACCTTCCATAAGCGCAAGCTCTTCTGTATCAATAAGGTTACTGAGCCCTGCAAAACAAACTGCAAGTGTGCCTACAACATTTTCCTTTGCAATGAATCCTGTGATTGCTGCTGCGGCAAGCTGCCAGGAAAGAACACCGACAACAGGCACAAGAAGATATGCAAAGGGCCCTGCAACGGAAGCAAGAATTGAGCTGTCTGCACTTTCGGCAAGCTGAAGCTTCCATGTAAAAGACTGCATAATCTGAACGGCTGTATTACATACAAGAATAATTGTTGCAGCCTTTACTATGTATGACCAACCGCGGGAACACATTGATTTTACAGCCCTCCGCAGTGAAGGAACCTTGTATTCGGGAATTTCAATAATAAAATATGATTTTTTTACCGAATTGCCTGTAATTTTATTGACAATAAGCGCACCGAAGAAAATTATTACAATACCTGCAAAATACATAAGAGGACCGACCCAGGAAGCATCACCGAAAAATGCACCTGCGAAAAGTGCGATTACGGGAAGCTTTGCTCCGCAGGGCATAAAGGGAGCGAGCATTGCGGTTGCTCTTCTTTCTCTTTCGTTTCTTATAGTTCTGCAAGCCATAACACCGGGAATTGCACAGCCTGTTCCGATAACAAATGGAATAACGGATTTGCCCGAAAGACCTACTTTTTTGAATATGGGATCAAGCACAACGGAAACTCTTGCCATATATCCGCAGTCTTCAAGAAGCGCTATAAGGAAATACATCACCATAACAAGGGGAAGGAAGCCGATAACAGCAATCACACCGCCGATAACACCGTCAACAAGAAGTGCCGATAGGAAGGGATTTGCATCTGTGAAAAACTGAGCAACCCATTCCTGTCCCTTTTCAAGAATTGCTACAAGAAATTCAGCTATCCATACACCGGGGCCTGCCTGTGAAATCCAGAAAACAAGGAACATAACAACGGCAAAAATCGGAATACCGAGCCACCTGTTTGTAAGCAATGCATCTATCTTATCCTGATAACTCCTGTCCTTTGTAAATACCTTTCTCTTTTCAACTTCTTTAACGATTTTATTTACAAAAGCGTATCTGTTTTTATCTTCTGCTCTTACTGCTTTTTTGTCATTCAGGTCAATAATCCTCTGAGAATAGGGAGTCCTCTGCCCTTTTCCGATAACTGAAAGTGCTTCAGAAATAAGTTCTTTAAGACCTCCGCCTGAAGTGGAAACAGTATTTATAACAGGACAGCCGAGCTTTTCGCTTAAAAGCTTTTCATCGATTTTTGTTTCTTTTTTCTTATTAATATCTGTTTTATTAAGAGCGACAACAACGGGAATATTAAGTTCGAGAAGCTGAGTTGTAAAGAAAAGACTTCTGCTTAAATTTGTTGCATCAACAATATTTATAATGGCATCGGGAGAAGCATTTTTTATATAATCGCTTGTAACACTTTCTTCTGATGTAAACGGAGACATGGAATAAGCTCCGGGAAGGTCAACAATAATAAATTCATCCCTGCCGTCGTAATAACTCTTTTTTAAAGAATTCTCCTTTTTATCTACGGTAACCCCCGCCCAGTTACCGACTTTTTCATTACTGCCGGTAAGAGCGTTATACATTGTTGTTTTTCCGCTGTTGGGATTCCCCGCCAAAGCTATTCTCATTATAATATCCTCCGTAAAAACTTGCTGTTCTGCACCTTGGTTAGTCTTTGCTAACTTGTTTATATAAAAAAAGAAGCTTAAAAATATCCTTGCTAATTAACCTATTTCTACAGCATCTGCAAGCGCGTTATCTACCGTATATCTGCCGTCTTTAATAGAAACCACACAGCCGCCTTTGAGACGTGAAATAACAGTTATGGGTTCGCCGCTGTAGCATCCCAATGAAAAAAGAAAATCTTCAAGCTCTTCATCATCAACACTGATGTTTTTAACTATATATTCTTTGCCTTCTTCGGCAGTTCGAAGTGTCATTTATTTCACCTGTTCCGATATTGATTAGCCAAAGCTAACCCATAAATTTAAAAAATAATTAGCCGCTGCTAACCATATAAATTTTATCATCGACTCTTAAATTTGTCAATACTTATTTTTACCATTATAATATTTTGCATTTATTAAATTAATATGCCCATAAAAAAATTATATGTACGAGTTCTTCGTTTTTCTTTACATTGAAAAAAACTTATGATAAAATGCTTTGTTAAGAGGTGAAAAACCATAGAATTTTACGAAAACACCGAAAAACAGGAAAAAGTACTTCTGATAAGTGTTGATACCGGCGAATTTGACGCAGAAAGCTCCGTGAATGAACTTTCGGAACTTGTTAAAACTGCCGGTGGCGAAACCGAAGCCATTATAATACAAAAAAGACCGAAGCCCGACAGTGTAACTTATATCGGGTCGGGAAAACTCGAAGAAGCAAAAGAAATATGCGAAAACGCAGAAATAGATGTTGTTATCTGTGACGGAGAATTGACTCCCACTCAGGGCCGTGTGCTTGAAAAGCTTCTTAAAACAAGGGTAATCGACAGAACCGTGCTCATTCTTGATATATTTGCAAAAAATGCCCGAAGCGGTGAAGGTAAGCTTCAGGTTGAATTGGCACAGCTTAAGTATTCACTCCCCCGTCTTCAGGGACAGGGTACTGCATTGTCCCGTCTCGGCGGCGGCATCGGCACGAGAGGTCCCGGTGAAACAAAGCTCGAAAGCGATAAACGGCACATAAGAAGAAGAATTCACACCCTTGAAGAACAGTTGCAGGAGCTTTCAAAAAGGCGGGAACGCCACCGTGAAAGAAGAAAGAAAGACGGTGTTATTACTGCGGCAATAGTAGGTTATACAAACGCAGGCAAATCAACACTTCTCAATACTCTTACAGATGCAAACGTGCTTGCCGAAAATAAACTTTTTGCAACACTTGACCCCACGGCAAGAGCAATTCGTCTTCCTGACGGAAGTGAAGTTATGCTTATTGATACGGTTGGATTTATTTCTCGTCTGCCCCACTTTCTTGTGGAAGCTTTCAAATCCACCCTTGAAGAAGCAACAAATGCGGATATTCTTATAATACTCTCTGATGCTTCAGACAGTGAATGTGAAGAACAGCTTGAAGTTACAAAAGAAATACTTAAAGAGCTGGGCGGCGAAGAAAAGCCGATGATAACGGTATATAACAAATGCGACATTGCAGATTCTTATCTTTTGCCCGTAACAAAAAACACAGTCAAGATTTCGGCACTTAAGGGTATTGGTATTGAAAACCTTCTTGAATGTATTGCAGAGAATATGCCGCAGACAAAAAAAAGACTTCTGCTTCTTATCCCCTTTTCAGAAGGCTCACTTGCAAATGAAGTAAGAGAGAATTCCAGGATATTAAAAGAAGAATACAAAGCCGAAGGACTTTTTCTTGATGCAATAGTTGATACGTCAATAATGTATAAATTATTAGATTATATAGTAAAGGAAGAGGATATATGTCAAGATACTTAATTATCAATGCTGACGATTTCGGTATGTGCCGAAGTGCAAACCTTGCAGTTTATGACCTTTTTGAAAAAGGCGGAATCACATCAGCAACAATTATGGCTCCCTGCCCCTGGGCAAAGGAAGCTGCAATATGGGCGGCAAAGAATCCGCAGTATGCAGTAGGACTTCACCTTACCACCACATCAGAATGGGGAAATTACCGTTGGGCACCCGTTGCAGACGGCGTACCTTCACTTAAAGATGAAGAGGGCTTTATGTGGCACGAATCAGACCAATTTGAAGCTCACGCAGAACTCAGCGACGTGAGAAAAGAAATCAATGCCCAGTATGACAGACTTCATCAGTTCGGCTTTAATCCTTCACACTTTGACAATCATATGGGGTCTCTCTACGGTGTGGCAACAGGCAGATTTGAGCTTTTATCGCTGACAATCGAAGAATGTGCAAAGCACGGCGGAATGCCTTTCAGATTCCCTTCTAAGTTCACAGATGAACAGTTCGGCAACGAAATGCTTGATATAAATGTCCCCAAGGAAGTTGTAATGGGACTTCTTGACCCTATGATTAAAGGTGCAAATGAAGCAGGTGTTGCAATACTCGATTATCTTATGCCCGGTGACTGGAACGGCCCTCAGAGCGAAAGCTATGAAAACTTCAGAGAATATATCTTTGAAAAATACCGTGCATTCCCCGACGGCATTATAGAAACCTACATTCACCCCGTTATCGAAACGGAAGAAGTAAAAGGTATATGCGGTTCGTGGCAGAGAAGAAATTGGGAATACAAGCTTTTCTCTGACCCCAAAACTCTTGAATTTATAAAGTCACAGGGAATTGAGCTTATAAACTACCGTGACCTTAAAAAGATGAGATTCGGTTGATATGCAGATATTAATGAGCCGTATGCGAGCGGCTATGGAAAAATATAATATGATAGAAGAGGGCGACATAGTTGCCGTAGGTGTTTCGGGAGGAAAAGACTCTCTTGCACTTTTATATGCGCTTTCCGAAATGAGAAGATTTTATCCCGTAAAATATGACGTAAAGGCAATTACTGCCGACATGAAGTTTTTCGGAGAAACAACTGATTTTTCGGAAATTACACACCTTTGCAACTCCTTGGGAGTGGAGCATATAATAAAAGATACAGAGCTTTATCATATCATATTTGAAACAAGAAAAGAAAAAAATCCCTGTTCACTTTGTGCACGTATGCGCAGAGGAATACTTCACGATATCACAAAAGAAAACGGTTGCAATAAACTTGCATTGGGACATCATACGGACGATGCGGCAGAAACTTTTATGATGAATCTTCTTTCAGGCGGCAGAATAGAAAGCTTCCGCCCCGTTACATATTTATCAAGAAAAGACCTTACAATGATAAGACCGATGATATTTGCAACGGAAAAAGAAGTGGCATCCGCCGCAAGAAAAATGAAGCTTCCCACAGTTGAAAGCCCCTGTCCCGAAGATAAAACAAGCAACCGAAATAATATGAAAGAGTTATTAAAAGAACTTGAAAAAAACTATCCTGCGGTGAAAGAAAAAATCATCGGCGGCTTGCAAAAAGCTGAACTTAGCGGATGGTAAATCATAATTTATCGTTCCGATAAATTATGATTTAAGTATTTTGATGAAAGGAAATTTTTATGAAATATGCAGTTGTGCTTTATGACGGGATGGCAGATTATCCTGTTGAAGCTTTAGACGGAAAAACTCCTATGGAGGTTGCAAACAAGCCATTGTTTGATATGATGGGTAAAAAGGGTGAAGTCGGTCTTGTAAAGACCGTTGATGACTCGTTAAAGCCCGGTTCCGATGTTGCGAATTTAAGTGTTCTGGGTTACGACCCCACAAAAAGCTATACGGGAAGAAGCCCTCTTGAGGCTGTAAGTATCGGTGTTAAGCTTCTTGACAGCGATGTTACATTAAGATGCAATCTTGTTACTTTATCTGATGAAGAAAACTATGAAGACAAAACAATGGTTGACTATTCGGCAGGTGATATTTCCACAGCTGATGCGGCTGTGCTTATGAAGGCAGTCCAGGAACATTTCGGTAATGATATTTTTACTTTCTATGCAGGTGTTGCTTACCGTCATTGCCTCACCTGGCACGAGGGTACCACAGACCTTGGCAATATGACACCTCCTCACGATATTTCAGGAAGAGTTGTAGGCAGTTACCTTTCGGACAATGAAAATGCAAAGCAGCTTATTGCTATGATGAAAGAAAGCTACAAGGTTCTTTCTCAGCATCCCCTTAACAAAGAAAGAATAAAAAAAGGACTTCGTCCCGCAAACTCAATATGGCTCTGGGGCGAAGGAACAAAGCCCATGCTTGATAATTTCTATGAAAAATTCGGTCTTCGCGGCAGTATTATTTCTGCTGTTGACCTTCTTAAGGGTATCGGTATATGTGCAGGAATGAATACGCCCGAAGTCCCCGGTGCAACAGGTTACATCGACACAAACTTCAAGGGCAAAGCCGAATGTGCGGTTAAAGAATGGGAAAACGGTGCAGACTTTGTTTACCTTCATTTTGAGGCTCCCGACGAATGCGGACACAGAAACGAGCCCGAAAACAAGGTGCGCTCCATTGAAATAATCGACGAACAGGTTCTTCCCTTGCTTATTGAAGCACTTGAAAAATATGATGATTACAAGGTTATGATCCTCCCCGACCATCCCACACCCATAAAAACCAACACCCACGCAAGAGACCCCGTTCCATATATGATTTATCACAAGGGCAAGGAAATCGACGGTGTTGGCAATGTAAACGAAAACACAGCAAAAGCCACAGGCATTTTCTTTGACAGCGGAACTTTACTTATGGATCATTTTATTAAAGACTGAAAAAAGAGGTAATACGGAATTTAATTTTCCGTGTTACCTCTTCATTGTATATATTTATTTATCAACCGACATTTGCACCTTCAGAAGAATTTTCGGATGAAGATGCGCTTTCTGAAACGGCATTTTCTGATGTTTCTTCAGGCACAGTTTCGGATACCCCCGAAACTGAAAGTCCGTCTGCAACGTTGCAGACTATCTGATAATATGTTTCTGCGCTCTCACCTGCAGCAAGGCTCACAACTATTGTTCCGTCGTTAAGTGCCTGCAAAGAAGCTACATAACCGAACATATTATCCGTGTAAGTATAATGCTCTCCGCTTTCAAAATTAAGAATGCCGAGAGAGGGCTTATCAAGATTGTTTCTGCCTCTTACAACACAATACTTGCCGTTTTCGCTGACCTTAAAGAGGTCGGGACGGAAGCTTGTTTCAAATTTTTCATAATCGAAGGTATATTCTTTTCCTGTAAGCGTATCGGTTATTTCACCTGTGTTCTTATTGAGTATAAAGCTGCCGGAACGAAGATAATCTTCAGTAAATGAACCGTCAAAAGATCTTACTTCCTTGCTTTCTTTTCCGTCGTAGAACATAAGTGTGAAGCCGGTGGGAAGACCTGTTTCGGCATTTTCTTCTTTATTGGCGAAATAATAAACTCCGTTATCCTGTCGCCAGAAATCAAGCACGGAAACATCAAGAATATATCTGTTGTTATCTACGTTTTCGCCTGAACCGCCTGTGGCAAAAATATCCACTTTGTCCGAATAATCATAGTCGTTATAAAAACGTGATGAGAAGAACAGAACTGTTTTTTCATCCTGATGAAGAATATTGTCGGTAAACATCTTATAGTCGGTTCTGAGTCTTGCATTGATATCAACTATACGCTGGTCTTCATTAAGGAAATTAGCGGTTTTATTATCATCATAAAGATAAAAGCTTTCGCTGTAAACCTTTTCGTCCTCATAAAAACGTGACTTTTCAATATCTACAAGTAACAGACGTTTGCTTTTTGAGCTGTAAGCACTGAACTGGTCTGTTACCTTGAAGAATGCGTAATCGTAAAGAAAAACCTCGGGATGGTCGGTATTTGTAAAAAGACCGTAACCCAGTGTATGTCCGTCTTTTTCGAGATAATGAATGGTTGCGGGTAAAGTCTGACCGCTGCAGGAAACACTTACATCAAAGCTGCCTGTAGCGTCAAGCTTTTTTATAGAATTGTCATTCACTTCATAAAAGCCTACATTACCTTTGGTATCCACTGTATAGAATACATTTTCGATATCTGTTTTCATCAAAGGAAGACCTGCAGAGGTATATGTGTCAAACACTTCATCCAATTTATCCGAAAGTTTTTGATTATTGTTGCCGAGTGCATCATCAATAACTTTATTGATATCAAGCACACCTGTTACCGTAACAACGGCAAAAGCAACAAGAACCACCAGAAGCAGGGATAAAATTGCTTTATATCTTTTTATCATAGATGTTTTCTCCTTTTACAGCATATAGTCAGTTGTTTCTATAATTTCATTATCACGTATATAAACTCTCGGAACTCTTCTGCTGAGTCCGCAAAGTATCTCATAATTTATGAGACCGGCACTTGAGGCAATCTCTTCCGCACCGAGATATTCTCCGTGGTCACAGCCGAATACGGTAATCTGCTTGCCTTCTTTTACATTGTCAATTCCCGTAACATCAATAACTGTCTGGTCCATACAAACATTACCCACAATGGGTGCTTTTTTTCCGTTTACGAGCATATACATTTTATTTGAAGCGCGCCTGGGATATCCGTCGGCATAACCTATGGGAACGGTAGCTATAATTCGTTCCCCGTTTGAAACATAAGTTCCGCCGTAGCTTACGGGAGTTTCATCCGGAACTTTTTTTACCATGGAAATAACGGTTTTAAGCTCCATAACAGGTAAAAGCCTTATTTTATTGCGTGCAAATTCCGACGGATAATGTCCGTAAAGAATAAGTCCTGCTCTTACCATATCAAAATTCATTTCGGGGAAATTTAGTATTGCGGCAGAGTTGCTGCAATGTCTTATACTGAAATCTATCCCCAATTGCTTAAGTGAATCAACGGCAGTACAGAATAATTCATACTGCAGCCTTGTAAAAAGCTCACCGTGTTCATTATCGGCACAGGCAAAATGAGTAAAAATTCCTTCAGGTAAAATTCCGGGTAAAGAACACACCCTTGCCATTTCATCAATTATATCTGCATTCTCAACACTGTCGTGATACAAAAAGCCTATACGGGACATTCCCGTATCAATTTTTATGTGTGCGTTTACCTTTACCCCCGCCTTTTCTGCTTCATATGATAAGGCTTCGGCATAATCAGATGAATAAACCGCCTGTGAGATATCGTTATAAACAAGCTCTTTTGCTTTATCGGGCGGTGTGTAACCGAGAATCAGAACGGGTTTTTGTATGCCGATACGGCGAAGCTGCAATGCTTCGGCAAGATTTGATACAGCAAACCACTGAGCCCCCGCCTCACTCATCGCCGCTGCAGTAAAAGCATAGCCGTGACCGTAGCAGTCGGCTTTTACCGTAGCACAAAGAGAAGTCCCCGGGGAAAGAAGACTCTTAATCTGTAATATGTTATTTTCTATTGCGTCAAGATTTATCTGCGCCCAGGTTCGTCTGAAAAATTCCTGCATCAGGCACCTCAAGATAATTTAACCATTATTATTGTAATAATACTATATTAAAGCCAATAAGTCAAACCTAATATGTAAAAATCAAAAAAATAACGGACTTTTTTCAAAAAAAAGCATCAAAGCTGTTAATACATAATAATAATCACACCAAAGAAACATAAAATAACTCCGACTGAATTATTTTCGAAAAAACACAAAAAATTTTAAGATTAATTTTTATTCATTATTACCTATTGAAAAAATAGCAAAAATAGTGTAAAATAACCAAAAGACTTTAAAAAATCCTCTGTTTTGGATTTATTTTTGGAGGTTTTGTATGAAAAACTTACTTTCTGAAGCACAAGCAAAAACACTTGTTGAAAATAAGCTGCTTCACTTTTTCGGAGTATCCGTAAAGGATGCAACATATGACCAGTTTTACAGAGCTGTTGCTCTTATTCTTGTTGATATAATGGCAAAACAGCGCGCCGATTTCAATGAAAGAGGCGACAAAGCGGGGGCAAAAAGAATCTACTATCTTTCAATGGAATTTTTAATGGGCCGCTCCCTTAAAAATAATCTTTATAATCTTAATCTTACCAAGGTTTTTGAAAAAGTCCTTAAAGGCTATGATATAAAGCTCGAAAAACTTTATGACTGCGAACCCGATGCAGGACTCGGCAACGGCGGTCTCGGAAGACTTGCAGCCTGCTATCTTGACGGTCTTGCAACTTCAGGTTACCCTGCAAGAGGCTATTCACTTCTTTACGAATTCGGCATATTCAAGCAGAAGCTTATCGACGGTTGGCAGACAGAGCTTCCCGACGAATGGCTTCCCGGCGGCGACGCATGGCTCACAAAAAGAGAAGAAAGCGCAGTCTATGTTAATTTTGAAGGTGAGATAAAAGACTTCTGGGACAACGGACATCATCAGATTGAAATTACAAATGCAGATACAGTTAAGGCAGTTCCTTACGATATGTTTGTTGCAGGTAAAGACGGCAGAGGTGTAAGTGTGCTTCGTCTGTGGTCAAGCGAAGGCACAGGCATTGATATGTCACTTTTCAATGCAGGTCAGCACCTTAAGGCAATTGAAAGCGATGCCATGGCTCAGACAATCTGCAAAATTCTTTATCCTGCAGACAATCATCCCGAAGGAAAGAGTCTCAGATTAAGACAGCAGTATTTCCTTGTTTCCGCTTCCATTCAGGATATGGTGCGCCGTCACCTGAGAGAACACGGCACTATGGAAAACATTCCCGAAAAAATGGCTATCCATATTAACGATACTCACCCCACACTTGTTATTCCCGAGCTTATGAGAATACTTCTTGACGAGTGCGGTTACGGTTGGGATGATGCTTGGAGAATTGTTACTTCCACTTGTGCATACACAAATCATACGGTTATGGCTGAAGCACTCGAATGCTGGAGCGAAGAACTTGTGCGCCGTCTTATTCCGAGAATATATCAGATAATAAAAGAGATAGACAACCGATTCAGAGCATATGTATGGAACTGTACTTATGATGCAGATTATGTTGAAAGAACTGCAATTATATCAAACGGTGCAGTAAGAATGGCAAACCTCTGTGTTGCTGCCTGTCACAGCGTAAACGGTGTTTCGGCTCTTCATTCTCAGATACTCAAAGATACGGTATTCAACGATTATTTCAGACTTACCCCCGAAAAGTTCACCAATGTAACCAACGGCATTGCTCACAGACGTTGGCTTTGTCAGTCTAATCCCGAGCTTACCGCACTTCTTACAAAAAAGATAGGTGACGGATTTATCGTTAACGGTGAAGAACTCTCTAAATTCAGGGCTTTTGCCGATGATAAAGAAGTTCTTGATGAACTCGGCAAGATAAAAGCAAACAACAAAAAAAGATTTGCCGATTATATTTATAAAACAACAGGCGTAAAGCTTGATACAAATTCTCTCTTTGACGTTCAGGTAAAACGTCTGCACGAATACAAGCGTCAGGAAATGAATGCACTTCATATACTCAGCAAGTATATCGAAATCAAAGAAAATCCCAACGGCAACTATGTTCCCCACACATATATTTTCGGAGCAAAGGCTGCCCCCGGTTACTATGTAGCAAAAAAAATTATAAGCTTTATAATCGCGCTTTCAAATATGATAAATTCAGATCCCGATGTAAACAAGTATCTTAAGGTTGTTTATGTTGAAGATTATAATGTTACCAAGGCTGAGCTTCTCATGCCTGCCGCTGATATCAGTGAACAGATATCCCTTGCAGGTACTGAAGCATCGGGTACGGGTAATATGAAGCTTATGATAAACGGTGCTGTAACACTGGGCACTATGGATGGCGCTAACGTTGAAATTTATGAATCTGTAGGCGACGACAATATCATTATCTTCGGTATGAAAACAAATGAAGTAAATGAGCTCAAAAAGAGCGGCTATGTTCCCTTTAATTATTATCAGAACAATCAGCGCCTCAGAAAGACCATTGACTTTATAAATACCCACACAATTGACGGAAAATCATTCCCCGAAATCGGTGAAACAATAAAAAGCCACGATCCCTATATGGTTCTTGCAGATTTTGCCGATTATACTCTTGCTCAGCAAAAGGCTGAAGAAATTTTCCTTGATAAAGACAGATTCAACAGAATGTCCCTTTATAATATCGCAGGTGCAGGCATATTTGCCGCTGACCGTTCAATAAACGATTACGCAAGGGATATCTGGCACACCGTTAAAGCTACCGAAAAATAAATATTCAATTTTGCAATACGGAACAGCATTTCCGTATTGCATTTTGGTTTTTGCGGGTTTAATATAATATTAAACATAGTTTTATCAGTCTGAATTAAAAACAATATTTCGGAGGTATCGGATGAAAGCACCTTTTGATCCGTCAAAACCGTGGCATAAATCAATAAGCGGAGCTGTAGCTGCAGGGAGTTCCCTGTGGCTGAGAGTAGTTCTGTCCCGTGATTTGGGCGTTACCGCCTGCAAGCTTATTCTTTCTGAAGACGGTAAAGATGATACTGTCATATATATGACGTGGGATAACACAGACGGAACTGAAGAATGGTGGCAGACAGAACTTTGCCCTGATTCTCCGAAGCTTCTGTTCTACCGTTTTCAGTATGAAACTGCCTGGGGCAAAACTGACATAGGACCCGGGAAAAATACTCACATCGGTGAGATATCATCAAACAAAAAATGGCAATTGACTGTGTATTCCCCCGATTTTCATACACCAGAATGGATAAAAGGCGGGATAATTTATCAGATTTTTCCCGACAGATTCAATTTTTCAGGCCAGAAAAAGGAAAACATTCCCCTCGACAGAATACTGCGTTCCGATTGGTTCGGCACACCCGTATACCTTCCTGACAAAAACGGAATAATCCGCAACAACGATTACTTCTGCGGTGATTTCAAAGGTATTGAGGAAAAGCTCCCGTATATTGCTTCCCTTGGAGTGAATTGCATTTACCTTAATCCCATTGCAGAAGCTCATTCAAATCACCGTTATGACACAGCAGATTATATGAAGCCCGACCCTCTGCTCGGTACAATCGAAGATTTTACGTCGCTTTGCAAAGAAGCAGAAAGCCACGGCATCAAGATAATTTTTGACGGTGTATACAGCCATACAGGCGCAGACAGTGTTTATTTCAATAAATACGGACGCTATAAAAGTAACGGTGCCTATAATTCATCAGATTCAGAATACCGTTCCTGGTATAAATTCGGAAAAACAAAAGATGATTACGACAGCTGGTGGGGCATAGATACCCTACCCGAAACAAAAGAAGAAAACGAAAGCTTTTCGGAATTTATAACAGGCGAAGGCGGGGTTATTGATTACTGGTTAAAAGCGGGGGCGGCAGGTGTAAGACTTGATGTTGCCGATGAACTCCCCGATAGTTTTCTTGATAAAGTACGAGCTGCCGTTAAAAGAAACGGTGACGACAAGTATATTCTCGGTGAAGTATGGGAAGATGCAACAAATAAAATCAGTCACGGCGGCAGACGAAGATTTTTACTGGGCAATCAGCTTGATTCTGTAATGAATTATCCCTTCAGAAAGGCAATAATTGACTTTCTTTTAACTGCCAATGCCGAAAGATTTATGCACAGCGTTTTCAGCATTACCGAAAATTACCCGCCCGACGCACTTAACTGTGCAATGAATCACCTCGGAACTCACGATACAGAAAGAATACTCTCTGTTTTATCGGGTGTAACCTGTGAGGGCAAAAGCAGAGAGATGCAGGCAAATATCACAATAAGAGAAGATACTCTAAAAAGAGGTATTAATCTGCTCAAATCCGCAATGGTAATGAATTATACTCTTCCCGGAGTGCCGAGCATTTATTACGGTGACGAAGCAGGGCTTACAGGCTGTAAAGACCCCTTTAACAGAAAATGTTATCCCTGGGGACAGGAAAACACCGAAATCCGGGAGTTTACCAAAGAACTCGGAAAATTACGCCGTAATTACGAAGTGCTCAAAAACGGCACATTTTTCCCCATTTCTGCTACTCTCGGATGTGTTGCATATCTGAGATATAAAGAAGGTCAAAAGCGAATATTTGTAATAATAAATAAAAACCCGCAGCATATCACATATTGGCTGAATCCGGATATGACTGATATGATAACGGTTTTCGGCGGTGCCCGTTTCGGCGGGGGTGTTATTGTCCCCGCAGAAGGTTTTGCAATACTTTCCGATCAATAAAACAATAAGTGAATAAAACAAAAAAAGAAGGTCAACAATTACAGTGACCTTCTTTTTTTACTTTTTAGGAAATTCCTTCCTATAAAATATGTCCTTCCGAACGCTCAGCTGAGCTTCGCTCGGAGATGGACTATTCGAAAACGTTTTGCCGCAGGCGTACGGTGAAGCCGCTTTCTTGTGTTATAACAAAATATTTACAAATCTGATTCCCCATAAAAGAGGAAAAAGGAGTTGTTTCCTTTCGGAATCAACTCCTATAAACCCTAATTAAAACTGCAAATAATGCTTTAATTATTTTGTGAGATTATTTTCTCTTCTTGGAAACTACGAATGCAGCACCTGCAAGAGCAACTACGCCGGCAGCGATAGCAAGAACGCCTGTGTCACCTGTTTCGGGACCAACAACCTTGTTTGTTGTTGTTTCAGCGGGTGTGCAGCAAGTTGTTGTTTCGTCAGCAACCTTAGTTGTTGTTTCTTCAGCTTCAGTTGTTGTTTCTTCAGGAACAGTTGTTTCTTCTTCTTTTTCTTCAAGAATTACAACAGAAGCAGTGTTGTCGCCAGTAAGCTTGATTTCAACATTCTTAGCAGCAGCGTCTACAACTTCAAAGTTGAGTGTGCAAAGAACAACTTCGCCTGCATTGTTGAGCTGTTCCTGGAAAGCAAAACCGATCTGAACTTCGCCTGCTTTGTCGTTGTTGTAAGCAGTAGCAAGCTGACCGGAAGCAGCAGCCATAAGAACGGGGTCAGTAGCGATGTTAGCAAAGTCACCTGTACCGTTGTTGTCAGCCTTTACGCACTTAACAGCAGCAGAATCATAAGTTAATACCCAGTTAGCAGCCTTAAGATCTGCATAATCATTAGCAACAAGCTGAACATTGAACTTACCATCTTTGATTTCAGTAGTCTTAAGAACTACTTTGCCGTCAGCTGCGAAAGCCATAGCGGAAAGACAAGCGATCATAGCAACTGCCATTACAACTGCAAGCACTTTTTTTGCAATTTTCATTTTTAAGGACCTTCCTTTTCAAAAATTTTTTATATAGTGAGCATTGCTACTCAAAATATACATAATTCACCCCTGTTGAAAGAGGGTACACGCGTATTATACTACAGCATATTTTTTATGTCAATAGAAAACACAAAATTAATCAAATAAATTTATGTTTATTGACATAAAATACCACACTGTGTATAATCAATATAAAAGTATATTTTCTACTTTTGTTTGATTCATTTTACTATTTAAAATATTTAAAGTCAATTGTAAAAATTACAATTTTGAAACAATTTTTATCGGTAATACTATATAAAATATATAAACACAGTATACAAATCAAGCTTTTTTTGCAACAGCTGAAAAAACGGAGGCTGAAGATGATGTTTGAAACAATAAGCGAATTAAAAAATGAATGTCTCAAGTGCAATAAATGCTCCCTTTCCGAGTCACGGCACAATGTGGTGTTTGGTGTCGGAAACGAGAATGCCGAAATTCTGTTTGTCGGCGAGGCACCCGGTGAAAATGAGGATCTGCAGGGAGAACCCTTTGTGGGCAGAGGCGGAAAGCTTCTTGATCTATATCTCGGCGGCATCGGACTTGACAGAAAAGAAAATATCTACATAGCAAATATGCTTAAATGCAGGCCGCCTCAGAACCGTGATCCTAAGCCTGAAGAAATGGATGTCTGCATAGGATGGCTCAGAAATCTGGTATACATAATGAAACCAAAAATAATAGTTTGCGTGGGAAGAATATCTGCCCAGCGTCTTATATCTCCCGATTTCAGGGTAACAAAGGAACACGGAATTTTTTACAATAAAAACGGTGTTCTTATGATGGGCACGTTCCACCCTGCCGCACTTTTAAGAGATCCGAGAAAAAAAGGTGACTGCCTTGAAGACTTTTTGAAATTACAGGATAAAATAAAAGAATTGGGAATCAAAATCTGACAGTCATTATATTATATCCGATAAAACAAACGGTTTCTGCTGTAAATCAGCGGAAACCGTTATTTTCATTAAATTCTGTTTTTTGTTATTTTTCTTTAAAAGACACACGGGCAAGTGCCAAAACACTTGCCCGTAAGCAACATCAAAAATTAATAAATGTCACCTGTGTTTACGTTGGGAACTACTGTTGTGGGAACATCGTTGCAATGGCAGTTGTTGCCACATGTGCAGTTTGTGCCGCACTTGCAGTTAGGTCCGCACTTGCAGGGTTCCTTTTCGGGAGCTGCAGTTGTGGGTTCTTCTGTAGTTACTTCTTCACCGCTGCCGAGAGAATCACCGAGAGAGTCACCTGAATCACCGAGAGAATCGCCGAGACCGCCGAGGGAATCGCCGAGACCGCCGAGATCAAGGCTGCCGCCGAGTGAATCCATCATACCGCCGAGATCAAGACCTCCGAGCACTGAACCGATGTCGAAATCGCCAAGCATTGAACCGATATCGGAAAGCTGCATAGCGTCATCAGCAACAGTTGCAGAAACGGTAAGTGTTACGGATAAAGCAAGGATAAGAGCTACAGAAATTGCAATGATCTTTTTCATAGAAAAAACCACCCTTTCCTTAAATAAGACATATAGATTTTCTATACGTTATAAATATACTACAAATATAATGCTGTTGTCAATAACATTTTTAAATTATAAGCATATTTTAAATTTTTCCACAAATATTAATAACAACAAAACAAAAAGGAGCAGAAAAATGGATAAAATCAATAAAAACGGCAAGAGTGCAAAAAAAATCATCCGCTTCAAAGCAGGTTCGGCATCTCAGCACTTCAGACCGTCAAATAATTTTCCGAACGACATACTCGGCAGTTACACAGGAACCCCGCGCAATGGGGATATTACTGAAGATTACCCCGATCTCTACCCCGTACAGGATGCAGATGACCTGTAGACACCTTTCATAGCGTCCTTTTTAATAAATACACGGAACAGACACAACACTGCCTGCTCCGTGTTATATTTTAGTCGTCTGTCAGGTCGTAGTTTCCGCCCATAAATACATCTTCAAGAGTTTTTGTGCCGTCGAGAATAGCTGTTGTATCAGCATAGGAAGAAGCCTGATAGTAAGAATAGGTCTGATTTACTTCGCTTACAAGAGTTTCAAGCTCGGTTTTTATTGTCTCATCAGTACCTTCATACAAATGATTAAATACAAGTATAAGGTCACAGGAAACAATCGACATACTGTTCTGATACATGGATGTAACATAACCGAATGCGCTTTCGAAATCACCCTTAAGCATATAAGCCACAGCCAACTGTTTTGCACAGTTTGCTGATGAGCCTGAAAGCTCAATACCCTTAAGACCTGCCTCTATTGCGGCATCAAAGTCACCGTCAACTCTGTTGCACAAAGCGATAATGCTGTTTGCAAATTCGTCTGCTACATTGATTTCAAGAAGCTTTTCAGCATAGCTTCTTGCAGAGCTGAAATCTGATATTCTTGTGTATTCGTCAAGATAGTAGTAGCCGTATAAGAATACAAGCTCGGGCATATAAGATTCCATTGAGGAAATAAGAGCCATTCTGTCAATATCATTTTCGCTGCCTGTTGCGGCAAAATAAAGCACATAGTCAACAAAGCCCTTTTCATAAGCAGTGGCATCTGCGCCGAATTTTTCATCGAGCTCAGCCTTAAGTGCATCATAATCAATGGGAGTACCGCTCTGATAATAAGATGAATAATAAGGAGTAAATACTTCGTTTACGGCAGTAAGAGCTTCAAAAACTTCGTTTATGTTATCACGGACAGCCTTTTCTTCTTCCGTGGCTTCTGCCATAGCTTCATCTGTAAGATAAGCATCAACAAGACTCTGAACTTCACTCATATTGCCGGCATCAAACATAACCTGTGCTGTTTTTACGGTTAAGGAAATATCGCTCATTCCGAGAGCCTCAAGCACAGAAGTAATTGTTGCATAACAGTTTACAGCTTCTGTAAGATTATGTTCTTCCTCTGCCTTAAATGCTTCGAATGTGTATAACACGATGCTTGCAAAAAGCTCGGCATCTCTGTCGGAAATTTCTGCACTTTCTTTAATAAGAGCAATTACACCGTCTTTATCAGATACTTCATTTTCTTTTGCATTGAGAGCTATATCATAAAGTTCAACATCATAAGAAGCAAATACGGAAAGCTCCTGCTGTACGCGTGTAAATTCTTCATTTACATTTTCCCCTGAAGGATCAATTGCAACAGAGATAAGTGTTGCGGCTTCAATAACAAAACCGTTATCGTAAAGAGCTACGGCAATTTTTTCTGCAAGTGCACGTGCATCAACACCCACGGAAACAAGAGCTGAATATGCTTCACCGTAATAATTAACGGCTGCAAGAGAATCTGCTATACCCTTTGCAGCTTTATTGAAAATATAACCTGATGAAATCGCAGAAAGAACCTCACCCATTTCAGTTTCAATTTCTTTGGGAATATCAAGTCCGTTACTGAGAACATCAAAAGCAGGCACTTCTGTTGCGTCACCGGTATTTTCAAACACCTTTGAAAAAGAAGCAAGTCCGACTTCGTTAATTTTATCAATAATGCTTACAAACTTTTTGAATTCACTTGTTTTGGGAGAAGCTATCTCTTCTTCGCTCATATTACTCTTCATATAAGAATATGCTGCGGCAAATCCGTTTTCCTTATATGTAAGAGCAACTGCTTCTTCACGGAGATTGAGAGCTCCCGCAAACCTGGCAAGCATAGAATCATCATCAGTTACAAGTGCTAAAGCACTTTCGTAATAAGATATCTTATCTTCGTAATTATCACTGTGCGTTGCGTTTGAATAATGATTGATAAACTCTGCAAACTTAGGTTCTCTGACAGTCATCATAGTAAAAGAAAACAATCCGGCAACAAACAGAACCACAAGCACAACGGGGATTGTAATAAGAAGTATTTTCAAAGGACTTCTTTTCTTTTTGGGCTTAGAAGCTTTTTCGGAACCGTGTTTAGGATTTTCTTCTTCCTCTTCGCCTTCATCTTCTTCCTCTGTACCTTCTTCAAGCTCCTGAATAACGGGTGCTTCGTTTGCTTCTTCAACTGTTTCATCATACTTTTCCTGAAAAGTATCTCTTAAAGCTTCAAGTTCTTCTGCAAGAACTTTTTCTTCATTCTCACCGTCACCGGTAAGATTCTGATTCTTATTGTCTTCGTTCATTTTATTGCCTCCGAAAATAGAATTACACTAAAGTTTAACATTTTAATGCAAATAATTCAATACCTTTTTAGTCCTTTGATAATAATTTATTATTCTTAACAAAAACTTAAAAACCGATTGTCTGACAACAATCGGCAAAATCGGTTAATTAAGATTCAACAATTTTTTCATCTGCGGAATTTTAAGAAGTATTCCGGCACCGAGACATGTAAAAATACATTCGGGCAGCATATACTGTCCGTTATAAATAAGCGAATAGAGATACGGTGACATACCCTCTGCCCACTGCCCCCATATAACAACACCTGTTATATAATGACACACAAAGCGGATGATGATAGTGACTGCAATTCCAAAAAGCATTCCGAAGTATCCCGCTTTCTTTTTGAACATTCCCGAAAAACCGAGCACAGTAAACGGCACGATATAATCAAACAGCAAACAGACTATCCATGTAAAAGCGTTGGTGCAATATACGAATACATTGCCGCTTGCGAAGCCTATCACAAACTGTATCACAGAATACATAAATGTGGTGGGAAGTGCGCCCTTTGTGCCGTACTTTACGGCAACGAGGCATATGGGAAGCATACTGAGAAGCGTAATTCCGCCGCCCATAGGCATTTTCCATACTTCAATAAAGCTCAGCACCACAGAAAGTGCCATCAGCACGGAACATTCCGCCAGTTTTAAAAGGCTGTTTCTTCTATCTTTTTGCCCTGCCATTGTAACGCTTCCTTTCTTTTGCGGCTTTTACCGTAATAAAATGAAAATCCGTACGCTTCGTTGGCGCACGGATGACAATAACAGTACTATGTTCTAACTCCCTACGCCGGTATTACCCATATCAGGTTAAAGGGTTTGACTTTCGCCATCTCAGCCTTTACAGCACCCCTGTTAAGATTTTCAGAGTGATTATACACCCAAAAAAACACAATTGTCAATATCAATTTTCATACATTACAAGAAGAGTACCTGACCGGACGCTTATTTCAGCAGAAGCCTCCTCAAAAGAATTACTGACACCCAACGCGAACGTATTGGTAAGCACGGCATTATCAAGATGATATTTCAAACCTTTAAGCGTAACACCTTCGGATTTTTCACTCCAGGAAAAAACAGAAACAGTTTTTCCCGGGGCACCGCTGATTTCAAGAATTCCGTCTTTTACTGCACACACGGTATATCCTTCACCCACACAATATGCTTTTATTCCCTTTACCGCGAGAAAAGCAGCAAGTGTAAAATTAGCGAAGGTATGGTCGGGTCTGCCTCCCATTCCACCATATATCACTATTTCATCAAAGCCTTTTTCAAGTGCGATATTTACAGCCGCGTGAGTATCGGTAACATCCTTTTCTACAGGCAGGATAACGGTATTTCTTTCGGGTATTTTTTTTGCCGAATCAAAATCCCCCACGGTAATATCGGGCACAATACCGTGTTTTTCAAGCATTTCATAACCTGCATCAGCTGCTATTATATAATCACCGTCGGAAATACTCGGAAATTCATCACCGTATTTACCGCCGCCGAAGATAACGGCTCTGTTCATCATTTATCACCTGCAATGACGGGATAGATATCCCTGACTTCTTTCGCCTGATAACGGGCTTTGTCCATATCGCCTGCTTCACAGAAACCGTAAAGCACACCGATACAGTCGATTCCCGCACCGTCGGCTGCCGCAACATCAAATTTTGTATCACCGATTAGAACGGTTTCTTCTTTTTTTACACCGAAAAATTTTACAGCCTCAAGAGC
This sequence comes from Acutalibacteraceae bacterium, assembly GCA_045538645.1. Lineage (GTDB taxonomy): Bacteria > Bacillota > Clostridia > Oscillospirales > Acutalibacteraceae > RUG806. Next base: position 69,552 of record JAZSRT010000116.1, on the reverse strand, counting down.
AAGTCCCGACTTATCCGAAACGTGCGACGAAAACCCCGGACAGAAAAAGCCGTCAAACAAATCGAAAAGTCCCTGATCTTTTGATATTTTGGTTACAAAATCATAGGGCTTGCTTGAACAAACTGCAGTTTTATATCCGTTTTCACGGAGTGTTATAAGAAGCTCCTTTATTCCGTCAAAAACTATAAGCTCAGTTGAACCTATGGGCGCATATCTTTCGCGGTAAAGCTCCACCAGCTCGTTGGCTGTATTTTCGTCTTTTGTACAGTGCCACATAAAACTGTCAAAAAGAGAAGGTCCGATAAAAGTACGCAGAATATCATCCGGAAGCGGAGGCATTCCTTTTTTTCTTAGGGCATATCTTATACAGTTATATATTCCCTCGCTGTTATCAACTACAGTTCCGTCAAAATCAAAAAGTATCAGTTTTCTTTTCATTTTTATTCTCCGCAATATTTATCGTATGCATCAAAAAGCCTTTCGGAAACCTCTTCTATCGTACCGTCTGCATCAATATACACTATATTCTCTTTGTCCTTAAGAATATCGAACACAGTATCAAACTGACGGCTTATCTTTGTGAGACTTTCAGTGTTTTCATATATTTCAATAGCTTCATCGGGCCTGTTTGCCTTTATTCTTTCAATGCATTTTTCCGGAGACATTGTAAGAAAAAGCACAAGGTCGGGACGTCTTATCTGAGGACATTGAAAGTGCATATTCATAGCCCAGGAAAGATCTGTTTCGTGCCCCTGATAAGCAAATGTTGAGTAATAATAACGGTCTGATATTACCGTTTTTTCTTCGGAAAGCATTTTTTCAATGCCGTTTTCGGTGTTTGTGTTATGAATTATTCTGTCGGACAAAAAAAGTGCCGCAAGTGCCCAGGGGGTAGAGGGCACCTCACCCGAAAGAATTCTTCTGATAAGCTTTCCCGTGGGGTGGGCGGTGGGTTCTGCAGTAATTTCAACTTCCCTGCCCTTGTTTTTTATGTAATCTGCAAGTATTTTTATCTGAGTGGTCTTGCCTGTTCCGTCAAGACCTTCCACAACAATAAACTTACTCATTATATTATATTACCTTACCTTTAATAAATTATCGGATAAACGCGCAAGTTCTTCCATAGTGAGTGCTTCTGCTCTGACAGTGGGAGAAAGTTCGGAAAGAACAAGTGCCTCGGCAACTTTATCTTTTGCTATTCCTAACCCCGAAGAAATACCGTTTGAGGCGGTTTTTCTTCTCTGAGAAAAAGCAGCTTTTACCATTTTAAAGAAAAACTCCTCATCTTCCACCTTCACGGGAGGAGCTTTTCTTACATTAAGCTTTATTACACAGGAATCAACATTGGGTGAAGGAGTAAAGCATTCTCTGCCAACATCAAAAAGGACCTGAGTTTCGGCATAGTAATTCACTGCCACGGTAATTGCCCCCGAATCACGGGAGCCTACTTTTGCGCAAAGCCTGTCTGCAGCTTCCTTCTGCACCATAACTGTTATACTGTCAACAGGAAGCTTGCTTTCGAGCAGGTACATAAGAATGGGAGAGGTTATATAATACGGAAGATTTGCGCATACATTTACACTTTTGCCTTCGAATTTTTCGGCAATAAGCTTATGAAGGTCCGTTTTCAGAACATCCGCATTTATAACTTCCACATTTCTATAATCGCTGAGTGTTTCTGCAAGCACGGGAATAAGACGTGTATCAAGCTCTACCGTCACTACCTTATCGGCTCTTTTTGCAAGCTCCACGGTAAGCACACCAAGCCCCGGTCCTATTTCTATAGCACAAGTACCCTCTTTTGCACCGCTCATTTCAGCCATACGCGGACACACATCGGGATCTATAAGAAAATTCTGTCCCAGTGCTTTTGAAAAAGAAAAACCGTGTCTTCCCAGTATTCTTTTTATCACATTTATATCTGTAAGTTCCATATTATCCAACTATATATTTTTCATATTCTTCTGAAACCGATGCCCATTTTTCGGTATCGACGGGCTCGAATTTCTTTAAGTTTTCACCCTCGGCAATTATTTTTCGGGCTTCATTAATATCTTTTATTTCGCCTGTTGCCATAAGCTGAATTGCAATATTACCGAACACGGTAGCTTCAATGGGGCCGCCGTAAACGGGAATACCGCAGGAGGAAGATGTCATCTGTAAAAGCAATCCGTCCTTAGTGCCGCCACCCACAACATTAATGTGCGGATATGTTTTTCCTGTGCATTTTTCAATTCCGCCAAGCACATAACGGTATTTGAGTGCAAGACTTTCATAAATGCAACGAACCACTTCGCCTACCGTTTCGGGAACATACTGCCCTGTTCTTCTGCAGAATTCTTTTATTCTTGAAGGCAGATCACCCATTGCAACAAAATCGGGAGCATCGGGGTCAATAAAACACTTGAAGGGTTCGCATTCCAATGCCATTTTTTCAAGGTCAGCATAAGAATACTCTTTACCTTCTCTTATCCACTGGCGGCGGCTTTCCTGAATAAGCCAGAGTCCACAGATATTTTTGAGAAAGGCTGTGGTGTAATTATAACCGCCTTCGTTTGTTATATTGAATGTGAGCGATTCTTCATTGACTATGGGAGTGTCTGTTTCTGTTCCGAAAAGTGACCAGGTTCCGCAGCTTATAAATGCAAAATCCTTTTCGAGACTGGGAACTGCAGTTACTGCTGACTGAGTATCGTGACCTGCCACGGATATTACGGGAACAGCGGGAACACCGAGCTCTTCGCATATTTCATCGCTTAAATTGCCGAGTACTGTTCCTGTCTTTACTATTTCAGGAAGAATATTCATAGGAATGCCCAGTGCAGTACATATCTCTTCGCTCCACTGTCTTTTGTTTATATCTACTATCTGCGAAGTGGTGGCAATAGAATATTCCGCACACATCCTGCCCGTAAGAAAATAAGAAAGAAGATCGGGCATAAAAAGAAGCTTATCTGCCGTTTCGAGCATTTCGGGACGGTTAAGTTTAAGGCTTAAAAGCTGAAAACAGGTGTTGAAATCCATAAACTGAATACCCGTAAGCTCATAAAGACGCTTTTTATCTATAAAATCAGCGGATTTTTCTATCATACCCGTATTTCTGTCATCACGGTAATGCACGGGATTTTCAATAAGCTTTCCGTCCTTATCAAGAAGACCGAAGTCAACGCCCCATGTATCGATTCCTATGGAATCAAATCCGCCGTGAGCTTTTGCTTTTAATATACCCTGCTTTATCTCGTGGAAAAGACGAAGCACATCCCAGTAGAAAGTACCGTTCACTCTTACGGGATCATTGGAAAAACGGTGTATTTCTTCAAGACTGATTTTTTCTCCGTCAAAGGTGCCGAGAATAGCTCTTCCCGAAGAAGCACCGAAATCAAATGCAAGAACTTTTTTCATATATATTTTCTCCTTATATAAGAACGCTTGCGGCTATAAGCATCTGCCCGCCGTAGTATGTCACAACATTGAATGAATTGAGTTTATATGTCTTTTTCTTTGTTTTTATTTCGGTTCTGTCGTCAAACATCATAAGACACACGCCCGCATCGGAAATAATAAACATAATAACGCCTACTGCAAGAACAAGCGAGCGAAGAACAGATATTCCGCCGTTGATTGTAAGTACTGCGACACGTATGCCGAGAAGCACCATAGCATCTATTATCATAGCATAACACAAAACTGCAGGGGCTGTTGCACCAAGGTCTATCTTCATTTTCTTTTTTGCAAATATTTCAAGACAAAGCATAATACACCATGGAACAAGAAGCCACAAGTCTTTCACCGTAAGCGGAACTCTTACTGAGTATGCGGCAATATAAAGTATGTGAGCTATGGCAAAGGCTATTATTCCGGGAAGACCTTTCATACCAAAAAGGTTATACCTGAGAACCCAGTCACCGAAAAACGATGCCACAAGACCTGCAACAATAAGCCAGGCATAAACCGATGTATAAAGACCTGAAACAAGTGTAAGATAAACACCTGAAACTACAAAGGGAACGGATGTGAGAAGCTTTTGCTTCATTGAACCGTCTTTATACATAAAACGATATGCAAATACGGCATCAATCACAAGAAAAAGAATATAAACATATTCCATTTATATTACACCCTTTTTAAGAATAATGTTTGCATATAAAGCCTTTTCGCTTGTAGCAATAACGGCATAGGCCTTTTTTGTTCTGTCGTAAAAATCAAATCTTTCTACCTGAGAAACATTTGTGTCACCGTTATGTTTTCTGATAATTTCTTCATATGTTGCCCATATTTCGGGAGTGGGATCATCCTTTGTTGTTGCCATAAGGGCAACGGGAGCATCAACATATGTATCAAGAGGGAAAAGCTGTAAAACAGCATCAAGTATTTCGGGTACACCGAGTCCGTCACAGCGGATAAGTCTCTGCGCACAGGAAGCTGCAGGGAAATTACCGTCACCGATAACTATTTCGTCACCGTGACCCATTTCGCATAAAATTTTAAGAAGCTCGGGAGAAACCAGAGCGGGGATACCTTTAAGCATAATAAAAACCTCCGAAATATTAATCTTCAGGCGGAATACCGTCTGTATACTGTGAATTATATAAAAGTGCATAGAAACCGTCTGCTTTAAGCAGCTCATCGTGAGTACCCTGTTCTACAATTGCACCTTTTTTCATAACAAGAATATTATCTGCATTCTTGATAGTTGAAAGGCGGTGGGCAATAACAAAGCTCGTTCTGCCCTCCATAAGCTGATTCATAGCCTGCTGAATCTTCTGTTCTGTTTTTGTGTCAACTGAAGATGTAGCTTCGTCGAGAATAAGCACCTTCGGGTCAACAAGAATAGCACGGGCGATGGTAAGCAGCTGACGCTGTCCCTGTGAAATATTTGTAGCATCTTCGGTAAGCATAGTATCAAATCCGTCGGGCAATGTCATGACATAATCATAAATCTGAGCCGCCTTTGCCGCTTCAAACACTTCTTCGTCCGTGGCATCGTCTTTGCCGTATTTTATGTTTTCTTTAACAGTCCCCTTGAAAAGCCAGGTATCCTGAAGAACCATACCGAAGTTACTGCGAAGGGTATTTCTTGACATTGCATATATATCCGTGCCGTCAAGATATATATGACCGCCGTTTATATCATAAAAACGCATAAGCAGATTTACTATAGTTGTTTTACCTGCCCCCGTAGGTCCTACTATGGCAGTAATACTGCCGGGCTTTGCGGTAAGAGAAAGTCCGTCAATAAGGGGAATGTCTTCAACATATCTGAAGGAAACATCCCTGAATTCAACAAGCCCCTCTGCCGTCTTATCGGGTTCATTTTCAAAATCATCGGGGGTTTCATCAAGTTCATCAAGCACAGAGAACACTCTTTCTGCAGAAGCCAGTGAAGACTGAATACTGTTGAGTATTTTTGAAACATTTATTATGGGAGATGAGAACGACGAGGAATATGAAAGGAATTTCTGAATATCGCCGATGCCGCCGAATGCGCCCATTGAAATTTTGCCCATATAGAACAAGCCGCCGAGCAGACACAAAGAAACATAGTTGATATTCTTAATGAGAGTGAGCACGGGATTAAGAATACCTGCGATCATATTAGCCATAAAGGAATTTTTACCGAGTCTTTCCGTTATGGAGCGGAATTCTTTTACAGACTCATCCTCGTGACCGAACATTCTTACAATAGTATGCCCCGCATACATTTCTTCAATATGACCGTTAAGGTCGCCCATGGTATCCCAATAACGCTTGAACCATACTTTAGATACTTTTGAGACTTTGTAAGAAACAAAAGCAGAAACAGGAACAAGGCAAACGGCTGCAACAGTCATAGGAAGGTTACCCGTAAGCAGCATCATTATAAATGAACCTATAACCTGTATAATACTTGTCATAACAGTAAGTATGCTGCTTTTAAGACTTGCACTTACATTTTCTATATCGTTTATTATCTTTGAAATAACCTGACCTTTGGTCTGTGTATCAAAATAACTAAGAGGAAGCCTTGAAAGTTTTCCGTTGAGCTCGGTTCTCAGTCCGCACACAAGCTTCTGAGAAACACCTGCCGAAACAAATTCCTGTAAAAAAGTGAACATACTGGCAAGAAAATAAAGTCCAGCAAGAATAAAAAGCTGTTCGTAGGTGGCAGTAAAATCTATGGAACCTCCCGAAAGTCTGCCTTCTATCTGCTGTTGAAGAATGTTTATTACATTACCCATATATTCGGGGGCAACAACATTGCAAAGAGTGCTGAGCATTGCAGATGCCACTACAACACACATAGAAACACTGTAGGGTTTTATAAGTGCAAGAAAACGTAAAAACGTACCCTTTGCATTTTCGGGTCTTTGTTCGTTTTTAGGCTCACCGCGATAGGCGGCATAACGGCTTTTATATTCCTCTTCGGGGACAAAAATGCTTTTCTTTTTACTCACCTTCATCCACCTCCCTCAATGCTTCTTCTGAAAGCTGAGTCAGAACTATTTCACGGTAAGTGTCACAGGTTTTTATAAGCTCTTTATGAGTACCCTGTCCCACAACCTCACCGTTATCAAGCACGATTATTCTGTCTGCGTTTATTACAGTACCCACACGCTGGGCAACGATAATAATATTTGCCTCGGAAAGATTTTCACGAAGGGAAGCACGAAGTCTTGCATCCGTTGCAAGGTCAAGTGCCGAGAAGGAATCGTCGAATACAATTATTTCCGCACCTTTTACAATAGCTCTTGCTATGGCAAGCCGCTGTTTCTGACCGCCCGAATAGTTTTTACCTGCCTGAGAAACAAAGCTTTCTATTCCGTCGGGCATTGCGGCAACAAAGGATTTTGCCTGAGCTATTTCAAGAGCACGCCATATTTCTGCATCTGTTGCATCCTTCTTACCGAAACGGATATTATCGGCTATTGTTCCGCTGAATAAAAATGCCTGCTGAGGAATAAAGGCTATTCTGTCTCCTATTTCTTTGGGATCAAGCTCCTTTACATTTACGCCCGCAAGTCTTACTTCACCCGAATTCACATCATAAAGACGGGGAATAAGATTACAAAGTGTTGTTTTGCCGCTGCCGGTGATACCTATAATAGCCGTGGTTTCACCGGGACGGGATTCAAAGCTTACGTTTTTGAGTTCAAATGTAGTCTGAGGCTTCGGAGGCTGCTTCTTTTTGCTTTTGGGAACAAAACGCTTTTTCTTTTCTTCCTTGGGTACAGGCTTATACTTAAAAGAAACATCTATAAAATCAAGTTTGCCTGCATCTTCTTTTTTTGGTGTTACGGGGTTTTCGGGAATTTCTATTTCAGAAACGGCATCCATTATAACCTTGATACGTTTACCTGAAATTGAAGCTCTCGGAATAGATACAACAATGGAAACAACCGAAGTCAGCGCACCGATTATCAGAGTAAAGTAAGAAATAAAGGCATACATATTGGGAATTGTGCTTAATATTTCTTCCTGCTGGGTATTTATATCAAGCTCATTTGATGCCATAACGCACATATAGATAATAACACATATAAGAGTATACAGCAGAAGTGTGAGTATGGGCAAAAAGCCTGCCATAATACGGTTTGCCTTAAGTGAAATGCCTGTAAGCTCAAGGTTGGCATCCTTAAAACGGTTATCTTCATATTCCGTTTTATTGAATGCTCTTATAACTCTGATACCGCTTATTTTTTCACGCATTATCTGATTCATCTTATCAACGAGCTTTTGTATTCTTGAATATAAAGGCATAATTATGGCAATCAAAATTATTGCAAGAACTGCAAGCACGGGAATTGCCCATAATGAAAGCTTTGCAAGCTCGGCATTGAGAGAAAATGCCATTACAAGACCGCCCACAAGCATAATGGGAATGGGGACAAGAGACTTAAGCGTGGAAAGAACTATGTCGTGTACCTGACGGACGTCATTTGTTGTTCTTGTAACAAGAGAAGCTACGCCTATTTTATCTATATCACTGTGGGAGAGGTGAGACACCTTGTCGAAAATATAATTTCTGAGAGTGATAGCATAGCCTACGGATGTTTTTGTGGAAAAATATGTATTGAGCACAGATGTTACAACACCGAGCAGCGTAAAGCCCAGCATAATAAAACAAAGCTCAACAAGCTTGTCCATATTCTTGACAAGAATACCCTCAGACAGGATATTTTTCGTATAAAGCGGGATCAACAGTTGCATCACCGTATTTACCGTTGCAAATATTATTGACATTATTAACGGCACAAGATGCGGCTTCAGCATCGACAGAACCTTTTTCATTAATATGCCTCCGAAGTGAATTTTTCTGAAAATTATAATAATGATATCATATTTTACAGAAAAATACAATATAAACCGTTAAACTTTCGGACAAAAACAAACAACAGGATTTTAACAGATGTATAAAATAAAACAGCTTTTTTGTTAATTATTACATATTTAAAAAAATAAACAAATTTTCCTTGTTTTTTTGATAATTTTGGAAGATAATATATTTAATTAGCCGTTTTTTTTCGGCACTTTATGATAAATAAGCAAAGGAATAATAAAATGGTTTTTTCAAGTTTACTTTTCTGCTTTGCCTTTTTGCCGGCAAATCTGATTTGCTACTATTTATGTAAAACAACAAAAACAAAAAATATAATACTTCTGCTGTTTTCTCTTGTATTTTATGCCTGGGGTGAACCCGTTTACATATTGCTTCTTGTTATGATGGCATTGTGCTGCTGGATATTCTCACTTCTGATTGAAACATCAAAAAACAGCAATGAGCAAAAGCTGTGGCTTGCCGCTGCAGTTGCAGTTTGTATCGGCTCTATAGGCTATTTCAAATATATAGGCTTTGCCGTTGATACATTCAATTCATTAATCGGAACCGAGCTGTTACCGGTGCCTCAGGTTCAGCTTCCCATAGGTATATCATTTTATACATTCCAGCTTTTAACATACGTTATAGATGTTTACAGAAAAGATGTTCCCGCACAGAAAAGCTACTATAAAGTTCTTTTGTATGCAAGCTTATTCCATCAGTGTATTGCAGGCCCCATTGTGCGTTACGGCGATGTTGAAAATGAACTTACCAACAGAACCGAAAACATAACGGATATTTCAAAAGGTCTTACAAGATTTGCCTGCGGACTTGCAAAAAAATCAGTACTTGCAAACGGCTGCGGTGCTGTTGCCGACACACTTTTACTTTCGGATGCCGCAATAGGAGCCGCCGAGATGCTTTCCGAAAATATTGCAGCAATAGAAGGAAGAAGTGCATTAGCCCTCTGGGTAGGTATGGCATTTTATATGCTTCAGATATATCTTGATTTCTCCGCCTATTCCGATATGGCAATAGGCATGGGACTTATGTGCGGATTCCATTATAAAGAGAATTTCAATTATCCTTATATATCCGCATCCGTAACCGAATTCTGGAGAAGATGGCATATGTCTTTGGGTTCATTTTTCAGAGATTATGTTTATATCCCCTTGGGCGGCAACAGAAAAGGCAAGATAAGACAGATATTCAATCTTTTTGCGGTATGGGCACTTACGGGACTCTGGCACGGTGCTGCATGGAATTTTGTTTTGTGGGGACTTTATTTCTTTGTATTGCTTATAATAGAAAAGTTCTTCCTGCTGGAAAAGCTTAATAAGCATAAGATTCTCGGTAGAATATATCTGCTTACCACAGTTTATTTCGGCTGGGTATTCTTTAAGTTTACCGATTTTTCCATTCTTTCGGCAGTGCTTAAAGGTATGTTCGGACTTAACGGCAACCGTATTTTCACATACGAAGCATTTACATTTGCTGCAGGCTACATACTGTTCTTTATAATATGTGTATTAGCTTGTCTGCCTGTTGTAAAATACGTAAAGAAGATGCTGTTAAAACTTGCAAGGACCAGCCTTCCCGCAAACTATGCATACAGAATTGCAGACATCGCATTCCCGCCTTTACTTGTTTTACTTTCTTCCGTTTCACTTGTAGGCGATTCTTACAATCCCTTCCTTTATTTTCAATTCTGAGCAGGAGTATAATAAATGAAAAAGATGTCACCCTCACAAAAACACAGAATAATAAAAATTGCGGTTTCTTTCTTTACTTTTGTTATTATAAGTACCGTTTGTTTTATAATTCCTTTAAGACCAACGGTTTCGGAAACAGAAAAGCGTGAGCTTGCGAAATTTCCCGAATTCAGTTTTTCGGCATTTGCAGACGGCAGTTATTTTACGGACATATCCACGTGGTTTTCAGACACCGTTCCCTTCCGCGATTCTCTGATGAACATAAATTCAAAAATACAGAATTTTCTGGGAACATCGGGCACATTGGTAGGCTTTAACGAAGGTGCCGTCGGAGATGATATTCCCACCGTTCCCGATATCGGTGATAATACTGATGAAAATGTTACCGTTCCCGAACCGGAAACACTGCCTGAAGATATCACCTATCCCCCCGACACGGGCGAAGTTAAAAATGTGGAACAGCTGGGCAGCATCGTTATCTGTGACAATGCAGCCTTTGAATATTATAACTTTGCACAGGAGCCTGCCGATAACTATGCAAGAACTCTCAATACTGCAGGCGCACGGTACGGTTCACAGTATAACGTTTTTGCATCAATCGCTCCAACAAGCGCGGATATTACCCTCAATGAAAAAGAACGGGCAAAGCTTAATTTATCCGATCAGAAAGAAGCTATTAATTATATCTTCTCTTCAACCTCCGACAGTGTTAAAAAATTCAACTGCTTTGATAATATAAAGCAACACAGAAACGAGTATGTTTATTTCCGAACAGACCATCACTGGACAGCACTTGGTGCATATTACGCTTACGAAGTCTTCTGCCAGACAAAAGGAATAGATCCCATTCCCCTGTCTTCTTACGAAGTATGGAGCTTTGACGGTTTCCTCGGTACATTCTATAATGATTCAGGCTCAAACCCCGCTTTGGGTGCTACCCCCGACAGAGTTGATGCTTATAAGCCCCCGTGTAATTATTCTATGACAGTTACGGATAAAACAGGACAGACTTATGAAATGCCACTTCTTTACGATGAAACCGATGCACCTGCCTCTTATAAATACAGCACTTTTATAAGCGGAGACAATCCCCTTTCAACAATACAAAACACCGACAAGACAGAGGGTGAAAGCTGTGTTGTTATAAAGGAAAGCTTCGGTAATGCTTTTGTTCCTTTCCTTGTTTGTCATTACAAAACCGTTTACGTTATAGACTACAGACATTATAAAAGTACACTGAGTGAGTTTTTATCAACTCACGAAGTACATGACATCATTTTTATGAATAATATGTCAATGACAAGAAGCGACTCCCTTGTAAATCAACTGAGTGCTTTTGTTGCCGGATAACCGAACACAAGAAATACATTATAGGAAGGATTTTCCTGTAATGCAAAAAAATTGCAGGGTTTTGCGGCCTGCAATTTTTTATGAGAACGCTTCCATTTCACCGTCTTCTTTAATATATTGTTTAAAAAATTTATCATTATAAATAAGTTCAAGGAATACTTCGTTATCACGCTGTATTCTGCCGCCTGAGAATATTCCGTGAGTAGAAATACCGCCGTTTTTATAATATACACCTGAAAATATATTGTCTGAATATTTTAACATAAAAACAGCTCATTATAAATGGATAGCAAAAAAACAGTTGTGTGCAGCTATACACGCAACTGTTTTTATTATACCGTTATCAGGTTCTTGAATTTGAGGTTGTACGAAGGGTAACGTCGTGGTAACCGCCTTCGATGATACTTGTTGAAGAAACAAGTGTAAGCTTTGCTTTTTCCTGAAGCTCGGAAATTGAAAGAGCACCGCAGTTACACATTGTGGACTTAACCTTATAAAGACTCTTTTCAACGTTATCGTGAAGAGGTCCTGCATAAGTTACATAGGAGTCAACACCTTCTTCAAATGAGAGCTTTGTGCTGCCGCCAAGGTCATATCTCTGCCAGTTACGGGCTCTGTTGGAACCTTCACCCCAGTATTCTTTAACGTAAGCACCGTTTACCATAAGCTTGTTTGTGGGGCTTTCGTCAAATCTTGCAAAGTATCTGCCGAGCATTACAAAGTCTGCACCCATAGCAAGAGCGAGTGTGATATGGTAATCATGAACGATACCGCCGTCGGAGCAAACAGGAATATAAATACCTGTCTTTTCATAATATTCATTTCTTGCGTTTACAACATCAATAAGAGCAGTAGCCTGTCCTCTGCCGATACCCTTTGTTTCACGGGTGATACAAATGGAACCGCCGCCGATACCGACTTTAATAAAGTCTGCACCTGCCTCGGCAAGGAAAAGGAAGCCTTCACGGTCAACTACATTACCTGCACCGACTTTTACTGTATCACCGTATTTTTCACGGATAAATTCAATTGTCTTTTTCTGCCAGCAGGAATAACCTTCGGATGAGTCGATACAAAGAACGTCTGCACCTGCTTCTACGAGTGCGGGTACACGTTCGGCAAAGTCACGGGTGTTTATGCCTGCACCTGTCATATATCTCTTGTCTTCATCAAGAAGCTCATTGGGGTTGCGCTTATGCTGTGCATAGTCCTTACGGAAAACAAAATACATAAGGTTACCCTTTTTGTCAACAATGGGAAGAGAATTAAGCTTGTTATCCCAGATAATATCATTGGCTTCTTTAAGAGTGGTTTCGGCGGGAGCAACAATGAGTTTTTCAACGGGAGTCATAAACTCTGACACCTTAAGATCGGGGCTCATACGGCTTACTCTGTAATCACGGCTTGTAACGATACCTAAAAGCTTGCCGTTAGCAGAGCCGTCGTCTGTAATAGCCACGGTTGAAAATCCGTTAATCTCTTTAAGTTCTACAACATCCTGGAGAGTATGGTCAGGGGTAAGGTTTGATGCGCTTACAACAAAGCCTGCTTTGTAATTCTTTACTCTTGCTACCATTGCAGCTTCGTCTTCAATAGACTGTGAACCGTAAATAAATGACATACCGCCTTCTTTTGCAAGGGCAATTGCAAGTGTATCATTTGATACAGACTGCATTATGGCGGAAATCATGGGAACATTAAGTGAAATTGCAGGTTCTTCGCCTTTTTTGAATTTTACAAGAGGAGTTTTAAGCGAAACATTTGCGGGAATACAGTTTTCATCTGTGTAGCCCGGAACAAGCAGGTATTCGCTGAAGGTATGTGAGGGTTCACTGTAATAAAATGCCATAAAAAATCTCTCCTTTAATGCTGTGTTTATATTTATATATGATATCACAACAGAAAAATATAGTCAATTGTGTATTCTTTTATTTATTCAGGTTGATTATTGACTTTTTTTGTGATATATTCATTAATAAACTTATGATGAAGAGGACTAACACTTATGCCCGGTATCGGAACCATTGTAAATGTTGCCGCTGTTATTCTCGGCGGAATTTTAGGGTTGTTATTCGGAAAAAAAATCAAACTTGAGATAAGAGATTCTCTTATGAAGGTGGCAGGCGTTGCCGTTATCTTTATAGGAACCTCGGGAGCTTTGTCGGGGCTTTTAAGAGTAGCCGACGCCAATGACGGCACTCTTACCACATACGGTGCGCTTATGATGATAATTTCGCTTATCATAGGAACACTTATCGGAGAAATTATTAAAATTGAAAAAAAGCTTGACCGTTTCGGACAGTGGCTTAAAATAAAATCCCACGCGACCGAAGACGGCGGCTTTGTGGGTGCATTCGTCAACACTTCCCTTATAATCTGCGTGGGAGCTATGGCGGTTGTAGGTGCAATAGAAGACGGTATCGGCGGGAACCCAACAACCCTTTTTGCAAAGGCTCTTCTTGACTTTTTAATAGTTATAATTATGACATCCACTCTCGGCAAGGGATGTATATTCGCCTTTATTCCCATAGGTATTTTCCAGGGTAGTATAACCCTTCTTTCAAAATTTGCAGAGCCCCTTCTTTCTATGGGAACTGTAATAAGCGATATGTCACTTGTGGGAAATGTACTTATATTCTGCGTAGGAATAAACCTGTGTTTCGGCAAAAAATTCAATGTGGGAAATATGCTTCCCTCTCTTATTGTAGCTATAATTTATTCTGTAATCGGATATTATTTATGAGGTGACTAAATATGGGTAAAATAGTAGCACTGGGCGGCGGCAGATTTGATAACGGAGAAATGGATAATGTAACTGAGCATATCATTTCTCTTACAGGCAAGAAAAACCCGCTGATTCTTATAATCCCCACAGCAAGCTTTGACAATATGGATGAAAATGATGATGTATTGCTCTGCTTCAAAAAATTCGGCTGCACAACAGACATTCTCTTTTTAACACACGAGGATGTAACGGAGGATGTTATAAAAGAAAAAATTGAAGCCGCCGACGGTATTTTTGTACAGGGTGGCAATCTCAAGTTTTTAATGGACACATGGAAAGAAACAGGGACAGACAAATACTTACTTGATGCCTATGAAAGAGGAACAGTTCTTTCGGGGGCTTCATCGGGCGCTATGTGCTGGTTCAGAGAAGGCTATGACGACTGTATAGACGGTCAGTTCGTTTTTGTAAAAGGGCTTGACATTATCCCCTATATAAACTGCCCTCACTATCAGAGCGAATACTGGCAGACCTTTGAAGAGGCACTCAGTATAACAAACAAAAAGATATCAGGCATTGCCTGTGACAACGGTGCAGGCTTCTGCATAAACGACGGAGAATATTACACCGTAGCCGGCAACGAAGACGGCGACTGCTATTTCTATGACGCAAATGCCAATTTCCGCAAAACAAACATAAATCAGCCCCCGGAAATTCTGAACAAACTATAATAAAGTAACGGCGTATTGAACAAACAATTCAATACGCCGTAAAAATTTAATTAACTCTTTTTTTATCATATATATCAGCACATATTAAAAGAGCAAAAAATATAATAAATGGAAATGAAAGACAAAGAACAACGACACCTCCACTGTTAATAAATTCATATGCTTCTGTTTTTGTATAAATCAATGTCCGATTATTAGAATCTACAAGCATAAACTTTAATTTTGATATTTCAATATTATATGTCCTTGTCTCCAAATATGATTTTATCGTTAGCACATTACCATTCAACATATGCACCGTTGAAAATACACATTCCGTTTTCCTGGAACACAAGATTTTCCATGCCGACATCTTTTCCTGTTTCAATAAAATCTCCATCTTTATATTCCGAAGAAATATCTAACTTATCTCCACCGGAATACGACCATTTTCCAATTATTGTAGGTTCCCCTGCAAATAAAACGCAAAACGCTGCCACAAAACATACCGAAAGATAAACACCAAAGCCTATTAATATTCTTTTCTTATTTCTTTTTGGCCGTGCACTTTTCACTGAATCATATTCAAACATATCATCCGTAACAGTTTCACTTATATCAAACAACTCTTCAGATGGATTATCAATTGTGGCATCATATGAATCAATTATTTTTACATCTGCAGCCTTTGAAACAACTTGTTCTCCACACTCAGAACAATATTTTGCATTGTCATTTATTTTATTTCCGCATCTAATACAGTACATACTGATTCTCCATATTTCAATTACTATTCAGCTTATCTATTATATTCAATGTCCCCCTGATCCACTTTTTGACACCGTCAAGGCGATAGCCGCAAAAACCCGAAGAAAGAAGAATTTCATATATTTCTTCATCGGTAATACTCATATCAATTAACGACGAAAGCCTGATTCCGCTGTCGGAGATGCTTTTCAGATGATCATAATAGGTTCCCGAATAACCGAAATTTGTGGCATAAAGTTCAATATCATTTACGGCATTTTCAACAGTTTCCGGTGTATCTTCATAAAATAGACTTCTGCCGTTATCATAAAGGGGATAAAAGCTTTCTGTACTTCCCGTCACCTTTACCGCAATATTTGAAAGATGTCTGTCATCCTGTCTTGTAATAAAATCAAGAATCATCATACGTATAATATCATCTCTGTATTGCGGTCTTACTGAAATAAGATTTTCATACTCATTTTCAGAACGTTCGCTTTCAAAAAGACGGCGGAAATGTACTATATATTCCTTTGAAAAGTCATAAAGGAATTCCGAAAAAACGGTATCCTTATCAACATAGTAAACAGGACAGCATGGTATCCCCAATCGGCAGGCAAGCTTATATACTGCAATCTCCGATTCTGCGTCTGTCACAAGAGGATTTATTCGTTTTTTATATATTCCGTATTTTCCGTTAAACACACCGTATCTTTTGATGTTATATCCTTCGGGCGTATCAATGCTGTCCCCTTTAAGATCGGTTTTTAGCAAGAATACAGAATTAAAAACTTCAGTCATAGCATCAGGCAGTTTTTCATCTTCCCTGAATGCTATCCACAGAAGGTCTTTAGGGTGAATCCCCCTTGTTACAAAGGCAATTTTAATCACGTCATAAACAGAAAAACCGCAGCGGAACAATATTTTTTCAATATCCCGCCTGTCACGGCTTACAATTCTTTCCGATAAAAAACCCGCAAACTGCTCATAGTTCCAATCCGTATTGCCTTTTGTATAAACTTCTACAACCTCATTATACATAGGAGCGGTAAAATTTACCCTGTAGCTGCTGTCTATAATGCCAATGACATCATTTTCCCATTTAAGAAAGCCTATATTTTCGCTGTCATCAGCCTTTCTTCTGCCGTCAGCAGGTTTTTTTGCATGCAGCGGAATATTATACTTCCCTTTTAACAGAACAGCCCCTTCAATTTTTCCTTCACGGCAAAGAATCCTGACTCGCCTGTCACTTATCCCCCACCTTTTTGCCGCTTCATTTGTTGTAATATAATCCATAGAATCACCTTCATATATAGTATAACACAGCATCGGAATAATATCAACCGTATTATTCCGACACTGTGTTATATTTTGTATATTCTTATGATTCTTGTTGTTTTGCTATGTTTTTATAAATCAGAAAGTAAACAAATTTTTAAAGAAAGCAATAATCTTGTAGAAGAACTTTATAATTGATGCAAAAAGACCTTTTGCCTCAATTTCCTCTCCGCAGACATCGCAAATATAGTCTTTATCTTCATCGCTGTGTCCTGCAGGAGGCAAATGTACCAAAACTCTGAACGTTTCCTCTCCGCACAATTCGCAATAAATAACTTCCTCATGCACACCTTCATTAACACAATCGGCCGGAATCACATTTTCAAATACTCTTTCGCCGTCAATATGTTCATGGGAATTTCCGGGCACCTCGCTATTGAAATGGATATTCGCATTCTCAAGACAATCATTTTCACTCATTATGATTATATTATTCCATTCTTCAGGAGTGCCTTCATAATATACATCCGCGATAGATTCACATGCACTGAATGCACAAGAATCAATCTTTGTAACTGTAGACGGAATGTATACACTTTCAAGATTAAAACATTCATCAAAAGCATAATTTCCGATGTATGTAACGGATGAGGGCACTGTAATACTTGTAAGCGAAATACAGTAATCAAAGGTATATTCGCCGATTGCTATGATTGAACTCGGAAGTTTTACATATTCAAGCGCCTGACAGTTAACGAACATTTCATTTCCCATATAAGTTACTGAATCAGGGAATGATATGCTTTTAAGATTCTGACAAGCGGCAAAAACTGAATCTCCGATACTTGTTACAGAGTCCGGTATTTCTATACTTTTAATATTTGAGCTGAAAAATGCAGAAGTTCTTATTTTTGTTACAGTATCAGGAATTGCATATTTTTCTATATCTTTGCCTTCAGGAAATTTTATAATTTCAGTTTTGTCTTTATTGAACAATATTCCATTTTCAGAAACAAAATGCTGATTGTTTTCATCAACAAAAATATCTTCAAGATGCCCACAGTTAGAAAACACATCATCACCAATCGATGTAACTGCAGCAGGGATTGCTACACTTTCAATGTTATAACAAAAAGCAAATGTCCTATCATTTATAACAGATACTGAAGACGGAAAAACAAAACTTTTAAGCTCCGAACAATGAGAAAAAGCTTCATTTTCAATAACTATTACACTTTCGGGCACTATAATCTCTGCAAGACCGGTGCATCCCGAAAATGCAAATTTGCTGATTTTTGTTACTGAATCAGGAATATCAATACTTTCAAGATTTTCACAGTATTCAAAAGCATTTTTCCCGATTATTTTTACCGTTTCAGGAATAGCATAAGATGTATCTGTTTTCCCTGCAGGATAAATCAGAATTTCTGTTTTATCTTTATTGAACAAAACTCCGTCAACAGATGAATAATCTTCATTATTCTTATCAACTGTAATATCTGTCAGGCTAAAAATATGTAAAACGCTGTCATCAATCTTTTTTAACGAAGCCGGTATTATCAGATTCTCGATATTACAATTGACAAAAGCCATAGTTTCAATTTCAGTCAGATTTCCCGGTAAAGAAATTGTTTTAAGATTATGACAATTATAAAAAGTATACATCTTTATAACTGTTACACCATCGGGAATATTTATTGATTCAAGCGCTGAACAATAACTGAATGCATATGCATCAATCTCCGTAAGACCGTTGGGAAGATTTATTGAAATAAGCCTTTCACATCCTGTGAATGCACCATTTCCGATACTTGTCACAGTTTCAGAAATAAAAACTTCAACAAGGGAACTGAAACAATAAAACATATTCTCTCCGATATGGGTAATTCCATCTCCGATAACTACTTTTTTGATTTTGCTCCAGTTATCGCCCCAGAATGTATAAGGATCGCTGTCCCACATAAGTCCGCTACCTGTAAAAGTAAGAGTATATTCACTGTCTATCTTATATGTGATATCATCCCCGCAACGTCCCTCTGCTATAATTTCCGCGTTATTTCCATCAACAACTTCAAATGCCTCTGCAGCAAAATTCACGGGAATTACCAACAAAAACGAAAGACACAGAATAACTGAAAGACACACACTGAAAAATGACTTAACCTTTTTATTTACCTTAACAGCAAAATTTAATTTCATTATTTTCACCTCAAAGATTAGTTTATTTTATTATATACGGTGTACAATTTTGTTCAGCCTATAAATATTCCTCCTTGAAATTCCATTAGAATAAATATATAAAATATATTTTTCCTTTCAACCACCACCGTAATGATCGGTATATTTTTCTGAATGAGCGGTTAAATTCGGGACAAACAAAAAACCGTATTATTTTTTCATTGAAATTGTATCCGATGTTGAACATAGAATTTTGCCCCTGCCGACAATTTCACACCGCAATTACTGCAAAACATGAAAAATACACATTCTTTTGCAATTTATAAAATAATTATATAGACAGAATAAGAAAAAGTCAACTCTTTTGAGTTAAACATTTCAAATTATTCTTCATATAATATAAGTGACAAATATTAATGAAGGATGTAAAGGAATGACGGTTGGTTCGGCGATACGATTGAGATTGATTGAATTGTGCAATGAAAGAAATATTACTCTCAACAAATTATCTACCATTTGCGGAATTACTCAGTCTACGTTAAATAATATCGCATCCGGACGGAATAACAGTACCACAGTATCAACAATTCAGAAAATCTGCGACGGACTTGATATAACTATCATTGATTTTTTCACATCAGAGCTTTTTATAAACTTAGAACAGGAAATAAAATAATGCATCGGAAGTTTTTAAGTTTCCGGTGCATTTTTATCTTATACATGTTTTTATTTTAATATATCTGAATTCTACTGTTCTGATCATATCAGTGCTTATATGTATTTTGTCTGCCTGTTACAATGCGACAGAAAATTCTGCCGGTGCAGGTCATAAATCTCTGAATAAGCCCTCTGTATTTTACACCAAGAGCAATTTTTACTCCGTAGATATCCCCTTGTTCTCTGATTCTCTTTATGTCGGAAGAAGTGAACATATTGTACCAGCGTTCTACCCGTGAGGTATAGCGGGAGAGGTCTTTTTCATCGACCTCAATTATTCTGTAACCGTACTGACTGGAAAATCTGTCGGACTGACTTCTTGTGCTGAGTGAGTTTACAATATCTATTCCCTTATGCCTTACACCAAAGGCATTTGTGTGGTCGTGGCCTGAAAAAACAGCAAGCACATCGCCTTTTTCAACCATAGCTTCAAACTGCCCGAAATTTTCTCCTCCGGAGCAAGGTGTTTCATTAAGCGTTCCGAAATTTATACCGTTGGGGGAAAACATATAGTATTCACCTTTGTTAATTATGTGTTCAAAGGAATAAAGTCTCTTTTTATCGGTCTTTTTCAAGGCATAATAAACTTCAGGAACAATAATATGCTGAAATGCAAGTGAGTAAATTCTTTCTCCGTCGTTTATCTGAGTTATGCTGTCGGATGTTTTTTTATACCACAAAACATCTTCGGCACTCATACAGCCATAATGTCCGTCTTTGTCATAGTCCCCTGAATCAAACACCCACAGATTGAACTTTACATTTTTACCGTCACAAGACATTACGGGGACATTATATGTACCCGACGAAAAAGGCTTTATCCCGTCGGCATCTGTCACGTGACAATCAAAGGTGCTGTAATATTCCATTAATTCTCTTCTCGAAAGAGGACCTCTTTCAGAATCGTGATTGCCGAAGGTAACGGCAACAGCAATATTATATTTAATGAAAATTGCCATAAACCTGTCTATATAAGACTTTGTTTTGTCGGCATCATCATAGTTGAGAACATTATCACCGGTTGCGATTACTATATCAGGCTTTTCCCGTCTGCATGCTTCTTCAATAAGCCACAAAGAGGCATCAATATTATCATCCTCAATATGCGTATCGGTAACATGCATTATTTTCAGTTTACCGTTTTTGTTGAATTTTATTATATTATCCATAAAAATCTCCGCAAAATTACCGCACTAAACTTTTGTTTAATGCGGTAAAATCAATATCAGAATTTAATTTTCTTAAGGTTATCCATTGAGGATTTTTCTTCGCCGTTTTCTATCTTCTTTATAAAGTTATATATCTGCTCATTAACCGGAGTGGGAACGCCGTATTCCTTGCCCTGTTTTACTATGTAACCGTTGAAGATATCAATTTCGGTCTTCTCTCCTCTGTCCAGAGACTGAAGAGTTGAGGGACGCACATCACCGAATTTTTTACCTACAATAGTTACAACAGCTTTACAAACAGATTTGAACCAATCTGCCTGTGAAATAAGAAGAAGATTATAATTAAGAACCGTTGCATAGGGGGGAACCTTAAGTCCCATTTTTTTGGAAACATAAGTAGCTTCACGGGCAATTTCAAGGAAAATTGATTTTGCTTCATCTGCAGAAAGCATCACGCCAACACATTCACCGGTAAGTGCTGCAATGGAGTTTATGCAGGAATTGATTATGAGCTTTGAATAAAGCTGTGCATCAATATTATCAACAACCTTTGTGGGAAGAAGTGCTTTATATACTTCACCGAGAGCTTTTATTTTATCGTCAATTTTGCCGTTGACTCTGCCTATTTTAAGCTCACCGCCGGAAGTAACGTTTACATCACCGTTGGGGAGCATTGTTGCACCGAAGCCTATCATACAGCCTGCAGTTTTATCTGTTCCAACAACGTCTGAAAGTATCTTTGTGCAGATACCGTTTTGCATAGACATAAAAAGACCGTCTGCCTTTACGTGACTGAGCATTGCTTCGGCAACAGGAGCCAATGCAAAATACTTTGTTGCAATGATACATACATCATAAATCTCGGTAAGCTCATCGGGGCTTTCATAAACGGTAAACTTCTGAGTGTGGTTACCGAGAGCACCTGTAAGAGTTATGCCTTCGTTTCTGATTTTTTCTGCTCTTTCGTGATTTGCTTCGATAATTTCGATATTGTGACCTTTTTCCTTAAGCATTGTTGCAGTTGTTCCGCCTATGGAACCTGCACCTACAAGAATTATCTTCATTACTAAGCCTCCCTCTTTTATTATTAATATAATAGAATAAATACCCGGATAAGTCAATAATTTTAGTATTTTTTCCACACAGTTAACAAATTTGTATTATTGATTAGTAAAGATATATATGGTAGAATAGTAAAAAAGCAAAAAAAGGGGAATTATTATGATAAAATCTTTTTCAGGCAAAACACCCGTTATTGATGAAAGTGCTTTTATTGCAGAAAACGCTTCGGTTATAGGTGATGTAACCATAGGCAAAGGCAGTTCTGTGTGGTATTCAGCAGTGCTAAGAGGCGATATGTGTGCCATTAAAATAGGCGAAAATTCAAACATACAGGATAATGCAACAGTTCACGTGGGAATGAAGGATGAAGCTGTTATCGGAAACGGTGTAACAGTCGGTCACAATGCACTTGTGCACGGTGCCACAATCGGCGACAATGCTCTTATAGGTATGGGAAGTGTTGTTCTCGACGGTGCTGTTATCGGTGAAAATTCCATTGTTGCCGCAGGTGCGGTGGTTACTGCAAAAACAGTTATACCTCCCAATTCTCTTGCTGCAGGTGTACCTGCTACGGTAATAAAAGAGCTTTCTCCGGCACAGATTATGGGCAACAAAATGAATGCAATGGGCTATACAACACTTGCAAGTAAATATAAAAAAGAATCCGAATAATTTTTTGAGGTCAACGGACATTTCCGCTGACCTCTTTATTATTTATTTAACTATATCAACAGTCATTTCGTGTTTTTCGAGCCAGCCGCCTTCATAGAAGTTTCGCATTCTTAAAACAACTTCGTTTTCATAAACTTCAACCTGCATACCAACGCCCGAATTATCATCAATCACACCGCCGTCTTCGGTAATAATATCAGTACATCTGGGAAGATTTACAGACACATAATTTCCGTGGTCTGTGAATGTTTCGTAATTATTGAGGGGCCAGTGGGTGTGTCCGAAGAAATAGAAAATGTTTTTATATGAATTAAGAAGCTCTTCAACAGAGTAATTGCAGTCAATAAGGAAATAGGGATGATGATTCACAACAAATACGGGCTTTCCGTCTGCTGTTGCGATATCAAGCTGTTCTTTTAGCCAGAAATACTGTTCATCAGACATATGGCAGTAGTCCACACCGTCTTTTTCGCTTCCGAGAACAATAAAGGTATAGCCGTCAACATTCTTTGTATAATAGGGCTTTTCGATATCAAGACCGAAAAATGCATTATTATAACCTATAAACTTTGCAAGGCAGGGGTCATAAACATCATTACCGTTGCCGGTATCGTGATTGCCCATAACATTTATTATTTCTTTTGCGGGAGCAATTACTTTTTCAAGACCGTAGAAAAATATGCTTTCTATGTGCTGACCGTTCATTGTGTTGTCACCAAGCATAACGAGGGCATCGTTTTCGGTGGCTGTATTTTTTACATCATAAAGAATTTTTGTAAACACATTGTAAGTATCGGGGTTGTTGCCTTCAATATGAGAATCCGACAATACTGTGAAATTGAGTTTTACGTTTTCGGAGTCTTTTACGTCGTGGGGAGCTGCAGAATTGGGATAGAAAAATAACATTGCCATTGAAGTTAACATCACTGATATAACTTTTAATAAGCTGTAGAGTATCGACATAAACATTCCTCTTTTCTTTATTTATTATTCAAAAACAGATGAGCTTTAAGAATTGCCGTCTGTGTTTTGCCGTCGGGGATATTTCCTTTTAACACCGCATCAACAAGTGTTGCAAGGGGGATTTTTGTTACTTCCACAAATTCGTCCTCGTCAAGCTGCTGTTCGCCTTTTTGGAGTTCTGTTGCAAGATACATATGTATAACTTCATCAGAATAAGCACAGGCGGGATAGAATTTTCCGAGATAAGTCATTTTATTTGCGATATAGCCAGTCTCCTCTTTAAGCTCTCTGAGGGCGGCTTCAAGATGAGGCTCATTTTTTGAATCAAGCTTTCCAGCGGGGATTTCCGTGAGTATCTCGCCGAAGGGATATCTGAACTGCTTTTCAACTATTACGTTATTATCCTCATCAACAGGAATAACGCAAGCCGCACCCACGTGCTTTATGTATTCTCTTTTTGAGGTGTTGCCGTTGGGCAAAAGAACTTTATCGCAATAAAGGTCAACTATAACACCTTCAAAAATATGTTCGGAAGCTATCTTCTTTTCGCACAGTTCACCCATTTTTATTTCTCCTGTATCTGTAAATTGCAAAAGCAGTACCTGCAACAACGGCGGCAGTTCCTGCAATAAGTGCAGTTTTTTGCTTTATGCAGCCGTCGGCATCCCATATATATGCTACTTTTGAAGGAATTCCTGTTCCGCAAATATCGGCATATGTTAAGAAATATGTTCTGAATTCTTCGGGATTATTTTCGTCAAGTTCAAAAATACGCACGCCTCTGAGATGATTGCCGTAGCATCTGAAAGATGCGGCAGATGACTGAATTATTGTTATACCGTCGTGTTCACCAACAAAATTATTTGTATGGTCGTGTCCGTAAACCACAGCTTTAACATCGCCCTGCTGTTTTAACGCATCAAGCTGACCGTAGTTTTCTTCACAGGGAGTAATGGGTTCAAACAAAAAACCGTCTGCCTTTTTCGGGTCAAGCTTTACATATCTCTCCTTGTCGCCTTTCCTGAAAAAAGGAACTGCAAGAGGGTCATTTTTATCGCAATCCATAAGCAGTGATACGCTTTCGGGCATGGGGATATGCTGAAACATAATTGACGGCAAGGGCTTCCCGCCGTTTTCGGCTTTGAGCTCGTTGCTTCTTTTTATATACCAGTCAACAGTTTCTTTTTTTACTGCCTCATAGCATTTATCTGCCTCTTTATCATACCATGCAGAATCAATCATCCACAGATTAAAAAGCTTTTTTTCGCCGTCCTTTGAATATAAAGGCAAGTCGAATGTGTCAACATCAACGGATTTGTCGGGATTATCAAGTCCTCTGCACATTGAATAAGAACGGTAGATATCAGCCTGTTCTTCTTTTGTAACTTCGTTTCTGTCGTCATGGTTGCCGTATATCATTGTGAAGGGAATTTTTCTTTTTTCAAGAGGGGCACATATATGAGAAATTGCAATTTTCATTTTCTCATATTCTTCCTCTTTTGTGTGAATAACGTGCTTAGAACCGAAGCGTGCATCACGAAGATGATTGCCGAGAATATTATCACCCGTAAAAACAACAAGGTCGGGAGAAATACGGTCATACACCTTATTTAGCATTCTAACCATTGTATGACGGACAAATTGCAGGTCCTGTGGGTCGGACACCTGCATTATTATAAATTTTCCGTCTTTATTAAAACATAGTTTATCTGCTTGCATTTTTACTTGCCTCCATACAACAGTCTACCACTAAAATTGCCGCAAGGGCAACAAATTCATCTCCAGGATTATAAATACAGATGTTATATGTATCTCCCCAGGAAAGCCATTCCTTTGAAAGCTGAGCTATGGGTGAGCCGTTTTGTTCAACAGAATATTCGTGAGCAAAAAAATCACCGTGTATTTTTATATTCCACTGAGGAATGGTATATTCGTGCTTGAAAAGAGTGAAATTTTTAACTATTTCAACAGTCTCACTTCCGAGAACAGAGATTTCATATTTCGGCAGAAAAGTTATAAGCCGCTGTCTGATATAAATAACCTCTGCACCGTTCATATCATACACGTGAAGCTTTTTACCGAGAGAAAAAAATTCCCCCTCCGCTTTATACTTCACATTTCCGTTACAGTCAAAAATATCAAATTTATCCTTAAATGAAAAAACCTTCTGTTTGATATAAAGATTCATACCATCCCCTCCTGTTTTAATTATATTTATCCTGATTTTGAATGTCAACACAAATCATAATTATATGCCTTGTTTCTTTTCGAAGAAAAAAACAAGGCAGACACCGGGGTGTCTGCCTGCTTCGGATTCAGGTTATCTGATAAAAAGCTCAGCTAAGAATGTGAATATTCTTGAGATAATGCAGGATATGAAGCCGAGATCCGGGAAAATATACTTATAGTGATATTTTCCGCAGTACTTACAGTACTTATTTGCTTCTTCTTCAGCCTTGCCGAGAGCTTCTTCTGCTTCTTCCATAGGAACTTCTATCTTATCGCCGCAAACATCGCATACCTTATATGCATTGTCGCCTTCGATAACATATTCATAGCTGTGACCGAATGCAGGATTTGTTGCCTCATAAGAATATCCGCATTCACAAGCGTTTGTAATAACACCGTTATCTGTACAAGTGGGAACAGTTTCATCGGTAATTTCAAACTCATGTGCTGTTGCTGTGTAAACTGCTACATAATTTGTGTTCACGGTAACAGCTTCAATTTCTTTATTCCAGCCATTGAATTCATAGTGATAGCCGTTGTCGTAAGCCTTTACGGGAGTTTCACCTTCGTAAACGGGTGTATCACCGGGAGCATATATCTTTTCCTGAAGAAGGGTGCCGTCTGCATCAAGGAACTTAACCGTATAAGCTGTATCAAGCTTTTCATATACTGCTGTATATGTAGCATTGCCAGTTACCTTGGATACCGCTTTATCCCAACCCTTGAACTTGTATACATAGTTATCGGTGGGCTTTGTGGGTTCAGCAGCCTTAAATTCTACTTCTGAACCATATTCGAGAACTTCACTCTGAAGAACTTCACCGTCATAGTTTACGAATTCAACTGTATATGTGTTCTTTACTTCATCATACTGTGCATAGTATGATGTCATTTCGGTAACAGCTTCAAATTCCTTATCCCAACCTGTGAAGACATAAGTAAATTCTGCCGTTGCTTTTCTTGTGGGTTCTTTGCCTGTATAAGCGGGAACAGTATCGTATTCTACAAACTTGGATTCAAGAACGTTTCCGTCGTAGTTGAAGAATGTTACAATAACCTTCTTAGCTTCTGCCTGGAACTGCGCTGTATAGGTAGCTTCGCCTGTTACGGGAGCGATTTCGGGATCCCAACCAATGAAGGAATAAGCATACTTCATATCTGCTTCCTTCTTAGGCTCTGTTCCCTTATATTCGGGAGTTTTACCGTATTCAACAGTTACCTTGTAAAGCTCTGCACCGTCGTGATTTACAAACTTGATTTCATAGGACTTAGTTTCAGTCTTATAGGTTGCTGTATAAACAGCTTCGCCTGTAACTTCAGCTATAGCTTTGTCCCACTTGTCAAATGTGTAAACATACTGTGCATCTTCTGCCTTTTCGGGTGTTGCACCCTTATAGGAAGGAAGTGTGCCGTAATCAAGAGTTTCCTCCTGAAGAACTGTGCCGTCTTTGTTTACGAACTGAACTTTATAGGAATTGAGAGTGGTTGAATATGTTGCTGTGTAAACCTGTGCGCCTTCAACCTGTGTGAATTCATTATCCCAGCCTGCGAATGTGTATGTATACTGAGCATCTGCAGACTTTTCGGGAGTTTCACCAAGATATTCGGGCATACCAAGGTATTCTACCATTGATTCCTGAAGAACTGTGCCGTCTTCGTTTACGAACTGAACAAGATAGTCGGCAGTTTCGGAATGGAAGGTTGCAATATATTCCTGAGCATCTGTAACAGCTGTAAGTTCCTTATCCCAACCGTCGAATACCCACTTGGTATCAATTGTGCCTTCCTTTACAGGTGTTTCACCG
This sequence comes from Acutalibacteraceae bacterium, assembly GCA_045538645.1. Taxonomy (GTDB): domain Bacteria; phylum Bacillota; class Clostridia; order Oscillospirales; family Acutalibacteraceae; genus RUG806. Next base: position 41,939 of record JAZSRT010000116.1, on the reverse strand, counting down.
AGATATTCGGGCATCTCACCGAAGAGCACATCTGTATTCTGAAGAACTTCGCCGTCATAGTTTTTGAATACTACGGGGTAAGTATTCTGTGACCATACTGCATAAAGAGTAGTGTCTTCCTTGATACCGTTCATTGCAGCACCGGGAGCATAGGTTGCAACTGTAGCGTCCTTATCCTCGGACCAACCAAGGAAGCCGTAGCCTGTTTCTGTGAGAACGTCTGCGGGAAGAGTAAAGTCTGCAGAGCCTTCAACTACTGTATCGTCTGCATTGTAATACTTAGTACCTGTGATAGCTGCGGGAGCGGCTGTGCCGAGTCCGTTGTTATCAAAGGATACTGTTACGGGAGCAGAATAAACTGCACGGAAGATATATGTGATACCGTCCTTTACGGGAACAGTACCTGTAAATTCTGCTGCACCTGCTGTTGCATCGTCACGCCAGCCGAGGAATGTAAGATTATCATTATTATATGCTACGTTGCCTGCTGCGGGAGTTGCCACATCAGCCTGGATAGAGGCATTATAAATTGTTCCGGCACCGGCTTCGGTTTTTACAGTACCGTCATTCTGAAGATACTTGAAGGTTGTGGTAACATCCTTGCCGAAAATAGCATAAAGAGTATTATTGAAGCCTATTGTAACTGTGCTCTTAGAACCTGTTGTGGCATCCTTATTTGTATTCCAACCGAGGAAGTTCCAGTTACCCTTTGTAGCTGTGTATGAGGAAACATTGAAATTATATGTGGAATTAGGACCGATTTTTACGGTTGTTGCAGCAGCTGATGTTGTGCCGCCGTTATTTGAGGCATTGAAATATACATTTGTTTCAGCATTATAAACAGCATTGTAAAGAGCGTTATAAGCGGAATTAATTGTTGCCTGTGTTATGGAAGCAGCACCGTATGTATCGAATGTTTCAATAATGGGCTTTGCATTATTGTAAGCAGTCTGCAAAGGAGCATAGGTTGCAGATGTATAATTGGTTCTGTTGGGAACCATATTTACTGCCAAAGGATATATGCTTCTGAGATTTGCAGTGCTTACTAGTGTGGAATTATGCGAATAATGCATATAAAGGTCACTTCCGCCGGCTCCTTCATTAAGTTCAGCCTTTGTGCCTGTTGCATTAAGCTTTGTGCAAGTGATGCAACCGTCTCTGGAAGATACATCGTTAAAATAAATACCTGTTATGGGAGGACCTGCATTGGGGTCACGAGTAATATATGCATGGATATATTTACCGCCTGCTCCGCCGTTAAGATCGATAACACCGCCGTCACTTATATTTGAACTATTTGGTGCATAAGTACCGCCGACAAGATAGTATGTTACGGTTCTGCCGTTAACGGTAAGATTATAAGACTGAGGAGCAGAACCGTCATCAGCTACTCTGAACTTGATGTCACGAAGAGCTCTTGAAACATCAGTGGTGTTTTTCCAACCGCCTGCGATCCAGTCGGAGCCTGTACCGCAACCGTCATTGAAGTCCCAGTCCAATGCAGAATATCCTGCATTTGTGAGCTTATTCTTTGTGCTGTTGAGATTAACAATACCCCAATATCCGCTTCTTGCAAAAGCGATTTCGGAAACAAATGTTGTTCCTTCGGGGTAATAATACTCAACAGCATATGCTGCAGAGGACATTACGGGGAAAACGCTTAAAATCATAAGCATAGAGAGAATTACTGCTAAAATCTGCGAGGGTTTTCTGAAATTTTTCTTCACTAAAATCATCCTTTCGTAGATATAGTAATAGTTATACTATTATGAAAACATTATATCATTAAAGGCTGAAATATGGAATACAAAATTTTAACAATAATTGAATAATTTTTTTTACACATTAAACAATATTTCTGTTGCAGTACCGTCAATTTGTATTAAATATTCATATTTTCGGCAAAAAAAACACAACATCGAAAGATGTCGTGCTTTTTAGCTGCTTTTTTCTTTTTCGGCAGAGCAAATCATTTTTTCGGCAGAACGACGATGTACTTCATCTGAATCGTTGCCGTAGGTCATACGCACAAGCTCCAAGGGACGTTCTGCAGATGAAAGTTCTTTTATTCTTGTATAAGTTTTTCCTTCAAAAACTTCTTTATATATAAATTTATGGCTGTCTGCAAAAGCGGCTATCTGTGCAAGGTGAGTTATACACAGCACCTGTGAATTTTTTGATACACCGTAAAGCTTAACTGCTATTTTACCTGCTGCGGAACCGCTGACCCCTGTATCAATTTCATCAAATATAAGAGTATCTGCGCCGCCTGTTTTATGAAGAACATTTTTCATTGCAAGCATTATTCTTGAAAGCTCACCGCCCGAGGCTACTTTCCCGAGGGGTTTCGGCACTTCACCGGGGTTTGCTGAAATAAGAAATTCTACCGCATCACTTCCCTTTTCGGTCATTTCGGTTTCTTCGATATTTACAACAAAACGGCACGACGGCATATCAAGAAAGCTCAGCTCCTTCTGAATGGCAGAAGAAAGAATCTCTGAGGCTTCTTTTCTTTTAAGAGAAAGCGTATGTGCCTTGTTTTGGCAATCTGTCAGAAGCTTATCCCGAATTACATAAAGCTCATTCAGTCTTTCATCGGAATTTGTAATTCCCTCAAGCTCGTTTTTTGCATTTTCGAGAAAAGAAAGCATCTCTTCTTCTGTTTCTCCGTATTTTTTAGAAAGGCGGTAAAGAAGATCAAGTCTTTCTTCTATTTCTTCAATATTTCCGTCCATTTCCTCCAGCTGTCTTAAAACATCGTCAATAAGAGATGTACATTCATCAATATATGAATTAGCGGTATTCAGCCCCTCAACAAGACCGTCAAGCCCTTTTGCAAGGGATAAAACAGAAGATATCTGACATAAGGCAGAGTTTATAAGTCCCTCGGCACCGAAGGACTCACCGTCACCCGATAAAGCAACAAGTGAAGCATTAAGGGCATCAAAGAGTTTTTTACTGTTGTTCAGTACATTTTTCTTTTTCGTAAGTGCTTCTCTTTCACCTACGGTAATTTCTGCCGCAGTAAGTTCATTTATCTGATAAGTGAGTAACTCCGTCTGTCTTTCTTTATAGGCAGAATCAAGACTCAGTGACCTTATTTCGCTTTTTACATTCTGAAGGAGCAAAAAAACTTCTGTAAATTCTTCGAGCTCATCTGATACACATGCAAAACCGTCGAGGAAATCAATGTGCTTTTCACTGTCGAGCAAAGCCTGTGAATCCCGCTGACCGTGAATGTTTATAAGGTTCATTCCTATGTTTTTAAGCATTGACACGGTAACGGCGCTTCCGTTTATCCTGCAGACATTTTTTCCGTCTTTTGTAAGCTTTCTCTGCAAAAGCAGGGTTCCGTCTTCTTCTGAGGGCAAACCGTTTTCAGTAAGCTTATTTTTTACTTCATCTGATATGTTTTCAAAAAAAGCACTGACTTCAGCGGCATCTTCGCCTGTTCTTATAAGCTCACGTGAGGTTTTTTCGCCTGTTACGGCATTTATTGAATCGATAAGAATAGACTTACCGGCACCTGTTTCACCCGTAAGTATATTAAGCCCCCCTGTAAACTCCACGGAGGCTTTTTCGATTATTGCGATGTTTTTAATATCAATGCTTTTTAACATAATTAAAATCCAAGTACCGTATCAAGTTTTTTCTTTACTTTAATTGCGGCTTCTTCGCTGTAGCAAAGAACAAATATGGTATCGTCTCCAGCAAGTGTTCCCGCAACACTCTGAAGTCCCATTGAATCAAGTGCCGCGCAGGCTGCCTGGGCTGTTCCCACGTGGCATTTAAGAACAACTGTATTCATTGCAATATCAGTACATACTGCGGCACCTATAAGAATCGACATATATTTTCCGCTGTTTTCTTCGGGTGCAAGAGTGGGCAGACAGTATTTATATTCTCCCGTTGCTGCGGGATGCTTTACAATATGCATCTCTTTTATATCGCGGGAAACTGTTGCCTGTGTGACATTCACACCTGCTTCAATAAGCTTACTGAGAAGGTCCTCCTGAGTGCTTATAACATTTTCTTCAATAAGCTTAGCGATAATAGCCTGTCTGTTCTTTTTCATTAAATAATCCCTCACTTTTTATTTTCAAGTTTCTTATTAAGTACATCTATAAAATTATCAGTCTTTATGGAAACAAATGATGCTTTGATTTCCGATTTTTTTATTCTGACCGTTGAATTCTTATCTATTCTTACAGCATCGGCACCGTCACAGGAAAAGAAAACTTCACTCTCTTCAGTATTTGTTTCTTTAACACTTATCTCAAATTCGGTGTCCCCCGAAAATATATAGGGACGCACTGCAATAGAATGGGGACATATGGGCGTTAAAAGTATTGCTTCAAGTGTAGGTTCAACAATAGGACCGCCTGCTGACATTGAATATGCCGTGGAACCTGTGGGTGTTGCAAAAATTGCACCGTCGGCAAGATAATCTGCAATATCTCTGCCTCCTGTTTTTACACTCAGGTCAATTATTCTCGGATTGGCACCCCGGTTAAAAACAGCATCATTAAGGCAATCGGCAGAATAAATACATTCTCCTTCAGAATACACTTCCGCTTTTAACATCATACGGCTTTGAACAGAAAACTTACTTTCTTTAAGAAATGAAAGCAATGAAAGTTCATACGAATCAAGTCCGCAAAGGTAGGCAAGTCTTCCTGCATTTATTCCAAGCACGTGCCTGTTTTCCCGTGCCGCAAGCTTTGCGGCACGTAGCATTGACCCGTCACCGCCTACGGAAATTACCATATCCGAATTTTTAATAAAATCTCTGCTTTTTTCAAAAACGCTGTGGGGCAAATGCGGAAGCTCTTTTTTCAGTTCTTCACAAAAACAATAGCTTATACCGAGTTTATCAAGTTCGGTGCAAAGCTCCTTTGTAACCTCTGCCGCCTTTTCACGTGTAAGATTAGGTATAACTGCTATCTTCAAGGTAAACACCTGCCTTATTTGTCCAGTTCGCAGTGTGATGCATTTACAACATCTTCGGGGTAAACTTCAGCACTTTCACCCTGTTCTTTAGATATGTAAAGCAAATATTCGATATTACCTTCGGGACCTTTTATGGGGGAAAAATCAAGTCCCTTTACGGTAAAGCCTGTTTCTTTTGCAAAATCTATTATTTTTTCCACAACTTCAATATGGGTGCCTTTTTCTCTTACAACACCTTTTTTACCCACCTTTTCTCTGCCTGCTTCAAACTGGGGCTTTATAAGTGCCACACATTCGCCCTTATCCGAAAGCAGCTCATAGACTTTGGGAAGCACAAGGCAAAGGGAAATAAAAGAAACGTCTATTGAAGAAAAATCCGTTTTTTCAGGTATCTGTTCTTCTGTTATATATCTTACATTTGTTCTTTCAAGATTTATTACCCTGCTGTCGCTTCTGAGCTTCCATGCAAGCTGACCGTAACCCACATCAACGCAGTATACCTTTTTTGCACCTCTCTGCAGCATACAATCCGTAAAACCGCCTGTTGATGCTCCGATATCCATACATATTTTATCTTCAAGAGAAATGGGAAAAACCGACATAGCCTTTTTAAGCTTATAACCTCCGCGGCTTACAAACTCCATACCTCCGCGGACTTCAACAGTGTCGTCTTCTTTTATGTTATCGCCGGCTTTAAGAGCCTTTTGCCCGTTTATATAAACTATACCTGCCATTATTGCGGCTTTTGCTTTTTCTCTGCTTTCAAAATAGCCCTGATTTGTCAGAAACGCATCAAGCCTTACTTTCTGAGCCATTATTTTTCACTGTCCTTAGATATCTTATTTACCATACCGTCACTGTCAAGATAATAGTGACTTAGAAGTCCTTTTACAGAATCCTGTTTCGGGAATTCGCCCTCTACTGCCATATTTCTGTATATGCCCTTATAATCGAACTTGAAAAGCTTATCACCGAAGGTTTCTCCGATACCGCCGAAACGCTGTCCTTCTTCAAAGAAATATATCTTTTCGCAGCCGAGAGTTTCTTTTACGGCAAGATTACTTACGGGCTTTATTGAATTGAGCTTTACAACAAATGCTCCGATGCCTGCATCTTTAAGCTTTTTATATGCCTTGCAGGCTTCTCCGAAGCATCTGCCGTAGGTTACCAAAGCAATTTTTTCGGTTTTATCTCCGTATATATCATAGTCTTCAAAGGTACCCTCAAAATCATCGGGCAGCTGTATATCCACACCTCTTGGATAACGAACCGCAACGGGACCTTCGGAATTATAAAGAGCCCTTGTAAAGGCAAGACGAAGTTCATTGAAGGTTGTGGGGGCAAGAACAGTTATATCGGGAATGGTATTTATAAATGCCGCATCAAAAACACCGTGATGGGATTCACCGTCGGCACCTACAAAACCTGCTCTGTCTACGGCAAAAACTATTTTAAGCCCCTGCATCGCACAATCGTGTATTATCTGGTCATATGCACGCTGTAAAAATGTGGAATATACTGCAAAAACAGGGAGCATACCGCCTCTTGCAAGGCCTGCGGCAAATGTAACTGCGTGCTGTTCTGCAATACCCACATCAAAAAATCTGTCAGGGAAACGCTTTTTGAAGTCTTCGAGTCCGCACCCAAGGCTCATAGCGGCAGTTATACAGCATATCCTGCTATCCTTTTCGGCTTCGCTAACCATAAACTCACCGAAGGCCTCGGAAAAACTGGGCTGAGAAAAAACAGGTTCGCCCGAATCAAGATTGAATGCAGAAATTCCGTGAAAGGCATCGGGAGCTTTTTCTGCAAAGCTGTAGCCCTTACCCTTTACGGTATTGATGTGAAGAACTATAGGATAATCCGCTTCCTTTGCAGCTTCGAGAGCACGTATAAGAAGAGATGTATCGTGTCCGTCTATGGGTCCCATATATCTGAAGCCTAAGTCTTCAAACATAGTGGAATTATATATCATATTCTTTGCGAATTTTTTTATGCTGTATATACCAGATACCAAGGCACCGCCTGCAATAGGGATGTGATTCAATGCCTGCTCGGTACGGGATTTTAACTTAAAATAACGTGGAGTGGCACGCATTTTTGCAAAATACCTTGCAAGCGCACCCACATTGGGAGAAATGGACATTTCGTTATCATTGAGCACAACAATAAGCTTTGTGCCGTTTCCCGCCCTGCCTGCATTATTGAGTGCCTCATATACCATACCGCCCGTAAACGCACCGTCTCCCACAACGGCTACGGTGTAATTTTTATTTCCGTCTAACTTATTGGCGGCGGCAATTCCGTAAGCAGCAGACAATGCCACACTTGAGTGCCCGCCCGACATTATGTCGTGTTCACTCTCAGAACGTCTTGTAAAGCCTGCAAGACCGCCCGGCTGTCTGAGAGAAGAAAACTCTTCCTTTCGTCCCGTAAACAGCTTATGGGTATAACACTGATGGGCAACGTCCCATATTATTTTATCATCGGGTGAAGAAAAAACTCTGTGCAAAGCTATTGTAAGCTCTACAACACCGAGGTTTGAAGCAAGATGTCCACCTGTTTTTGAAACGGTTGAAATAAGCTCGTCACGAACTTCCTGTGCAAGTGTATCCAGCTCATTTTCGGGAACTGCTTTTACATCATCCGGATTATTTATATAAGGTAAATACTTTCCTTCCACTTTCTTATCCTCTGAAAAATACATTACTGTATTAGGTATAATAAAAGACTTATCTTAAAAAACGCTTATTTTTTTCTGTACAGAAGTGCATTTGCAATCTGTCTTATTTCGTCTGCAGTGCTGCCGAATCTGTCAAGAGCAAGAAGCGCATTTTTTGTATGAATACCAGCAAGCTCCTTTGCCTTTTCGATGCCGTAAAGAGAAACATAAGTTACCTTACCGTTTTTTGTATCACTTGATTCGCCCTCTTCTTCGGCTTCAAGCACATCATCTTCTATCTGAAAAGCTATGCCCAGTTCTCTTGCAAAATCTCTTGCATAAGCTGTCATATCATCGTCTGCCCCTGCGGCAATAAGCCCGAGAACACAGGCACATTCTATAAGTGCGGCTGTTTTAAGAGAATCCATTTCCAACAGAACAGGAAGTGTTGCGGGAGTGTTTTCATATTTAAGGTCGATATACTGACCGCCTATCATCCCCTTCATACCGCTTAAAAGAGAAAGCTCTTTTACCGCCTTTACAGCCATATCGGAGCTTACATTTCCCTTTAATGCCGCATCGGCAACAAGACTGAATGCGTGAGTAAGCAGAGCATCGCCTGCCAGAAGTGCATTTGCCTCACCGAATTTTATGTGGCTTGAGGGCTTGCCTCTTCTCATATCGTCATTATCCATACACGGAAGGTCATCGTGAATAAGAGAATAGGTATGAATAAATTCAACTGCACAGGCAAAACCAAGGGCATTTTTCACTTCGCCCCCTGCGGCTGCGCAAAATTCCAGACACAAAAGGGGTCTTATTCTTTTTCCGCCGCCTTCAAGAGAATACATAAGCATCTCTTTTATACCTGCCGTTTCTTCCGACATATCGGGAAGAGAAGCAGCAAGGGCTTTTTCTACCATATCTATATATGCTGCAACATTACTCATTATCATCACCGTTTATATCCTGCAAAGCAATTATTTTCTGCTCTGCGTTTTTAAGTTCATCATTACAGAATTTTGCCAGTCCTGCACCTTCTTCAAAAAGCTTTACGGAATCATCCAGAGGAAGTCCGCCGCTTTCAAGAGCTTTTACTATTTCCTGTAATCTTTTCATTGCACTTTCATAAGTATATTCACTCACTGTTTTTTCTCCTTTCCTGAGAGAGAACCTGACAGTTAAGCTTTCCGTCAGACATTGTAACCTCAAGGGTATCTCCGACTTTTACTTTTTCGATACTTTCAATTATTTCACCTTCAAGAGTTACAAGGGAATAGCCTCTCAGAAGAACGCTGAGGGGATTGAGCTTTTCCAATGATGAAACATAAGAAGTCAGAGTATTTTTTTCTTTATATAACATTTTTTCGGAAGCTGAACGCAAAGCAGAAGAATACCGTTCAAGAAGTCTGCGGTCTGAATCGAAGAACTTTCCGGGGTCTGTAAACGACCGTGCTTCAAGCAGAATTGAAAGCTTTCTTTTTTCACCTGAAATATATGAATTGATTGAACGGTAAAGTCTGTCTGTAAGCGAAGATGCGTTCATTGTAAGACTTATAATATCGGGAACTGCAAGCTCTGCCGCCGCAGAAGGTGTGGGAGCACGCATATCGCTTACAAAGTCGCATATGGTAAAATCCGTTTCATGTCCTACTGCCGATATCACGGGGATGGGACAATTATAAATTGCACGTGCAAGCAGCTCATCATTAAAGCACCATAAATCCTCGGCACTGCCACCGCCTCTGCCGATAATAATAACATCTGCACATTTTTTTGCGGTAAATTCTTCCAGTGCTTCTATCATTTCTGAGGGAGCAGATGCGCCCTGTACGGAAACACCCTTGAATATAACCCTGGCTTTGGGGAATCTTCTGCCCAGCACATTAAAAATATCCTGAACCGCTGCCCCCGTGGGTGAAGTTATTACACCGACACGCAAAGGAAAGGACGGAATCGGTTTTTTATGTGCCTTATCAAAAAGTCCCTCTTTTTCAAGCTTATTTTTAAGCTGTTCAAAAGCAACAGCAAGAGCACCTGCACCGTCCGGTATCATATCTTCAACATATATCTGATAAATACCGTCTCGCTCAAAAACAGTCACTCTGCCGCGGACAACCACCTTCATCCCGTTTTCAGGTCTGAAGCGAAGCCTTGAAGCCTGACGTGCAAACATCACGGCTTTTATTGCCGAAGAATCATCTTTAAGGGAAAAATACAGATGTCCTGTTTTATAATGATTTGAAAAATTGGATATTTCACCCGAAATAAAAACGGACTGCATCCCCATATCGGCATCAAAAAGAGATTTTATATATCGGTTTATCTGAGAAACCGAAAAAGTAGGTATATTCATCATAAGTTATATTAAAGAAGCCAGAACGGCTGTTCCCGCCGCATTGTCGGAAGAAAAGCCCGAAGCCGCAAAGACCGCACCGAATTCTTCCGTAAAACGCCTGCGTATAAGTGTGTTTGACATAACACCGCCCGAATATAAAAGCGGCAGGGAGGGATATTTCTTCCTTATAAAAACCGTCATTTCAAAAAGAGCCTGAGAAATAAAATCAATACAGTATTTTGCAATATCAGCATCACTTTCATTCTCTTGTTTCATTTTTTCACATTTATTCTGAAGCCCGGAAAGAGAACAGCAACCGTCTTTTATATATGGCTTTATTTTATATTTTCTGTCACTTTCAAGACTTAATTCATCCAGCTTTACACCTGCGGGAAAAGGAAGTCCGAGAAGCTTTCCAACTCTGTCTATAGCCTGCCCCGCTTTGAGATCCGTTGAACCGCTCAGCATTTCTACGGTAAACACTTTGCTTTTATCGGGTGTTACCTTAACCGCTTCGGTAGTACCGCCCGATACGTGAAAAGCAATAAATTCTTTACTGAAAAGTTCTTTTTTGCCCGAAGAATAAACTGCTGCGGCAATATGGCCTGCCTGATGAGAAAAATAATAAAGCGGAGCACCCGTTACTGCGGCTATACATTCAGCCACAGCCTTGCCTGTGTTGAAGCAGGGCATATAAGAGCCTTCCTCATCTCGGGGAGACACGGAAACACCGATGCTTTCAATTTTTCCGTTTACATCCGAAAAAACATTTTTTATCATTTCGGGTAAGATAAGCATATGCTGAAAAACCGCATCGGACTGACGAAGCCCAAGTTCCCCTTCTTTTACGGGAAGAAGTCTGCGGGACTGTATTATTTCACCGCTTACACTGTCAAACAAAGCAGCTGAGGATGTATAATTACTTGTATCTATTCCGAGAGTCAGCATCAGCTTTGTTTACCGCGTATAACAGAGCCTAAAACTCCATTGATAAAAGAAGCGTCTTCTTCGCCTGCGTATTTTTTTGCAAGTTCAACCGCTTCGTTAGCAGATACACTGTCGGGGACATCATCAAAGAAAAGTATCTCGGTAACGGCAAGTCTTAAAAGGGCAAGAGAAACCTTGGGTATGCGCTGTAAGGTCCAGCCCTTAAGGAAGGATGCTATTTTTTCATCAACTGCTTCTTCATTTTCGCATACACACATAAAAAGCTTTTCGGCAAATTCATTAAGTGTAAAAAGTTCACTCTCTTCTGCATATTCTTTCATATCCGAAACCGAAAGCTCGGGATTGAATATTTTTTCAAAAACAAGTATAAATGCCTGTTCGCGTGCTTCACTTCTCTTCATAATAACCTCCGTGGATTTCACACTATTATTCAAAATATACTATACCACAATACATATAAATATACAAGATTTTTTTGCATATTCATATGTATATACAAATATTTATACATATCTTTATTAAATTAATCTTGATTTTACAGGATGCTGATAGTATTATAAATATGAATAAACTATTACCGGGAGATGAATTATATGAACAGAGCCGAGCTTGTTTTCAAGGCAATTGATGTTTTGGGCGAAAAACCGCAGAATGCAGTGAGATATCCCGGCATTATACGTGTTCAGAATATTGCCTATCATAATGAATCGGAAGAATTCAATGTTGCAGACCTTTATTTCAGAAGAGATATTTTTGATGACGGCAAAAAACATCCCGTAATGCTTTATATTCACGGCGGCGGATTTATAAAGGGAGATAAAGACTACAGAATAACAAATTCCGAATTTTTTGCACATCACGGTTATTATGTATTCAACATAGATTACCGTATGCCCCCTGAAGTTAATCTTGAAGAAAATTTTGCCGATATTGCAAGAGCATTCAATTACATAGAAAAACTCAGCAGATACTGCAACATAGACACAGAAAAAATTGTTGTATCAGGTGATTCCTCGGGTGCATATCAGTCTGCTATGCTTTGCGCTTTTGCAAATGATGACACGCTGAGAGAACGCTTCGGACTTCCGAAGCTTAACAACAAGCCTGCCGCCCTTGCACTGATGTGCGGTCTTTTTGATTTCGACAAGCTCGCCACTACAAAAAACAGAATGGGACTTGTTTCTAAAACAATGAGCATCGTGCTGGGCTTTGAAGTAAAAAAGGATTACTCAAATACCGATGAATATGAGCATATTGACTTTATTTCCCCCATAAACTTTGTTAACGAAAACTGGTGCCCAGCATTTATTACCTGGGCAGAGGATGATATTCTCTGCATTGACCAGGGAAAGCCCATGGCAGACAAATTCAAAGAATACGGAATAAAGTATAAACAGTTTGTTGTTGACGGATTTCTTAATAATCATTGTTATCATCTTAATATGAGCTTCAAAATAGCAAAAAGATGTATGAACAAGTGCGTACACTTCCTTAATGACGTGCTCTGTTTTGATGACGATACCGCTGACGAAATAGAAGAAGATGACAAATCTGTAAAAGAAGCAAATCTTAAATAAATACTGCAATATCTGAAATATAAAACCCGAAGAAGACTGATAAAAGTTCTTCTTCGGGTAATTTAATTTATAGTCAGACAAATCGGAGATTGATTTTACAAGGCAACAAATCCCATATCAAGGCTTGAAAAACCGAAATCGTTTCTTGCGGCAAAGTCATCGAACCATATAAGCATTTCTATAACAACTGCTTCACAGTCAAGAGCAATGCTTTCTCTTATTTCTGCAGGACCGTCATATTCAATTTCAGAAACTGAACCGGGAGCATTCATATTGATAGAAGCTGCATCCACTTTATATGTTGCGGTAACAGGCTCCTCGGCCCCGTAGTAAACAACAATCAGTGATGAATAATTGTTAAGTGTTGCATCAAAATCAAGAAATACATTATAAGCAGCCAATGCATTTCCGTATTCGTCCACAACATAAAAGTTTGAACCAAGGTAAAGCACCTTGAGCTCTGTGTCATAATAAAGACCGAGAGTCATTTCTTCAGTGTCTTCGTTCACACAAAAATCGGGGGCTTTATAAACACCGTTTTTATGCACATAATCATACATAAAATCATATGCTGCTTTTTTGTTGAAATCTCCGCATGAAGTACACTTGCCGTTTTTGTATTTATGCACGGGAGTAACAGCTTTGGTCTCTCCGCAAACGGAACACTTCACTGATGTTTCACAAGATGACTGGGATATAAATCTGTGATTAACAGGACATTCTACTGTCTCTTTACAGACCTCACAAACACCTTCGCCCTTGCAGTAAGCCATTTCGTCAAGCTTATGCCCCGCTGCAATTATTGTATAATCCATTGCTCTGCCATCGGCTCTTTCTGCAACAATCTTACCTTTTTCGGTACAGGTTGAATTAAGCTCGGAATCAATTCTGAATTCCCAATAAAGAAGGTCATCAAGACCTACGGAGGTTCTTAATGCAATTCTTGCGTCCGATGCTCTTATGTTACCGTCCTCATCGGCATCAGCAAACAGGATATCAACCGCACCCATTGTTTCAAGGGCTACAGAATATCTGAGAACAATTCTTGCATCCGCTGCTGTTACCTTTCCGTCACCATTGACATCACAAACATTGCGGCTGACCTTTACCCTGTTGTCTTCCTCTTCGGTAGTTTCTTCTTCAGGAGCGGTAGTCTCTTCTTCGGGAGCAGTGGTTTCTTCTTCAGGAGCAGTGGTTTCCTCTTCGGGAGCAGTAGTCTCTTCTTCTGCTGCGGTAGTTTCTTCTCCGGGAAGAGTTTCAATTTCAGTGGCATAGGAAATAACACTGAATGACAAAATAACCGCCGTCAGTATTGAAAGTAAAAATAAAATTTTTTTCATTTGTTTCTATCCTTTCTTTCAGAACAGAAAAAAAATTGAATTATCTGTTCTGAATATAATATTTATAGAATTTTACACCCTCAGCAAGTGCAGATACGCCGATGCTTTCATTTGCGGCGTGCATAGCTGCAAGCTGTTCGGGGGTGAGTCTGGTGGGGGTGAATCTGAGACAGTTATCGGACACTATTTCAAACTGTCTGCAATCGGTGCCGCCTGTCATAAGATAAGGAATCGGCACAACATCGGGAATGGCTTCTTCTATACATTTTTTAAGATAATTGAATTCATCGCTTTCGGGAGATGAAACATTTGAAGGATCGCGTGACAGCATAATTTCGGTTTCGATATCATACTTCTTAGCGATAGCTCTTAACACCTCAATGGATTCCTCTGCCTTCTGATGCACAGAAGGACGGATATTGCAGATAACATATGCTTCATCGGGAATAACATTGGGAGCCTCTGAGCCCCCTGCCATTGTAAATGCACAGGTGGTTCTTACAAATGCACCTGCCATAGGTGAAAACATAGGAAGAACTTTTGCAAGAACTCCCTTAAAAAGCCAGAGATTTGACATAACAAGGCGTAAAGGGAATGTAAGATGCCCTGCGATGCTCGTGAACATTTCGGGAATGGGAGAAACAAGCTCTTTTCTGAAAGGCTCTGTTTTTTCTACCTCTGCCATAAACATACCGAGTCTTGCCATAGGTGTGTTTTTGGGAGGTGTGGAGGAATGTCCGCCTGAACCCTTTGCAACAAACTTAAGGTTGCAGAAGCCCTTTTCTACAATGCCTATTGCGGCACAGGGCTCAGAAAGACCGGGAAAAACATTTCCTATAACGGCACCGCCCTCATCAAGAACAGCATTAAGGCGTATTCCCTGCTCTTTGAACCATCGTGCGGCATCAATTGCACCGCCGCCCGAATTTTCTTCGTTGACGGAAGAGAAAAGCCAGACATCCTCTTCGGGAGTGAAGCCTTCTGATATCAGTTCTTCAACAGCACTCCATTCGGCTGAAAGTGTACTTTTGCAGTCCATAGCACCTCTGCCGTGAACACAACCGTCTGCAATTTCTCCGGAGAAGGGGTCACGGGTCCATTCTTTTTCTGCAGCGGGCACAACATCCTGATGTCCCATAAGAAGGATGGCACCCTTTTCGGGATTTTTGCCTCTCCATAATCTTAAAAGATTACCCTCAAAATCGTGCTTTTCAAGCTTAGTAAAAATATTGGGATAGAGTTTTTCCATAACTTCCTGTAATTTAAGGAAATCGGAATAGTCTTCACCCTTTTTCTTTGAAATTGTCGGCACCTTTACCATTTCGGAAAGCCTTACGGCATATTTTTCCTCTTCTTCCTTTGTCCAGCTTATCGCAGGCTTTTTATCGGAAGGAGATTTTTTAACCATAACTGCTCTTATTACACATATAAGTGCAACGATAACAATAATTGCAAGAATCGCAACAAGAGCAAATAATAAATATTTCATACCGGCATTCCACCTTTAGCTTATATTTCGTTTAAATTATACAGCATATTATTAATATTTTCAAGATATAAAAAATGACAGCACCGTTTTTGTTTAACGATACTGCCATTATTATCATACTTTATAAATCCAGCCTTTTGTGTCTTTGATTTTGCCCCATTGGATGCCTGTGAGGGTATCATAAAGGCGCTGTGTCAGTGTGCCTATATTATTGTTGTTGATGACATATTCCTTGTTATTGTAAACAAGCTTACCTATGGGAGAGACAACGGCGGCGGTGCCGCAGCCGAAGGCTTCTTCGAGGGTACCGTTTTCAAGAGCTGATATTATTTCATCAACACTTATTCTTCTTTCCTCAACCTCTGCTCCTTCATCCTTTAACAGTTCAATTATTGAACGTCTTGTGATGCCGGGGAGAACAGTTCCTATAAGATCGGGGGTTATTATTTTTCCGTCGATTCTGAACATAACATTCATTGAACCGACTTCTTCAATATATTTTCTTTCCACACCGTCAAGCCAGAGAACCTGAGAAAAGCCGAGCTTTTCAGCTCTTTCCCCTGCTCTTGTGCTTGCTGCATAGTTTCCGCCGCATTTTGCATAGCCTGTACCGCCCTTTACGGCACGTACATCCTCAGTCTCAATCATTATACTTACGGGATTTATCCCCTCTTTATAATAGCTGCCGCTGGGGGAAGCTATTATTATAAAAGAAGCTTCATTTATTCCGTGCAGTCCGAGGTTGGCCTCTGTCGCAATCATAAAGGGGCGGATATAAAGAGAAGTTCCCTCTTTATGAGGCACAAAATCCTCTTCAAGCTTTACAAATTCACTGAGAGCCTGCAAAGCATCCTTTTCATCGAGGGTTGGCAGACAAAGACGCTCTGCAGAATCATTCATCCTTCTGATATTATCAAGAGGTCTGAACATCTGTACACTGCCGTCAGCGGTTCTGTAAGCCTTCAAGCCTTCAAAAACCTCCGCTCCGTAGTGAAGCACCACGGCAGCGGGATGCAGAGGAAGAGGTCCGAAGGGTACAATTCTCGCATCGTGCCAGCCGTCAGCTTTGTTATAATCCATAATAAACATATGGTCTGTATAAGTCAGCCCGAAGCCGAGGTTATCCTCATCCGGCTTTACGGAAGGATTAGGATTACGAATTATTTTTATATTCATTCAATCGCCTTCTTAAAGAGCTGCGCCTGCATTGAGGGCTTCGAGATTGTATTTCAGCATATCCTGATGACGGGCTGAAATTACTTTATTGAGGGCAGCTTCGAGGTTTTCGCTGCCGATTTCGGGGATTTCTTTTATTACTTTGCCCGTGATTATCATATTTGCAAGAGTTTTGATATTTTTTTCGTTTGCAAGACCTGATGCAGGTACATAGAAAACCTCAACATCGGTTCTCTTTACTTTTCTTGCAATAAGAGTTGAATCAACGAAAATCTTACCGCCGGGTGTGACAGCATCCTCGTACTTATCAAGAGAAGGAAGGTTCATGGCAATAAGAACGTCGGGCTTATCAACTATGGGAGAGCCTATGGGGGCATCACTTAAGATAACGGAGCAGTTTGCTGTACCGCCTCTCATTTCGGGGCCGTAGGAAGGAAGCCAGCTTACCTGTTTGCCTTCTATAAGACCTTTATATGCAAGGAATTTACCTGCAAAAAGAATACCCTGTCCGCCGAAGCCGGCAAAAAGCATATTAACGGTAGCCATTATTCTGCCTCCTTTTCTGATGTTATATCCTTATAAACACCTAAAGGATAGTAAGGTAACATATTTTCTTCAAGCCATGTAAGAGCCTTTTCGGGAGACATACCCCAGTTTGTGGGACAGGTGGAAACAACCTCTATGAGTGAGAAGCCTTTTCCTTCTATCTGATTCTGGAATGCCTTTTTGATAGCTTTTTTAGCATTTCTTACATTCTTTACGTTGTTTACGGCAACTCTTTCAAGGTAAGCTGCGCCGTCAACATTCTGAAGCAGCTCGCAGACCTTTACGGGGTAACCTACAGTGTTTACATCTCTGCCGTAGGGTGAGGTCTGGGTAACCTGACCGGGGAGTGTGGTGGGAGCCATCTGACCGCCTGTCATACCGTAAATTGCATTGTTTACGAAAATAACAGTGATGTTTTCTCTTCTTGCGGCGGCGTGTACTGTTTCTGCAGTACCTATGGCGGCAAGGTCACCGTCACCCTGATATGTAAATACTATATTATCGGGGTCGCTTCTTTTTACACCTGTTGCAACTGCGGGTGCTCTGCCGTGAGCCGCCTGAACAAAGTCACAGGTAAAATAATTATATGCCATAACGGAACAGCCGACGGGAGCAACACCGATGGTTTTTCCTTCAATACCAAGCTCATCTATTACTTCGGCAACAAGACGGTGGATTATACCGTGAGTACAGCCGGGACAATAGTGAAGCACTGCATCTGTAAGGGATTTGGGTTTCTGAAATACTATAGCCATACTCAAGCCTCCTTTTCGTTTACTTCAATAATTTTTGCAAGAACCTGTTCGGGTGTGGGGATCATACCGCCTGTGCGGCAGCAGAGATGAACAGGCTTTTTGCATCTGATACTGAGTTCTATATCTTCGATCATCTGACCCATATTCATTTCAACACTTATAAATGACTTACACTTATCGGCTGCTTTATTAAGCACTGCCTTGGGGAAGGGCCATAAGGTAATGGGACGGATAAGACCGACTTTAACGCCTGCTTTTCTTGCTTCGTTGATTGCATTTTTTGCAACACGGGAAGTAATACCGAATGCAACTACGCATATTTCGGCATCCTCCATAAGATATTCTTCATACATAGCTTCGGTATTCTCGATAAGCTTGTATTTTTCAAATCTTTCAAAATTCTTCTGTTCAAGCTCTTCGGGCTGAAGGAAAAGAGAGTTTACGATATTGTGCTTTCTCTCCCCTTTTGTTCCTGTAACCGCCCAGGGCTTTTCTACTGAATATGTGCTTTCGATATCAAGGGAAACGGGTTCCATCATCTGACCCATAGTGCCGTCGGCAAGTATCATAGATACCATTCTGTATTTATCTGCAAGCTCAAAGCCTTTAACTGTAAGACTTGCCATTTCCTGAACGGATGCAGGAGCTAAAACGATATTGTGAAAATCACCGTGGCTTCCGCCCTTTACAGCCTGCCAGTAGTCGGACTGTGAAGGCTGAATACCGCCAAGACCGGGGCCGCCTCTCTGAACATTTACAACAAGTGCGGGAAGGTCGCAGCCTGCAAGATAAGAAATACCTTCGCTCTTAAGTGAAATTCCGGGAGAAGAAGAGGAGGTCATAACTCTTTTGCCTGTGGAGGCAACACCTATTACCATATTTATTGCGGCAATTTCACTTTCTGCCTGAAGGAAAGTACCGCCGATTTTAGGCATTCTTTTTGACATATATGCCGCAACCTCAGTCTGAGGAGTAATGGGATAGCCGAAGTAATGCCGGCAACCTGCCTTTATAGCGGCTTCGGCAATAGCTTCGTTACCCTTCATTAAAACTATATCACTCATTTTTTTCACCTCTCAACAGTAATTACGCAGTCGGGACACATTGTTGCACAGAAAGCGCAGGCAATACATGAAGCCTGATCGGTTATTTCTGCGGGATGATGTCCTTTAACATTAAGGCGTGTTTCGGATAATTTAATTATACCTTTGGGACAAGCGCCCACACAAAGCGAGCAGCCCTTGCAAAGGTCTTCGTTAAATGTAACTTTTGCCATTATATTTCTCTCCAATCAAATGATTTTACGCTGAAGCTCCAAAGGGAAAAGCTCTCCGTCAAAAGAAGTCAGCTTTTCGCAAAGAGATTTTTGTGCTGATGTGAATTTAACGGGAAGCCCCGATAACAATGAAAGTTTATCACTTTCTTCTGACGAGGTCAATACTGAAGATATTTCCGTAAGTTCACCTATGTTGGAATTATTGATTATTGCGGTAAATTTAATATTACAGGCACTTTCGATTTCTCTCATTACTTCAAGTGCGCTTTCGGCATCGGGAGTAAGAGGTCTGTATTTATTGAAGACAAATAAGAATTCATAACTGTTTTCTTCTTTTATCTTATCGGCATATCTGCCCAGGGCATATGCGCCTCTGTCATCTCCGCCGAGATCAACGATATAATAATGCTCTTTATCGTCTATAACGGAATACATATCCTGAGGAATGGCGGGAATGTCAACATTTGAATTTGCATAAGCTGATGAAATGAGTTTTATCCCCGCATTATTCAGTCTTTCAAGTGAATCCTTTGTTCTGAAATAGGGATTTACTATATCAAGGTCTGCAATAACGGTATCATACCCTTCGGCTTTCATCTTAAGCGCCATATTTACTGCAATATTTGTTTTTCCCGAGCCGTAGTGCCCGGCTAATATGGTTATTCTTTTCATATGTATCAAAGCTTGTTTCTCTGAATCTTTCCGCTGATGGTCTTGGGAAGAGATTCTCTGAAAACAACTATTCTGGGATATTTATAGGGAGCTGTATGTTCTTTTACATACTTCTGAATTTCTTTTTTGAGCTCCTCTGTTCCTTCGGTGCCCTTGGTAAGAACGATACTTGCCTTTACCACCTGACCTCTGAGTTCATCCGGTTCGGCTGATACGCCGCATTCAAGAACATAAGGAAGCTCCATAATAACATTTTCGATTTCAAAGGGCCCTATGCGGTAGCCTGAAGATTTGATAACGTCATCAACTCTGCCCACATACCAGAAGTGACCGTCTTCGTCCTTCCATGCAAGGTCGCCTGTGTGATAATAACCGTCGTGCCATACTTCGTCGGTCTTTTCCTGTTGATTATAATAACCGAGGAAAAGTCCGCAGGGAACCTTTTCGGAAGTGCGAACAACAATTTCGCCGTTTTCACCAAGCTGTGCTGAAGTACCGTCGGATTTTATAATATCAATATCATACATGGGATTTGCCTTACCCATTGAACCGGGCTTGGGTGTTGTTCCCACAAGGTTTGCTATTGTAAGTGTTGTTTCGGTCTGACCGAAGCCTTCCATAAGCTGAAGTCCCGTTGCGGCTTCAAACTGCTTGAATACTTCGGGATTAAGTGCTTCACCTGCTATTGTGGCATGCTTTATTGAGGAAAGGTCATACTTTGACAAATCCTGCTTTATATGCATTCTGTACATTGTGGGAGGTGCGCAGGAGGTTGTTATCTTATACTTTGAGAACATGGGAAGTATAACAGAAGCATCAAAGCGGTCAAAGTCATATACAAATACTGCACCCTCGCAAAGCCACTGTCCGTAAAGCTTGCCCCATAATGCCTTACCCCAGCCTGTATCGGAAATGGTAAAGTGAAGACCGTCTTTATTAACTGTGTGCCAGTATTTTGCAGTTACAAAGTGCGCAAGAGGATAATCGAAGCTGTGAGTTGCTATTTTGGGATATCCTGTAGTACCCGAGGTAAAGAACATAAGCATAGGCTCTTTGCCCGATGCTGTGTCCTCTTCTCTTCTGAATCGTCTTGAAAAAAGCCCGTATTCTTCGTTAAAATTATGCCAGCCTTCTCTGGGCTCGCCTACAACTATTTTTGTAACAAGACTCGGGCACTTATCTGCACATTCGTCAACGTGTGAGGGAGTGTTATCATCGGAAGTACATACTATGGCACTTACACCTGCAGCATTGAAACGGTATTCAAAATCGTGTGCCTGAAGCTGATGTGTTGCGGGAATAACTATTGCACCCAATCTGTGAAGTGCAAGAATTGAGAACCAGAACTGATAATGGCGTTTTAACACAAGCATTACCCTGTCGCCCTTTTTGATACCGAGGGAGCGGAAATAGTTAGCGGTCTGACAGGAATATTCTTTTATCTGCTGATAAGTAAATACTCTTTCGGTCATATCCCTTGCTATATGTATCATAGCGGTTTTGTCCGGGGATTTTTTTGCTATCTTATCAACAACATCAAAGGCGAAATTGAATTCGTCTGTATTTTCAAAATCTATGCTTACAAGCTCACCGCGCTCATTTTCGACGGGTTTAACAAATTTGTGACAAACAAGTGATTCACTTACCCGTGTGTCGGAAAGAACTCTGTGTTTAACGATATCTTCCGGGGTTTCGTCTGAAGCTAAAATAAATGCAAGGAACACGCAGTCTCTGCCGTCAACAGCTATCATACCGTGAGGAGTTGAGCTCTTATAATAAATACTGTCGCCCTCGTGAAGTATCTCTGTATGGTCGCCTACTTTTACCATAAGTGTTCCGCTTATGACCATATCAAATTCCTGACCTGCGTGGGTGGTTGTGTGTATAGGCTTGTTTTCAAGGTCTGCCGAATATTCATATCTTACCCAATAAGGGTCACCCAGCTTATCTTTAAAAAGAGGGGCAAGGTTCTGAATTTCAATACCGTTTTCTTTGGCTGTAGTTTGTCCTTCGCCTTTTCTTGTAACAGTGTAGGATGTAAGCTTTGCACTGTGGCCTTCAAGAAGGTCGGTAATACCGATATCAAAAGCAAGTGCACATTTATGAATAAACGAGAAAGGAAGATCTTCAGTTCCTCCCTCATATGCTAAATACTGTTCGGGGGAAACTTCGGTTTTCTCAGCCATTTCATCCACTGTAAAATCACAAATCGAACGCATTTCCTGAATTCGGCGTGCAACCTCATAAAGTTTATTGTTAGTTGTAGTTGGCATAAACAAAACCTCCTTAAAATACAAAATCCGCCCCAAAGAAATAATCTTTGAGACGGAAAAATTTTTCCGCGGTACCACTCAAATTGCATCGGCTATTGCCGAAGCCACTCGGGAGTCTGACAACTCCTTTGCTCTAACGGGGCATTCCCGGGAAACACTACTGAAATTTTCGCATTTCCGGCTCAGAAGCGATAGTCTTTTGAAAGAATCGTCTTACGGCTTGCACCAACCGCCGTTTCTCTTGCTCGGATACCTTTCAGACCTCTTCGTCACAGCCATTGAATGAATAATATCACAAGTATACATATTTGTCAATATCACAAATTTAATAAAAACGATTAATAAAACTAATTATGCAGTTTCTATTGAATTTGCTTTCTGTAGACCGAATTTTTCTATGGCATCTTCTCTCATTTTGTATTTGAGAATCTTACCTGCGGCATTCATGGGGAAGGCATCCACAAAATCAACATACTTGGGTACCTTATGCTTTGCCATATGGGCGCGTACATAATCCTTCATTTCGGCTTCGGTCATAGCTTCGCCTTCTTTAAGGATAACACAAGCCATTATTTCTTCGCCCATAGCTTCATCGGGAACACCTATTACCTGAACATCACTTACCTTGGGATGAGTATAGATAAATTCTTCTATTTCCTTGGGATAAATATTTTCACCGCCGCGGATTATCATATCCTTAAGTCTTCCGGTGATTCTGAAATTACCCTCGGGAGTGCGGCAAGCAAGGTCACCTGTATGAAGCCAACCGTCTTTATCTATGGCGGAGGCTGTGGCCTTGGGCATTTTGTAATAGCCCTTCATAATATTATATCCGCGGGCTACAAATTCACCCGTTACGTTATCGGGACATTCTTCACCTGTTTCGGGATCGACTATCTTGCATTCGATTTCGGGAAGGGCTCTGCCAACGGTTGAAACTCTCACTTCAAGCGAATCATCGGTACTGCTCATAGTACAACCGGGTGAAGCTTCGGTCTGACCGTAAACTATGGTGATTTCCTTCATATTCATTTTATCAACAACATCCTGCATAACGCTTATGGGACAGGGTGAGCCTGCCATAATACCAGTTCTCATATGAGAAAAATCCGTTTTCGGGAAATCGTCGTGCCCTAAAAGGGCAATAAACATTGTGGGAACACCGTGGAATGCAGTTATCTTTTCATTATTTATACAAGCGAGTGCAGGCTTCGGTGAAAAATAAGGAAGCGGCATAAGTGTGGCCCCGTGTGTCATAGATGCGGTCATAGCAAGCACCATTCCGAAGCAATGGAACATAGGAACCTGTATCATCATACGGTCTGCAGTTGAAAGATCCATTCTGTCGCCTATACATTTACCGTTATTTACAACATTGTGGTGAGTGAGCATAACACCCTTCGGGAAGCCTGTTGTGCCCGAAGTATACTGCATATTGCACACGTCATCCTTATCCACCTGAGCAGCATATCTGTAAACCTCTTCAACGGGAACGCTCTTGCCTTTTTCAGCAGCTTCTTCCCAGGTCATAGCACCGTCCATAGAAAATCCGCAGGTGATAACATTTCTTAAAAACGGCAGACGTTTTGCGTGCAGAGGGTCACCCGAACGGGTATTTTTAAGCTCGGGACAAAGCTCTTTTACGATTTCGGCATAATTTGAATCACGGTACGAATCTATCATAATAAGAGTATGTGTATCAGACTGTCTGAAAAGATATTCAGCCTCGTGAATCTTATATGCGGTATTTACGGTTACAAGAACAGCACCGATTTTTGTTGCAGCCCAGAATGAAATATACCACTGAGGAATATTTGTTGCCCATACGGCGATGTGCGTACCGGGGCGTACACCCATTGCAATAAGGCTTCTTGCAAAATTATCAACATCATCTCTGAACTGTGAATATGTTCTTGTATAATCAAGTGTTGTGTATTTGAACGCAAGCTGATCGGGGAAAGCTTCACACTGTGCATCAAGCACCTGAGAAAAGGTTTTATCTATAAGCTGTTCCTTTTTCCATATAAATTTGCCGTCCCCCGTTTTGTTACGGTAAAAATGCTTTTTGTTCTTTTTGGGATTTCCGTATACATTCATATGCGATTCAAAGAAAGTAAGTATTACTTCATAATCGTCTATTTCGGGAAGCCACTCGTTATCCCATTCGATTGCAACAAAACCGTTATAATTAACTGAACGAAGCGCATTTATCATTTCCGTAACGGGAAGCTTGCCTTCACCGATAAGAACGGGAATTCCCTCTGCATCGGCATCATTTATTTTAACTGATTTTACATATGCACCGAGATTTTTTATTGTGGTTTCCGCATCCTCTTTTGCCTTAAAGAAGGTTGCATACATATTCCACTGGGCACCCAAAGAATCACTTGCAAAGGATTCAAGCAGGTCACGGACACAGGAAGATTGCGAATAAGCACCGTCTGTTTCAATAAGAACAACCACATTTTCTCTTTGTGCAACAGGGTGTATTGCTTTCAGAAATTCTTCTGCGGTTTTTGTATCGCTTTGCGCATATGCTTTTACAAAGCCGACATTTATATTTGCGGCAGTTACTATTATTTCTTCAGCCTTTTTAAGGTTTTGCGAATAATTTTCTTTATCGTCTATATCAAAAGGAAAATCAAGCTGAGAAATTGCAATTCCCGAATTGAGAAGCTTTCTCTTTGTTGAAAAAACACCTGCACTTGAAAAAGATGCTTTTTCGCCGCCGAAGCATTCGTTATATATGTCATATATTTCAACCGCATTGTATTTCTGCTGCTTTGCCAGTTCGAGATAATCGGAAAGTGGCATAGCCGGCATATATCTTGTTGAAAATGAAAGTTTCATTATCTGTTCTCCTCAAATGCTATTTTATTGAGAGCATTAAGATACGCTTTTATACTTGCACCTATAACGTCTGTGGAAATACCGCTGCCAGAATAAAGCTTTCCCGAATCGGAACGGAGCTTTACAAGTGCCTGGCCCATAGCTTCTCTGCCTTCGGTAACGGACTGTATCTGGAAGTCGTCAAGTTCAAAATGGTGGCCCACAACCTGTTCTATTGCCAGGAAAGCAGCATCAATGGGACCGTCTCCCACATAAACACCGTTTAACTTTTTACCGTCTTTTTCAATACAGAGGTTTGCTGTTGCGGTAATTACGTTACCTGCGTTTATAACATAGCTTACAAGTTTATAGGTTGAAGGTACCTGAAGGGCTGTGGAAGCAATAATAGCTTCAAGCTCCTTTGTACCTATATATTCTCTTACTGCGGCAAGCTTTACAAATTCATCGTAGACCTTTGCACTGTCATCGGGGCTGAGTTCATAACCTATTTTCTGAATAGCCTTTGAAACAGCCGCAAAATCGTCATTTTTGTGAAGTTCGGTTTCTTCGTCACTTCTTATAACACCGTCATAGGGTGACTGCTTGCTTCTGTCGCAGTCTACTATCATTTTTATTTTTTCGCAAACATTTTTGAGCGTGGCATTCTTTATGCCTGTGGTAACACCTGAAGCTTCACCCTTAACGGCAATATATGCGGCAATATCTGCAATATTGGCATAGCCGCTGTCTGCTACGGAAGTTTTTATACCGCTTACACCGTTTTTCAGTGCGGCGGCAATACAGGCAGTTGACATATTTATGGCATCGCTCACATCAACACTTACGCCTGCAAAAGCAAGCTCGCTAACTTGATTATACATATCTTTAACAAATGCAGCAAAGTCATCAGCATCAGCAACACCTGCATCATCACAGAGGGTAATGCTTGACGCACCCGCTTTTATTGCAGCCGAAACAGCCTTATACAAAAACTCTTTTTCTGCTCTTGTGGCATCAAGGGCTGTAAATTCAACTTCATTACAAAGCTCTTTTGCGGCACTTACCAGTTCTTCTATTCTCACAAGCATTTTATCGGGTTTGAGCGCACAAACATATTCCATCTGAGCGGGAGACACAGGAACAGCTATGTTAAGCACAGGCTTTTTCGCATCCTTTATGCAATCATATGCACATTCAACAGATTCTTTTGTAAATCCCGTAGAAATACTTACTGCAGATTTTTCAACAACACTTGCAATATTTTTCACAAGAAGCATATCTGCCTTATCATTTTTTATTGCGGGAAGCTCTATAACGTCTGCACCCAATTTATCAAGCTGCTTTGCAATTTCCGTTTTTTCACGGAAGCTGAGAACAGGTGCGAGATTCAGCATTGTTTTATCTGTAATTTTTATCTGTTTCATTATGTTTTGCTCCTTTAATACTTGATACAAAAAAAATCCCCGAAACTTAAGTTTCAGGGACGATAATAATTACCGCGGTACCACCCGGAATTGCTGTATAACAGCCGCTTTTAGGCTCAGATAAGCCCTTGGTCTTGGTAACGGGACCCGCCGCAATTCCCTATAAACTCCCTTTTGGAAGTGTTGAGGAGCCGTGCTCCGATACGAGGCAAACCGAAAAACCTGTTACCGCCTTTCAGCCAACGGCGGCTCTCTGAAAACATAAATCAAACGGTCTTAATATCATCACTGCATTTTTATATTAAATGAAGTATACTAAAAAGGTCCTTACAAGTCAAGAGTTTTTAAGAAAAGCAATTATGAAAAAAGAACAACAAATTGATTAATTAAATTAATCAGTATTGGAATTTACATATTATTTTCTTATTAATTACCGTAATGATTCTTAAGTCTTTCGTATTCTTCTTTTGTTATTTCAATAAATCTTCCGTGCTTAAAGCCATACGGAAAACTGAATTCACTGTCGGCTCTCTTAAAAGATGTGTCTCCGGGGGTTTTTGAAACAAAAGGCACATAGCCCATTTTATCCTTGGGACAGCCGAAGAAATCAAGCATCAGGCACCATCTGCCGTCGGGAAGAGTGTATGTGGTAGCTCCCTCATAAGAACCGCCGTTTGTGTAATATCTTACAAGTGCATCAAACTCATCGTCGTGGGTAAAGGGCCCCATAATATTATCCGATGTTTCGTGCATATTTCCCGAAGGGTCGTGGGCATTTTTATAAAACAGGTGCCAGGTATCACCGTGCTTCATTAAATGTGAATCAAGTATTTCGTTTGATTTCGTAAAGAAAAGCTCAGGATATGTAAAGGTTCTGAAATCCTTTGTTCTGCAACAATATATGGACATATGATTAAAGCCGTCTTCTTTTACCGTTGAGCCCCAGTGAATAAGATACTCCCCTGCTTCGTCATCATATGTAATTTCAGGTGCCCAGAGGCATCCGAAATCATCTCTGCCGAAATATAGAAGCTGCTGTTCGGAAAAATTTACAAGGTCATCGCTTTCCCAGTAAGAAAGACATTTACTGCCGTTGTGGTTTATATCTTTCCAGTCAATATTATAGTTTTCGTCCATTCTTTTTACAACACAAAGGTCTGTGGCAAGAATGGAAAATTTTCCGTCTGCTCGGCGGATAATTTCTATATCTCGCACACCGAGAGTACCTTTTTTACTTTCAAGTATTGGCTTTCCTCCATTGAGCTGTTCCCAGTTAAAACCGTCTTCCGATACGGCAAAATGCACCTGTTCACCGTCAACGGTGAGTTTTTCACGGAAATGTACACTTAAATACGGCATAATTTTTCTCCTGATTAAAGAACAGCCCAGGCTTCAAGCATATCTTTGCCCGCATAGCCTACGTGCTGATCAACAACTTTTCCATCTTTGAACTTTATAAGCGTGGGAATAGAAACAATTCCGTAAGCGGCAGCAATGGCAGGTTCATCATCCACATTCACTTTGCAGAATGCAATTCCGGGGTGAGTTTCGGAAAGCTCTTCTACAAAAGGTGCTATCATCTTACACGGACCGCACCATTCTGCCCAGAAATCGAGAATAACGGTTCCTTTGCTGTCTGAAACTGTTTCTTTAAAATTGCTGTGATCTACTTTCAATACTGACATATATTTCTCCTTTAGTCTTTTGATTTATAATAAAGCATACAATGGCAAAAGCCCTCAAATTCGGGATCTGCAATCTGTTCACGGAATTCTTTGCATATGCATTTGTATTCATCGGTTTTCGGAAGTCTGCAGGGACAGTAGCCGTCTTTAAGCTTAAGTCCTTCCTTGATTTTAGCAACAACTTCCTTATCGGGATTAAGTTTTACTGCCATAATATCCTCCTTGTTATTTTATAATTTATATTACATTATATATTTGTTCCGTGTCAATAAATATATTCACAAAATTACAGAACAAACAATCAGAAGAGAAAATAAGTCCTTCAAAAACTTATATGCCTGTGCAAAAAACGAACCGCGAATTAACGATCAGAATCAGACACATCATTAATTCTGCACTATTTTAAAATTCCACTTCCCAAAAATGAAAAAATGTTGATTTTGGGAAGTGAATATGGCATAATAACTTTGCGAGGTGATTTTTATGAAATTGATTGAGCGAAGCAATTACCTGAATAAAATGATAAACGTGATCGGAACACCGGATATTAAAGTCCTGACAGGTGTAAGGCGTTCAGGCAAATCAAAACTGTTGGAAGCCTTCAAAGCCTATGTACAGAAAAATATTGAAAACGCTAATATTATCCATATCAATTTTAATCTGTCTAAATATGACGAACTAAAAGAATACAAAGCTCTTAACGAATATATAGAAAACAACTATATAGATGACAAGGAAAATTTCGTTTTAATTGACGAAATTCAGATGTGCGATAACTTTGAGCTATGCATAAACAATTTACACGCAACCGAAATGTACGATATCTACATCACGGGATCTAATGCTTTCTTGCTCAGTTCAGATTTAGCAACGTTGTTTACCGGCAGAACATTTGAAATTAAGGTATATCCGTTTTCTTTTGCCGAGTATGTTCATTACTTCGGATTTACAGATAGGTATACTGCTTTTGATAACTATATGCTTGAAGGCGGTATGTCCGGTTCTTATCTGTATAAAGAACAGGAAGATAAATTTGACTATATTGAAAATGTTTTTGATACCTTGATTTTAAGAGATATAAGACAAAAGTATAATATCAAAAATCCTGTTTTAATGGATAGAATTTCTCAATTCTTAATGGATAATGTATCAAACTTAACATCAGCAAGAAGCATTACGGATACACTTATGTCAAACAAGGATAAAATCAATCATAAGACTGTCGGCAATTATCTGAATTATCTTTGTAATGCTTTTGCCTTCTATAAGTTCCGAAGATATGATATTAAAGGCAAAAAGTATCTTACCACTAATGATAAATATTATTTGAGTGATCATACCTTCCGTTATGCCAAGCTCGGCACAAAAAATTCAGATAGCGGCAGAGTGATTGAAAATATTGTCGCAATGGAATTGCTCAGACGAGGCTACGAGGTTTATGTGGGCGTTTTGCATAAAAAAGAGATCGACTTTGTTGCCTTAAAAAGAAGTGAAAAGATTTATATTCAAGTTTCGGACAACATAACCCATCCCGATACTTTTAAGCGAGAAGCAGATCCTCTGCTTAAAGTTAAAGATGCCTATCCAAAAATGATAATAGCACGAACAAGAAACCCTGAATATCAATATGAGGGCATTAAGATTGTTGATGTGGCAGATTGGTTGCTGAATAAATAATCCATTTCCCAAAAATGAAAAAATATTGATTTTGGATAGCAAGAAAACAAAGATAAAGCGAGTGTAATAACAGTAAAATTTATTATCAAGGTGTATACGGTCTGAAGGCTGTTCCGGTTTATCTTGATTTATCGGATTTTACGGACAGTGTTCAAAAGCAGCAGACACGTACTTTTGTAAGCAAACGCAGAAATGAGTAAAATGCAATGTGTGAAGCTCAATCGTTAATAAAGAGTAAGCAGAGCAATGTCCTCTGATCTTTATTCATATTTATCACAGACAAATATATCATCCGAATATTGTTCGTATATCATCAGCACAGTCGGGGACAACATCATTATCATAATTTGTTCTTTTCAAAAGAAAACGGCTTCGCCGTACACATGCGGCGAAGCGTTTTCGTATAGCCCGTCTCCGAACAAAGTGTAGCTGAGAGGTCGGAGAGACATATAATCTTTTTCTTTACAGAAAGGATTTTTCTTATAAGGAAAACAAGCAGCGGCTGTTTGTGCAGCCGCTGCTTTTATTAGTGTTACATAAGTTTGCCGAATATCTGAGTGATATTGGAGATGATTCTGTAGAACCAGTTAACGAGCTTCTGCCAGAAGGAAAGCTTCTGTTCTTCTACTGAAGAATCAGTTACGCACTTAGCAAAACAGGTGTAGGGAGCACCGTCTATATTTGTAACTGTACAAAGAATGAACTTGCCGCTGTCTGCATCTGTAAGAGTATAGAAGTCTGTACCTGATGCAACCTTGACACCGCTTCTGGGATCATCTTCGGGAGATTCAACTCTGTACCACTCGAAGTAGAGATATTCCTGAGCACCTGCGGGAACGTCATTTGTAATAACATAAAGTGACTTACCGCTCTGTGCTGTGCCTGTGAATGAGATAGCAATGTTGAGTTCTGAAGGTTCAACAGTAAGAACAATATACTGAGAAATTGTTGCATAGTTCTGAGTGTTGAAGGGAGTGAATACTACCTTATAAACATCAGAGAATGTACCAACCTGTGTGGGTGTTGTGGTGGGATTCTCCATTGAGAATGTACCGTATTCGGTGCCTTCATAGCTTGAAGTAAACTTAACTGTTGAAAGCTTCTGACCGTAACCTACAGTACCGGACTGAGGAAGAACCACACCTGTAATCTTAGCCTTGAGAATTTCAACTGTAAGCGTGGGATTAAGAAGTCTGAGTTCGTAGTTGCCTGACTTTGCACCTGCAAGTACGGGCATTGTGTACTTAACATTCTTAATACCTGCATTTTCATTATCGATAGTACCTGTTATCGGGAATGCACCCTCAAGGAATACATCGTTTGCGCCGTCTGAACCGTAGAGGTTTGTAATAGCCGAGAAGTTAACATCTACATTAAGGTTACCGGGAGCATATTCTCTGTTCTGAGCGATAGCTTCAACATAAGCTGCACGCTTATTAACTGTTACCTTACCGTTTCTGTAGATAAAGTTATAGTTGTCGCTTTCGAATGCGCCTGTAAGAACTATGTCATACTGACCTACATCGCTGCCTGCTGCATATGAGCAGTTCATAAGAACATAACCGTCAACGGAATTCTTGATTGTATCAGCACCTGTAAGACCTGTTACATTATAGTAATATGTGGGTTCGATATCACCGTATGTTACTGTAAAGTTAGCAGCTGTAATAGTAACTGTAGTCTTGAGAATTTCAAGCTCTACATCATATTCAACAGTAGCATAGTTATTTGTATCGTCGGGAGTGTAAATTGCCTTATAGGTATGAACACCTGCACCGGGAACATCGTTAGCAACTGCACTGTCCCAAGTCCAACGGCTGTCACCGAGGGAAATAGCATTAAGAGGTCTTGCACTGTCGTAGTAAAGAACATCTGTCATGGGGATGGGATAGAAGGGAGTTGCCTTGAGAATTTCTACTGTAAGGCCTTCAAGATTTGTGAGTTCAAGTTCGTAGTTGCGAGCCCTTGAACCTGTAAGAACTGCACCTGAAACTGTTACATTTCTGAGACCTGCTCTGTAATTATCAATAGCACCCTGAACGAGAGATTCATCAACATATACGAAACCGTCATCGCCTGCAGCAAGTGAATTTGCAACGGGCTCAAAGCTTAAGTCTACATAGTAGTTGCCTTCTTCGTATTCTCTTTCAACAGGAACAACCTTAACCTTAAGAGTTCTCTTAGTAATGTCTGCCTTAGCATCATTTGACATTGAAATAAGAAGCTCATAGTTTTCGGCTGCAGCACCCTTAAGAGAAGCATTATTTACAAATACATCAATATCTGTACCAACTTCAGCGGATGCAAAATAGTAAACTGCAGTTTCTTCATCGAAAGATACATCATCATATCCGCCGCCTGTAAGCTCGCAAGCACCGTACTGCTCTGTTACCTTAGCTGTTGCAGAACCTGTACCGTCATATACCTTGTTCTGAACTTCTACATTTACATAATAAGGAGCCTGAGTGATAACAAGAGTACCTATCTTGTAGTTAGCAATGGGAGAATAAACTACCTTATCGCCTACCATTGTAAGACCGTTTACAACCTGAATATTGTTAAGGTCATCATCAGGTGTTGCGATATCAATTGTAACTGTGTAGTAGCCTACTGTTGTGGGAGCTGCAGTTGAACCGTTGTACTTAACGGTTACATCACCGATAGAAGCAGATGAAAGACTTGCAATATCTCTCTGGAATTCTATATAGTGAGGCTGAGCATTGTAAACATATTCTGCTTCGCCGAGATATGAACTGAGTCCTGCAAGATCAAAGTATGTATCGAACTTATCTGCACCAAGGATAGTTTCAACATTTGTAAGAGAAGGTGCAATTGTTGTTGTTACATAAACTACTTCGCCTGTGTAAGGAGCATTTGCAACAGCCTTAACAGTAAGAGCCTGAAGCTTGTGAGCATCTGTAAGATTAAGCTCGGCACCTGTTCCGATCTGTACGTTAGCAGCATTATACCAGGTAAGTGTATATACACCGATTTCGTCGGGATCAAGACCTGTTACATCAACAGTAAGCTTTTCACCAACCATAGGAATACCTGCTACTGCAAGTGTACCTGAAACGGGCTTCTTGTTAACTGTAAGAGCTACATAAAGACCTGTTACGGAGTTATAGTTTACGGAGTCTGCGGGGATAAATGTTGCTGTATAAATTGTATATGCTTCTGCACGGTATGCGGGAGTTGTGGAAGCGGCATTATAGAGGTATTTACCTGCTACGCCGTTTTCAACTGCACCGCCTGCAAATACAGCATCACCGAGAGTCTGACCGTGAGTAATTGTTGCAGTGGGAAGAGTTACTACCTTGGGAGTAGCCTTGATAACTGTGATAGTACCGTGCTGAACTGATACTGTGTAGTTATTGAATACTGCGTTTGTAATGTCAACTGTTATGGGATAGCCTTCAACATTAACGGGAGAATTCTTCTCATAAGTTGTATCTATTTCGATAGTACCTGAAGAAACAACCTCTGCTGCTGTTTCGTTTCTCTTTGCACCGACAACAGTGAATGCATTTTCAATGTCTGCGGGGATGGGGCTGCCGTATTCAAGAGTGATGTCATCTGCCTTGATAACAAGCTGAGCCTTTGTAACACTGAGAGTACCGTCAGTAGCAGTTACTTCGTAGTTGGGAGAAGTTACGAAGTTGGGAGTTGCCTTAATGTAGTAAGAACCAACCTGATAATTGTCGATATACTTGAAATCTGTTGAATACTCGAATGTGGGAGCTGCACCGTTTGCTGTTACATCTTCAATTGTATCTGTACCTACAAGGAGAGATTCGTCGAATGTGACCTGAACGGTTGAAGCGGAGGGAACAAAGTTATCACCGTAGGTTGCAGTTGTATCTTCAACCTTAAATGTGATAAGTCTGGGTTTAACATTGATAACACCGTTAGTTGTGGTAAATGTGTAGTTGCCGTTTACATCAATGAAATTGGGAGCGGAAATTTCAACTGCATAGCCACCTTCAACAACGGGAGAACCCTTAACATAGCTTGTATGAGGTGTAATATTACCGGATGTGGTAACAGCATCTATACTGAATGAGGGGTCAAGGTCAGCTTTATATGTGTAAGCTGTGATATTGGGGATATTGTCACCGTAGGAAACTGTTCCTGTGTAAGAAATAACAACGGGAGTAGCCTTAACCTTAATAGCAATATCAACTACCTTGATTTCGTAGTTTGTTGTATCTGCGGGAACGAACTGTGCTTTATAGGTCGCAACATTAACTGTGGGATTAACGCTTGAATCTACCCACTGCCATGCACCTTCAACGGAAGAAGTGTAGCCTACCAGTTCAATATCCTTAAGAGTTCTTGCTCTCTGGTAGAACATTTCTTCAATAACGGGAGTTGTAACTGTGGGAACGCCCTTGGTGATTGTTACAAGAAGAGTTGTACCTGTCTTGTATACAACATCGGCAACATAGTAGTTCTTACCTGAACCGCCTGTTACAAGATCAGCAACACTCTGCTTTGTGATACCGTTAACTTCTTTTGTGCCTGCGCTGTTATCACTGAGTGCACCGTTTGCAGCAAGTATACGTACATCGTCAACGCCAAATCTGCCGTCGGTGATGGTAAATGTTACTTCTACATTATAGTTATCGGGGGCATAAGGTCTGTCTTTAGCAACAGCTTCAACGGTAATTGCTCTCTGAGAAACTCTGAGAATACCTTCTTCATTGTTGCCTGCACCGTAAGAATAAACATATTCATAGTTTGAAAGCACAGCGGGAACATCTGTGAAGGTTGCACGGATGTAGTATGAACCCACACCTACTTCACCTGCTACGTAAGGAATGTAGCTGTCGCCGCTTAAGATCATATAGCTTAATGCATTGGCAATTTCTGCTTTTGTTGTATCGCCTGTGTCGTTAGCTACAAGACCTGTGATTGTTACACTGTAAGGTGTATCAAAATCAGTATTACCGTAAATTACGGCTGCTGCGTTGGGTCTTATGGTAAGAGGAGCTTTCTTAACCGTATATGCAACATTGAATGTTGTTGTTTTATAGTTCTTTGCTGTGGGTGTTGCGGAATATGTGGGTGTCCAGGTAATTGAAACTATCTGGTTTTCACCAACTGTCTTGAAAGAACTTCCGTCAGCGGCATTTGTAAATGAGAATACACCTGTGATGTTTGTGTCATTTGCAATACCCTGTGCTGCATAAGTTGTAAGCTGAAGGATCTCGTTGAGCTTCTGACCGTAGGTAAGTGTTGTAGTTTCGGGAAGAGTACCTCTGAGAATGGAAGCCTGCTCGATAATAAGGGTAAATGTATATTCAAGTCCGTGTCTGTTCTTATTATGCTTGGGATCCTTGTCATATGTAGTACTTTGTGCAAC
The DNA here is from genome assembly GCA_045538645.1 of Acutalibacteraceae bacterium. Classification (GTDB taxonomy): domain Bacteria; phylum Bacillota; class Clostridia; order Oscillospirales; family Acutalibacteraceae; genus RUG806. Next base: position 6,957 of record JAZSRT010000116.1, on the reverse strand, counting down.
CTTTAGAGTTACTTCATATGTACCTGCATTTATGGGAAGCTGACCTGATTCGCTTGTCTCTTTAACACCTGCCATATTTGTACCTGTGTATGAATATGTTACAGAGATAAGATCGGAAGCAGCAAAATCAAGATTGTATTCGTTTGTGTAATCTGTTTCCTTAACAGAATCCACTATCGAAAGACCGATAGAAGAAGCCTTTATGGGAGAACCTGTATATGTGGTGGTTACAACATTTGATGTGCCGACCTTTGCTTTGATTGAAGTGGGGTCAATTCTTGCATAGTCAACAAAGATATAAATAGGTCCGTTACCTGCAGGAGCAGCACCGTCTGCAGCACCCTGTGCAGAGAATGTCTTGAAAGCTGTACCTCTGTTTGCAGTTGAAGTTACATTAAGATCCGAGAATAATGTTGTTGTCTGCAAATATGCAACATCGACAAGTCCCCAGTAATAACTGTTACAGGACTCTGCCCCTGAAACATATCTGATAGTTGCATCGTGAGTTTTGGTAAGAATAGACTGTCCGGTAACACCGCTTAAGTTTACAAGTGAATTAACAACACCTGTACCGTCTGTAAGAGGCATATAGGAATAACCGACATTACCATTTTCGCCCACAATAGAAGTATCAATAGCACTTCTGTTCTGATCTACCCAATATCTGTAGACAATATGCACTCTGTTTTTGCCGTCAAGAGCACCACGAGTAATATTAGTAGGATGACTATTTTGAGAAGTTGCTATATCAGTTGTATAGGCATTTCCACTCTCGTCAAGGAAAGTACCTGCATTGATTGTTCCTGTATGATAAGATTTATAATAACCGTTATATGAATTATTAGCACTTACGATTTCAGAAGCAGATTTAAGCATATCAGTACCGGAAACAACAGTACCCTCAAAATAACGAATAGTACCGTTATTACTATCCTGACTCAACGAACTGCCGCCAACTGTAATAGTAGCATCGGGAATTACAGGAACATGACCTGAAACAGAATACACGCCGCCGGTATAAAGATTTATACTACCGGCTGAGTCTGTGGTAGCCTTATTTGCATTCATTGATGTTTTAGCATCAATTTTTTCTGCACTGTTTATAACAATTGTCTCGGAAGAAGCAATACCAAACGCAACACCTGTGAGAGTAGATTTACCGCTATCAGCATTACTGAATGTTGTATTTCGCTCGGAATTTGCAGTTGCAGATACAGTAATATTTGTAGAACCATTCACATTCACAGTACCGCCATAAATACCATAAGCCACTGCGACTGTATTACAAGGATCACCGTGAGGAGAATAGTTAAATGCACCTGAACCACCATTATAAATAGAATTACCGTATGCACTTACATTAAGCACAGCATTATTAACTACGCATATTGCTTGTTGCGTATTATTAATCGCAGTAGCACCAACCGCAATCTGCTCTGTACTGCTGCCATCTGTTTCATCATATTCAATATGCGAATTAACATTGATTGTAACCTTGCTGTTAACCGAAAGAGTACCCTCGTTTCTGATTGCCTCAAGGTTCGCATATGAAGATTGTTCTTCTTCATTACATGTCATACCGGTACGCACATTGATAATGTTAATGGCAGCAGTGTTGCTTGTTGCAGTTTCGCTTGAACCACTGTATACATTAAGCGTACCTTTGTTAACTATACCGTAAACATAAGGTAATCTGTATGCACCGTCAGATGATCGTATAAAATCAATAGTATAACCGTTCATAAACAAATTTACTGTTATTCCTGCAGGAATAGTAATACCTGTGATACCTGCAGAAAAAGTAGTTGTAGATGTGTCTGTCAGATTAATTACTCCGGTAAGTTTCATATTCACCACAGTACCTGCGGAATAAGAAGCAAGCTGAGTGTTAATAGCTGAAACTGTTGTACCTGACTGAACAACATATTCTTCCGCTGCATGGGCTGAGGGAAGAATATCAACCGACAATGTGGGAAGAACAGAAAGGGATAAAACCACGGCAAGTAACATAACAATTACTTTAGCAGTGATTTTTGCAAATCTGCTCTGTGATGAATTATTTTTCACAATAATTCCTCCTCGTTAAATTTGTTGCAATAACACCGACAACCCAAAAAGGGCACACCGATATAATTATACAGATTGATTATAATATTTTACAGGTCAACTGTCAATGACAAACACAAAAAATTTATTATGCCGGATAATTTTTTTGTAAATTAAACAAAAAAAGCATTGACTTTTAGAGAAGTATCACAACGACAGGAAATTTTTCCTTAAAAAACACACAGACAATATCTGACTGCTGCTGCCATCAGTTAAATTCCCTTCTTTTTTCCAAATTATGCTTGAAGCTTGGTATTATATGTGATAAAATAATTAATAATAAATATAATATATAAGTCAACAATATACTTTCAACGGAGGAATACACGTGAATAATTGTGCAGTAATACTTGCCGGCGGTGAAGGCACAAGAATGAAATCCGACAAACCCAAGGTTATGGCTGAGCTTCTTTTTAAGCCTATGCTTTCATGGGTAATTGACGCGGCAAAGGGTGCGGAAATTGAAGATATACTTGTTGTTACGGGATATAAAAGCGAGGTTATAGAAAGTTATCTCGGCACGGATACTGAAACAGCAAAGCAGGAACAGCGTCTGGGCACGGGTCATGCCGTTATGCAGGCAACGGATTTTATAAAAAGGCATTCCGGAGGCAATGTTCTGATACTTAACGGTGACGCTCCCCTCATAGACTCCGAAACTATTTCAAACGGACTTAAATATCATTCGGACGGAAATTTTATTCAGACCGTTATTTCAGCAAAGGTTGACAATCCTTTCGGTTACGGCAGAATAGTAAGAAACGAAAACGGAGATTTTGTTGCAATCACAGAAGAAGCAAGTGCAACAGAAGAAATCAAAAAAATCAACGAAATAAATTCAGGTGTTATGTGGTTCAACTGCGACACACTTATTGACCTTTTAGGAAAAATCAGAAATGACAATTCAAAGGGTGAATATTATCTCACCGATACCGTTCAGATAGCTCTTAGTGAAGGTAAAAAAGTAGGAGCATATACCACAGACAACAAAGATGCGGTACTCGGCGCAAATTCAAGAGTACAGCTTTATGAACTCAATGAAAAGGTGAGAAGAAGATTACTCGAAAAATATATGCTCGACGGCGTTTCCATACCCTGCACCGACGGTGTTATTATTGACAAAACCGCTGTTATCGGAAGGGATACCGTAATACTTCCCGGAACAATAATCAAAGAGGGCTGTGAAATCGGAAGCGGTTGCGAAATCGGCCCCAATACGGTGCTTTATAAAACAAAAGTCGGAAATGACACGGTGCTTAACAGTGTTCAGGCTGAAGAAGCGGTAATCGGAAACAGTGTTACAATGGGACCGTTTGTTCATATAAGACCGAATTCCGTAATAAAAGACCGTGTACACTGCGGTAATTTTGTTGAAGTGAAAAACTCTACCGTCGGAGAAAAAACAAGTGTTTCCCACCTTACCTATGTAGGTGATTCGGACGTGGGAAGCGGCGTTAATTTCGGCTGCGGTGTTGTAACGGTAAACTTCAACGGCAAAGAGAAAAACCGCTGCAAAATCGGCGATGATGCATTTATCGGCTGCAACACAAACCTTATCGCCCCTGTTACGGTAGGCGACAGAGCCTACACTGCAGCAGGCTCAACCATAACAGAAAACGTTCCCGAAGATGCACTTGCTGTTGCAAGAGAAAGACAGATAAACAAGCCAGGTTGGGTAACACAAAAAAAGCCCTACCGTGAAAAAAAATAAACGGAGAACAAAAATGGCATTCTTTAAGAAAAAGGTTACACAAGAATCATCCTTTGCGGGAAAGCCGGAATTTATCATTGCAGGACTTGGCAATCCCGGGAAGGAATATGAATATTCACGGCACAATGCAGGTTTTTTGTGTCTTGATATTCTTTGCAACAAATATTCACTTAAGACAGACCGTGTAAAATACAGGGCACTTACCTGCACTGCTATGATAGAGGGACATCCATGTCTTATAATGCGACCTCAGACTTATATGAACAATTCAGGGGAATCTATAAAAGCCGCGGCTGACTTTTATAAAATTCCGCCTGAAAAAATAATAGTTATTTATGACGATATTTCCCTTCCTACGGGAACGCTCAGAATCAGAAAAAAAGGTTCTGCAGGCGGTCATAACGGCATAAAAAGTATCATATGGCAGCTTAATTCCGACGTATTCCCCCGACTTAAAATAGGTGTGGGGGACAGAAAAGACAAGGACGATGACCTTAAGGACTACGTTCTCGGAAGATTTTCAAAAGAGGATACGGAAACTCTTAAAAAGACAATGGAAAAGGCTGTTGAATCACTGAAATACATACTTGACGGAGATACAGACGGTGCAATGAGCCGTTACAACGGTTAAAATTATGTCCTGCTATTCAAAACTGCTGATAACATCCCCCGAATACAAAAATATCAGAATCAACATTGATAAAAACAGATTTCCTTTCGGCATATTGGGGCTTCCGCCCACGCCGAAAGCTTTTCTGATACACACACTGTGCGAAGAACAAAAGCACGGTGTTGTTGTGCTTGTGCCCGATGAAGCATCAGGAGAAAAGCTGTGCACTGACCTGAGAGCTTTAGGTTCAGAATGTGTCACTTACCCTGCAAGAGATTTCGGTTATCATTCCGTTGAAAGCAGCGGCAGTGAATACGAACAAAGAAGACTCGGTGCCCTTTCAAAAATGATATCGGGAGAATGCAATATTCTTATCCTCTCGGCGGAAGCGGCAATGCAGAGAACGCTCCCGAAAGAAGAACTGATAAAAAGAACCTTCACCCTCTCCCCCGGAATGGAAATTACAACGGATGAAATAAGAACTAAACTCGTAAAATGCGGCTACAGTGCCTCCGATATGGTTGAAGGTGCAGGACAGTTTTCTTTAAGAGGCGGTATATTGGATATATTCCCTCCGAATATGGAAAGTCCCGTCAGAATTGAATTCTGGGGAGATGAAATAGATACAATTGCTCAGTTTGACGTTATTTCACAAAGAAGAAAAGACAATATTGATACAATTTCCCTGGCTCCCGTAAAAGAAATACTTATTGATTCAAAAGAAGAGCTTGCCGACAGTATAGCATCACTGGGAAAAGGACTTAAAACAAAAAATGCAGCGAAGGTAAAAGAGTTTTTATCAAAAGATGAAGACCTTTTAAGAAACGGCATTATGCCCGGCTGCTGTGATAAGTATCTTCCCATAGTTTATAAAGACACGGTAACTCCCCTTGATTACTTCCCCGACAGTCTTCTTATCGTAGCCGAAACGGCAGGTGTAAAAGAAAAAGCCCTTGCCCACGAAAAGCTTCACAATGAAGAACTTAAAGAACTTTTTTATGACGGTGTATTATGCAAGGGGCTTGAAGGCTTTTATATCACATTTTCAGCGCTTTCGGAGTATTACACTCTTTGCAAAACCGTTTATGCGGATAATTTTGCAAGGGGCAGCTTTGATACGCCCGTAAGGGATCTTGTTACCTTCCATATAAATCAGATATCAGCATGGGACGGTTCTTACAAATTACTTCTTGAAGATATTGAACACCCTATAAAGAATAAATACACGGTAATAGTTTTTGCAGGTACGGAAAAAGCCGCAGCGGGACTTCTTGAGGAGCTTTCAGACGATGAACTGCCCGCACTTCTCTGTAAAAATATACCTGAAGTTATACAAAAAGGCTACATCAACATTTTAACGGGCGCACTTAATGCGGGAATGGATTTTCCCGGAGAAAAGCTTCTTGTAATAAGCTACGGCAGACACGCAAAGGCTGAAAGACGTTCCGTAAAAAAATATCAGAAAAATAAAAACTCATTTAATTCTCTTGAAGAACTGCACACAGGTGATTATGTTGTTCATAAAACCAACGGAATAGGTATTTTTGACGGCATACACAAGGTTCAGATGGAGGGTGTAACCAAAGATTATATAAAAATCAAGTATGCAAAGGGCGACATTCTTTATGTGCCCGTAACTAAGCTCGAGCTTGTTTCAAAATATGTGGGCCCTCACGAAGAGGATTCGTCACGAACGGTAAAAATCAACCGTTTGGGTTCAGGCGACTGGGAAAAGACAAAAGCACGTGTGCGCGGTGCCGTAAAAGATATTGCAGCCGACCTTATAAAGCTGTATGCCGCAAGACAAAGCACACCGGGCTTTGCATTTTCGCCTGATATTGATATGCAGAATGACTTTGAGCGCCGTTTTGAATTTGAAGAAACGGAAGATCAGTTACGCAGTGTTGACGAAATTAAAAATGATATGGAGAAAAACTGTCCTATGGACCGCCTGCTGTGCGGTGACGTAGGATTCGGAAAAACGGAAGTTGCCCTTCGAGCCGCATTCAAGTGCATATGCGACGGAAAACAGGTGGCTTTACTTGTACCCACAACAATTCTTGCATTACAGCATTACAGAACCATACTTCACCGCTTTGAGGGCTTCCCCATAGAAGCGGATATGCTCTGCCGTTTCAGAAGCCCCAAGGAGCAGAAAGAAATCATCAAAAAAATAAAAGCAGGGGCAATTGACATTATATCGGGAACACACCGCATTATTTCAAAGGATGTTGAATTCAAGGATCTGGGACTTTTAATTGTTGACGAAGAACAGCGTTTCGGTGTAGCTGCGTGGTCAGAATGTGCTGGGCTATTCCCACTACCCCGATGATTTCGTAAAGCTGTTCGTCAAGAAGGCTGTGGAAAACGGTATGGATGTGATCCGTATTTTCGACGCTCTGAACGACGTGCAGAACATGAAGGTGGCTATGGAAGCTACCGTCAAGGCCGGCGCTATCGCTTCCGGCACCATCTCCTACACCTCTTCTCCCGTTCACACCCTGGCCAAGTATGTGGACATGGTCAAGGA